>JBOGUF010000143.1:0-10541 GCA_050696075.1 Thermomicrobiales bacterium
GGTTATGGCCCGGCGGCGTTGCGTTCGAAAGGAGGGATGGAATGAGCCGTTGCACCGGCAACGGTCAGCTAGTCGTCGCTGTCTCCGCCGCCGTCGTCATCGTCCCAGTCACCCCCGGTCCCGCCGCCGCTCGGGGCAGGAGGGGGCGGCGGAAGCGGCGGAGCCGGCGCGACCGCGCCGTCATCGTCGTCCCGGTCGCCCGCGCCGTTTCCGGCGTCATCATCATCGTCGTCGCTATCGGGGCGGTTGCCGCCCGCGTCGTCATCGTCGTCGTCAGGGCGACTGCCACCTATGCCGTCGTCATCGTCGTCATCGGCCGCCTCGCGCTCAAGCTGACTGATCAATATCAGCAGGCGCATGCGAACGGCGGCATCGTCGACTTCGCGCACGGTCGCGCGGATCTCGCCCATGACGCGATCCCGCTCGCCGTCATCGTCATCATCGTCGTCGCCTTGGAATACCTGCCAACTGGACTGCGCCGGCGATCCGCCCGGCAGCGCGCCAGACGCGATCAGCGGCGTGCCCAACAGCGCTAAGGTGAGCCCGAACACCATCAGGAGTCGGGCGACTGGTTTCATGTTCCGCATCATGGAGATGCCTCCTGTTTCGTTCCGCGATTCAGCGATCCCCCGCTGAGATTCGCGGTCCGCCGGCCCGGCTCTGGCAGCCCGCCCCCCGCGGACGGCGCTGGCCTCGGGTTCGGATCGCGGACACCCGGTCGACGACGCGACGTCAAACCGACTGTCACTTAACAAGAGGTCGAAGGCATGGGGAGGAATACATCCCGCAACGGATGATTAACAAATCATCACAATTCGCGCGGAGTCGCTGGATGGGCTTTGCTATCGACGTTGGCAATCGGGGGGCGGATGTTCAGCTCTCGGCGTCGTCAAGTTCCCCAAGCTCGGACATCACCTCGCGCAGGGTCCGGCGGCGTTGAGGTACGTCGTTTGAAGGATGGGAATCGACGACGTCGATGTCGTTGGTGAGATCTCCCTGCATATTGCCAACAATGACACCAGCCTCAGCGCGGTCGACGCCGGATTTGTGCATCACGTCTTCGACTTCAATCTCGAACCTGGTGGTGGAAGTTACGCGATCCATCCGAGCCTCCGAAACAACTCGTCGATTTCCGACTCGATCGCCCAATAATCGTCGTCGTCCCATTGACGAGGAAAGGATAGATCGTCTGGCTCTCGCCGACGAAACACGTCTAGACTCGCCCCCAGCGGCTCATTGCCGCCGCGAACGATGACGAATTGAGCGTAACTTCGCGCCCAGAGTTCCACGTTCGGAAGCAGGACCGCCGCGCGGCCCGACACCGCCGGGTCTCTCGATAAGGCCAGCGCTTCCAACTCCCGATAAGCACGGCTCCGTACCACGGCCCGTTGCCATCCCGCAAGCGCCGGATCTGCCTCAGATGAGTAACCAGTTCCAGGCAGACCGCTCGCATCGAGAATGTGTCCAATCTCGTGAAGCGCAACAAACTGGAGATTGTGCGCTTCGCTCCGCAAATGGATTGAGGCTGGAGCGATCGATTGGTCCACGGCCTCCACGACACGGAAGAATCCATCGACCGGTCGCCCACGAACGGTGGTGAACGATCCGGAAAGCAGCATTGGGATCGTCGGTAACTCACCATCGCCGTGGACCCGGCTCGCCACGGCAACCATCTCCCTCAGATCGTCGTTGGCGATCCCCGGTCGGATGATCAACGCCCGTCCGAGCGGAATGCCGGCCGGTTTCCCACGTCGTTCTTGCTCTCCGTTCGTCCGTCGCTTCATCCCCGCAGCAGCGACTCCGCCCCGTCGATCCACATCTCGCTGCCGGTGATGTGGTCGGCGTCGTCAGAGACGAGGAAACGGATCAGCCGGGCGACCTGCTCCGCCTCGCCGTAGGCGCCAGCGAGCGGATGCCACCCCTTCGGGAACTCGACCGGCATCCGGATCTGGTCGAGGTTGCGCGGCACGGTCGTCTCGTGGATGTTGGTCTTGATCGCGCCGGGACAGACGACATTGACTCGCACGCGATGCGGCGCTAGTTCGAGCGCGACCATCTTGGCGAAGACCAACTGCCCCGCCTTCGAGCAGGAGTAGGCCGTCGCGCCGGTGTTGCTGAAGATTCTCGTGCCATTGACCGAGGAGACGACCACCACCGCGCCGCCCCGCCGCTTCAGGTAGGGCGCGGCATATTTGACGGTCAGGAACGTGCCCGTCAGATTGAGCCGCAGCGTCTGATCCCACTCCTCCGGCGTCAGGTCTTCCAGCGATGCCCAGACGCCGTTCGCCCCCGCGTTGGCGACAACGACGTCGAGCCTCCCCCAGCGTTCGGCCGCCTCCCGCACCGCCGGCTCTATCTGCTCCGGCCGGCCGACGTCGGCGACGAGTGGAAATGCCTCGCCCCCGGCCGCGACGATCTCGTCGACCGTCTCTTGCACCCGCCCCGGCGTCCGGGCAAGGGCGGCAATCCGCGCCCCGTCCCGCGCTAGCAATAGCGCCGTCGCGCGCCCGATCCCCGACCCCGCGCCGGTCACCAGCGCCACCCTGCCCGCGAATCGGGCGCCCGCACCATTCTCCATCGTCGCCACACCACATCACACAACGCACGTCGCCCCGGCGACCGGTTTGTGGCGCCGGCCGCCGGGGCGACAATGCCGAATACCCACCGCACGCCGCGATTATCCCTTGACCGCCCCCGCCGTCAAGCCGGAGATGATCCGGCGCTGGAAGACGAGGACCAGGATGACCAGCGGCAACGTCGTCGCCACCGCGGCGGCGGAGATTTCGCCCCAGGGCGTGGCGGCGGCGATGTCGGCCCCCTCGAACTGCGCCACCGCGACCGGCGCCGTGTACTGGTCCTGCACGCTCATGAAGGTGCGGGCGAAGAGGAACTCGTTCCAGGCGTGGATGAAGAGCAGGATGGCGGTCGTGAAGACCCCCGGCGCGGCGAGGGGCACCACGATCTGGAGGTAGACCTTCAGTCGCGTCGCGCCGTCCACCCGCGCCGCCTCTTCCAACTCCAAGGGCAAGTCGCGGAAGAACGCGTTGAGCGTCCAGATGCAGATCGGTAAGGTGAAGGTGACGTAGGGGAAGATCAGCGAAAGCTTGTGGTTGATCAACCCCCAGTCGCGAAACTGGAGGTAGAGCGGGCTGACGATGGCGATGCCGGGGAACATCGCCACGGCGAGGACGACCGCCAAGACGACGTTCTTTCCGGGGAAGTGCAACCGCGCCAGCGCGTAAGCGCAGACCGAGCCAACGAGCAGCGAGAGCGCGGTTGCGCTCGAAGCAATGATCGCGCTGTTGAGGAGCGCCCGCGTGAAGCGCGGCAGGGTCAACACCGTTTCCCAGTGCTCGAACGTCAACGGCCGCGGGATGAAACTGGTCGGCGCGTCGTAGATCGTGCTCAGACTCTTCAACGACGTGATTGTCGTCCAGGCGAACGGCGCGACGCAGAAGCCGACGATCGCCACGACGAGCAGATAGAAGAGCGCCCCACGCCCCGTATCGGCGACCTGTTTGCGGCGATGAGCCGCTTCCCGCGCGCGCGTCGCGACCGGCAAGCTGAGCCGCGCCGGTGTCTCTCGCGCCGTCATCGCGCCCCTCCCCCGCCGGCCGGCGCGCCCAGGATCTTGATGAAGACGAACGAGACCATCAGCACCATAAGAAAGATCGAGACGGCCAACGCCGAGCCCATGCCAAACGAGAGGTTCTGGAAGAGCGTGCGATAGGTATAGAGCGTGAGCGTCTCCGTCTGAAACCCCGGTCCGCCGCCAGTGAGGACAAACGGTAGATCGAACATGCGGGCGGCATCAATGAGCCGGAAGAGCAGCGCCACCAGGATCGTCGGCTTGAGCAGCGGCAGCGTCACCCGCCAGAAGGTCTGCCAGGCGCCGGCGCCGTCGATCGCCGACGCCTCGTGCAGGTCACCGGGGATGAGCTGCAAACCGGCCAGGAGCAGCAGCGCGACGAAGGGCGTCGTCTTCCAGACGTCGGCCCCGACCATCGCCCAAAATGCGAAGTCAGGGCTGGCGATCCAGGGTTTGTACCCCTCGATGATGCCCAAGTCGTTGAGAATGCGGTTCAGCAGCCCATATTCGGCCTGGTAGATGAGCTGCCACATCTTGGCCGCGACGACAGTCGTCAACGCCCACGGGATCAGCACCGCCGCCCGCACCATCCCTCGGCCTGGAAACCAGCGGTTGATCACCAGCGCGATCACCATGCCGAGCACCAACTCGGCGGCGACCGTCACGCCGGCAAGCGAACTGGTCACCTTCAGAGCGTTGTAGAACCGATCGTCCTGCAGGATCGCCCAATAGTTCCCCAGCCCCTCGAAGGTGCGCGGCGTGTTGGCGAAGCGCAGGTTGATGTCGAACAGGCTCAGGTAGATCGCCCGCCCCAGCGGCAGAAAGGCGATCAGCCCAATCGTCAGCATCGCCGGCAGGATCAACCAGAAGGCGAAAAGCGCCTCCGACCGCTCCTGCGACGACCACCGCCGCCGCCGGACGGCGCCCACGGCAACCAGCGCGGCCCGCTCGATGCTCGCCATACACCCTCCCTTGCGGCGGGAGGCAGAAGGCGGAAGGCGGATGACGACGGCGCTACGTCCGTCTCCCGCCTTCCGCCTCCCGCCCTGCGTCTACTGTCCGAGAATCCCCCGCATCGCCTCGGCCATGTCGGCAATCGCCTGATCTGGCTCTTTCTGACGGGTGATCGCGGCGCCGAAGTTCGGTTGGAGGGCGTCGGCCGACATCTGGCTGTAAAACGGCGTCACCGGCCGCGGCTTGAGCGCCTCGAAGGCGGACCGAAGCCGGTCGACGTAGGCGTAGGTCTCGTTCACCTCCGCGTCGTCGAAGACGGCCGCCCGCGCGGGCAGGTTGCCGTTGCTCAGATATCGTGTCGTCTGCTGCTCGACTGACGTGAACCATCGGATAACCTCGGCCGCCTCCTCCTGCCGCTCGGAGAAGGCGGAGATGCCGAGGTTCCAAGTGCCCAAACAGCCGGGCCCGGCGTTGGCGCCGTCCTGCGATGGCAGCGTCGTCACGTCCCACATCCCTTTGATGTTGGACTCCTCAGCCTCCATCGCGTTGGCGGAGGTCATCCACATCCGCAAGAAGACGGCGCGGCCGTCGACGAACACGTTCTGGGCGTCGGCGCCCGTCGCCATAGTCAAGGTCGCTTCCGGCGAGATCTGGTCGTTGTAGATGAAGTCGACCAGGCGCTGCATCGAATCGACACCGGCGCTCCCCTCGTCGACCACCACCTTCATCTCGTCGTCGACGAGCTCGCCGCCGTAGCCCCAGAGGTATTCCAGCCAGCTAATCATGCCGCCCTCGGTCTGCGCGGCCTGGAAAATGAAGCCGTTGACGTCGGCGGTCTGCAATTCCAGGCAGGCGGCGAGGAGTTCGTCGTAGCTCGTCGGCGCCGCGATGCCGGCGCCGTCCAGCAGGTCTTTGCGGTAGAAGAGGCCGGGACCGTTGTTGTACCAAGGCACGGCGTAGAGTTGGCCGTCGTAGGTCGCGCCTTCGATCGTGCCGGCGAAGAACGCCTCGCGCTCCTCGGCCGGCAGCAGCTCCTCGACCGGGATCGTCCACCCGGCCGCCGCGAACTCCGGCACAAACGGCACGTCCATCGAGACGATGTCGGCCGATGAATCCTGCGCCGTCGCAATGGTGACGAACTTGTCATGCAAGTCCGTCGTGGTCGCGCCTTGCTCCTGGTAGCTGATCTCGATGGAGGGGTGTTCGGCGTTAAAGGCCTCGACCTGTTGCGGCGAGAAGCCGGTCGTGTCGCGCGCGGCGAACCAGTTGACCGTCACCTTCTCCTGGGCGGCCACCCGGCGTGGTGTGGGCAGCGCCGCGGCGACAGCCGGGATCGAGAGTCCAAGCAAGCCCGCCCGCTTGATCGCCGTCCGGCGCGAGTACCGCAACCGACGGGCCTCGTCGAGAAACTGGCTGAGGCATTCGCCGCTCATCTGGCATTCTCCTTGACATGCGAGACGCCGGGCCGCATTGCGGCCGGTGTCGACCAACTCGCCGCCCCCGGTCATGACGCCGGGACTGGCAAACGATCACGATCGCGGAAACTGGGACCGTGTGTTCGCGTCACCTCCCGACGCTGAACAGTTTAGCCAGCGGCGCATCCGGCGCCGCACGTTCCACCGTGAAGGAGTCGATACCCTACGTGGGCAACCGAGCAGTTGTCAACTCCGATCTGTAGCACGCGGTGGTACAGTGTTGGTGAGGAAACGGACGCGAATCGGAGGAAAGTCCGTGGAGATTGCCGGCACGGCCGAGATACGGGAAAACGCAACGGTCCGGGCGACGGCCGGCGCCTTCGAGCGGCTACGCATCCTGACGACGTACCGCACGATCGCCATGGTCGGACTCTCGGCTGACGAGATGCGGCCGAGCGCCTTCGCCGCCATCTACATGCTGGCCGAGGGGTACGACGTCATCCCCGTCAATCCCCGCTACGCCGGGCAGACGATCCTCGGCCAACCGGTCTATGCCGCGCTCTCCGAGATCCCCCGACCGGTCGAGATCGTCGACGTCTTCCGCCGCCCCTCCGAAACCCCGGCCGTCGCCACGGAGGCGGTCAAAATCGGCGCGAAGGCCCTCTGGCTCCAACTCGGCGTCATCAACGACGAGGCGGGCCGCATCGCCCGCGCCGCCGGCCTCGAGTTCGTCCAGGACCGATGCGTCAAGATCGAGCACGCCCGCTTCTTCGGCGGCCTCAATCTCGTCGGCATGAACACCGGCGTCATCACCGCCCGCCGGCGGGTGGGATAACGTCGTTGTGGGCACTCTGACCCTCGTAGAGGAGGTGTCCCATGTTGACGCTCTTTGAGTTGATGGATGTCGAAGCCGACAGCGTCGTCGGCTTCTATCACACCGAGGAGGAAGCGCTCTCGGTTGTCCGGCGGGCCGCGGAGAAGTATGAGGACTCGGCGGTGCTGTCGCTGGCGCTGAGTGGCGGAACAACGGAAGAGATCACGGAGGTGATTGCGCGGGGATCCGAGTTACTCGACCGTGCGCGGGGCGCTCAGATCGCCAGTCAACGATAGGGGACTGATGCTCTCCGACGATGCCATAATCGCGCTATATCGAGGCCCATCCGCACCAATACGGCCCAGGCGACGCACGAATCGCGGCGTATGGATATTCGGTCTGGATTCTCATCGATGCGCTCAACACAGCGCACCAGGACCTAGCTCGTGTGGCTGAGGAATATGATCCGCCGCAAGAGGCCGTCAGAGCCGCCGTCGCTTTCTACTATCAGCATCGTGACGCGATCGACGCCCGCATGCGCGCCAACGCCGCCGACTTCGGCGTCTACACCTGATCGACGTGGCGGCCATTGACTTCGAATCATTCGAAGATTCCTCGTTGCTGGCCAACGTCACGCCGCGTACACTTATCCAGGCGAAGCGTGCTGCGCCTACGAATCGGACGAGAGTAAATGGCGTATGGCTTCAATGAAGAGTCGTTCACAGTCAATGGCCAACGCGCAAAACGGTGCTGTGAAGGTGCTTCATGGTCAGCCCTTGCCTCTGAACTGGCGAGAGGAGATCGTTCCCGACCGGCACAGGCCAGGCGTGGATCGCGCGAGACTCGCGCGCCATGGCATCGCCGTGTGGGCCATCATTGGACACTTGCACGCGCTTGGCAGCGAAGTCTCCACCGAGACGATCGCCCAAGCTGCAGAAGACTTCCGCGTCCCCGTGACAGCCATCACGACTGCGCTGGCGTACTACCACGAGCACCGCGCCGCGATCGACACGCGCCTTGCAATTAACGCCGCCGCCGTCGCGTAACAGGTGATTTCGCTCTACCTCGACGAGGACGTCACCGAACGGCTCGCGGACGCTCTTTCGAACTTGGGCATCGACGTACTCAGCGCCAACCGGGACCACAAGGGGCTTGATGATCCGCACCAGCTTCTGGTGGCCATCGGATTCGGACGTGCCTTCGTCACGTACAACACGAGCGATTATCTCCTGCTCCATCAGGCCTGGCACGCTTGGTCGGATGCCTGGGATCTCAGATCGACCCCAAATCACCGGGGTATTCTGCTCATTCACTCTGCACAGGGTTATGACGTTCCCCGCCTGGCACAGGTGATTCATTCCTTCCTCAGCCACCTCTCAACCGATGCGGAACTTGACAGTCGCGCGTTCGCTTGGAATCCGCGCCGCGGTTGGCATGAGGTCTGAAACAATCGGACAATTGGGACGCTACAAAGGCTGATGCCGACTCCAGCCAGCGCGATCCGCCCCAGGCCGGTCAGTCCGCCTGAGGCAACGGTTTCTGATCCGTGGCAAGACCGATGCGCGAGTCCTCGCCACCGGGCGGCGTCGACGGCGGCGGTGTCGGTTTCGTCAGCACCCGTAGGCGCGCAATTCGTAGGCCGTCCAACTCTTCGACCCGCAGCACCCGTCCACCGGGGAGGCTGACTTCGTCGCCGAGCTCGGGTCGCCGCGCCAACGCGCTGAAGACGTAGCCGCCGACCGTCTCGACGTTGTAGTGGTCCTCGGAGAGTTCCAAGGCGAAACGCTCCCGCGCTTCGCCAATCCCCATCAGACCGTCGATGAGGTCGACGTCCGCGACCGCATGGCGCTCCGCTTCGCCAACCATCCGGGACTCGTCATCGATTTCGCCGACCAGGCGCTCCACGAGGTCTTCCAGCGTCACGACGCCGGCCGTCCCACCGTACTCGTCGATCACGACGGCAATCTGGGTTCCGGCCAGGCGCAGACGATTGAGCACGTCCGCCGCCGGCACCGTTTCCGGCACCACGATCGCCTCGGTCACGTAGTCCCGCAGGTGGAAGGCAGACTCGCCCGCCTCGTGACTCTCCCGCAGCAGCGGCAGCAAGCGCTTGACGAAGACGATGCCGACGATGTGGTCCGTGTTATTCTCATAGACCGGCAATCGCATGTGGCTGGAGTCGGCCGCGACCCCCAGCACGTCGTCGAGGGAAGCGTCGATCGGCACCGCCACCATCTCCGTCCGCGGCACCATAGCGTGCCGCACCTCGAGCTCCGTAAACGTAAAGGCCCGATTGACTAGGTCGTGCGCCGCTTGCTCGACAAGCCCCGCCTGCCGGCTGGCGTCGATGGAAAGCCTGAGCTCCGCGGCCGACTGCACCAGCGCGTGGCCGGCGGCGGGCTGGACGCCGAATTGCCGGACAACCCAGTTGCCGACGCCGTTGAGG
Organism: Thermomicrobiales bacterium; assembly: GCA_050696075.1. Lineage (GTDB taxonomy): Bacteria > Chloroflexota > Chloroflexia > Thermomicrobiales > UBA6265 > JBOGUF01. Next base: position 9,219 of record JBOGUF010000143.1, read on the forward strand.
ACGCTGATCACGGGCCGGAAGATCAAGTTGAACCAGTAGATCGGCGCCGCGACGACGAGGGAGGTCGCCTCCGACCGCTGCAGGGCAATACTCTTCGGCGCGAGCTCGCCGAAGACAATGTGCAGGGCGGTCACAATCGAGAAGGCGATGGCGAAAGCAATGGTGTCCCTAGCGGCATCGCGGGTGCCTTCCGAGATGAATGGGATCTGGTCAATCATGGGCTCGATCAGGTGAGCCAAGGCCGGCTTGCCGATCCATCCCAGGCCGATACTGGAGATCGTGATGCCGAGTTGGGTGGCGGCGATGTAGGTGTCGAGATGGTCGAGCCGGTCCAGGACCGCGCGCGCGGATCGACTGCCCTCGGACGCCAATTGCTGCATGCGGGTCCGTCGGACCGAGACGAGGGAGAACTCGGTGGCGACGAAGAAGCCGTTGGCAAGCACAAGAAAGATAACGGCGAAGAGCGAGAGGCCGGTACTAATCGGGAGCTCCTTTGGTCGGACAAACCCACGACCGCCGGGAGCAGCCCTGGCAGTCGCCGCGCTGGTTGACGCGGATGGTGTAATCATACCGTATCGCGCCGCCGCTTCGGCAGCGATGACGACCGCCTTGGTAAGATACTCAGGTATCCACGGACATGACCGATGCTCAGCAGGCGACGACAGTTCGGCTGACCCTCCCCTTGCCGCCGGGCGTCAACAACCAGTACGTCACGGTCGGCAAGCGGCGCGTGCTCAGCCAGGTAGCGCAGGCGTTCAACCGCGACGTCGCCAAGCTGGTCGAGCGGGCGCGGACGGAGCGGGTCGTGACCCCGGAAGCCGAAGACGCCCTGCGCGGCGCCTTCCTCGGCGTCTATCTCACATTCTATTTCGAGACGCCGCACCGCCGCGACCTCGACGGCGGCCTCAAGATCGCGCTCGACGCCCTCTGCCACGCGCTCGATCTCGACGATCGCATGGTCGTCGACCTGCACCTCACCAAACGGATCGACCCCCTCCACCCCCATCTCGACGTCGAGATCGAAGCGATCCCGGAGTGGACTTTCGACCGATCCTATGTCTACCTGGGGGAGGACGACCCCGACGGGTAGAATGAACCTAGCAGGACGCTCGTCTGTCACTCACAAGGAGTAGACCGCCCGTGGCCGAGCAGCAGGCGACCACCGTGCCGACCGCAACGATCGACCCGACCGAAGGCCAGGTGCAGACTACCGAGCCGCCAATCGCCGAGTCGGCCCATCTCCTCGGTCAGGATCAGGCGATCGGCACGCCGGTCGATGCGGTCGTGGTGCTCGACTTTGGGTCGCAGTACAGCCAGCTCATC
>JBOGUF010000144.1:0-6118 GCA_050696075.1 Thermomicrobiales bacterium
CACCCGCGCCGCCGCGGTGGCCGCGGCGCTGGCGGCCGGCCTGGTCGAGGTTCCGGCGGCTCCTGCCCCGTCGCCGGAGGGGCGGTAGGCCGGTACCCCGTGGGTCCAGACCAAAACCCCGTAGTCCTTACGGATGCATACGCGTAGTTCTACGCGTATGCATCCGCGGGGACTACGGGTTTTTGGTCTGGACCTACGGGGTACCGGCCTACCGCCCCTCCGGCGACGGGGCAGGAGCCGCCGGAACCTCGACCAGGCCGGCCGCCAGCGCCACGGCCACTGCCGCCGCGCGCGTGCGCACGCCCAACTTGTCGAAGACGCGGGCGACGTGCCCCTCGACGGTGCGCCGCCCGATGAAGAGCACGTCGGCGATCTCGCGGTCGGTGTGGCCGGCGACGAGGAGGCGCAGGACCTCCAGTTCCCGCCTCGTCAAGTTGGCGGGGCGGACATCGCCGCTCAATGCGAACGGTTCCAACGCTTCGGCCATCGCCTCGTCGCGAGACAATGCGCGGCCGGCGGCCCAGGCCGCGGCGAATGCCTGTTCCCCGAGCGCCGCGCGCGTGGCGGCCACACCGCGTTCGTGGGCGATCTGGTCGGCCGGAAACCGGAAGCTTAGTCCGGCCCGCCCGCGTAGCGCTTCGACCGCCCCGAATAACCTGGCGGCGCGCGCCGGCTGCCCCACCGCGGCCGCCACGACGGCCACCCCCTCGATCTGCTCAGTGACCGACCGCGTGCCAACGCGCTCATCGACGAGGCTCAATGCTTCCCGGTAGTACGTCATCGCACGCCCGTAGTCGCCCTGATCCCGTGCTACATCGCCCAGATCCCCCACGTCGATGACGATTCCGACGACGTATCCCGTTGCCCGGTCGCGGCGCAACGCTTCCTCATGCCGCGCCGCCGCCAACGCCAAGTCGCCCTGCATCCGCGCCGCGACGCCGAGATTGTCGAACGCGCGCCCCGCCATGATCGCCGCCAGCCGTTGGTCGGCGATCGCCTCGGCCTCCGCGATCGCCTCCTCGAGGAACGCCGTCGCGCGCAGGTCGTCGCCCTGATCCATGGCCAGCGCGCCGAGTCCGATCAGCGCCTGGGCCGCGTGGACGGCATCGTCGTGGCTCCGGGAGAGCGACAGCCCCGTCGTCAGGCGCTCATTCGCTTCGGACTCCGCGCCCTGGAACAGCGCGATGATGCCGCACAGGACCAGGGCCCGCGCGCGGACCCGCGTCGGCGCACCCCCGCCGACCGACAGCGCGCGTTCCAGCCAATCGCGGCCTTCGCGGTAGTACCCCTGGCCGGACCAGTAGCGGCCGAGCGCGGCGGTCAGCCGAAGAAGGTGCTCAGCCTGCCCCGTCGCCGCGAACCACGCCAACGCCGCGCGCAGATTGGGATGTTCGGCCTCCAAGCGGGCGATCGCCCGCTCGTCATCCGGCAGGAGATCGGCGAACGCGTACCGTTCGGCCAGGCCGAGGAAGTAGGCGGCGTGTCTCCGCCGCAGCGCCACCTCCTCGCCGCTGGCGGCAAGGCGATCCGCCGCGTATTCCCGGATCGTCTCCAGCATCGCCAAGAGCGCCACCCCATGCCCTTTTTCGACACGCTGGATCAGGCTCTTTTCGACAAGGGAAGCGAGACCGTCCAAGACGGAGGCGGAAGGCGGAAGGCGGAAGGCGGGCGAGGACGACGACACATCCGCCTTCCGCCTTCCGCCTTCCGCCACGACGGCTTCGGCGGCCTCCAGCGAGAAGCCCCCCGCGAAGACGGCGAGGCGGCGGAAGAGCGCCTGTTCCTCCGCATCGAGCAAATCGTGGGACCAGGCGACGGCATTGCGCATCGTCTGCTGGCGGACCGGTGCATCCCGCGCGCCACCCTTCAGGATATGGTGCCCATTGTCCAGCCGATCGATCAGATCGGCCGACGTGAGCAGCGCGGACCGGCTGGCCGCCAGCTCGATCGCCAACGGCAGCCCATCGAGCCGCGCGCAAATCGTCGCAACGACCGGCGCATCCGCGGCGACCATCGCGAAATCGGGATTGACCGCGTGCGCCCGCTCGACAAACAAGCGCACCGCGGCCGATCGCTCGATCTGTTCCGCCGACGCCAGCCCGTCGGGATCGGGCAGCCCGAGCGGCGGGACCGCAAATCGCCGCTCGCCGGCGAGGTGGAGGAGCGACCGGCTCGTCACGATCACCGTCAGGCGCGGGCAGGCCGCGAGTAACTCCGTTACCTGAGGGCCGGCTTCGATGACCTGCTCGAAGTTGTCGAGCACGAGCAAGAGTTCCTGGTCGTGCAAAGCGGTTTTGAGCGCATCAATCGGATGGCGACCGGCGGAGCGGACGCCAAGCGTCTGGGCAATGGTCGGAGCGACGAGTTCGCTATCGCGGACGGCAGCAAGCTCGACGAAGGCGACCCCGTCGGCGAACTCCTCCGCGACGTCGGCAGCGACCTGCAATGCCAGGCGCGTCTTGCCAACGCCGCCCGGCCCGGTCAGGGTCAGCGGGCGGACAGCCGGATCGCGCACCAGCGCCGCGACCCGTGCGATCTCCTCCTCTCGGCCGACCAGCGGCGTCAACGGCGCGGGCAACCGCGGCGCCAGCACCCGTGGCCACGCCGTTACCGGCGCAATCGGGACCGGCTCATCCGCGCGATGGTCGGAAACGGGCGATCTGTTCACGATGACATGCCCGGATGTGCCATTGCTGGCCGATCGTGTGCATCCTCATCTTACACCTGCTACCGTTCTTCGCTTGCCGACGGCGTTGCCAATGCCTGGCCGCGGCATCTTGCAGCGCGGCGTCGATTGCTCCATGCTGCCATCTGGATACCATTCGTTACCTGAAGGTGACGCCGAGGACGGCACATCATGTACAAGAGCATCCGCATCCAGAATTTTCGTGGCCTGACCGACCTCCGCATCGACGACCTCGGCCGCGTCAACCTCATCGTCGGCGCCAACAACGTCGGCAAGACGTCATTGCTCGAAGCGCTCTGGCTGTTTCAGGATCCCGGGAACCCAAGCATCACGATCGATCTCGCTAACGCGCGTGGCTACGAGCCATTGCCCCGAACCGCCGAGGTACTGTGGCATGGTCTGTTTTGGAGCATGGAGATCGACCGAATTATCGCGATCGAGGGCATAACGACAAAAGGAGAGTCCACGAAACTCGAGGTGTTACTCGCTCAGGAAGGCACTGAGACCGCTGTCCTCAACGGTCAACCTTTCTTTGTTCCGACCACGCTTCGCTTCCGTTTCCATCCCGGCAGCAATGGCCAATTGGTCGAAACGGCAATTGCGCTCGTTGGTCCTGGAAAGGTGCGCCCTTCACAACCCGCCGAATTTGGGCGAGTCGGCGCATACTTGCCCTCGGGGAAGCGACTTGCGATCGAAGTGGTAGCCGGTCGATTTACATCGGCGCAAGATAGCGGACAAGGTCAGTTACTTGTCCGCAGCCTACAAGGTCTTGACCCTCGCCTTACTGGTCTTTCGTTAGGATACATCACTGAAGAAGAACGCCCATTCATTCGGGCGCATTCGACAGATTCAACGCGTCCAATGCTCCTCAATCTCCTCGGTGGGGGCGTGATGCGGCTCTCGGAGGCCCTACTCTCGATTCTCAATGCCCGGAACGGTTTGGCGCTCATCGACGAAATCGAAGATGGTATCTATGCCCGCAGTCTGTCGGCTGCCTGGCGGGCAATCGACAACGCCTCTCGCCAGGCGACCGTTCAGGTCTTCGCCACAACGCACAGCTGGGAATGCGTCAGTGCCGCGGTTGAGGCATTCGCCGATGATCCCGAGGAGTTTCGATTGCATCGGTTGGAACGCGAGGGCGAGAAGGTCCGAGTTGTAACGTACGACCACGAAGTGGCGCTCGCAGCGATTACCGGTCACGTGGAGGTCCGGTAGTGAGCGACGATCAACGAGCGGGTGGGGATGGATCTATTACGGCTGAACCTACACGCGTTGAACGCAATCGACTGCTCCTCGTCGAGGGCGAATTCGACGTGGGTTTTTTTCGTGCGTTGCTGAGTCGACACGGACGTGCCGGCGTCCAGGTCGAAGCCCTCGGTGGGGTGGCGCCCTACGCCAAGAAGGTCGAGGCACTTTCCAACGCGCCGGGATTCGACCAGTTGCACTGGCTCGGCCTCGCTCGCGACGCCGACAACGATGCAGAGGCGGCTCTGGCCAGCATGCGCAACGCGTTCAGCCGTATCGCCGAGCGTTTCCCTTCGAACCAACCCACACGTGCATGGGAAATGGTCAGCAGTGACGACGGAACGCGCTCGGTGACGCTTTTGATCTTCCCCGACGGTACGCATCCCGGCGACCTCGAACGCTTAATCTGGGATGCCCTGAGCTCAGAACGTGAGGCTAACTGCGTGGAGACCTATGTTCAATGCTTGCGGTCGGTTGGATGTGATCTCCCCAGAGAATGGAAGACCAGGGTCTTCGCCTATCTGTCTTCTCGCGCCCGTCCTGATTCATTTCTCTCAGCCGCAACCCGTGCCGGTGAACTGCCGACCGATTCACCGGTGTTTCGGAGACTCCTCGACTTGCTTCCCGCAGACGATTAGCCAGCACTCGAATCTCCTACCTCCCTTGCGGCAATCCTGACCCACGCGGTATACTTTCAGCCGGTAACGAGACTCATTCTCAACTACCGATCCCGCAGAGGACCAAAGTGGTGTACGGACAGGTCACAGGCAAAACCGAGTTGGACGGCAACGGCTTTCGGAAGACGATACAGCGCACGTTGATCCTCAATGTGGTCAAGGTGGCCGATGGCCACCTGACCGCCGGCGAGATCTTCGAGCGCGTCCGCCAGCGCGACCCCCGCGTCGCCTACGGCACCGTCTATCGCTCGCTCCACCTCCTGGCCCAGCACGGTCTGATCCAGGAGCTGACCTTCGCCGACCAGGCCAGCCGCTACGACGCCCGCGTCGAACGGCACGACCACGTCCACTGCACGGAATGCGGCCTGCTCGTTGACGTCGACGTGCCCGTGGCGCTCATCGCCCGCCACGTCGCCGAAGAGCAAAGCCGCTTCCAGGTCACCGACCACCACACCGTCTTCTACGGTCGCTGCCCGGACTGCCGGTCCGGAGGGATCAGGAGCTAGGAGTCAGGAGTCAGGGGAGTCCGTTACGCGGAAGATTCGCGTTCAAACTGTCGGGGCGGCTCGCAAATCGCCCGCCGGGAAAATCGGGAATCACGGATTCACACGGATTGGGCGCGAGGGACGCGCCGGCAAGCTGAGAGCCCAAAGCTAACGGCTAACGGCTAACGGCTCACACACGGAGGAATCGACGTTCGTTATGAGCGACCAGACGCCGATGTTTGAAGTCGAAAATCTGCACGTCTCCATCGAGGACAAGGAGATCATCAAGGGCCTTGATCTGACCATCAACAAGGGTGAGATCCACGCGCTGATGGGTCCCAATGGCTCCGGCAAGAGCACCCTCGCCTACGTCGTCGCCGGGCACCCCTCCTACGAAGTCACCGAGGGGTCCATCCGCTACTTCGGCGAGGACATTCTCGAGCTGGATCCCGACGAGCGCGCCCGCAAAGGCGTCTTCCTCGCCTTCCAGTACCCAACCGTCATCCCTGGCGTCTCGATGGCCAACTTCCTGCGCATGGCCGTCACCAACACCCGCGCCGCGCGGGCCGAGACAGATGGCGGCGCCGCCAAGTTCACCCCGCGCGAGTTCCGTCGCCTGATGAAGGAGAAGATGGCCCTCCTCAAGATGGACGACTCCTTCGCCACCCGCTACCTCAACGAGGGGTTCTCGGGCGGCGAGAAGAAGCGCGCCGAGATCTTGCAGATGGCGCTGCTGGAGCCAACCCTGGCCATCCTCGACGAGACCGACTCCGGTCTCGACATCGACGCCCTGCGGGTCGTCTCCGAGGGCGTCAACAACTTGGCCGGCCCAGAGATGGGCATCCTGCTCATTACCCACTACCAGCGGCTGCTCAACTACATCAAGCCTCACTACGTCCACATCATGGTTGACGGCCAAATCGTCCAGGAAGGCGGCCCCGAGCTCGCCGTCGAGCTCGAAGAAAAGGGCTACGAGAAGCTGACCGCCGCGCTAGCGAGCTAGGAGTCGGGGGTCAGGAGTCAGG
>JBOGUF010000145.1:0-26736 GCA_050696075.1 Thermomicrobiales bacterium
GGCAGGTTGCCCACGCGCTCCTCACCCGTCCGCCACGTGAGCACCCCGAAAGATGCCCCGTCCGACTTGCATGCATTAGGCACGCCGCCAGCGTTCATCCTGAGCCAGGATCAAACTCTCCACCAAGAATGGCCCCACCTTACCGGCGGAACCATGGAGTTCGGAATTGCGGTTTGGTTCGCACGCGTCACGCTTGTTGCTACGCCGCACCATGCACGACCCCAAAGGGCCGCCACCAGCACGATGCGCAACCGCGCTCGCTCCGTCTTCGACCTCCGGCGCATCGACGCCGGATGTCAGCTTGTCAAGGTGCTCCCTCACGCGGCCGTGCGCCGCCGGACAACAGAACCGCCCCAGCGGACTGGGGCGGGCAAGGCGCATGCTCGCGGCTGATGTTCAACCCACGAGCGGGATCGTCGACGACGATCTACAAAGCGCTGCCCTCCGACTCCATGGCCCCGTCTCACCCTTCCGGGCAAGATGACTGCCGGTTCGTCACCGACAGTGCCGCAAATGATACTCCACACCTCTCACACCGTCAAGGTCGTTCGCCGTCTTTCGGCGCCTCTCCTGGTGACGCTGAGATTGGCCCAAATCATCTGCGGCGAGGCCAAAGAGTACGACCCACCCAACCCCGTGGCAAGATCACAAATTCGGGCAATCTCGGACAGCCTGGTTGGGCATATACTCCCGCCATCGAAAACGCCGCCGGCAGCCTTGATGCCTGGCGCCGAGCCAAGGAGTGTCTTCCTCATGAAACCCGTAATCGGGATCACGCCGTCGGTCTCAATCGATCAACTCTCCCACGGCACGTTCGAGCGGCTGAACCTCTCTCGCAATTACGTCGAGGCAGTGGCGGCGGCGGGCGCGATCCCGATGATCCTACCACTTCAAGACGACCACGCCGCGCCGCTGCTCGATCTGGTCGACGGCGTCATCTTGAGCGGCGGCGCCGACGTCGAACCCGCGCTCTACGGCGACACGGACGTGCATCCGACCACCTACGGCGTCAGCCCCCTGCGCGACCGGTTCGAGATCGAGTTGGTCCACGCGGCGATCGAGCGCGACCTGCCGCTGCTTTGCATCTGCCGCGGCATCCAGGTCCTCAACGTCGCCCTCGGCGGCACCCTTATCCAAGACGTCGCCGACCAATACGGCCGAACGATCACGCACCGGCAGCAAGCGGACGGCATCGACCCGTCCGAGCCCGGCCACGGCGTACAGACCGAACCCGGTGGGCATCTCGAACGCATTTTCGAGACGGCCGATATCCCAGTGAACTCGCTCCACCATCAGGCAATTCGCGATCTGGCGCCCGGCCTACGGATCGAAGGACGCGCCGCGGACGGGTTGATCGAAGCGGTCTCGCTTCCCACTGCTTCCTTTGTCGTCGGCCTGCAATGGCATCCAGAAGGAATGTTCCAGCAGCACGAACTCCAGCACCGGCCATTTGTCGCGCTGATCGAAGCGGCGCGTGCCCGCCGCCTGATCGATGCCTCCGCCTGACCGACATCAAGCACAGCGTGGAAAGGTAGGCGTCCGGTTGGTCGCCTGCCTTCTTTGCGCGCGATGCACGTCGATCAGGAAACGACGATCGGTTCCCGCACGACGCTCGCCTCGCCTATACGCCGCGTGTGAAATTCCTCGGGCATCGACGACTGGAGCGCATCGTCCAGCGTATCCGCTAACACGAACGTCATCGAACTCCTGACCTCTTCGGGCAAATCGTCGAGGTCGACGTCGTTCCGCCGCGGCAGGATAAAGATCGACACCCCAGCTCGCCTCGCCGCCAGCGCCTTCTCCTTGATGCCGCCGACCGGCAGCACCTGGCCGCGCAGAGTGATCTCGCCCGTCATCGCCACGTCCTCGCGGACTGGAATCCCCGTCATCAGCGAAATCAACGACGTGGTCATCGCCACACCCGCCGACGGCCCGTCCTTCGGAATAGCCCCCGCGGGCACATGGACGTGCAGATCGGACGACTGATAGAAGTCCGGATCGATCCGCAGGTCCTTGGTCCGCGAGCGAACGAAGGAGAGCGCGGCTTGCGCCGACTCACGCATCACGTCGCCGAGCTGACCGGTAACCGTCATGGAACCTTTGCCCGGCATCCGCGTCGCTTCGATAAACATGATGTCGCCGCCGACTCCGGTCACGCCGACGCCAATCGCCACACCCGGCTGTGCGGTGCGCGCCGCCAACTCCTCGTAGAAGAAGCGGGGTCGGCCGAGGTAGTCCCGAATCTCTTCAGCGCCCACGGTCTTGCTAACGTCGCGTCCTTCGGCGGTTCGCGCCGCAACCTTGCGGCATGCCGTCCCGATCTCGCGCTCCAGGTTTCTGACGCCAGCTTCGCGGGTGTAGTGCTGAATGATCTGCAACAGCGCCTCGTCGGTCCAGGTGAAGTCGTCCACCGTCAACCCGTGCGCCTTCATCTGCTTCGGCACCAGATATTTGCGCGCAATGTTGAGCTTATCTTCGTCGGTGTAACCACTCAACTCTAAGATCTCCATCCGGTCGCGCAACGGCGCCGGAATCGGATCGAGCAGGTTCGCCGTGGCGATAAACATCACCTTCGACAGGTCGAACGCCACGTCGAGGTAGTGATCGCGGAAGTTGCTGTTCTGCTCCGGATCGAGCACTTCGAGCAGCGCCGACGACGGATCCCCCCGCCAATCGTTGCCGATCTTGTCTACCTCATCCAACACGAAGACAGGGTCATTGGTGCCCGCCCGGCGGATGGCCTGGATGATGCGACCAGGCATCGCCCCGACGTAGGTGCGCCGATGCCCGCGGATCTCCGCCTCGTCCCGCACGCCGCCCAGCGACATCCGGGTCAGTTCCCGGCCGAGCGCCCGCGCAATCGACTGCGCCAGGCTCGTCTTACCCACACCCGGTGGCCCAACGAAGCAAAGAATCGGCTCGCGGTTGACGAACTCTTCCCCCGACTCGGCCGCCATGCCTCGTTTCAGTTTCCGCACGGCGAGGTACTCGAGGATCCGCTCCTTGATCTTCACCAAACCGTAGTGGTCCTCGTCGAGAATCTCGCGGGTACGTTGGATGTCGATGTCGCCTTCGGTGCTCTTGTGCCACGGCAGCGCGGTCAGCCAATCGAGGTAGGTCTTGATGACGCCATATTCGGCCGCCGCCGGCGGCAGCTTGCTGAGCCGGTCGACCTCGCGCCGCGCCTCGCGTTCGGCCTCCTCCGGCATGCCGGCGGCCTCGATCTTCTCGCGCAGCTCGTTGACTTCGGTTTCGGTCTCGCCGCCTTCACCCAACTCACGTTGGATCGCCTTCATCTGCTCGCGCAGGTAGTACTCGCGCTGAGACTTGCTCAACTCCTCCTGCACCTCGCTCTGCAGCTTCTTGCCAAGCTCCAGCACGTCGAGCTCCTTGGCGATGAAGCCATTAAGGGAGGTCAGTTTCTCCTGCACCGACGCCAATTCGAGCAGCCGCTGCCGCTCTTCCGGCTCCATCCGCAGGTTCGTCGCGACGAGGTAGACGAGGTGGCGCGGGTCGCCGATATTGAGCGCCGCCGTCACTAACTCGTCCGGCAAGTGCGGCACCAACGACACCAACCGCTGGAACAGCTCAAGTGTGTTCCGCATCAGCGCCTGGATCTCGACCGAATCGGCCTGTTCCTCCGGCGCCTTCTCGACGCGCGCCATGAGGAACGGCTCCTCCGAAATGAACTCCAGAACCCGCATCCGCTCGATACCCTGGACGGCCAAGCGGACGCTCCCATCCGGCACCCGCATCATCTGGTGAATGGTGGCAATGGTGCCGATCTGGTAGACATCCTCCGGTCCGGCTCCTTCCTGCTCCGCGTCCTTCTGCATCACCAGCGCGACCGTGCGATCGCCGGACATCACCTCGTCGATCAACCGCAGCGATCGCGGTTGCGCGGCAGCCAGCGGCACCACCGTCAGCGGAAAGACCACGGTGCCCCGCAACGGTAGCAACGGCAACACCTGCACGTCGTCGCCGCGATCAGACTCGGACTGCCCATTCTCGCTGATGCCATTCGCTACCGGCACGTCAGCGCCTAAGATGTTCGGCTCCTCGTCCGCCTGCCCTTCCGGATCAGGAACGTCTTGAGGGCGCGGCGTCTCGGTCTCTGGTTCGTCGACCGGTCTCTGATCGCGCTCGAAATCAGTTGCTGTCATGAACGATGTGCTCCCTTCCTTCACGCGCCCTCGGCATCCGGCCGGCGCGGCACAATCGTCCGCGGGATCTGACGCGGCAGGACAATGCGAAGGAATCCGTTGTGATATTCCGCCTCCGTCTGATCCGGATCGACGGGAAAAGGAATGAAGACGTCCGCTCCGAACGCGCCGTACGGAATCCGCGCTTCGTGGTACGACCGCTTTTCCGCCTGCCGGCGGTCCGGTCGCTCCCCGCGGATCACCAGCCGGTCGCCGTCGACGACGACGCCGAGTTGATGCTCATCCATTCCGGCTATCTCGACGTTGATCACCAGCGAGTCCTCGGTCTCATAAACCTCGATGGGAGGACGCCATAGACCGTTCCCCTGGGCATTGACCTGCGGTCTCGCCGGCATTAGCGACCGGAACATCTGCTCCATCTCCTGCTGCACCCGCTCCGGGTCGCGGTAGACGTTCCGTCGAACGACGATCATCATGGCTCCTTGCTCTGTCGTGAGGCTGACTGGGAGATATGAACAACCCTGGAACAGCCCCTGGCCGTTACTGGCCGGCCGGCAAATTTGTCGCCTGGTGCAACTGCCGACCACGCACGAAGGGATTATACACTGATGGATGGTAAGTTGCTACGAGTCGTGTAAAGCATTGTGTTGTGGTGCGCGAGCATCAATCCTTTGGCTCGAACGCTCCCTCGCTGTAGGTGTTTCCGGCGTCCCAGATCATCCACCCGGTCGCCTGTGATTCCTCGGTCGCCTCGATCTGGGCGCGAACGTCGCCAGCGTCGTATTCAAAGAAGTCTTGCAACCAGGGTCGAAGTTTCCCCTCCATGCCCGGCATCTTGTCTTCGGCCAACGCCAAACTGAGCTGGATCGTTTCGTACGGCAGGTCGTTCGGCTCCCCACCGACGTCAATCGAGCTAGCGTCGAAGTGCGACGGGTAGATCATCGGGCAGACGTAGTCGACGTAGGGCGCAATGTCAGCTAGCCGCTGTCCGATCCCCTGATCGTCCGGGTAGATGGCAATAATGCCAAACACGTCGACCGCGAGCGGTACGCCGGTCGGCTTCAACGCCTCGTGACTCTCCTTGAGGAAGTCGACGATCGTCTCGACCCGTGCCTCCTCGGTGTACTCGAAACCGAAGTTGGCGGTGTTGAGGTCGCCGTCCGACGGGAACCGAATGTAGTCGTACTGAATCTCGTCGAAGCCGAGCTCCGCTGCCTCCAGCGCCAACTCGATGTTCGCGTCCCACAGCTCCTCGTAGATCGGATTCACCCACGAAATGCCGGCGTAGTCGCGCCACGGCCCACCGGTGACATCGTCCAACACCGCGAGGTCGGGACGGCTCTCGGCCACGATCGGGTCCTTGAAGACGACCAGCCGGGCGATAACGTAGATGTCGTGATCGTGCAGTTGCTCCAAGATTGCTTCCACGTCGTACAGCGGCTCAACCGCATTGGCGTCGCGGAAAAACTGCACCTGGGTGTCGTAGAAGACGTAGCTCTCTTTGATGTCGAGGACGACGGCATTGAGCTCGGTGTCGTCAATCAATTGGATCAGCCGGTCCATCTCGGCGGGCGTACTGGCCGTTGGCGCCGTGATGTAGATCGCCTTGACTTCCTCCGGCGTCTCGGCGCGCGCCGCATCGGCTTGGCCCTCCGCTTCCGCCGCCGGATCGACTTCGAGGGTCAGCGCCAACTCGCGCGCGCCGTCGATCGTGAGCTGCTGTTCGAGGTAACCTTCGGCGGAAACGGTCACGTTCGCCCCGTCGGCAACGCCGGTCAGCTTGAAGATGCCGTCTTCGGCCGTAATGGTCGTCGCCTCACCGCTCGCCACCGTGGCGCCCGCCACCGGCTCGCCATCCGTCGCCACCACGCGACCGCTGAGGCTGGATTGGCGCATCGCAATCTCGACGTTCGTCGCGCCATCCACGGCCCGTTCGATCTGGCCGTAATCACCGGCCGCGATCAGCAACCTGGCTCCCGACGGCACGTTCCGCAGCCTAAAGGAGCCATCCTCCGTGGTCGTTGCGGGCTCGCCGGACGGCCCGCCGGCCCCCAATATGGAAACGGTTGCTCCGGCGATCGCCGCGCCGGTCGCTTCATCCTTGACGGCGCCGGTCACGGTGGACGGTCTGAGCGCCAGCGACTGGCTTCGCCGCACATCCGCGCCAAACTCGCCATGCACCGCCTCGTAGTCCGCGTGCTGGACCACGATCGGCATCGGTTGCGCGGGCAGCCGAATGCGCGCCTCACCCTTGTCGTTGGTCATGACGCTCTGATCGCCCGCGCGCACCTCGGCGCCGGCCAGCGCCTCACCAGTCACCAAATCGCTGATCGTAAGCACCATGGTCGATGGGCCGCCGCCGCCTCTGACCGCGTCAACAAGGACATTGCCAATGATGATGGCGACCGGGATCGCGAACAGGATGCTGAACCACCAACTAACCGCATCCCATCGCCGACGCCGGCGTGCCACATAGGGCCGCGTCCGCGTTCGCACCACCGGCCGTTCTCGGTACATTGCGCTCCTCGCCTCCTCGCCCCTCGCCCCGTGCGCCTGACTACGCGGTGTCAGTACCCCTGTCATTCCTCGTAACCTCGGAATGACGGGGATCCAAGCAGGCCCCAAACATTCGTGTCCGTTCAGGATAATTGATGTTCGCCCGGCCGTGCATCCGCGAGTCTGTAGCACGGCAATCGGATGGAGGTTGCGGTCAGATTGACACGTATCACGCCCGCCCGCGATAATCCATTGGGACTGTGTATTGTTTTTCACAATCGGGCGCGGGCCCGGCGGTGAAGACGGCCAGGAAGCGACGGGTGACCCTCCAGCAAACAGACGTCTTCGGCATCATGCGATCCGATCTGGAGCGCGTCGATCGCCGGGTGGCGCAAGCGGCCGATCTCGATTACCCCATCGCCTCCACGGTCGTCGCCGATATCGTCCGCGCGGGCGGCAAACGGCTGCGCCCATTGGTGCTCCTCCTCTGCGGCCGGTCCTACGACTACGACGTCGATACCCTCGTCACCGCCGCTGCCGGCGTCGAGCTTCTCCATACCGCGTCCTTGATCCATGACGACACGGTCGACCGCGCCGCGCTCCGACGCGGTAAACCGACGCTGAACTCGATGATGAGCGCGGGTGCGGTGATCCTCGTTGGCGACTATCTCTTCGCCCAATCCGCCATACTCGCTGCCGCAACGAACAGCACCCGTGTCGTCACGGTCTTCGCTTCCACGCTCGGCGACCTCTGCAACGGGCAACTGCACGAGATGTTCAACGCTCACCGCCTCGACCAGTCCCGCGAACAATACGAAGAGCGTATCTACGGCAAGAGCGCCTCCCTCTTCGCCGGCGCGGCCGAGATGGGAGCCATCATCGGCGCCGCCCCCGAGGACCACATCGCGTCGCTGCGCGCCTACGGCTCGAATCTCGGCATGGCGTTCCAGATCGTCGACGACGTGCTCGACCTCACGGAAAACACACAGGATCTCGGAAAGCCGGCCGGCCACGACCTTCGCCAAGGGACGGTCACCCTGCCGACAATGTTCTATGCGTCCGAGCTGCCATCAACCAGCGCCGACTTTCAGCGATTGAGCGCGGTGGTCTCCGGCAATGGGGAATCGCACGAACTCGTCGAAGACCTCGTTATCGCAATTCGCGGCTCCAACGCCATCTCGGCGTCCATCGACGTGGCGCGGGAATACGTCGACCGCGCCAAACGCTGCGCCGACATCGTCCCCGACCCGGAGACGCGCGGCCTCCTCTACGAAGTCGCCGACTTCGCGCTGCACCGGTTGTCGTAGAGGAGATGACCGCCCGTACAGGAATGTGGCCGCGTAATGTCTACAGCGCTACCAAACTCGTCTCGTACATCCGCTGGAACAGCCGCTCCCAGTAGGTTCGCGTGGGATCGACCGACTCGAACTCGGCTTCGAGTTCTTGGGGCATGTCTGGGGTGAGCAGAATCGTCGCCAATCGCTGCCGGTAGCGCTCCTCCAGCGTCTGATCGAGCATGATCGCTTCGTGCCAGTAGGCCGGCTTGAGGCCGGTCAGGACGAGCAGATCGGTGGAGAGCATCCGCTCGCTGAGGTCGCGCGTGATGCGGCTGGCCAGATCGTACTCGCGCCTGGCGCGTTCGTCCTTCGTGGCCGCGTCGCGTCGCGGCTGCAACTCCGGCAACCCGACCTCTTTGACGTATGCGCTCAGCGCAAAGTCTCGCCAAGGCAAAAAGCAGGCGGAGACGGACGGCTCGTACTCCGTGACGCGGCTCTGGATGAACGACGCGATCCGGTGCCCACGGCCGGCGGGGGCATTGAAAATGAACCACCCCTGCCCCTGCCGGAGGCGCATCTCCAACGCGTCAAAGTAGAGACTCAGGCGTTGCAGCAAGTCCCGATCCTGCAAAGGAGCCTGTTCGAAGATCGTTTCGGCATCGGCCATCGCTGACCTCTCCGTCGGGGCGTCCTCGCGTTGATCCGGTGTGTTCCTACCGTCTTAGCACATTCTGCGTCTATTGCAAGTCGCCTGCCGTCACACGTCGTCACTCCGACGACCTCGACGGTGCGCGCATCAACTCAGTGGGCAGACCCAACGCCTCCCCGAACGACGCAAGAAATCGCTCCGCGTCGACCTGCTTGGCTACCCGCGTCGTACCGTCGCCCGCAACGCGAGTCATGCCGCGCGACTCCTCATCAAGGTCTACGTCAATCGAGCCCGTTTCGGTCACAACTAACGTCGAATCGAGCGCAACCGCGACCGCCAGCGGGTCGTGGAGATAGAAGCCGTCCATCCCGCGTTCCTCGAACGTCCGCCGGCACACCTCGAAGACGAGCCGCGCCGTCGTGCTCGACCGTTCGCCCGCGGCCTCCCAAGCCACTCGCGGCAACCCGGTCTGGTGCGTCACGTCGAGTCCTACCACCGTCACATCCGGGAGCGCGGAGCGGAAGACTTTGGACGCGGCTTCCGGATCGCAGTAGACGTTGAACTCGGCGAGTGGGGTCACGTTGCCCGCCACCTCGAACGCGCCGCCCATGATGACGATCCGGCGTAGCCGCTCGCCCAGTCCCGGCTCGACGTTGAGCGCGATCGCCAGGTTCGTCAACGGCCCGAGGCAGACAAGCGTCAACTCACCCGGCCGCTCGTTCGCCAAACGGATGATAGCGGCAGGACCTCGGTCCTTTCCCGTCGCTCGCTGACTGGATGGCAGGTCGGCGTTGCCCAGCCCGTTTTCACCATGCACGAATGCCGCGTCCACGTGATCCCGCACTAGCGGCGAGCTGGCGCCGTTGTGGACGGGCACGTCGTTCGCGCCGAGCCAGTCGAGCACCGCCAACGAATTCGCGGTCGCGCGGCGCACGTCGACGTTGCCGGCGAGCGTCGTCACCGCCACGATGTCGGCCTCGGGCGAGGCCACGGCCAACGCCAGCGCCAGGGCGTCGTCGATCCCGGTATCGACGTCGAGGATGAGCGGGATGCGCTGCTCGCTCACCGCCGCTGCCCCGCGCCAGCGACCGCGGCTCGACCCGCGGTCGTCGTCTCGATCCAGGCCGCGACCGGGGGCGTCTCGGTGATCTGCGACTCGGTGACCACGTCGAGGAAGTACGGACGACCATCGGCTAGCGCCTCGGCCAACGCCGGCTTAACCTCGGCTGGATCGATCACCTGGCGGGCGCCCAATCCGAAGCCACGCGCGATCGCCGCGTAGTCAACCGCGTTGAAGTCGACCGAGAAGTAGCGGCCACCGTGGTAGAGATGCTGCAATTCCTTGATCCAACCGAAGGTGTTGTTGCTGCACTGGACGATGACGACCGGCAGGTTCAAGCGCGAGACCGTTTCGAGCTCGCCAACCGACATGCCGAAACTGCCGTCGCCCGTCATGCAGACGACCCGCTTCTCCGGCGCGGCAACGGCGGCCCCGACCACCCCCGGTAGCGCGTAGCCCAACCCACCGTGCGCCCGCGGGATGATCGTCGTCCGGCCCGCCCGCCGCAGTTCGTACTGCGCGCCGAGATAGGGCGTCGGCGTGCCGGGATCGGCCACGATCAGCACGTCGTCGCCCAGTACCTCCCGCATCGCCCGCACCACGACCTGCGGCTTGATCGGCCGGCTATCGACCTGGCTTTGGCGCTCAACGTCCGCCCAGTACCGGTCGCGCTCGGCGACCAAGGCGTCGACCCGCTCGCGGTTGCGTGCCCCGATCGCGGCCGGTTGGTCGATGGCATCAATGAGGTCGGTCAAGGCCAACTTAGCGTCGCCGGCCACGGGCACAAGCAGCCGGTAGTTGTTGCCGATTTCCCACGGCTCGACGTCGATCTGGATCGCCGCCACGCCGCCGTGCAGCGGCGGCACATGCCAGTGATGGGTGGTCGTGGAGTCGGTCCGCGACCCCACGAAGATGACGAGGTCGGCGTCGCACACGACGGCGTTGGTATAGGCCCGCGCGCCGTTGCCGCCGACGATGCCGATTGAGACCGGACTCGTCTCGGCAATGCTCCCCTTGCCGTTGATCGAGGTCGCAACTGGGATATTCAGCGTCTCGGCGAGCCGTGTCAGCTCATCCCACGCCCCCGACGTTACCACCCCGCCACCGGCGACGATGATCGGCCGTCGGGCCGCGGCGATGGCATCCGCCGCCCGTTGCAACAGCGCCGAATCGGGCCGCGTCCTCAGAGCCGGCGCCGCCCCGAACTCCGGCACGCCGTAGACCGTCTCGTCGGGCGTCTCGCCTTCGAGCACGTCGGCCGGCAGCGAGAGATGGGTCGCGCCCGGCCGGCCGGTCGTCGCCATCCGGATCGCCCGCCGGGTCATCTCGGCCATCGTCGCCGCCGTATTGACGCGGGTGTTCCACTTCGTGATCGGCCGGAAGAGCGATTCCTGGTCGAGCTCGGTCAAGACGCCGCGTCCGTGCTGGTTCACCGGCGTATCGGAGGTCAGGCAGAGGAGCGGGATCGCGGAGCCGTGCGCCTCGGCGACGCCCGGCACGATGTAGGTCGCGCCGCCGCCGCTCGGCCCCTCGCAGACGCCGAGTCGGCCGCTTGCCCGCGCGTATACGTCCGCCATGAACGACGCGGAGCGTTCGTCCCGCGTCATGATGTGCGCGACCTCGTCCCGCCGCTCGTAGAGCGCGTCGTAAAAATCGACCCCGGTATCGCCCGGCAGTCCGAAGATATGCCGTACCCCGCTCCCGATCAAGACGTCGACCAGCGCCCTCGCCCCCTGCATCGGTCATTCCCCCGGATTCAGCGCCGGACCAACCAATCAAGGCCACGGCGCATCGTCACTAGCTATCGAAACTATAGCAAAGGCCAGCGGAGATAGGGTCAGCGGCGGCGGACGGCGAAGTAGAGGTCGTTGACATTGGTGCCGGTCGGTCCCGGCCGCACCAGCCCACCAACCGCCGCGAAGAACCGCCCGCTGTCGTTGTCGTGGAGCGCCTTTCCTAAGTCAACTCCGAGCGATCGCGCCCGTTCAGCCGTGTCCTCGGACGCGATCGCACCGGCCGCGCCGGCCAGCCCGTCGTCGCCGTCCGTGGCGAGGCTGGCGACCGTCCAATCGGTCATCTTGGCCTCGTGCAGCGCAATGGCGGCGGCAAGCGCGAACTCGGTGTTTCGCCCGCCAACCCCGTCTCCCCGCACCGTCACTGTCGCCTCTCCCCCACCCAGTACGACGTCGACGTCCTCCGGCACGCGCGGCAGCAAGTCAACCCAATCGCGACCGAGCATGCTCGCTTCGCCGGTCTTGGCTCTCCACGCGACCATCGGCGCAAACCCGCGCGCTCGCGCCCGTCGCTCCGCGGCCACGATCGCGGCTTCGTTGCCGCCGACGATCACGAGCGCATCCTGAGACGTGCCGATCGGATCGGATTGCATTGCCTCCGACAGCACGACGCGAACGGACTCGGGAGTCTGTTCGAGGACGCCATAACGACTCAAGACGTCGAGCGCCCGCTCACCCGTCGCGGCTCCAGGGACCGTCGGGCCGCTGGCGATGATCCTGGGGTCATTGCCGAGGACGTCTGACAGGATGAGCGTAACGACGTTCGCCTCGCCCGCCGCCCGGCGTAAGCCGCCGCCCTTGATTACGCTGAGCGGGATACGCACGGCGTTGAGATCCTCGATCGGGGCGCCCGCGCGCAAGAGAAGGTCGGTGACGCGCGCCATCTCCTCCAACGTGACCGGTGGTCGTGGCGCTTCGAGCAGCGCCGATCCGCCACCGGAGATGATCGCCAGGACGACGTCGTCCGGTCCCGCTTCGCTCACCAGTTCAAGCAGTTCGCGTGTCGCCGCCACGCCTCGTTGATCAGGGATGGGATGCGACGCCTCACGCACCGCCACGCGCGATGGCAACTCGCCGGTGGCGCACCCATCCTTCGTGATCACCAGCCCGCCGTCGATCAGCTCACCGCAAATCGCCTCAACACCGCGGGCCATCCGCACGGCGGCCTTACCGGCCCCGACCATCAGGAGCCGGCCATGAACAGGGATCCGGCGGTCGTCCAAGACCAGTTCGCGACCTTCGCGACAAAAATGCGACCGAACGGCCGCTGCCGGCTCGACCGCCGCCAGGGCCGCGTGATAGAGATCGAGGATCGTTTCCTCAGCAGGCGACGCGCTCATTCCGCCTCACGATTGAGCAAGGAGAGGCCGCCTTGCAGGTCGGACGGCAATGCCGACGAGAAACGGACGCGGCGGCCGTCCGGCAGGTCGAAGCCCAGACTGGCGGCGTGCAAGAACTGCCGCTTCACCAGCGCCTTCCGCCCGCCCGTTGGGCCGGCGTGCGGATTGTAGAGGGCATCGCCGACGATCGGATGATCGATGAAGGCGAGGTGAACCCGAACCTGATGCGTGCGCCCCGTTTCCAACTCGACGTCGAGCAGCGTGCAGGTTTCGTACCGCTGTGCGACCCGAAAGTTGGAGATGGCAGGACGCCCGCTCGCAATCGCGGCCATCCGCATCCGATTCGCCGGGTCGCGGCCGATCGGGGCATCGATCGTCGCCTCTTCCGGCTCGACCACACCGCGCGCCAAGGCGACGTACCCCTTTTCCACCGTGCGCTCCTGCCATTGAGCAACCAGCGACAGCTTCGCCCGATCGTTCTTGGCGACGACCATCAGACCCGACGTCTCTTTGTCGAGCCGGTGGACGATGCCGGGGCGATGCGAACCGCTGACGGCCATCTCCGGCGCGTGCGCCAGCAGCGCATTGACCAGCGTGCCGCGCGCATGCCCCGGCGCGGGGTGGACCACCATCCCCGCCGGCTTGTCGATGACGATGACGTCGTCGTCCTCGTAGACGATTGCGAGTGGGATCGCCTCCGGCACGATCTCGTCCAGTTCCGTCGCCGGGACCGTGACAGTGACGACGTCGCCGCGCGCGAGCTTGTACGACCGTCGAGCCGGCACACCGTTGACAACGATCCGGCCGTCGTCGACGAGTTGCTGCAGAAACGCACGGCTCAGATCAGCCACCCGGCTGGCGACGAACTTGTCGAGTCGCTCGCGCACGTCAGCTTCGGTCGGATGCAACTCGATCACCCGCCCCACGCCGGGCATGGCGACGACAGGATCGATCTCTTCCTCGACCAGCGCGGCGTCGCTCATCGTTCGGCGTCCACCGCCACCGGCCGTCCCTTGTCGGGAACCCGCGCGTCCGCTTCGCACCGCGGCTGCCCATCTTGCAGCAGATGCAACCCAAGCACAGCGACTCCGAGCGTAATCGCGCTGTCCGCGATGTTGAACTTCGGCCAGATGCCGACGCTGACGAAGTCGACGACGTATTCGAACCGCAGACGGTCGATCAGGTTCCCGATCGCTCCCCCGATCAGGAGGCCCAAACCGAGCGCAAGCGTCATCGACGGCGCATGGTGTCGCGCGTAAGAGGCAACCAAACCGCCGACCACGACCAACGCGACCACGGTCAGCAGCACCGTTTGCCCACGAAAAAGCCCGAACGCGGC
Source organism: Thermomicrobiales bacterium (assembly GCA_050696075.1). Classification (GTDB taxonomy): domain Bacteria; phylum Chloroflexota; class Chloroflexia; order Thermomicrobiales; family UBA6265; genus JBOGUF01. The sequence continues at coordinate 14,118 of JBOGUF010000145.1, forward strand.
GCCCGTATTCTCGACGTAATGGAAGGCGAGCGCCGATCCGATCAGCTCGACGCGATGAGCCGGCTCCCCTGGCCCGAGTGCCCGGATGACGAGCCACTTGCTCGCCTGGTCCAGCGCCAGCACGACGCCCGCGGCCGTGAATGGCAGCCAGAGCGGCGCCGGAACTATCTTCGTGCTTGCGCCATCGTCAATCACTGAAGACTGCTGCCTACCGCCGACCATGCAGCGCGTGCTGGCGTTCGAGGTACGACTGGCAATCGATGCAGTGGGCGACGTACGGAAAGGCCTCGAGCCGCTCATTGTTGATCGGTTGGCCGCAGCGCTGACAGTCGCCGTAGCTGCCGTCATCCATCCGCGAGAGCGCCCCGTCGATCTGCTTCATCACCTCGGTGAGATCGCCGCTAAGGGTGGAGATGCGTTCCTGCTCCATGACACTGCTGCCGTCGTCGCCAAGGTGGTTGCCCAAGCCGCCGCGCTCGTTGGCCTGATCGACGCCCAGCCACTGCATTTCCTGGCTCAGCCGGTCGAGCTCACTCTGGATCTCAGTCTTGCGCGATTCCAGCGATTCACGCATCGTCGAGAGCTTTGCCGTGTCCACCATCGCCATTCATCCTGTCCGTTCGCGAGCGACCGCGGTTTTCCCCACGCCCGCGGCCCGATCCAACTGCCGCAAAACGGCGCGCTTCACGACGCAAGAACAATGCCGCCTTCGGACACTCGGCCAATCGAGTTGAACGCGATGGTAGCACACGGGTGCGTCTATACTCTGGGCACGGTCGGGTCGGCAAGGTCCCCAGGTTGAAACCACCGGTATCTCAATGCCGGGTATCGTTCAAGGAACAAAGGTGCAAGACAATCGAGCGCTACGGATGGTCATCGCCGGTGGCGGCACGGGCGGGCACGTCTTGCCCGCCGTCGCCGTCGTCCACGAATTGCGCGCGCGGGCCGTGCCGCTGAGCTGCCTATGGGTTGGAAGCCGAACGGGTGTTGAGCGGGAGGCGGCGGAGCGGGAGGACATCCCCTTCGCCGCGATCCAGACCGGTAAGCTCCGCCGCTACCTCTCTACAAAGACGGCCGCCGACGCCGTTCGCATCCCGATTGGCTTTGGCCAAGCCGTCCGCGTGTTGCGCTGGTTCCGACCCGACGTCGTCTTCAGCACCGGCGGCTTCGTCAGCGTGCCGACCGTCCTCGCCGCCGCCCGCCTCGCTCCCATCCTCACCCACGAGCAAACAGCAACCCTCGGGCTCGCCACGCGGATCAATCTGCGGGTCGCCGACAAGCTCGCCGTCTCCTACCCGGAGTCGGTCACGCTCGCCGGCGTCCGCCAGGATCGCGCCGTCGTCACTGGCAACCCGGTCCGGGCGACACTGGCATCCGGCAACGCGGTTCACGGCCTGGCCCGGTTCCAATTCTCACCCGAACTTCCACTCGTTTATGTCACGGGCGGCGCCCGCGGAGCATCACCCGTGAATCACCGCATCCAGGCAGAGTTGCCTGGACTCCTCGAACGCTGCCAGATTCTTCATCAGACCGGGCCTGCCTCCATGAACGACGACGCGAGAACCATGCGTACCTTGTGGGAGACGTGGCCGGAGAAATTGCAGCCTCGCTACTTCGTCTCTGAGTTCGTCGGCGACGAGTTGCCCGACGTCTACGCCGCCGCGTCGCTCGTCGTCGGCCGGGCCGGCGCCGGCACCGTCGCCGAGCTCGCCTTCCTCGGCAAACCATCGATCCTTATCCCCCTCCCCGGCACCGGCGGCGACGAGCAAGTCCGCAACGCCGCGATCCTCTCCGATGCCGGCGCCTCCGTCGTCATTCCCCAGGACCAAGCGACGCCGGAACGGTTGGGAGGAGAGATCATCCGTCTCCTCGGCGACCCCGACCGATTGCGGACGATGGGCGACCGCGCAAAGGCGGTTGGCCGACCGGATGCGGCCGCCCGCTTGGCCGACGAATTGTTGAATCTGGCAGGATGGGCATGGTAGGGGCAGACGGCTATTCCACCGCCGCCTCCACCGCCTCGGCGACCGTCGCGGCGCGGACGAGCTCGATCCCGTCGGCCATCTGGCCGGAGCGGCGACCAAGGACGGGCGGCACGATCGCCCGTTGGAAGCCCAGCCGCCGTGCCTCGTTGAGCCGGCGTTCGAGCTGGTTGACCGAGCGCAGCTCGCCCGATAAGCCAATCTCGCCGATGGCGACGGTCCGGTGATCGACTTGCCGATCCTTGAAGCTGGAGGCGACCGCCAGCGCGACCGAGAGGTCGGCGGCCGGTTCCGCCACCCGCAAGCCGCCGACGACGTTGGCGAAAATGTCCTGCCCGCCCAAGGCCAGCCCGACCCGCTTTTGCAGTACGGCGACGAGGAGTTGCAGCCGGCTGTTATCGAGGCCGTTGGCGCTGCGTCTGGGTAGCCCGAAGGCGGTTGCGGTGGTCAACGCTTGGACCTCGACCAGGATCGGCCGGGTTCCCTCCATCGTCACCGCGACGGTCGAGCCGGAGGCGTTGCCGCCCCGCTCCTCCAGGAACGCCTCGGAGGGATTGCGGACCTCGCACAACCCGGTATCGGCCATCTCAAAAACGCCGACCTCGTCGGTCGAGCCGAACCGGTTCTTGACCGCGCGCAGAATCCGGAACTGGTGGTAACGATCCCCTTCCAGATAGAGCACCGCGTCGACCATGTGCTCCAAGACCCGCGGCCCGGCAATTGTCCCTTCCTTGGTGACGTGGCCGACGATGAGCACCGGCACGTTTTTCGGCTTGGCCCACTGCATTAACCTGGCGGTGCATTCGCGCACCTGCGAGACGCTCCCAGCCGCCGAGGTGATCTCATCGACGTACACCGTCTGGATCGAATCGACGATGAGCAGTCCCGGCTGATGTTCCTCGGCCGCGCGCAGCACCTCGTCCAGATTCGTCTCCGACAACACGAGCAACCGTTCGCCGCGCACCCCCAGCCGGTCGGCGCGGAGCTTGATCTGCCGCGCCGACTCCTCCGCCGAGACGTAGAGCACCGAGCCCGCCCGTTCGGCCAGATCGGCGGCGGTCTGGAGGACAAGCGTCGACTTGCCGATTCCCGGATCACCGCCGATCAAGACGAGCGACCCCGGCACCAACCCGCCGCCCAGCACACGGTTCAATTCCTCGATCGGAACCATGAGCCGGTCGTGTTCGGCCGAGCCGACCTCATCGAGCGGCATCGCCCGCGCCGCGGTCCGCGCCGACCGGCCACCCGCCGGCGCCCGCCGCTCCTCGATCGTCTCGACCATCGAGTTCCACGCGCCGCAATTCGGGCACCGCCCAAGGTAGGCGGGACTCACGGCGCCGCATTGCTGACAGACAAAGGTCGTCTTGGTCTTCGTCTTCGCCATCAATCATCTCAATCAACACGAAAGGGACGGCCGATGACCGTCCCCTCCCTTCTACCATGAACGCGACCGTTGTAGGGGCGCTGCTTGCTGCGCCCGCGCGCCACAGCGCGCATCGGCCGCACGTCCGATAACCGTTCGACGGGCCGCATGCGCGGCATGTCGGCCTTCGGCCGCCGGGCGCGGCAAGCAGCGCCCCTACGCGACGTGCGCCGACTCCACTTAGACCGCCGCCAACTCCTGGGCGGGCGAGAGTTTGAGCAGGTCTTCCTCGACTTCGACCCGGATCGTCGCGCCCGCGTGGAAACGGTTATTCAGTAAGCCTTCGGCCAGTGGGTCCTCGATGAGGTTCTGGATGATGCGCCGCAGCGGGCGGGCGCCGAAGGTGTGGTCGTAGCCGCGCTCGGCGAGGAAGTCCATCGCCTCCATCGTGATCTCGAGATCGATCTCCTGCTCGGAGAGCTGCCGGCGCACTCGCTTCAATTCGAGTTCGACGATCAGGCGGATCTGTTCCGGCGTCAGCGCGTGGAAGACGACCGTAGCGTCGATGCGGTTCAGGAACTCGGGCCGGAAGGTCTGCTTGAGCTGTCCCATCACCTTCTCGCGCATCTTGTCGTACTCGCGCTTCTCGGTCTTGTCGGCGTCCTCTTTGAAGGCGAAGCCGAGGGTCATGTCGCGCGAGATCTGATCGGCCCCGACGTTCGAGGTCATGATGATGATCGTGTTGCGAAAGTCGACCTTGCGCCCCTTGGCGTCGGCCAGCGTACCATCCTCCATGATCTGGAGGAGCATGTTGAACGCCTCGGGGTGCGCCTTCTCGATCTCGTCGAGCAGGATCACCGAGTACGACTTGCGGCGCACCGCTTCGGTCAGTTGACCGCCCTCTTCGTACCCGATGTAGCCCGGCGGCGCCCCGACGAGGCGCGCAACCGAGTGGCGCTCCATGAACTCGGACATGTCGATCTTGATCAGGTGCTCCTCCGAGCCGAACATGAACTCGGCGAGCGCCTTGGCCAGCAGCGACTTCCCGATTCCAGTCGGGCCCAGGAAAATGAAGCTGCCGATCGGGCGGCGCGGGTCCTTGATGCCGGCCCGCGCCCGGCGCACCGCCTTGGCGACCGTCGAGATCGCCTCCTCCTGTGCCACAATCCGCTGATGGAGTTCTTCCTCCATTCGCAGCAGCCGTTCGGACTCCTCGCCGGCGATGCGGCGGACGGGAATCCCCGTCCACATCGCGACCACCTGGGCGATGTCCTCCTCCGTGACGTAGACCTCGTCCTCGGCCTGCTCGTCGACCAGGTCTTGCCGCTGCGACTCGATCTTCTCGCGCAGTTTGCGCTCGCGATCGCGCAACTCGGCGGCCAGCTCGTACTCCTGGCTGGTGACCGCCGCCTCCAACTCGCGTTGCAGCGATTGCAGACCGACTTTCGCCTCTTTCAGGCTCGGTGGCGCCGCCGAGCGGTGCATCCGCACCCGCGAAGACGCCTCGTCGATGAGGTCGATCGCCTTGTCCGGCATGAAGCGGTCGGTGATGTAGCGCGCCGCCATATTCGCCGCCGCGTGGAGCGCTTCGTCGCTTATTTTCAGCTTGTGGTGGTCCTCGTACAGCTTGCGAATACCAATCAGGATCGAGATCGTATCTTCGACCGTCGGCTCCTCGACGTGGACCGGTTGGAAGCGCCGCTCAAGGGCCGCGTCCCGCTCGATGTACTTGCGGTATTCGTCGAGGGTCGTCGCCCCAATTGTTTGCAGCTCCCCGCGTGACAGGGCCGGCTTGAGGATATTCGCGGCGTCGACCGCGCCCTCCGCCGCACCGGCCCCGACGAGGGTGTGGAGCTCGTCGATGAAGAGGATGCTGGCGGTCTCCTTGACCTCGGCCACGATCTTCTTCAGCCGCTCCTCGAACTCGCCGCGGTACTTGGTGCCGGCGACGAGGGCGCCGATGTCGAGGGCAATGAGACGCTTGTTCTGCAACTGCTCCGGCACGTCGCCGGAGACGATCCGCTGAGCCAACCCCTCCACGATCGCCGTCTTGCCGACCCCCGGCTCGCCGATCAGGGCGGGGTTGTTCTTCGTGCGCCGGGAGAGGATTTGCATCACCCGGTCGATCTCGGTCCCTCGCCCAATGAGCGGGCCGAGCTTGCTCATCCGTGCCGCCTCGGTCAGGTCGAAGCCGAGCGCATCCATGTACGGCGTCTTCGTTTGCGACGACTTCCCTTGGTTGTAGGTCGAACTCTGGTTGACGACCTGCATCACCTGGGCGCGCACCTTCTCCAGGTTCACTCCCAAACTCTCCAGGACGCCCGCGGCGATCCCCTCGCCTTCGCGCACGAGACCGAGCAGCAAGTGCTCGGTCCCGATGTAGTGGTGATTCAAGCGGCGTGCCTCGTCAACCGCCAACTCGATCACTTTCTTCGCCCGTGGGGTTAGTCCAATCTCGCCCATCGGGGCCTGCTCGCCACGGCCGATGATGAACTCGACCGCGGAGCGCACCTTCGGGAGCTGAACGCCCATGTTGCCCAGCACCCGCGCGGCCACCCCATCGCCCTCGCGCACTAACCCGAGCAGCAGATGCTCGGTCCCGATGTAGTTGTGATTGAAGCGCTGGGCCTCTTCCTGGGCGAGCGTGAGAACCTTCCGGGCCCGCTCTGTGAACTTGTCAAATTTCTCGGCCATCTCGCTCTCCCGGCGCCCTGCGAAACGGCCCCGCGGCCGTTCGTTGATACCTTTCTACCCTAATCCTACGAAAAGCGCGACCCCCTTGGACGTCAACGTCACCATGCTAGGGCGCTCCTACGCAATCCGCACGCCCTGGTTTGGTCGCGATTGCAACAGCGGCAGACGCTTGACGCGCCTGCCGCTGTCCTCTCAAACGCTCTGGTTGCCACGGTCTGACCGCCAGTTGGTCAACCGTGAGTCGTCGGTCGATCTAGCGCCCTTGCTCCCCGCCACTGCTGTCGGCCGTCGCATCGCTTCCTTCCGTCGCCGGCTCGTCGTCGTCGGTCCCACGGACCAACTCCGGCGCCGCCATCGCGAAGGCCATCGCCATCGCCGACATCGGTTCATCGCCGAGATTTTCGGGCAGATCGTTGCTCTTGCGCTTGGTCGCACGCTGGCGCGGCGCCTTGGGCTCGGCCGGCGCGGCGGCCGTCTCGGTCTTGGATGCTTCTTCCCCGACGCCGACCACGGACTCGGCCGTCGGCGCGGCCGGGACCTGCACCTCGGCATCCGGCGACTCATCCGTCTCCGCGGCCGCCTCGGTAGCTGACGCTTCAGGTGTGGACTCCACTGTCGCGACTGGCGCGGCAGCGGTCGACTCCGCTTCATCACCCGCCAGGTCGCCGCCCGGCGGCGCCGGCTCGATTCCCTCGGCCTCGAGCGAGGCCCGGATCGTCTGCACCAGGCCATCGCGCTCCGCCAGGATCTCGGGACCGAAGACCGCTTCCAGTTCCGCGTCCGGCGTGTCGAGCGCCCGCCGCAGGCTGAGGCCCATCCGCCGCCGCTGCGGGTCGATGCGGATGATGCGCAGGATCAGGTCCTGCCCCTCGTTGACGACTTGCTTCGGATGGGTGATCCGCTCGTCCGCCAACTCGGAGACGTGGATCAGGCCCTCGATGCCGTCCTCGATCCGGGCGAAGGCGCCGAAGTTGGCGAGTTGCGTCACCGAGCCGCGGACCAACTGGCCGACCTCGTACTTGGTCGCCACCCGGCTCCAGGGCTCGGCCTGAGTCCGCTTGATCGAGAGGGCGATCTTCTTTTCCTGCGGATTGATCCCGAGGACGTAGACGTCGATCTCCTGCCCGACCTTCAGCACCTCGCTTGGGTGCCGGACGCGGCTCCAGGAGAGTTCGGAGAGGTGAACCAGTCCGTCGGCGCCGCCGATGTCGACAAAGGCGCCGAAGTCGCAGATCGAGGAGACGCGCCCGAGCCGGGTCTCGCCTTCCTTCAATTCCGCGATCAGCTTCTCCTTCATCTCGTCGCGCCGTTCCTGGATCGCCTGGCGCTCGGAGAGGATGAGCCGGTTGCGATGGCGATTGATTTCGATCACCTTGAGCGGCAGACTAGAGCCGATCAGGCGGGCCATGTCGGCCTGCTTGCTCGCCTCGTCGCCACCCCGGATTTCGGAGACCTGCGACGCCGGGACGAAGCCGCGGACGCCGTCGAGGTTCACCAGGAGTCCGCCCTTGTTGTAATTGGTGACCTCGGCCTCGATGACCTCGTTCGCCTCGTAGAGTTCTTGCAGTCGCCGCCAACTCTTCTCCTGGCGGGCGCGGTCGATGCTGACGACCGGGTGCCCTTCCGGGTTCTCGGATTGGACGACGAAGACGAGCACGTTGTCGCCGATCGCCAGGGCGTTCTTTTCCTCGCTGTTGAGGCTGGAGAATTCGCGCGAGGGGACGATGCCTTCCGACTTCGACCCGATGTCGACCAGAAGCTCGTCCCGGTCGACGCGCATGATCACCCCGTCGATGACGTCGCCGTACTTCAGCGACTTGTAGTCGTGGGAAGGATCGCTGAGGTACTGCTCCATGAGCGAAGCGCCGTCGAGTTCTGTCGGTTCCGCGGCCGGTTCTGCCCGCGGTTCCTCAGCCACGACGTCGGCCGGGGCTTCAGCTGCCACCGGGGACTGCTCAGTCGCGGTTGCATCCGGGGTTTCCGCTGCCACCGGCGATTCATCGGCTGCCATGTCGGCCGGGGGTTCGGCGGCCACCGAGGATTCCTCGGCAACGGCCGCAACCGGGACCTCGGCTTCCACCGGCGATTCCTCAGTCGCTGCCGCAATCGGGATTTCAGCGTCCACTGGCGGTTCATTGGCTGTTACGTCCGCCGGCGGTTCCTCAGTTGCTGCTTCAACCGAAGCTTCGGCTTCCCCCTGGGCTTCCTCGGTCGCTGCCGCGACCGGCGTTTCGGCGTCCACCTGGGTGGCGTCGGCAACCTTGGCGACCTCAGCAACGTCGGCTTCCGCCCGCGTCTCGACTTCCGCCTGAGGGGCGTCGTCGCCCCCCGGAGTTTCGGCTTCCGCTTGCGGGTCGGCGGCCACCTGGGGAGCTTCCTCCACCTTGGCATTCGCCTCCACCCGCGGTTTCGCCTCCACCCGCTCGCTAACGTCCGTGCCGTCCATACACCATCCTTAAACGCCGATAAGACATGCAGGGGTTCTCCCCTGAACGCGGGCCGACTTCACCACCCACCGTTTGGAGAGAACCGTCGAGCGAGTATACCGAACCCGCGCAAGGGGGCGCAACCGGAACGGCTGCCCCCCCGTCCCCCCAATCCTGGGGGGAGACGATGGCGCGGCGTCTTCCGTCGTCTCCCCCCAAAGTTGGGGGGTCGGGGGGGCCGTCCTATCCCCGCGCCCCAACAACCTCGCCGGCCGTCAACACACCAACGACCGACCGCAACCCGGCGATGGCGTTATCGATGTCGTCGGCGTCGACCCAACCCATGTGGCCGATGCGGACGACGGTCTCGGCAAGGTGGGCTTGTCCGGTGGCGACGGTGATGCCGTGATCGCGGCGCAAGGCATCGACGATCTCGCCAGCGGTCACGCCATCGGGCGTCAGAAAGGCGGTAATCGTGCCGGAAGCGTGCGGCCCGTCGGCCAGGAGCGTCAGGCCAAGGTCGCGGACGCTGGCACGGGTGCGCGTGCCGAGGTCAAGGTGCCGCTGCCAGACCTGCTCGACGCCTTCGTCTAGGATCAAATCGAGGGCGGCGTCGAAGGCGTAGACCAGGGTCAACGGTGGCGTCGTCGGCGTCATCCCATTGCCGGCGGCCTTGCGTGCCGCTTTGAGGTCCCAGAAGAACTTGGGGAAAGTCGAGCGCTGGTAGGCATCCCACGCACGCGGGCCGACGCCCGCGATCAGCAACCCCGGCGGGCACATCCACGCCTTCTGCGACCCGGAGAGGACGAAGTCGATGCCCCAGTCGTCCATCTGGAACGGCAGTCCGGCCAGGGAACTGACGCCATCGACGAGGACGAGCGACCCGTGCTCCCGCACCACCGCCGCCAGCTCTGGCAGCGGATTGGTGACGCCGGTCGAAGTCTCGTTGTGCGTGAGGAAGACGGCTCGCACGTCGAATTGCGTTTTCAGCGCGTCGCGCAACTCGTCGGGCGCGACCGCCTGCCCCCACTCCACGTTGAGCCGGCGCACGTCGAGGCCGAACATCTCCCCGACCTGGGCGAAGCGCTCGCCGAAGTTGCCGGTGACGACCGCCAGCACCGGATCGCCCGGCGACAGCAGGTTGACGATGGCGACCTCCCACCCGGCCGACCCAGAGGCGGGCCAGAGGAAGACGTCGCCGTCGGTGCGATGAATCTCCCGCGTCCGCGCCAGGACCGAGGCGAAGAGTTCGCTCAACCCCCCGCCGCGATGCGGAATCATCTCCCGTTGCATCGCCTCCAGTACCTCCGGCGGCAACGGCGTCGGACCAGGCAGGCGGAAATTGCTCTTCACGGCGGTGGTTGCTCCCCTCTCGTGGATCAGCCTTCACCCCGGCGCTTCGCGCCACCCCTCTCCCGCGCACGGGAGAGAGGGCAGGAGGGTGAGGGCTGCCCGTCCCTTCACGCCCGCCCAGTATACGGTCCGCACCCGCGTAATCCATCATCCGTCACCAACATACACACCAGCCGATGATCAATAATCGAAATCTGAGTCCCATTTTGGCCCAAAATCGATGCCTTAATAGATGGAGGGGTCTTTTTGTGGTCCCTCGTTCGTGGCAATGGCGCGCCCGGATTGGGCGCGCCGTTGTCGTTGCCTGTTTCCGGCAACCGGAAAGGAGACCCGATGGACCGTCTGAACCCGTTGCTCGCTGAGAGCCTGCCCCGATCGGAGAGAGGGGAGGAGACACTCACCTACTCGGCCCTGCTCGACCGCATCTACCCGATGCCGCGCGACACCCGGTCGCTGGACGACGTTCACCGGCGGCGACGCCATGACCTGCCGCGCCCAAGTCCACCTCCACAAACGCACGCGTGCGCAACGCGAGTTGACCGACCCGCGCCGCCCCGTCCAAGTCTTCGGTCCGCCCCAACCGAACGAAACCACCGAGCCAGGCGCCTCCCCGGCCATCCCCAGCGATCCGTACCAGCTCAAATTCGCCCGAAAGGAGTGCGTCGTGAGCGACCCGTTACTGAACCTCCCTCCCCTCGCCGCCCCTCCAAACGCGTACACCCTCGACCTCGTGCAGCCGGAGCGCGTCCGCTGGCTCTCGCGAGGACGGCTGGCGGCCGGCAAGATCACCGTCCTCGAAGGTGATCCCGGTCTCGGCAAGAGCACCCTCCTTTGCGAGTGGGCGGCCCGCATCAGCCGGGGCGAGGCGCTTCCAGACGGCGAACCCGGATCTCCCCGCGGCGTACTCCTCCTCTCGGCCGAGGACGGTTTGGCCGACACCATCCGCCCCCGGCTCGACGCCGCCGGCGCCGACGTCGAACGGATCGTCGCCCTCGTTTCCATCTCGGACGGCTCGCTCGAAGGGCGCCCGCCGACCATCCCCGGCGACCGCGGCCTGATCGAGCAGATGGTGACCGAGATTGACGCGGCCCTGGTGGTGATCGACCCGTTGGTCGCTTACCTCGACGGCCAGCTCAACGCCTATCGCGACCAAGACACCCGCCGGGCATTGGCATCACTCGCCGGACTGGCGGAGCGGACCGGCGCGGCCATACTCCTCGTCCGGCATCTGACCAAGACGACGGGAGGACCGGCGCTCTATCGCGGCGGTGGCAGCATCGGCATCATCGGCGCCGCCCGTTGCGGTCTCCTCCTCGCCGCCGACCCGGACGACCCGACGGTGCGCGTCCTCGCCCCGACCAAAGGGAACCTCGCCTTCCCGCCACCCTCACTCGCCTTCCGCCTCGACCCCATCCCCGACGGCGACGCTGCCCGCCTGGTCTGGCTCGGCGAGAGCAAACGTCGCGCCGACGATCTCGTCAACCCACCCGACCCCAAAGCCCGCACCGAACGTGACGAGGCGAAGGACTGGCTCCGTTTGGTGCTCGCCGACGGCCCGATGGCGGCGCGGAGGGTGGAGGAAAAAGCACGTCGTGAAGGGATCGCGCCCAAGACATTGCGGAAAGCGCGTGAAGACGTGCAAGTTGTCACGCAGCGTAAAGGCTTTGGCGCGGGCGCTTCCTATGCCTGGCGCCTGCCGGATGCAGCTCATTTGCGGAAAACCATCATGGACGCTCCATCTCCTGTATCCCGCATCCATGGCGCCCATGACGCACATGACATCCATGGAGAAGACGAAGGGGGTGGTAGGGAAGACGGTTCTCCCTCATCCATGCTTGCCATGGACGCCATGGATGCCATGGATGCCATGGTTCCAGGTATACAGGAGATAGGACTGCCATGGCCGGGCCGCGTCGACGAAGGCGTTCCGACACGCTTGCCATTGCCCGACACACCCGCGCCGTGGGAATTCACCGTACCCGTCACCTGCCTCGACTGCGGCGCCGAGCTACCGCCCGGCAGCAACTACTACTGCGCCTCGTGCGCGGCGTAGCCCTCGACCCATTCCCCATCACCCATCACCCATCACCCATCACCCAGGAAGGAGTTCTCCCATGCCCAAGCTCGATCCCAAAACCTGTGCCGTCCCTGGTTGCTACGGCCCTCGATTACCGGGCCGGTTCATTTGCTCGTTGCATCTGCACGAAGACGTTGGTCGGCAGGTCCAGGTTGAAGCGCGCCGCTTGGACACCGAGATCCGATTCCAACAGCGCCGCGAACTCGGTGACTACGGCGCCCTCTACGAGGAACCGCTCCGGGCAATCCTGGAAGATGCCGGCGACAACCTGATGACAACCGACGAGCTTGGCGCGGTCAGGTACGCCCTCGCGCGGTTGCTCGCCGAAGAGGACGATCCGGGCCAACTCGGCAGCGGCGTCGCCCGCCTCGTCTCCGCCGCCGCGACACTGGTCCGCACCCACGTCGCCACGGCCGATCACCCCACGAACCGAGCGATCGCCCGGATTCGCGACGAGCCGAACGCCCTACCCACCGGCGAGCCGCCCGCGCTGCCGCCTGCATCCGAAACGGAACCGCTCGACCTCCCCGACGAGGGTTGGCCAATGCAACGAGACTGCGGCCCCTTGATCCCGCTCTTCGACGACGAGGAGGAATGACGTAGGCGGAAGGCGGGAGGCGGAAGGCGGCAAAAGGGACGCGGAGGGCGGGGGGCGACGAAGTCGCGGGGTTTTCAACCCCGCGCTCAACCTACAAAGCCCCGCCCGGGCTGTGGCAATCAACGT
>JBOGUF010000146.1:0-10847 GCA_050696075.1 Thermomicrobiales bacterium
GGCAGTACGTCGCTATAATGAATGTCGCCAGGTCCACGGGGCACCTCCACGGGTCAGCGGTTCGTCACCGCCCATGGTAGCGCCACCGTGGACCTGGCTGCTCAAACTTGCACACGGGGTTAGTTAGGCCGTGTCTATAAACTGTCATTCCGCGCCCCCTCCGTCATTCCGATCGAAGAGAGGAATCCCGCCATCGTGACGCGAACGGGACGATTCCTCGCGGGCTCGGAAAGACGGGGTCTCTCGGAATGAAAGGGCTTTGCAAACAGCCCATAATGCTTCAGGCTTCGTCAATCCCACCCGTCGTATCGCTTTCGCATCTATGATGATGCCAGGTGGCCACCGATCATCTCCTCACACTGACGGGCTTATCTCGTTTCACTGCCGGACACTGTCAACCATTCGGCCCCGACGCCAAGTGCTTGAAAAAGGAGATCATGCATGCACATCCCGCCGTCGCCACACTTCACGCCGCTGTCGCTGGACGGCGTGTTCAATGCCGACCGGCGACAGCTCGACGGTGGGCTGGCGCCGCGCACCGAACGGACCACCGATTGGAGCATCGCGGATCTCTTCGGGGCGAGGGCATACAAAGGTATCCCCTTCGCGCTCGGGCAGCCGGACCAGCCGAACGTGATCCTGCTGGATGGCGGCGGCGACATCCGTATCGACGTCGCTCCGCTCCGCGCGACCTATCTGGTCTTCCTCCACGCCGTCGAGGATCGTCAAGCCCCGGAGTTGCCCGGCCTCCAGCCAATCGGCCCGCTCCCTGCCGGTAGCGGCATGACCGGCAACGCGCTCGGCGATCGGGTCTCCGACTATCTCCTGGTCTACGAAGATGGCTCCGAGGCGGCGACGCCGGTTCTGCGCCGCTTCGCCATCCAGCAACGCCACATCATCTGGGGCGCCAGCCCGTTTGCCGCGGTGCCTGCCAAGGGGCCATCCGTCTATACCACCGCCAGCGAAGATCATCGCCTCCGCCGTCCGGCGAAAATGACCTGGGGCGACAGCGAGTGTCGCCACGACTCCCATCGCGACTTCTCCGGTGAAAGCATCTGGCTCTATGCCTTGCCCAATCCCCATCCCGACAAACCGATCCGCTCGATCATCCTCCGGCCGCGGGACGAGCGCTCGATCATCTACGGCATCTCCGCCACCACCCTGACCGACCACCCGCTGCGTCCGGGCGTCTTGCGCAAGCTGCGGCTGACCTTGCCGGACGGGGCGACGCTGAACGCCCTCGCCGAGCTCGACGTCGACGACCGCTCGCCGGCGATCGGGATCGACCTGGGCACCGTCATTTCCGCCCGCGCCGCCCTCGACTACGACCGGGATCGATGGGCTGGCGCCGAGCCGGACGTCCAGCCCGCCCAATCGACCAGCGACGTCGTCGTCGAGTACGCGGCGCATCCCCACGGGAGGCTCCACGTCGCGACCGGCCGCGACTCGTTCGTCTCCGCCGACCTTCTCGGCGGCGGCAGCGAAACGGCCGAGGTGCGCATCGAGCCGGTCGGCGCGGCCGAGCGCCCAGTCACCATCCGCGTGATCGACCAGGCGTCGCGACAGCCGGTCGCCGTCCGCCTCCACCTGCACGGCGAAGCGGGCGAATATCTTCCGCCCAGGGGTCATCACCGCAAAGTGAACCCCTTCTGGTTCGAGGACAATTACGGCGAGTTCATCAACAAGCACAACCAATACGCCTACATCAGCGGCGAGTGCGTCGTCGATTTGCCGCTCGGCCGCGTCTTCGTCGAAATCACCCGCGGCTACGAGATCGCCCCGATCCGCACCAGCGTCGAGGTGACGCCGGAAACCGACGAACTGACCTTCGAGCTGGAGCGGCGGCTGCCCTGGCGCGAGCGCGGCTGGGTCACCGCAGACACCCACGTCCACTTCCTCAGCCCGCAAACCGGCTTGCTGGAAGGGGCGGCCGAAGGGATCAACGTGGTCAACCTCCTCGCCAGCCAGTGGGGAGAGATGTACAGCAACGTCGCCGACTTCGACGGCTGCACTACGCTCGGCGCCCGCGATTTTGGTGGCGACGGCGAGTTCCTGGTGCGCGTGGGCACCGAGAACCGAATGCAGGTCCTCGGCCACATCTCGCTCCTCGGCTACTCCGGCCCGATGATCCATCCCCTCTGCACCGGTGGGCCGGACGAGTCCGCCATCGGCGACCCGCAAGAGGTCACGATGGCCGAGTGGGCGCAACGTTGCATCGACCAGGGCGGCCTCGTCGTGATGCCCCACGCCCCAAACCCCAACCTCGAACGCGCCGCCGACTTCGTCCTCGAACTGATCGACGCCGTCGAGATGATGACGTTCAATCCGTACGATGCCCAAATCAGCCCCTACGGCCTGGCCGACTGGTACCGCTACCAGAACCTCGGCTACCAGATCCCGCTCTGCGGCGGCTCCGACAAGATGTCGGCCGCCTCCCTCCTCGGCGGCGTCCGCACCTACGCCCACCTCGGCGACCATGCCTTCACCTATGCGACGTGGATGGACACGGTCCGCGCCGGCAACACCTTCGTCACCGTCGGGCCGCTGATCGAGTTCGCCGTCGAAGGAAAACCGGCCGGCAGCCGCCTCAACCTGCCCCCCTCCGGCGGCACCGTCGAGGTGATCTGGACCGTCGAGTCGGTCCGCTCCCCGATCGAGCAGATCGAAGTCGTCGTCGGCGGTCATGTTGCCGAACAGGTGAATGTGTGCGGCGCGCTCGCGACCACCGGCAGCGCCTCGGTCGCGGTGAAGAATTCGTCCTGGGTTGCGTTACGGGTGCGCGGCAGCCTGCGCGGCCGGCCGGGCGACATCGCCGCCCACACCAGCGCCGTCCAACTCCTCGTCGACGGCTCGCCGCTCTTCTCTCAACCCGACGCCGTCGCCGTCCTGGAGCAGATCGAAGGCACCCTCGCCTACGTCGACACCATCGCCCCCCGCCCCGATGCCGTCCGCTACAAGCGCCTGCGCACGACGCTGGAGGCCGCCCATAATCGCCTGCATGGCCGGCTGCACCAGCAGGGCGTGGCCCACCTGCACACGCCGTTGCACCGGCACGACGAGGCGCGGGAGCATTAAGGAGGTTGCATTCTGGCAGCCGATTATCGGGCCAATTGCCACGGGCCCGCGCTCAATTCGAGACGTTCGAAGAGCGCGGCCGGACTCTGGGGCGGCTTCGTTCGCGATGTGACTTGTCAGCACGCGGTTCGTCGGTCTCCTTGATGATTTCCTTGATGATCCCGATCAATCGAGCTTGGATTCTGGCAACCATCTGAGGGGAAACGTCCTGTTGCTGGGCGATGTGATGCGCAAGGTAGAGCTGGAGGAGTTGCTCGGCGACCGGATATTCTGCACATTCCCGATTCCAGCCAGCCCGCTGCATAACGCGCTCAATCAACGTGTGTTCTTCGACATCTTATTCCCCACCGCCACCACGACCCAGGTGAGAGCGAGAATGCCGATGGCGATCGCGACGCAATTGACGAAGACGCGGCCCCAACTGCCGGCGTCGGGGTGGTTCGGGTCGAGGAAGGGGTAGGGGTACCAATCGACGATCGGGCCGCGGATCAGCGTGTAGATGACCCACACCAGCGGGAAGCTCAGCCAGACGAGGGATTTGCGCCAAGTCAGGCGCGTCTGCGGTGGGTCGATCAACCAATCCAAGGCGACGACGATCGGGATGATCTGATGGACCACCGTATTGACCCAATCGATCGTCGTCTGCACGTCCACGTCAGATAGCAGCAAGGCGTAGACGATGCCGGTCGTTGTCATGTAGAGCACCGCCGCGCCGCGAAGGAGGTCGAGTGTCGGCGAGGGCGGGCGGTCCGGCGAACGGAGGGCGCCGTAGAACAGCAACGCGACCGCGATGATGTTGCTCTGGATCGTGAAGAAGCTGAAGAAGTTGACCACGTTGCGGTCGTCGCGGATCGAATCGACGAGTTGGTAGCCCATCGCCGCCACGCCCAAGAGCGCAAACGCGACCCGGTAGAGAACGACGAACCACCGCCGTTCGGAGGATTGCATCCCGGCCCGCCCCTCGACATCCGAAGACACCATCGCCAAAGCCCTCCGGATTCAGCCGGGTGCGAACACGGGTCCGTCACGCCGGCGCGTGTCGCGCGATCAACCGCCAGGCGCGGCGTGCTCGATGCGGGTTTGACAACGTGCGGGGTGGCAGTACCGTTGCGGCAGATGTACCACATGGCGGGGCGGTTGGAAAGGAGCGCCGCCGCCTCGATCTCACACGGACGACGGCCGCGCGTTCTACCGGTGGCGGGGTTATAGGCCCGTCCCGCCGGGAAATGGTTTGCAGAACCACCCCGTGGGTTGGTGACCCCTCCCGCGTTTGTCTACCTCCCCCTAATGGATTGCGAGCCGCGCGGACGAGACGACCTAATCCGTCTTGCCCTCGCTTCGGACCCGGCGGGCGCGGCTCCGCCGGGTCCATCTATTCAGGCGACAGGCGACGGGAACTTCGTCGTGCTTCTGACGCCTGACGCCTATGGCGCTGGCGTGCCCTCGTCCGGGGTGTCGATGAAGGCGTCGATGAGCCAGCGGCCATCTTGCTCGACGAAGATGAAGAGGGTCGCGCTGGCCGGATCGGGGTCGGCGCGGTCGTCGCCGACGACCAAAGCCGCCACGCGGCCGTCCGGCAGCACGACGACGCCCTGGACCTCGATAATCTCAGTCCGCGCGTCTTCGGCCGGCGGTTCCTCCGTTGTGATGTCGTCGTAGATCTCCTCGGCAAACTCGCCCATGCCGGCGCCGATGAGCGTCACGATCGCGCTGTCGGAGTAGAGCGCGAGGAGACGGTCGATTTCTCCGCCGTTGATGCAGGCGACCGCCTCGCGCAGTGTCGCCAGGACCGCCGCTTCAGTCTCCTCGTCGGCCGGCTCGCCCTCGGGCAGGTCCGGCATCTCAGGCAGCGCGGACGGGGTGGCCGCCGCCGGCGTGGCGAGGACCGCCTGGAACGACTCCAACGATCGCGGTTCGACGGTGCATTCCGCCGGGTCGGGCACGCCGATAATCTCGTCTTGCGCCGATGCAACCGACGGCGCGCCGATGGCCAGGACGCCCATCAGCGCGAACCCCACGAGTATTCGCTTCATGCGCTCATCCTTTCCTCACGTATAGTCAATGCCAACAACCCTTGCCGCCGAGTGCGGCACGCGGCGGCTCGCACATTGTGTGCCCAAGGGGAACGGTGGTGTGAATCGGTTAGTTCCGCGCGGACGGATCATCGCGCAGGAGACGGACGGCCGGATCGGTGATGCGAAGAAAGTGGTCGTCGGTTGTCGCGATGCACGGCACCCGATATTCGCGCGCGGTCGCGACGTGGATGGCGTCATGCGAGCGGAGGCGTTCATCCGTCATGACCGTGATGCTCTTGAGCCAGATCGCTTGGTCGAACGGGAGTTCGTTGACCTGTGCAAAACGGGCAAGAAGCAACTCGAATTCCTCGACACCAAATTGGAACCAACGTCGTCGAATGAAGATGCTCTGCTCCCATTGATCGAGTTGGAACTGACGCCCCAATTCGTAGGGCGTACGTCCGGGGATTGTTGCGAGTTTGCGAATTGCTTCGGATAGCTCCAGGCGAACGATCTGGGAGAAGTACACCTGGCAGCCTTCCTCAACCAGCCGCCGGCAAAATGCCGAACCCGCCGCCCAGTTTTCGCTCTCTCGAAACATCGCTGCAAAGATGATGCTCGTGTCGAGGTAGACCTGTAATGGCAGTGGACGGTCATTCACCCGCGTCCACTCGTGTTCGCGTGCTATTCCTCATCGTCATCGTCATCGCCGCGGCGCCCAAGCAGCTCGAGCACATCAAGCCCTGGAGTGACCCGAAGACGTGAGACGTATGGCTCGGTGGTCTTCTGGTAGTGGACGATGACCCTGGGATCATTCCGTATCCGCTCAAGTGCCTCTTCGTCCATCTCGAGACGAGGTTCCTCATCGATATGATGTTCGCCAGGTTTGCGCTGGGCCATGTTCGGGTTCCTCCCATCGTGACTGGACCTTCACCAGAGTGAGTATAGAGCCATCCCTCGCCGAAGCAATGTGGGTGCAGCCACAAGCATTGTGGCGTGCCCGTGTCTACGCCGTCCCCGGCGCCGGCGCTGCCTCGGCCAGCGGGCGGCGGTCGATGCGCAGGGCCATCAGACCGCCGGCGACGGCGAGGGCGCCGGCGGAGAGGAAGGCAACGTTGTAGTCGCCGAGGGTATCGCGCGCCACCCCGCCGAGATAAGCCGCGCTCGCCGCGCCGAGCTGGTGGGCGCAGAAGATCCAGCCGAAGAGCAGTCCAACGTGCCGCTTGCCGAAGATGTCGGCCGTCAGCGAGACGGTCGGCGGCACGGTCGCGATGTAGTCGAGGCCGAAGAGGACCGCGAAGACGGTCAAGCCCGGAATGTCGGTCACGAAGGGCACGAGAAAGAGCGAGACGCCGCGGAAGGTGTAGTAGCAGGCGAGGAGTTTCCGTGGGTCGTAGCGGTCGGTCAGCCAGCCGGAGGCGAGGGTGCCGGTGAAATTCATCGCCCCCATCACCGCCAGCACGCCGGCCGCGGTCACCTCCGGGATGCCGTGGTCGATGGCGTGGGGGATGAGGTGGGTGCCGACCAACCCGTTCGAGGTCGCCCCGCAGATGAAGAAGCTGCCCGCCAGCAGCCAGAACTCCGGCACGCGTGTCGCGTGGCGCACGGTGGCGCGGATATCGACACGCGCGACCTCGGTTTCGATGGCCCCAGTGGCACCATAGGGGAGTAGCCCGACGTCACCCGGTGAATCGCGCATCAGCACCAGCACTGGCAGCATGAGCGCCAGCGCGCAGCCCATCAGCACCAACGTCGCGCTGCGCCAGCCGATCACGACGACGAGCCACATCAGCAACGGCACGAAGATGAGCTGTCCGGCCGAAGCGGCGGCGCTCATCCCTCCCAGGACCATCCCCCGCCGGGCGACGAACCACCGGGTCGCCACCGTCGCGCCCAGGACCGTTGCCACAACCCCGGTGCCGACCCCGCTGACCACGCCCCAGAAGAGGGTCAGGTGCCAAAGGGCGTTCATCGCCGCGCCGCCGGCCAGGCTGCCCACGATTAGGATCAAGCCGCCGAGCATCACCCGCCGCGGCCCGATCCGGTCCATCAGCGCCCCGCCGAAGGGCGCGGCCAATCCGGTCAGGATCAGCCCGATCGAAACGGCGAACGAGAGCTGCGTCCGCGTCCAGCCCAGGTCTTCTTCAAGAGGATGGATCAGCACCCCCGGCGCCGAGCGCACGCCGGAGGAGATGAGGAGGGTGAGGATCGTGATCCCGACGACGACCCAGCCGTAATAGATGCGGTCCGCGAGCGCTCGGTGCAATGGATGCCACTCCTTGCGACATCTCTACAACGCGCCTCCGGCGCGTTTGTTCAATGCGCGATCCGTGGCATCACGTCGGTTGCCAGCAGCTCGATCGTCTCGCGGTCGTCGGCGTCAAGCTGGACGACAAAGTACCGCGCGCCCACGTCGACCAGCGATTGGTAGTAGGCCACCGCTTCGTCCGGGGTGAAGGCCTTGGTCGCCGCCGTGCCGGAGCGGCGGGTGCCGGGGGAGGTCGACCGCGAGGGGTCGACGCCGTCGCGCTTCGCCTCGGCCGCCGCCTTCGTCGCCGCCATCATCAGGTTGAGCGTGAAGTGCGTCCGCAGGATTTCCTCAAACGGGCGGCCGAGGTCGTCGCAATGGCCGCGTACGACCTCGAACTTGTGGCGGACGGCCTCGGCGGGCGACGCAAAGCCGCCCGGCGCGTCGTCGGGGCGCGGCTCGGCAACGTTGCAGGCGTCGGCGTGCTGGGCGACCTGGCGCAGCGTCCGTTTCTCCCCGCCGCCGCCGATCATGATCGGCGGGCGCGGCTGCTGGCGGGGCCGCGGCTCGATCATCGTCTGCTCGGTGCGGCGGTATCGGCCCTCGTAGCTAAACGGCTCCGGTCCCCAGACCCCCTCTAGGATCGCCAGCGTCTCGTCGAGCGCGTCCTGTCGCTGGCGGACGGTGCCGAAGGGAACGTCGTAGGAGCGAAACTCGGCCTTGACCCACCCCGAGCCGAGGCCGAGGATGAACCGGCCGCGGCTGAGGTTATCCAGATCGGCTGCTAGCCGCGCCAGGTACACGGGGTGCCGGTAGCCGGCGCAGAGGACCGTCGATCCCAGCCGGACTCGTTCCGTGACGGCAGCCAGCGCGGAGAGGCAGACGAACGGCTCGGCGTGCAGCACCGGATGGTCGAAGATGAAGATGGCGTCGAACCCCAGCCCCTCGACCCACCGCCCGGTCTCCAGCAAGCGCGGCAACGCCTCCGGATCATTCCGCACCACCAGTTGCACGCCGAACCGGATGCCGTTGTCCGCCGCCGCCACCCACGGATGCCGCGCCATGTCGTCGTGCCCTCCCACTGTACCGACGATTAGGCGGTCAGTCTCGCACAGACGACTCGTCGTCGTAGGGGAGGGACCCGTGCCCTCCCGTCGCGCTTCGCGCGACACGCCGGTTTACCGGCCGTCTTACCCTCATGTTCGCGGTCGTTTTCGTATAGTTGAACGGGCCGCCGCGCGGCATGTCGGCCGTTGGCCGACGGGAGCGGAGTTGCGGCGCGGGTCCCTCCCCTACGACGATTGGCGGTCCGGTTGGACCTACCCCCGTGTCCAACTCGGCGTCGCGCCCGGCGCCAACTCCTGGAAGTCGGGGAGTTCCTTCAGCCCTTCTTCCGAGCCGCCGGGGTTGTAGAGGGCGAGGACACGCATCGGTTCCCAACCGACGTTCATCGTCGAGTGGTAGACGCCGGCGGGGATGTGGACGACGTCGCCGGCCTGGACGGCGAAGGGCGTCCCGTCGGCGATCATCTGCTCGCCGGCGCCGGAGAGGAAGTAGAGGATCTCCTCGGCGTCCGGGTGGTTGTGGCGGCCGTGCCCCTGGCCGGGCAGGACGACGACCTCGCCGAAGGTCAGCACCGCCCCCGGCGTCGCGCTCGGCGTGACGTACCACTTGATCGCTCCCCAATCGAAGCTGTGCGTGGGGAGGCTGTTCGGGTCGATCGGTCCGTGCGTTGCGCCCATCGTTATGCTCCTTGCTGAATCGGCAGCGACTTGAACTGCCGCGTCGTCTCGGTGATGGCCCGCTCGGTGGCCAGCCGCTCCATGCTCGACGCCCCGTAAAAGCCGGCAACGCCCTTGGTCCGTTGCAGGACGTACGCCGCGTCCTCCGGCGTCGCGATCGGGCCGCCGTGGCAGAGGACCAGGATATCGGATCGGGTCGCGGCCGCCGCGTCGCGGATCGCCTGCACCCGCTCGACCGCCTGATCGAGCGAGATCGCGGTTTCCGCACCGATCATCCCCGCGGTCGTCAGACCCATGTGGGCGACCAGGATGTCGGCCCCGGCCTCCGCCATCTGCCGCGCCTCCTCCTCGTCCGCGGCGTAGGGCGTGGTCAACAGATCGAGGGCACGGGCCTCGCGGACCATCTCCACTTCGAGACCGTACCCCATCCCCGTCTCTTCGAGGTTGGCCCGGATGATGCCGTCGAAGAGGCAGACGGTCGGGAAGTTCTGCACCCCCGAGAACCCCATCTCCTTGATCTGCTTCAAGAAGACCGGCATCAAGCGGAAGGGGTCGGTGCCGCAGACGCCGGCCAGCACCGGCGTCTGCTTGACCACCGGCAGCACCTCGGCCCCCATCTCGACGACGATCGCGTTGGCGTCGCCGTAGGGCATCAGGCTGGCCATCGAGCCGCGCCCGGCCATGCGGAACCGCCCCGAGTTGTAGATGATAATCAGGTCGGCCCCACCCGCCTCCAGGCACTTCGCCGAGAGCCCCGTCCCGGCCCCCGCCCCGATGATTGGCTCGCCCCGTTCCACCTGCGCTCGTAAGCGACTCAGGATTGCTTCTCGCGACTCTGTATACACTCGATGCTTCCTCCGTTTTGAACTGACGACTAGCGTGTCGTGCCCCGCAGGCGGGGATTGTAGACCTCCTCCATGCCCTGGTTGATCAACGCCACCCCGACGAAGAGCAGAATCAAGAGCGTGACCGGCGCCGCCAGGATCGCCCACTTGCCGAGGCTGAGCACGCCCCAGCCGATGGCCAAACTGATCAGCGTGCCGAGGTCGAGCACGCCGCTCGGACCAAGACCGAGGATCGTCAGGCCGACCAAGGCGAAGGCGGCGCCGACGGCCGATTGAGCGAAGCCGATCCCCAGGTAGGGCAGCATGTTGGGCAGGATATCCTGGAAGATGATCTCGCGGTCACGCAGATTCGTCATGTGCGAAAGCTCGACGTAGGGCCGCTCCCGCAAGCTCAGCACCTGCGAGCGGATGACGCGCGCCGCGAAGGGCCAACTGAAGGCCGCCAGCACCAGCGAAAGCTGGAGCACCGAAAGGTCGCGCACATAGGCCGAGAGGATGAGGATCAGCGGCAGCGTCGGGATCACCAAGAACATGTCGGTGATGGTGCGCAGCGTCGCGTCGACGACCCCACCCTTGTACCCCGCCACGAAGCCGACGACGGCGCCGACGACGGTGGAGATGCCGCCCGCAATCACGGCGACGGTGAGCGAGATCGGCAGCCCGGTCAGGACGAGGCCGAGCACGTCGCGCCCGAAGCGGTCGGTGCCGAGCCAGTGCTCCCGGCTGGGGTCCTCCATGATGCCGAAGGCGCCGGTGCGCGTCGGATCGAGGTCGCCGATGGCGAGGCGGATGATCACGTCGTGCAGCAGCCCGATCACGATCAAGAAGAGCGTGATGACCAGCCCCACTCGGAACTTTCCGCTAACCCGCCAGATGGTAACGAGCGCCATTCAATCCTTTCTCAGTCGTGAGTCGTGGGGGG
>JBOGUF010000147.1:0-15747 GCA_050696075.1 Thermomicrobiales bacterium
TAGCACAGCCTTCGGGGTTTGGTGAGGCCGCCGTGCTATGACGGCCAAGTCCTGACCGGCGGTATAGCCCGCGAGCTTTCCTGGGTTCAGGCGAGCACGATCCGGTGAGATTCCGGAGCCGACGGTAAAGTCCGGATGGGAGAAGGCGCGGTGCATGGGTAGGGTCGCCTACCCTGCCTTGCGTATCCTTTGTCCCGAACATCTCGTCGTACCCGAGGGCCGCCGCCCCCGGGATTTTTGTGCTTCCCACGGGACGGCGGTGGCCGATGGTCGGCAGATGGTCGGCGTTTGCCGATCGCTGCCCGGGATCGCATTGTGTCGGAATGCCGAGCGATGCGGGGGACGGTCGATCGTGATTGGTTTCGCGCTCCGGCGCGTGGTGTATGCCGCGGCGGTTCTGCTCGCGGTCACGAGTCTCGTTTTTGGGTTGATTCACCTCTCCGGCGACCCGTTGAGCGGACTGCTGCCGCCCGGCAGCTCGCCGGAGCAAAAGGAAGTCATCCGGCGGCAGTTCGAGTTGGACCGGCCGTTGCCGGTGCAGTACGCCACCTTCCTGTCGCGCGCTGCCCAAGGGGACTTCGGTGAGTCGTGGCGGGCGCGGCAGCCGGCGATGGAGTTGGTCCTCGACCGGTTGCCGGCGACGCTGCGCTTGACGGCTACCGCGATCACGCTTGCGCTCTTGATCGGCGTGCCGATCGGGATGGTGGCGGGGACGCGGCCGGGCGGGTGGATCGATGCCTTCGTGATGGGCCTGGCGCTGATCGGACAGGCCTTTCCCGGCTTCTGGCTGGGTACGATCTTGATCCTGCTCTTCGCCGTGCGCCTCGACTGGTTGCCGTCATCGGGCGGCGACGGGTGGACGAGTCTGGTTCTGCCCGCGCTGACGCTGGCGGCCTATCCCGCGGCGACGATTGCGCGGCTGCTGCGCTCGTCCCTGATCGAGACGCTGGGACAGGACTACATCCGGACGGCGTTGGGGAAGGGACTCGACAAGGCGGCGATCGTGGGGACGCATGCGCTGCGTAACGCGGCGCTGCCGACGCTGGCGTTTGTCGGCTTGCAGATCGGTTTTCTGATTGGCGGCACGGTCGTCGTGGAGTCGGTCTTCGCCTATCCCGGTATCGGGAGGTTGGCGCTGCAAGCGGTGACTGACCGCGATCTGCCGGTGGTGCAGGCGTTCGTCGTCGTCGTCGCCATTCTGATTGTGACGTTGAACCTGGCGGTCGACCTCGTCGCCCACGCGCTCGACCCGCGGCTGCGTACGCCGGTTGGTCAACAAGTGGGAGGCGGCGCATGGTGACCGGGCGACTCACCCGCCGCTCCCTGCTGGTTTCTGCGCGGCCGGCCATTGGGTCTCAGGAGGCGCGTTCGCCGAGGCCGCGGGCGCGGCGGCCGCGACGCATCCCGAACGGCGGCGCGATCGGGTTGGCCATCACGCTCGCCCTGATCGTCGTCGCGCTGGTTGGTCCTTACGCGGTTGGCGTCGATCCCGACCAGCAAGCGTTGTCGTCGCGGCTGGCTGAACCGTTGCTTTGGGGCGGCAGCTTCGATGCTCCGTTCGGCACCGATGCCCTCGGCCGGGACCTGCTGGCGCGCGTCGTGGCTGGGGCGCGCATTTCGCTGGCGGTCGGCGTGATCGCGACCTTCTTCGCGGGCCTGATCGGCGTCACGCTAGGGTTGCTTGCCGGGTACGCGGGGCGCCTGGTCGACGCGGCGATCTCGTTCGTGGTCGACGTGCAAATGGCTGTGCCGTTCGTGGTGATCGCGATCGGCGTCGTCACGGTGTTGGGCAATAGCTTCACCAACGTCATCGCGGTCCTGGCGCTGACCGGCTGGATCGGCTACGCGCGGATCGTTCGGTTGCAGGCGATGTCGCTGCGGCACGCACCGTACGTTGAGGCGGCACGCGCGGCCGGCGCCCACCCGGCGCGGGTGCTGGCGCGCCACGTCCTGCCGAACGTAGCCGGGCCGATCATCGTCGTCGCCAGCCAGCAGGTCGCGGCGATGATCCTCTATGAAGCGGCGCTGAGTTACCTCGGTCTCGGCATCCCCAGCGATCGCATCACCTGGGGCGGCATGGTTGCGGACGGCCGCGACACGCTCTTGACCGCCTGGTGGGTCTCGACGATCCCCGGCGCGGCGATCGCGCTCACGATCCTCGGTTTCAACTTGCTCGGCGACTGGCTGCGCGATGCGTTGGATCCCGCATCGCGTGGGCGGAGCCTCTAGGCGGAACACGGACGACGTACAGGAGGAAATTCCAGTGGCACGACTTCTTTATGGAATCGGATCGACGGTGAGTGGTGGGTTGCTGACCAGGCGGCGGCTCTGGCAAGCGATGGGCGTCGGCACGGTCGCGCTGACGTCGCGGGGCGTCGTCTCTGCCGGCGGCGGCCAGGCGGTCGGGACGAACCGGCTCTTGCATCAAGCAACCCCCGGCGTCGAACCGATCGACGAACTTGTCATCGACCTCGCTGGCGAGGCGCCGAGTCTCGATCCGGCACTCGTCTACGACAGTGACGGCTGGTCGGTGATCCACTCAATCTACGATTCGCTGGTGCAATACGGCCCGACCGGGGAGCTCGAAATGTTGGCGGCGGAGTCGATCAGCCAACCCGACCCGCTGACCTTCGAGATCAAGCTGCGGCCGAACCGGACTTTCCACAACGGCGAGCCGGTCGATGCGAAGGCGATTGCCTTTTCGGTGCAACATCTCGTCGATGACGACACCGGATCGCAGCTTGCCGAGACGTTCAAGGTCATTACCGAGGTCCGGGAGGTCGATGCGCTTACAGTCCACTTCGACCTTGCCCAACCCGCACCGTGGTTGCCGGCGCAGATGGCGGCCTGGCTGGCGCTTATCCCCCCCGAATACGGAGCCACCCAAGACTTTGGCGCGAATCCGGTCGGGGCGGGGCCGTATCGCTTCGTCGAGTGGGTACGGGGGGATCACATCACGCTCGACGTGAACCCGGACTATTCGGCGGATATCGTCAAGGGGCGGCCGATTGCCAATCGGGTGATCTTCCGCTTCGTGCCGGAGGCGAGCACGCGGGTTGCCGACCTGCTGGCGGGCAACGCGGGGCTGATCCGGACGATTCCGGACCAGATTCAGGCCGTGGAGGAGGGGGGCGCGCGGGCGGTTACGACGCCGATCGCCGGCGTCACCTTTGTCCGCATCGCAATCGATACGGAACCGTTCGGCGACGTTCGCGTGCGGCAGGCGCTGAACTACGCGGTCGACGTGGATGCGATCGTGCAGGCGCTTGCTGGTGGCCACGGTGCGCGGCTCGCCAATCTCTTCCCGGAGAGCGGATTGGGGTACAACCCGGACCTGGCGCCATACGCGTACGATCCGGAGCGGGCGAAGGCGTTGCTGGCCGAGGCCGGGTACGCCGAAGGGTTCTCGACGGCATTGGAGCACACAATCGGCGAGAGTCAGATAATCGTCGAGGCAATTGCCGCGCAATTGGGCGAGGTTGGGATCGAGGTAGAGTTGCGACCGCGAGAGACGGCGACCTTCAATGAGACGTGGGCCGACCCAGAAGGGGCGCCCTTGCGCTATGCGAGTTGGCGGCCGATGTTCGACCCGTACACGCTGATCAACCTGATGGTCTCGAACCAGGGCTTCCTCTCCCGGTACGACAGCGCGGGGGCGCAGTCGCTGATCGACGCGGGGGCGATCGAGGCCGATCCGGCGACGCGGGCGGAGATCTACCGGCAACTCGGGCAGGTGCTGCGCGACGAGCCGGCGGCAATCTACCTCTTCAGTCTAACCGCCTTCTACGGGGCGTCCGCCGAGTTGCCGGCGTGGTCGCCGCGACCCGACGACTACGTGATCCCGGCGGTCCGCAATGACTAGGAACATTCCCCTTCCTACCGTGCCCGCGATCGGTCGCGCGCCGACCGAAGAGGAGATCGCCTTCGTGCGCGACCGTCGCGTCGGACGGCTGGCCACGGCCGACAAGCAGGGCAATCCGTACGCGGTGCCGGTTTGCTATGCCGTGCTGGAAACGCCAGACGGCCCTGTGATCGTTTCGGCACTGGATCAGAAGCCGAAGTCGCGGCCACTCGAACGGCTGCGGCGGGTGCAGAACATCCTCACCAGACCGGAGGCAGCGCTGATCGTCGACGACTACGCGGAGGATTGGGATCGGCTCGCCTTCGTTCAACTTCGGGGCGGCGCGCGGCTGATTGATCCGGGGCAGCCGGGGCATCAGGAGGCGGTCGGCGCACTTCGAGTCAAGTATCCCCAGTACGCGCGGATGGCGATCGACGCGGCGCCGGTGATCTGGATCGAGACGCTCTCCGCAAGCTCTTGGCGAAGCGATAGAGAAGATAGGTCGCTGCCGAGGCCGAGCGACCTGCCGTCGATCGTGCGCGGGCGGCGATCTGTGCGCGCGTTTCGAGCGGAACCGGTGGAAAGGGACGTGGTCGAGCGAGCGATTGCAGCGGCGGGCTGGGCGCCGTCGCCGCACGGGCGGCAACCGTGGCGCTTCGCGGTCGTGGAGTCGTTCGAGCGAAGGCGGGCGCTGGCGGACGCGATGGCGGACACCTGGCGCAGGCAACTTGAACTGGACGGACAGGAACCGGAGATCGTCCAGATCCGGCTCGACAAGAGCCGGGAGCGGATCTTGACCGCGTCGGTGCTCGTTGTCGTCTGCCTTTACCTTGCCGACCTCGACGTCTATCCGGATGCCGATCGGCAAGCGGCGGAAACGACGATGGCAATCCAGAGTCTCGGTGCGGCGGTGCAGAATCTCCTCTTGAGCATCTATGCCGACGGGCTGGACGCCGGGTGGATGTGCGCGCCGCTCTTCTGCCCCGACGTCGTGCGCGATACGCTTGGCCTGGACGACGCGCTACTGCCGCACGCGCTCCTGCCCGTCGGCCATGCTGCAAAGGACCCGGTGCGGCGGGAACGGCGGCCGCTGGATGATTTGATCGTGTCGTGGGAATGATGGGACAGGGTCAATCTGAGGTGCGGCCGCCGTCGACGTAGAGGGTTTGGCCGGTGACGAAGGTAGCGGCATCGGAGCAGAGGTAGACGGCGGCGCCGACGAGGTCCTCCGGCATGCCCAGTCGCCCCATGGGGATCGAGGAGATCATGCGCTCGCGTTCACCCGGCTCCTTGAGGTAGCCGGCGGTGAGCGCGGTTTCGGTGTAGGTGGGGCCGATAGCGTTGACGGTGACGCCGCGCGGCGCCCATTCGGTCGCCAGGGCTTTGGTCATGATTGCCAGGCCGCCTTTTGAGGCGGCATACGGGGCGTGTTCGGGGTGGCCGAGGAGGCTGGAGACTGAACCGATGCTAAGGATACGGCCGTAGCCGCGGTCGAGCATGCCGCGCGCCACCGCCTGCGTGACAAGAAAGACGCCGGTCAGGTTGATCGTGATGATCCGCTGCCACTCGGCCGGGGTGAAATCGATCGCGGCCTTGCGAATGTTGATCCCGGCGGCGTTGACCAAGATATCGATCTTGCCCGCTTTCTCCTCGATCGCCTTGACTACGGCGCGCACGACCGCCGGCTTGGTGACGTCGATGGTGGCGGCGATGGGAGGCTGGACGTTGCGGCGGGCGCACGTTCTGGCCACGCGCTTGGCGGTCAGGTGGTCGAGATCGGCGACGGCCACGCGGGCGCCGTAGTCGGCAAGGCCGGCGGCGATAGCGGCGCCGAGGCCGCCGGCGCCGACGACCAACGCGACGCGGTCACGCAGGTCGAAGATGCGGGCAAACGTGCCAGGAGCGTAGCCCGGCGCGGGAGGATTCTCCGTTGCCGGTTCGCTTGACGCTTCGCCGGCGGGGACGATGCTGATCAGCCGGTCGACGCCGTCGCCCGTGGCGCCGGCCATCAGAAGACGAGCCAACCGGCGATCAACGTCAGGGCCAGGAGAAAGAAGATGACGCTGGCCGCGCCCAGACTGATGACAAACCAAAGGAAGAGGGCGAGGACCAGGAGCACGGCAAGGGCGATGAAGTAGGTGCGTTGCGGCGGGGTGATGCCGCCCTCTTCCGGCAGATAGGTGCTGGAGAGGCGAGCCGGTGGTCTCACCTCCGAGCCGGCGATGACGCGACGTGCCTGGTTGGCGCGGGTGGCGCGGTCGTTTTCGGGGTTCGTATTCACGGTCAGCCTCGCTAACGTCAGAGGGCCGAACATCGAGTCAGGATACCAGAGAAAAGGTCGCCGGCACGAGGAGGTCAAGCGTCCTCGCGTGGGATCGGCGGCGTGTTGACGGCGGCGACGCCGTTCCAGAGGGCGACCATCGCGACTTTGACGCCGCCTGCCACTAGCAGCAACATCCCCGCCACGGTCCACACCGACGGCAGATCGACGGCCAGGGAAAGGGCAACCAAGGCGATGCCCGCGATGGCCATGACAAACGAGATGAGACGAAGAACGCGCACGGTCAGAGCTCCCGCGGAGCGTTGGCTGAGCGACGACCCCGGCCGGTCTGGCCGGTGGGCCACGCCATGCGGATGCTCATCCTAGCCCGTGTGCCGAGCACTTGCAAAGGGTTAGCGGCCGGATTCGGGTTCGGTACCAGTTGTCGATCGCCGGCCTGGTTCAGTCGTTCTCGAGCGCCAGGCGGGCTTCGGCTCCCGGCGTCACGACAACATCTTCGAAGAGGGCGATCGGGTCGGTGAGGATCTCGACCTGGTAGGTGCCCGACGGGACCGTCACCGGATCACCGCCGACGACCCCCTGGGCCACGACCTCGCCGTCTTGGTCAAGCACCCGGAAGGGCGGCTGCACCGCCGCGGTGATGGCGGCCCGCAGCTCGTCGGCGTTGCCCGCATCGATGTAGCGACCGCGGCCGAGATCCGCCCAGCTCTGGAACTGGCTCCGCAAAGCGTCGTCGTCGAGGGCGAAGCCAACGATGTTGACGTGGACGTCGATGCCCTGGTCGATGAGGGAGCGGATGGCAGCCTCCGGATCGCCGCCGCACGTCTCCTCCCCGTCGGTCACCAGCACGATGATTCGCGGTTCTCCCGCGTCGGCCAGGTCGGTGGCGACCTGTTCCAGCGCGGCGCCGATCGGGGTCCTGACCAGATTGACCGCTTGGATTGCCCCGATCTGTGCCGCGACCGCTTCCGGGTCGAGCGGCGCGAACGGGACTGCCAGGGTTGTCTCGCACGAGTCCGGCTCTGTGCCGAAGACGCGCAACGCCAGGGGCGTTTCAGGTGGCAGGGTCGTGGTCACCAGGTCGATCAACGCCGCCTTGGCGACATTGATCCGAAGCTGGTCGCCCAGCGGTTGGAGCATGCTGCCGGAGGTATCGAGGATCAGTTCGACGGCGGCGCCGGCCGCGAGCGGCGCCCGTCCGCCCGTTTGACCACTCTCGGACGCCACGACCCGGATGCTACCTGGCGCGGGCGTCGGCGAGGGAGTGGGCGTGATGGCCGGGGTGGACGTTGGCGCGGGGGTAGGGGTCGGCGTCGGCGGAATGGTCAGAGTGAGCGGGATCTCGACGTCGATCGGCGCACCGGGGTTGCTGATCAAAGTGAGGTCCTCGATACCGGGAGGCAGGTCGAAGACGAGGGCGAACTCCCACGACCGCGGCTCGGCGTCCGTCACGGACGGCGCCCCCATCTCGAAGCTCTCTTCGAGGGCGACCTCAAACATGTCGGTCCCACCGGAGCGGAGTCCGAACCAGTACAGGTCGATGATTGCTTCGTCCGCAAAGAGCTTGGTGAGCTCGACATAAACGACGACATAGACGCCCTCCGCCTGATACTCATTCGCTGTCAGGGGCGGTTCGAGCGTTGCCCGCAGCTCAGTCGTGCTGACGGTCAGTTCCCACGGTACCGGGCCGGAAATCGACGGCCCGTCGGGCAACGGGAAGGCAAAGGGGCCGGGCGCGGTCGAGTGGGAGGTGAGCGTTAGACCAGTGGCGCCGGCCGGGACGTCGAACATGTAGCGATGGAAATGCTTGACGCCCGGCTCGGCCACGCCATTGCTGGGCAATGGCGGGAATGGGGTTTCTTCGAGATAGGAATCCTCGACTTCCAGCGACGTGTGCGCATTCGCGAGCGGGTAGACCGTGCCATCAGGCGCCGTCACCTCGAACCAGAGCCCTGGAACGAGCCGATCGCCGTCGTTCGCAGACGTGCCCTCGTAGGTGATCGCCATGCTCACGACCAGGAAGATCCCGTTCGGTTGCTCGACCCTTGCCAGCCGCTCCGCGTAGTAGTCCTCGAACCGCTCGACGGCGAGGACTTGGAAGGTCCAGTCACCGGCGCGGGCGGGCTCGCTGACCGGTGTGCCAATCGGCGGAATTTCCGCCTGGGCGCCGGCGACGTCGATGAACGGGCGGCTTGAACTTGGCAGGAGGCAGACCGCGACGAGCATGCAGATCACGGTAACGCGCTTCATGACATGGACCTCCGAGGTTTCAGTGACGGTGTCGACGCTGCCCGACTCGCGGTTGGAGCCTTCAAATCAGCGACACATCGGATTGAGCACGTGCAGCGAAATCGCTGCACCCGCCCTCAGATCATGGCGAAGGGTGATCAGGGTGTCTATGGGGAGGATTCCCCATTTCTGGCGAATGGCAGCCGGTGCTCAACCATACGTATCGAGCAAGTGAACCTCGATTGTCTTCCCATTCCTCAGGTCGAGCAGGCGTCAATGTATCCGCTTCTCCTGCCCGGCCCATTCGCCGCCGCGACCGAATAGTTGCGAAGTAAACGAAACCGACTCAAGAGGCGACCACGAATCGTGCGGGTGGGGAAGCAGTTGGGATAGGATCACCATGTTCCCGTGCGACATCCAACCAGAGTCGCATGGCGATGCGTACCTCAGCCGTCGCGTGCTCCGGCGTCGGACCATGAGCCGTGCAGCCACGGAGGTCGGGTACGACGGCGATGTAGGAGCGATCCTCCTCGCTCCAGAAGACCACGATCGGGTATTCGTCGGTCATGACCGCTCCTCCAGGTTCAGATGATAGTCGCGGACGTAGGTGAGCAATTCGCGTACCTGGTAGGCCTTCGCCCGCCCATGGTCGGGCTGAATATTGAGGATTTCTCGCACCCCCGGGTGTCGGAGAACGTGATGACTTCCTTCCGTTCGTTCAAGGACAAAGCCAAATGCCGTTGCCAGCCTGACCAGTTCCGCGAAGCGGAGATTCGCCGGGCTGTTGAGGGCCTTCATGTAGAGTTTACGAGAACTCACCATCAGTGTATCCGCTTCTCCTGCCCGGCCCATTCGCGGTCGCGCAGGACGAACTTCTGGATTTTGCCGGTCGAGGTCTTGGGCAGATCGCCGAACTCGATCGCCTTGGGGCACTTGAAGTGGGCGAGGCGCTGCCGGCAGAAGGCGATGATCTCCTCCGATGTTGCGTTGGATCCAGGTTTGAGGGTGACGAAGGCCTTCGGGACCTCGCCCCAGAAGTCGCAGGGGATGGCGATGACGGCGCATTCGAGGACGGCAGGGTGGCTGTAGATGGCGCGCTCGACCTCGATGGTGGAAATGTTCTCGCCGCCGCTGATGATGATGTCCTTCTTGCGGTCGCGCAGTTCGAGGTAACCGTCCGGGTGCATCACGGCGAGGTCGCCGGTATGGAACCAGCCGCCGCGGAAGGCGTGGGCGGTCGCGTCGGGGTCGTTGTAGTAGCCCTTCATCGTGTTGTTGCCGCGCATGATGACCTCGCCGAGCGTCTCACCGTCGCGGGGGACGTCGTTCATCTCGTCGTCGACGACGCGGGCATCGTCGGCGATCAGGTAGCCGACGCCTTGCCGCGCTTTGACGCGGGCGCGCTCGTCGGTCGGCAGGTCGTTCCAGTGCGGCTGCCATTCGCAGACGACGTACGGTCCGTAGACCTCGGTCAGGCCGTAGACGTGGATGATTTCGGCCCCGAGTTCTTCCATTTGGGTAATGATGGTGGGAGATGGAGGAGCGGCGGCGGTGCTGACGATGATCTTTTGGGGGAGCGGTCCCCCTTGGGCGCTTGGATGGTTGACGAGGGCGATGAGGACGGTCGGGGCGCCGGAGAAGTGGGTGACGCCGCCGGTGCGGATGAGGCGCCATGCCTCGCCCGCGTCGAACTTGCGTAGGCAGAGATGGGTGGCGCCGATGGCGGTCACCGCCCAGGGAAAGCACCAACCATTGCAATGGAACATGGGCAGCGTCCAAAGGTAGACGCTATCCGAGGTCATCTTCGTTTCAAGCAACTCACCGAGTGAGTTCAGGTACGCGCCGCGGTGGGTATACATCACCCCTTTGGGTTGGCCGGTGGTGCCGCTGGTGTAGTCGATGGCGATGACCTCGTCCTCGTCGGCGATCGGCCAGTCAAGCGGGCCCGGACTGCCGGAGTCGAGGATTGCCTCGTAGTCGGGTCCGGGCAAGCGGGTGCCGTCGGGGAGGTCTTCGACGCTGATGATCGTCTCGATCGATTCAAGTTGATCGAGGATCGGTTCGACGGTCGCCGCCAGCTCCGTATCAACGATGAGGACTTTGGCGCCGGAGTGGTTGAGGATGTAGCTGACCTCGTCGCAGCGGAGGCGCGAGTTGATCGCGACCAGGATGCCGCCTGAAAGCGGCACACCGAAGTGCGCTTCGAGCATCGGCGGGGTGTTCGGCAGCAACGCGGCGACGCGGTCGCCCTTCTCGACGCCGATGCCGTGCAGGGCCGATGCGAGGCGGTGAACGCGTGCCTCGACCTCTGGGTAGGTCCAGGAGCGATTTCCGTAGACGATGGCGGGTTTGGCGCGGAAGATGTAGGCGCTGCGCTGGAGGAAGCGCAGCGGCGTCAGATATGAGCGGTAGACCTCGGGCGGGTACATCGTTGCTCCCTGGTTACAAGCGCGGCGAGCATAGAGCCGCCGTTGAGCGTTACCGTATGGAACGGTATCTTAGCGGCAAAGCCTGAAGCTGGAAGCGGCTGATCGAGATGCTGAGGCGCGAAAGTGGTCATGCGCGGGGTGTTGTCCTATTGTAGCGTTGACGCGAATCGAGGAGGCGGACCGATGCGAGACAAACAGACTTCGCTCACGAACGCCATCTCCGCCGTCTCCGACGACATGCGAGTGGCGCTGGGCGGCAACACGCTGCACCGGGGGCCGAGCGCGGCGGTCCACGAGATCGTGCGCCAGGGCAAACGCGGGTTGGAGGTTGTGAAGACGGCCGGGGCGTACGACGTCGACTTGCTGGCAGGTACGGGCTGCGCGGCGTCGGCGTCCTGCGGCTTTGTCGGGTTCGAAACGGTCTATGGGCAGGCGCCGAGCTACCGGCGCGCGGTCGAACGCGGCGAGATGGAGGCGAAAGAACACGCCTGCTATTCGGTGATCGCCGGATTGCGGGCGGCGATCCAGGGAGTGCCGTTCATGCCGGTCGCGGGGATGATCGGGTCGGATGTGGTGCCGGCGCGCGGGTTCCACCGGCTGGCCGACCCGTACTCCGGCAACGAGGTCGTGGTCATCCCGGCCATGATCCCGGACGTAGCGATCATCCACGTCCAGGAAGTCGACGCGCGGGGCAACGCGCGGATCATCGGCACGCGCTTCGAGGACGTGCTGATGGCGCGGGCGGCACGGCACGTTATCGTCACGGCCGAACGGATCGTCGATGGCGCGAGCTTCGAGGCCGTGCCAGAGACGGTCGCCATCCCTGGGTTCATGGTCGATGCGGTGGTCGAGGCCCCGCGCGGCGCCTGGCCGTGTAGCTGCGCCGGTGAATACGATTACGACGCCGAGTATTTGGCCGAGTACATTGTGGCGAGCAAGGACGAGGCCAGTTTGCGCCGGTTCGTCGACGAGCGCATCCTCAACCGAGTGCCGGTCGAGGCGTGATCGTGGTGACAGAAGCGCGGGCCGGCGCGCGGGAGATAATGGCGGTCGTGATGGCGCGGCTGCTGCGCGATGGCGAAACCGTTTTCCACGGTGTCGCCTCGCCGCTGCCGATGGTGGCGATCCTGCTCGCGCAGCGGCTGCACGCGCCAAACCTGACCTACCTCAACATTTCCGGCAGTATCGATCCCCGGCCGGAAGAGTTGCCGGTCTCGACGGTCGATCCGCGGTTGCTGCGCGGCACGCGGGCGATGGTGACGTTGACCGACCTCTTCGACCTGGCGGCGCGGGGCCGGCTGGATACGGTCTTTCTGAGCGGCGTCCAGATCGACGGCCGAGGGCGGATCAACATGAGCGTGATCGGGGAGTTCGCGCGGCCGACGGTGCGCCTGCCGGGTGGCGCGGGCAGCGCGGCGCTGATGCCGTCGGCCAACCGCACGATCTTGTGGCGCACGAAGCACGACGCGCGCACCTTCGTCGAGCGGCTCGACTTCGTTACCGCGGAAGGGAACGTCGATCGGGTCGTCACGCCACTCTGCGTCTTCGCGCGGTGGGACAGTCGACTTGTCGTGGAGAGTATCCATCCTGGCGTCACGCCTGAGGCGTTGCAGGCGGCGACTGGCTTTCCGATTGAGATTGACGAGACGACATCGGTGACGTCGCCGCCGAGCGAACGGGAACTTGCATTACTGCGCGCCGTCGACCCGCACATGGTCAGCGCCAGCGAATTCGGCTAAGACATGCGTACAACGTCTTATCTTGCCGCGCCCTTTCCCTTGTCATGCCGAGCTTCGGAGTTCGTCGAGGCATCTGCCTCTGATGAACGTCGTCTCTCATGTGAGGCAGATCCCTCGACGTCGCTCGGGCTGTCAGGATGGATGTGTTTAGGATGACGACTGGCTTCCGCGTAGGCCTTTGCCAGTCGGGTGGCCGTTTCCACGACCAGTGCGCGTAACTCCGGCGGGGCGAAGACCTCCGCTTCCACGCCAAACCTGAGCATGTCGCCGAGGGCGGAGCGAACCGAGAGGATGGGAATCGCAACCTGGCGCCAGCCGTCTTGATCGGGCGGGCCGGCACTGTCGCGCGCGGCCTTGGTCGAGGCGGCGTCGAAGAAGTGAGGCAGCAGTTCCATTCCTAGCGGCGAGAGCCGCACGATCGCCGTCTCACGGTACACCCGATGCACGAAGCCCTCGGACCAGGACTGCCAGTAGCCGGCCAGATCAAACTCCGCGAGCCGGTCGAATCGCTCTGCCAGCGTCTCCAGATCGAGGATGCGAGACAGGCGATAGGTGCGGGGTTTGCCTTCGACCGCGGCCACCATGTACCAGACGCCGCCTTTGAGGACCAGGCCGAGCGGATGCACGGTACGCGTCACTTCGCC
Organism: Thermomicrobiales bacterium; assembly: GCA_050696075.1. GTDB lineage: Bacteria > Chloroflexota > Chloroflexia > Thermomicrobiales > UBA6265 > JBOGUF01. Next base: position 13,164 of record JBOGUF010000147.1, read on the forward strand.
GCCCCAGCGCCGGTATTGAATCTGGAGAATCCGCTGGTTCCAGACCGCGTCGGCGACTTCGGCGAGGTATGGAGGTTGATCGGGGTCGGTAAACCACCCCGGCGCGTCGAGATGAAAACGTTCGCGGATGCGCGTGGCGCGGGATCGTAACTCGGGCGGAAGGGCGGCCAGCAATTTGAGTTGCGCCGCGGCCAAGACCGTGCCGAGACCGAGTTCGGCGGCAGGTCCGGGCAGACCCGCGAGAGAGAGCGACTCAGCTTCATCCGCGGTGAATCCGGTCAGGCGGGTGCGGTAGCCGGCGAGCAACTGGTAGCCGCCGGTCGGTCCGCGATCGGCGTAGACCGGGACGCCGGCCGCGCTGAGCGATTCGATGTCGCGGTAGATCGTGCGGACCGAGACTTCCAGCTCGTCCGCCAGTTCCGGGGCGGTCATTCGCCCGCGGGTCTGGAGGAGCAAGACGATGGAAAGCAACCGGCTGGCGCGCATGGCAGGAACTGTACCAAAGAAACCTGCCACAAGGTGTCAGGATTACCTGGGAAGATGGCAGTGCCGGCGTTTCGAGCGCCGAGCGCCGACAGTCAAGATAGGGAGGCAAAGGCGATGCCGATGCAGGCGAAGGGCGAGTTCACCATGCAGACGTGGGACGAGCAGCCGTACGAGGAGTTCGAAGGCGGGGGCAAGTTGACGCGCGCTCACGTGACCAACGCGTTTCGGGGAGACATTGAGGGTCGGTCGACGCTGGAATCGTTATTGGCCTACCGCGACGACGACTATGCCTGTTTTGTCGGTATCGAGCGGGTCACCGGCCGCGTCGGAGAACGGTCGGGCAGTTTCGTGCTGCAACACCGTGGGACGTGGGACGATGGTGTGGTCACGGCAGCGTGGTTCGTGGTGATGGGAAAGGCGACGGGCGAATTGAGTGGATTGCGCGGTGAGGGCGGCTACCTGTGGGACGGCAGTCATGATCGGCACACGACGCCGTTTACGCTTGAGTACGACGTCGAGTGATGCGGAGGCTCGGTGTACGAAGGCGGGCGAGTCACCGAGTCGCCCCTACATGACCGCGACCTCGGTTATGAGCGGCCGCGGTGTAGCGCGGGACACCAGGGACGTTCATGGATGCTATGGATGTCATGCATGGCGTATTGAGACGGATGTCATCCATGGCGATCGGGGACCATTGGCCTATTGCCATAAGGTTATTCGCACGTTAAGATGTTCACGAGTTGATGGGGCTGCCTCTGCTCATTGCGCCCACAATTGACGTAGCCCTTCGCGCGGCCGAGCCTCGGGCGCTTGTTGCCGGTCGCCTCGTGAAAGGATGTGCGTGCCGGATGTACGCCCAGCCGACGCATGATGGCTCCTCCCCGCAGCGTCCCAGCCGCGTCATTGCCGAAGCCCTCGTTGGGCGACACGGACCCACCCAAATCGTCGCCCGCGCCGCCGCGCTCGGGATCTCCCGGCAACTCACCCAGGTCATCGTTTGCGCCTGCACCTCGACCGCGATTGACGACGCTCATAACCAGAAGCGCAACGCGATCGCGGCACCGTAGGGTACCGCGGCACCATGTGTCGCGGCGAGCGGTGTCGGGCCAGCTGGTCTTGACCAGGTGACGACCCGTGCCGGGCGGCATCGCCGTTGACGAAACTGGACCGTGAGTGCTATAAAGCTGCGGGCCGTCACAGCGTGACGGCCGCGTTAATGGTGTCTATTTCACGCGCTCGCACCTGAGTTCCAGACCGGACGACGTGACTCGCCGATCTCGGAGCGTTTATTCGCGAGCGCGACATGCATCGACCGTTCAAGGCGCCGCCGCGCACCGCGGAACAGAGAGGGAGCAACCACGCGTGATCAAGCTTCGCCTGCGCCGGATGGGCGCGAAGAAGCGGCCCAGCTACCGCATCGTCGTCGCCGATAGCCGCTCGCCCCGTGACGGACGCTTCATCGAGACCGTTGGGAACTACGACCCGCTGACCGATCCGGCCACGGTCAAGATTAACGAGGAGCGGGCGCGGTACTGGCTCAGCGTCGGCGCCCAGCCGACCGATACGGTGCGCGGTCTGCTTACCCGCCAGGGTCTGATCGCCAAAGCGCCGGCGGCGGCCAACGACGAGCAGACCGCCAGCGCCTAAGTGGGTCCGCGGCGGCAAATGCGCCGAGGCTCGCTTGTCTGAGCAACGGTCCCGGGGGCGGCCTGACGACGGTCGCCCCCGACCTGTTTCTGGAGGGATCGATGGAGGAAGCGTCTCCGGCCGAGGCCCTGCGCGAATTGGTTCTCTACATGGCCACGAATCTGGTCGACGAGCCGGACGGCGTCACGGTCACCGCCGAGCAGCGTGGCACGGCCGTCCACCTCGACCTCCGCGTGCCCGAACCCGAGTTGGGCAAAGTCATCGGCCGGCAGGGTCGGATCGCCCGCGCGATGCGGACGGTCGTGATGGTTGCCGGTAGCCGGTATAATGTCCGTGCCAGCCTCGACATCGACGGATAACGCCCAGGACGGCGCGCGATCGGCGGAGGGACCGCCAGCGGCCGCGCGTGGACCGTCGCCTCGACGGCGCGGGCCGCGCCGGCCGCCGCGAC
>JBOGUF010000148.1:0-4857 GCA_050696075.1 Thermomicrobiales bacterium
CTGCTGGTTGGCTTCCTCGACCGCGGGTCCATCGTCCGCTCCCTCCGTCGTGCGCGCCCTGTGGCAGCACAAGCTTGAGCATGCGGCGGCAAGTCTACCTTTCGATGACAGCTTGCCGCGCCCCTACCGACGACGTGGGCGCGGCAAGCAGCGCCCCGACGCATTCGACGCGTGGCACGGGCCATGCTGGCACTCATCCGTTAAGCGTAAGATTCGCGTAAGCCTGTATAGGAGCCGCGTAACGGCGTCGTGGTCTCCTGTTACCATGCAGACATCGCGCCCTGTCCCCGAATGCCATCACCTCGCGAGGGATGAACCATGACCGAAGACCGCGGCCTCCCTGCCAACTCCAGCATTCGCCGTCGAGCGTCCGTCGCCGCGCCGACAACGGCACGGGCGGGACGGGCGGGTTTCCTGGCCGCCTTGATCATGCTCGCCGCGCAGCTCCTGTGGCGGCTGGAATGGTCGAAGGACGGCGCCGTGCAGGCGTTCCCGGAGTTCATCGTCGCCGCCATCGCCCGCCTCACCCCGCTTTCGATCTTCGGCGCGGCGACGGAGAACTACGGCAGCCTGGCTAAGCAGAGTCTCTTTGTGTCGGTGCTGCTCGGGATCGTCGCCGTCGGCTTCCAGGCCGGGAACGTCGCCGAGCGCATCAGCCGGCGGCTTGACCGCGGTTTTGCGGGGCGGCTCGCGGCCGGCGGCATCGTCGCGGCGGCGCTCTTACTCTTCACTCTCGTCGTCGTGATGCCGATCGCCTACCTGGGCGTCTTCGCCACCGACAGCAGCTACACCGGCGACATTCTTGTCAGTTTGTTCGTCACCTTCGCCATCTTCGCCGTCGCCTGGGCGGTCATCTCGGCCCCACGATTGGCGAGCATCCCCGCGGCGGAGGGCGAACAGGTGCTGAACCGGCGCGACGCCATCAGCGCCGGTTGGGCGGCGGCGACGCTGGCGGCGCTCGTCGCGGTCGGCGGCATGACCTGGCGCCTCTTCAACCCGGTGGCCCGCCGCGCGGCCGAAACGGCGGCCGGTGAGGGCGTGGCCGACGACATCGTCGCCACCCAACGCGCCCGCCAGGGCTTCCCGCGGCCGACCAAAACCCCGGCGGCCGAGACGCCGACACCGGCCGTGGAGTCGGCGACCACCCGCGACGTCGCCTCACTAAACGCCGACGTGGCGATTCAAGAGGACCCCTTCGCCCTCTTCAACCAACTCGACGCCGAGGAGAAGATCACACCGGTCCTGACCGAGGTGGAGGACTTCTACCACGTCTCGAAGAACATCGTGGACCCCCGGGTCGAGTCCGAGGGCTGGAGACTGAAGGTCGACGGCATGGTGAACACGGAGTTGGAGCTGACCTACGACGAGGTCGTGCGGCGGTCGACGACCCAAAAGATCACGACCCTCTGCTGCATCTCGAACGAGTTGAACGGCAACCTGATCGGCAACGCCGCGTGGACCGGCTTTCCGCTCAAGGAGTTGCTGGACGAGGCTGGGATCAAGGAGGGCGTGGTCGACGTCAAGCTCCACTGCGCCGACGACTACGAGGAGTCCTTCCCGATTTCCTACGGCCTCGATCCCGACACATTGATCGTGACCGGGATGAACGGCGCCCCGTTGGAGGACGACCACGGCTACCCGGCCCGGATCATCGTGCCCGGCATCTATGGCATGAAGAACGTCAAGTGGCTGGAGCGGATCGAGCTTATCGACCACGACTTCCAGGGCTACTGGCAGACGCGCGGTTGGAGCGATTCCGCCGTGCCGCAGATCTGGGGGCGGGTCGATGCCCCGCGCGGCGGCCAGGAGATCGCGCCGGGGCAGTTCGTCGCCGCCGGCATGGCCGCGGCCGGCGACCGCGACGTCGCCCGCGTCGAGGTGAGCCTGGACGACGGCGAAACCTGGGCCGACGCCCAACTCGAACCATCGATCAACCCTCCCTTCACCTGGGTGCGCTGGGCCTTCCCCTTCGAGGCGACGGAGGGCGACCACAAGATGCGCCTTCGCGCCACTGACGGCGAAGGCACGGTCGCGACCGAGGAATCCCGCTCGCCCCTCCCCGACGGCGCCACCGGCTGGCCGTCGCGGACTGTTAAGGTCGAGGACTGACGGGGTTAGGCGGCGTTTGACAGGCTCCGTCCTGCCGCGGCGACGCCGCGGCACGCCCTGAGGCACCGACGGGCATCCCCGCGCGCAGCGCAGCGGCCCCCCGACCCCCAATCCTGGGGGAGCACGTCGGGGCGGCTTCGCCGGGGGATGCTTCCCGGTGGTCAGCATGACGGTGTGCAATCGCGGCCTAGGCGTAAGGCGTGAGGCGTCGAGCGTCGAACATGGAGGTCATCGTGACAAAGCCGGCTTGGCGCACGACCGAACTGACGCTGGGGCAGCTTGCCGACCGCGGCGCGAGGATTGGGCGCGACTCTCGGTGGGCTGGCGCAACGATCTGGACAGACGGATCGAACAACTCGTCCGGCCGCGCAACGACCTGACAAACTGCATCGGCCGCGGCTGCCTCTCACTTGACCGCCGCGTTCTGGCCAATCCGTACGACGAGCTGGGCAAACAGGGTCCCGGCCCCCGTCTCCTCGCCGTCGACGCCGATTGACACGGAACAAGGCCGCGGCGGCCGACCGGGCGCTGCCGGGCAGGAGACGACACGACCCTGGCCGGAGTCGATTGGGACTCCGGTCAGGGTCATCACGCCGTCGCTGCTCTTGTGGTCGAAGTTCCGGACCGAGTTCAGGCGGACAGCTTCATCCAGCCTGCCGATCCCACGCCGGCTCGGTTGGCGGCAGACCGTGCAAGACGGGTTGCGCGGTCGCGACTGGTCCCTGGACAGCGTGCTCCGTTTCCGGTTCACCTTCAGCCCCCGACCCCGGTCGCGCGCCGCGGAGCAGGAACGCGACGAGGATCGCCGTGCCGACCATGACGACCGCGCCGATGGACGTGGTCAGTTGCAACCCTTGAACGAACGCCTCGCGGGCCGATTCGAGCAGCACGACCCCGATCGGGTCGGGGAGTTCGTTGGCCACCGCCACGGCTCCGCCCAGGGTGTCCCGCGCGGATTCCGCCGCCTCGGGCGAGACGCCGGCCGGGAGGGTATCGGCCACCTCGTTGCGATAGATGGCGGCGCCGATGCTGCCGAGGATGGCGATGCCGAGCGCGCCGCCGAGTTCGGCGTTGGTCTCCGAGATGCCCGACGCCGCCCCCGCTCGCTCAGGTGGCGCGGAGCTCATAACCGTGTCGGTGGTCAGCGTGAAGACCGGCGCGAGACCGAGGGAGAAGATGATGGAGCCGGTCACGAGGAGGGTGAGACCAGAGGTGGCGTCGACCTGGGAGAGCACGCCGAAGCCGATGGACGCGACCACCAGACTGGCCGCCATCACGTATGCCGGACGCACCCGGCGCACGAAGACCGGAGCCAGCATCGACCCGACGATGAAGCCGACGGACGACGGCAATGACCAGAGGCCCGCCATCAAGGGCGACAACCCTTCGACCAATTGCAGATACTGCCCGATGAAGAGGAAGGTGCCGAAGGCCGCGAAGCCGACGAGCAGGTTCGTCGCCAGCGAGGCGCTGAAGGCGGGGATGCGGAAGAGTTGCACGTCGATCAGGGGGTCAGCCAGCGTTTGCTGCCGGCGAACGAACAGGACGCCGACGGCCAGCCCAGCCAGGATCGCCACGAACGGCTGTACGCCGAAGCCGTCCTGTGCGAGCTCTTTGAGGCCAAAGATCACCGCCAAGATGGCGACCAGCGAGAGGGCCGCGCTGATCAGGTCGAGCCGGCCGGCCTCCGGATCGCGGAACTCGGGCAGCAGCCGTGGTCCCAGCACGAGGAGGAGTGCCATTACCGGCACGGCCAGCAGGAAGACCGATCCCCACCAGAAGAATTCCAACAGGACGCCGCCGAGCAGCGGGCCGACCGCGGCGCCGGCCGAGAAACTGGTGATCCAGATGCCGATGGCGACGGTGCGCTGCCGCGGGTCGAGGAACATGTTGCGGATCAGGGAGAGGGTCGAGGGCGCCAGCGTCGCGCCGGCGAGGCCCAGCAGGGCGCGGCTCACGATGAGCATCCCGGCGCTGGTCGAGAAGGCGGCGAGCAACGAGGTGACGCCGAAGGCGACGGCGCCGATCATCAGCAGCTTGCGACGGCCGATCCGATCGCCGAGCGTGCCCATCGTGAGGAGCGAGCCGGCGACCATGAATCCGTAGATGTCGACGATCCACAGCAGTTGGGAACTGGTGGGTTTCAAATCCGCGCTAAGCTCGGGCACCGCCAGGTTGAGCACGGTCAGGTCCATGGCGTAGACCACGCAGGCCAGGGCAAGCACGGCGAGCCCGATCCATTCCTTCCGCCCAGCCTGGAGTGTGCTATCTGTTTGCATGGAAACTCCCTTCCTCAAATGGTCAAGATATTGCAAGCGTATTGATGAACTGAATGGCGGTGCGAAATCGTGATCGTCCTCCTTGGTCGTTCGTCGTCACCTCGTCCGCTTACCAATGCAGGTGCTGGCATGAGATAGTCGTTCGGCGGCGCCCGAAATCGACAACGGCTTTGCCGCGCATATGTACTAATCCACGGGGGGAGCGTTTGTGAGACGATCGCGCGTTGAGCTGAATGATTCGGAATGCATCGTCCTCGCCGAGGCACTCGGCGATACGCCGGAGACGGTGATGGGCATTCACCGGCTGCGGCGGGGGCTGTGCCGGGCCCTCGTCGCCGGTGCGCCGGAATGGCCCCGCGCCGCCGTCGTTCAGGCGCACGCTCTCCCCACCGAACCGGCCGGGTACGGCGCCGACGCCGACCAACTCTGGACCCTGCTGCGCGACGTTGACGGCTGGGAGGCCGTCAAC
>JBOGUF010000149.1:0-88964 GCA_050696075.1 Thermomicrobiales bacterium
CTGCTGGTTGGCTTCCTCGACCGCGGGTCCATCGTCCGCTCCCTCCGTCGTGCGCGCCCTGTGGCAGCACAAGCTTGAGCATGCGGCGGCAAGTCTACCTTTCGATGACAGCTTGCCGCGCCCCTACACGGATTGCGGAGTCAGCGTGCCTATGCGGGGGGGGCGTCGTCGGGGTCGCAGGGGGCCAGCCCGCCGGGCCGGGTGAGGGTCCATCAGCGATTGCCGCTGGGGTAGGTGATTTCGTAGCCCTCGCCGCGGCGGGGGACGATCAGGGCGGCGAGGACGCCGCCGGCGTCGGTGGCGAGATCAACCGCGACGTGCGCGCTACGGACGTGGCGGTCTGTCGGTTCTTCAAGGGCGAGGTAAAGTGCGCCGGTCGTGGGGTCGAGGCTGGCGGCGGGTTCGTCGTCCGCTGGTAGGGCGACGCCGGGATGATCGACGTCGACGCCGATGAGGCGGCCCCCTTCGCCGACGTCGAGGACGGCCGGAACCGACCTGATGTGGGTGATGGGGCGCGACGACGCAAGAGCGAAGCGTATCGTATTGGCGCGGGTGTCGACGGTGATCTTCATCGAGGATGGACCGGCGCGAGCGTGACGGTGATCGTGGTTTGCCCATGGTCCTCTGTTATGGCAACGTCGGTAATCTCAGGCACGTCGAGCGCCACATCGAGACCAGGGACGACGAAGGCGTAGCCCCAGGCGGTGAGGCCGTCGTCGGTGCGCAGCAAGCCATCAAGGCGGAGACCGCCGACCGCGCCGCTGGATTCACGAGCTTCGTCGGCAAGTTGAGCGGCGAGCGCCTGGACCAGGGCGGCAAGGTCGGGACGCTCGGCGCGTAGTGGGATAGCCATCGACGCCTCGGGCGAGCGATCGCGGGCGCCGGACGCGGTGAGAATGCCGGTCAGGGCCGCCTCCACGGCGAGGGCGCGGCCGGGACCGTTGGCGATCACGGTCGCGCCGCGTCCATCGGCGGCATCGACGATCCGATAGGCCCCCTCCCCCACTCCCTTTTACCTCCTCGTCGTTCCGGTGGGCGTCGTTGATCCGATAGCACGCGTATGCCCACCGCACAATAACACCGGCCGAACGACAGATGCAGGAGCTGGACTTCAATCTTATGTCAATACCGCCCTTTAGCCGGCGATTCACCGTTCACGGTACGAGAGTTGCGCAACGGATCGTCGTGAGCGTGCGGCGGCCGGGCATGCGTCGACGCGTGTCCGGGTCCGCGCGGCAAAGGGAGGTTCACCATGACGATCCGGGGGATCGATCTCCTGGGCGTCGCCAAGTCGATGTATCGGCAGGTCCAGGACGACGACTTGATGGACGAGGCGGCGGCGGTCGCCTACCACATCCTCTTCTCGGTTGTGCCGCTGTTGGTCTTCGTGACGGCCCTTTCCGGGTTCATCAGCAACGCCATCGGCCAGGACGACGTGGTGACGGACGTCACCACTTGGCTCTTTGAGCGGTTGCCGGCGGAAACCGCCGTGGCGGTTCAAGACCCGATTCGCGAGGTGCTGACGCAACAGGCGGGCGGCCTGCTCTCGATCGGCGCGGTCTTGGCGCTGTGGAGTGGTAAGAATGCGGTCGCGGCGATGATGAAGGGGCTCAACACCGCCTTCGACGTCGAGGAGACGCGGTCGTGGCCGGTCCGGAACGGGATCGCGATTGGCCTGACGGCGGCGCTCGGGTTCGCGCTCATCGCCAGTTCGCTGGCCTTCATTGTCGGCTTGACGGCGTGGGAGCAGGTCACCGACTGGCTCGGCATTTCCGGGGGGTGGGTCACCGCCCTTTCCCTGGTTCGGTGGCCGGTGATCCTCGTCTTCCTCGTGGTGGGTATCGGCATCCTCTACTGGGCGGGACCGAACGTCGACGCCTCGTTTCGCTGGCTGACGCCGGGCGCGGTGCTGGCGGTCGTGCTTTGGGGGATTTCGACGCTGGGGCTGGGGCTCTACTTCCGCTACGCCGGGTCCTACGTCGCGGCCTACGGCGTGCTCGGCGGCGTCCTGGCCTTCATCTTCTGGCTCTACCTGGTCAGCTTGCTGATCCTGCTCGGCGGCGAGTTGAACGCCATTCTGCCGCGGCGGGCCGAAAGCGACGCCTCCGGGGAAGCGACCGCGCGGGCCGGCACCCAAGCGACGCGACGGCAGACAGCCGCGGGGGCATAGCGGCCTGCCATCGGCAACGAGGGTTCCACGTGGAACGTACACCCGGGTGGAGTCCGTCTCGGACACCAGGCGGGCCGCGATTCCCCATCTGCTATGCTGGCGCGATATCGAAGGGGCGGTCGATCCCGGCCGCCTTTCGGCGCGCTCATGGGTCCGGCGAAACGGAACGCCCATGCGGCGCGTTGGAAAGGCGGAAAGGATGGGGTGGCCGCCAGGATGGATCAGGCACTCGTTTGGGCCGGGCAGGCAGGAAATCGAACCGGCGCACGAGTTGGGGGCGGCGGCGTGGTTGACGACGGGGATCTCGTAGCGCGGGCACGCGCGGGAGACCCGGTCGCCTTTGAGCGGCTCTTCGAGTCGTACCACGCGCCGGTGCTCAACTATCTGCATCGCATGGTCGGCGATCGCGCGCTGGCCGAGGACTTGACCCAGGACGCCTTCGTCAAGGCGTATCGGGCGTTGCCCAATACCCGGCCCGATCTCGCCTTCAAAGCCTGGATCTATCGGATCGCCACCAATACCGCCATCTCCCACTTGCGCCGCAAGAAGCTGGTGCAGTGGGTGCCGTTCCTGGCTGGTCAGGAGCATGCCTCCGACGAGGCGATCGACCGCTCGGTCAGCCGCAAGTACGATGTTGAGCAGACGCTGGAGAAGTTACCACAGCACTACGCGGCGGCGCTGCTGCTGCGCCACTACCAGGGGTTGTCGCTGGCCGAGACGGCAGGCGCCCTGGGCATCACCGAAAATGCCGCCAAGCTCCGGCTCTTCCGGGCGCGAAAGGCCTTCGCGGCGGCGTATGGGAACCCGAACGAGGATGCATCGACCGTGAACGGCGAGGATGAGGACCGATGAGCGCGCATCGCCCATCGGACCAGCAGAGGGCCGGACGCCCGGCCGAAATGACGCACGCCGAGGCCGAGTCGCTGATCTCGTCCCGGATGGACGGGGCGCTCGACCCGGTGGCGAACCCGGCGTTGATGGCCCATCTGGCGGGCTGCCCGTCGTGCCGCGCCTTCGCTTCGCGGATGGACGTGCTCTCCCGCGGCCTACGCGACCTGCCGCACCTCCCGGCGAGCCCGACGGTGAGCCGGCAGGTGCGCGAACGGGTGGAGCAAGGGCAATCGCCATGGGCGCGGCTGCTGGCCGGTCTGAGCGGCGGCGGGCGCTGGAGCCCGGCGCCGATCGCCGCGGCGGCGATGGTCTTCGTGGCCGCGCTCGCCTTCGTCATCATCACCCAGATCGGCGGCGAGGAGGGCGGAGGGCGGCTCGAGGCGCCCAGCAGCACCGTCGTCGACTCGCGGGCCGCCACCGAGACCGCGACGAGCGATCTGGCCCAGATTGCGACGCCGACACCGGACGCACCGGAGGAGGAGACCACCGAACCGACGCCCAGCCCGACGATGCCACCGAACGTGCAGGTGACCGTCGCGGCCACGTCGGAGCCAACGCTGGCGCCCACCGACCGACCGACGATTGCGCTCACCGTGCCCGATCCGACCGCGACCGCGACCAGCGCGCCGTCGCCAACGGCGACCACGGTGCTGCCAACGGCGACCGCGACAGCCGAGCCGACGCCGACAGAGACGCCCGTTCCGGCGACCGCGACAGCCACCGTGACGCCGCGGCCGACCGCGACGGCCACGCCGGAGCCGACCGAGACGCCGATTCCGGCGACGCCGACGGCGGAGCCGACTGAGACACCCGAACCGACGGAAATGCCGACGGAGGAACCCACATCCACGCCAACAGAGGAGCCGACGACAACGCCGACGGAAGAGCCCACCGCCACCGCGACGCCGGATCCGACTGAGACGCCGGAGCCGTCCCCCTCCCCTACTCTCGACCCGACGGCAACGGCGACCGTGGAACCCACGGCGACGGCGACAGCGACAGCGGAACCAACCGCCAGCGCGACTCCTGAGCCGACCGCGTCGGCGACGCCGGAACCGACTGCCACGGCGACGCCGGAACCGACCGCGTCGGCGACACCGGAACCAACGGCGACCGCGACGGCGATTCCGACGGAATCGGTGCGGATCGCGATTCAGGATCAGGACGGGCAGCCGGTCGGCGGCGCGTGCTTCACCCTCAGCGGGCAAGTTGAGGTCGGCCCGGTTTGCGACAACGAACAAGGGGACGCTGACGACGCCACGGGCCTGATCGAGATCCCCGACGTGCCGGTCGGTGAGTACGCGCTGTCGCAGGCGGTCGTGCCGGAGGGATACGCCGGTCGTGACCCGGAGACGGTGGACGTCGAGGCCGGCGAGGCGACCGAGGTCACCGTCGAGAACACCCTGACAATGGGCACGCTCCAGGTGGTCACGGTCGACCAAGACGGCAACCCGGTGCCGGATACCTGCTATGACCTGACGTCCTTCGAGGAGGTCTGCGACCAGGACGCCAACGGCGACGTGATGCTGCCCGAGGCGCCGATCGGCGACTACGAGGTGACACAGTCGCAACTCCCCGAGGGGTATGCGCCGTCTGAGGAAACAACCCAGGACGCGAGCGTGGCGCCGGGCGAGACGACCGTCGTGGAGTTCGTCGTCCAACTGCTACCCGGGGGGCTGCGGATTGCCGTCACCGACGAGGAGACCGACGAGTTGGTCGGCGGCGCCTGCGTCCAGATCGAGGGGCAGGAGACGGTCGAGGTCTGTGACGACGAGGAAGGTGACACGGACGACGGCGAGGGCGAAATCGCGGTCGCGGACCTGACGCCAGGCGACTACGAGGTGACGATTAGCGAACTCCCCGCGGGCTACGAAGACGTGGAGGCGCTGACGGTTGCCGTTGCGGCGGGCGAGGAGTCGGAATTGCCGTTGCCGCTGCCGCCGCTGCCGGAGCCGACGGCGACGCCGACCGAGGAACCGACCGCACCCCCTACTGAGGAGCCGACTCAACCGCCGATCGTGCCGCGCGGTGAAAGCACAGCGGTTCCGATTGACGAACCAGACGAGCCGGAGGAAGAACCGACGTCCGAGGAGATCATCTCAGCGGAAGCGACCGAGGAACCAACCGAAGAACCGACCGAGGAGCCCGTCGCCGAGGAAACCGAGCCGAGCATCCTCCAGGCCGACGAGGACGAGACAGCAACAGCCGAGGTTGGGGCCGCGGATCTCACCCCAACGACCGAGGCGACCGAAGAGCCGACGGTCGAGGCGGCCGATGAGCCAGATCTGAGCGACGCGGAGGTCATCGCGCCGCTCCAGATCGCGCCGGTGGTGACGGACGCGCCGCTGGCGGTGGCGCCGGGCGGAGGCGCATTCGCTTATTATGTCAATAACACGGAGCTGGCGGTCGGTGAGTTCGGCGGCAGCGCCCACCCGTTGGAGACGTCATACTGGCCGTCTTGGTCGCCCGGTGGCGCCCTCCTCTACGCCTACCCAACGGACACCGGCGGCACCGGCGTCGCCGTCTGGTCGGGCGGGACGACCGTGATTACGACCGGCACGGATGACGACGGCAACGCGGTGTCGGATGTGCCCGCGGGCTGGATCGGCGATCAGCTCTACTATCTGCGCACCTACGAGGACGGATCCGGTCAGGTCGAATTGCGCAGCGCCAGCGCGACCGGCAGCGGCGACGCCGCCGTCTGGGAAGGCGCGGAGATTGGATTCGCCGGCCAACGACCGATCGCGGTCTCCGGCTTGGGCGTCTTGATCCCAACAACGTCGTCGTGGTTGCTCATTTCCCCCGATGGAAATGAGTCGGTCATCGACGACAACCCGAGCGGCTCAATCGGCGAGTCGATCGTCAGCCCCGGTGGTTCGCTGATCGCATATGTTGCCAATGGGCAACTGATCGTGGCCGCGGTCAACCAACCGGGCACCGGTGTCTGGAGCACGCTCCCCTACCCGACCGGTGGCTTCGCCTGGTCGCCCTCGGGAGAGCAACTCGTCTTGTCCGACGGCTCCTCGCTGAGCATCTACACCAACCAGGGCGCCTTGGTCGGCACGGTGGCAAACGAGTCCGGCTTGCTCGTGACGGCGCCCGTCTGGGACGGTTCCGGCATCATCTTCCTGGAAGCCGCGCCGACGCCGAGCATCCGTCGCATCTCACCGGATGCGTTCGTGCCCTAACGCACGGGATGTCGCCATTCTTATGCCTACTATACGATCGTTCTATGCGCTCTCCTCCACCCGGGTGGACCGATGGCCACCGTCGGATGGTAGACTCGGGCGGACCGGTCGCACGGAGCCGGCCGTAGGGAGCACGATGACCGATAACCAGCGGTCCGCCGGGACCCGATTCGGACGGACCATTGTCTCGGCAGTGGCGGGCAAGGCGATCGATCAACAGGTGCACGCGGTCGTTTATGCGGCGAACGCGCGGGGAATCATGGGGGCGGGAACGGCGAGCGCGATCCGCCTCGCGGCCGGTCCCGAGGTTGAGCGCGAGGCGATGGCAGGCGCGCCCCACGACCTTGGCACAGCTTTCCTCACCGGCGCGGGCAACTTGACCGACCGCGGAATCCAGTCGGTGATTCATGCCGTCATCGCTCCAGCCCTCGGTGATTCCCCGCGCCTGCATATGATCCAGCGGGCCGTCGGGGCGGCGCTTCGGGTCGCCGACAACGCGCGAGTCCGCAATCTGGCCATGCCGCTCCTCGGTCTTCCCAGCGACGCCGACGAGCAGGAGCGCGGCGCGATGGCCGAACACGTCGTCGACGAAGTCGTCGCCTATTTGCGCCGCGGCACGACTCGCCTGGAGCAAATCGTGATCGCCGCCGGTCTTGCCGACGAAGCCGCCGCCGTCGACGCGGCAATCCGCCGCGCCCGTGAGCGCTCCTGGCTAAGCAAACCGTGACCGAGTCCGACCAAACGCCGCTCGATGAGACGATTGCAACCTGGCGGTTTGCGCGCGAGGGATGGCGTCTCTCCCGGCGGTTGAACCCCCGCATGGTTGATCTCTATCTGCGGTTGCGCTCGGGTCGTGGCCTGCCCCACTCCTTTCGCGCGCGGTTTCTCGCGATGCAGATCCCCGAAGAGACGATCGACCGGGCGTTAGGGGAGATTCGTGGCCTTGGCGACTGGATGGGCGCCTGGAATCGCGCTGCTCAACGCCATCTTGGGGAGGCGCGACGCGAGGACGCGGCCGGTCGCTGGCAGGAAGCGGCGACCGCCCGCCGTCATGCCTCGATGTGCTACCACGTGGCCTATCTCGTCACCGACACCGACGCGCGCACCGTGCGCGCCCTGCGCGCGGCCTCAGTCGCCGTGTTTGGGCAGGCGCTGCCGCTGCTTATGGCCGAAACCCGTCGCGTGGCGGTGCGCTGGCGCGCGAGTGAGCTGCCCGGATACCTAGCGCACGGCCCGGCGGCGCCGGTTGAACGACGGCCGTTGGTCGTCCTCCTCAACGGCGCGACGACGACCAAAGAGGAACTGCTCCTTTGGTCTCGCCCATTCCTGGCGCAGCGCCTGTCGGTGTTGGCACTCGATTGGCCAGGAACGGGCGAGGCGCACGCGGTGGGGCCGGTCTCCAGTCAATGCGACGACATTACCGAGGGGATCATGGCGCTTGTCGGCGAGCATCCCACGCTCGACCCGGAGCGCATCGGCCTCGTTGGCTTCAGCCTGGGCGGCGCCGTTGCCATCCGCGCGGCGGCCCAAGAGCGCCGGATTGCCGCGTGCGCGGTCGTCACCGCGCCGTATGACGCCGCACGTTGGGTGCGATCGGTCAATCCGATCGTGCGGCAACAGTTGGTCGGCATCGGCGGCGCCACCGTTTCACTGGACGACGTGGCGGCCGACTTTTCGACCGTCGATGCGTTGCCTCGTTTACGGTGTCCACTCCTGGTCTTCGGGGCTGGGCGCGATCTCGTCATCCCGCCGGAGGAGGCGATGCACCTGGCGGCGGCCGGAGGCGATCTGGCGACGCTGGTTTGGTATCCCACCGGCGCCCACGGGCTCTACGCCTTCGTCGACGATTGGACGCCGATCGCCTCGCGCTGGTTGGCCGAAACGATCGGCGATGGGGCGATCGAGGTTGAGGACGAGTCCACCTGGGTGGATGACGACTTCGCGGATGACCTCCCCGCCGTCGTCGTGCGGTCCGCGCCAACCGAGACGAGTCGGGACGGGACATAATAACATCGACGATCGCTCGTTACGGGCACAACGTAAGTAGGGGGTGGACACCTAGGTCAGCCCTTGCCTGAATTGTGCTGTCAGGCGGCGGCGCGGCGGTGGGCGAAGTCTTGGAGGCGCGGTAGGAAGCGGAGGCGGATCGCAATCTCGGCGAGGAGGAGGAGAAGTGCGGCGCTGAGGGGCACGAACCAGACGGGGTCGTAGTCGCGCAGAGCCGAGCCGCGCAGGCCGACGCCGTCGAAAGCGGCGCCCGGTTCGTCGAGCGAGAGGACGCGGCCGCCGGTGCGGTCGGCGAGGGCTTCGAGCAGCGGCATGGCGTCGGCGGACGGTTGCAGTTCAGGGGAGGGGGGAACGGCAAAGCCGGCGAGCTCCGCCACTGGTACCGCGCCGCGCATCTGGCTCAGCTCGATCTGGTAGGAACCAGGTCCGGGCGGGGTATAGCGCAACTCGTATTCGCCGGGGCCGACTTGCACGAGCCCCAGGTTCTCCTGGCGCGTGCCGTCCGGGGCGACGATGGCGGCGGTGGTGGCAGCGTGGTCGACATAATCACCGGCCTCGCCGGTCGCGGTCACGGTGATCACGATCTCGGGTCCGTCGCGCGTCGTTGTTACCTGGAGTGGGCGGTTCTCGGGATCGGGGAGGGTCCAGCGAACCATGCTGCTCCAAAAGGCGGCGAAGTTCTCCCACGTTGGCCACGTCTGTGCGAAGTCGGAGCCATCGTCGGCGGTCCAGGCGACCACTCGGCCGAGGCCGTACTGCCATTTGGCGAGGACGGGATCGTCGCGTGTACTGGTAAGGACGATCTGGGCGTCTGGTTTGGCCTCAGCGTAGTCGTAGCCGTCGAGCGAGGGTAGTTGCCGAGGATCGAAGCCGATCATGATCGGGCTGGGGTCTTGTTGGATCGGCTGGAAGCTGCCGACAATGACCGATTGGCTGCCGGCGCTCTGCGCTTCGTACATCGTCAGACGGGGGATGTCTTCGGCTTTCTCCGTGAAGTGATATCGGCCGCCCCCTTGCTCAGCCAGGAACTGGAGAAGGTCGGTGTCGGAGTCGTCGCCGATCGCAATCGTCGAGAGGGTGGTGCGGTCGCCGATCGAGTCGGCGATCAGGCTCTGGTAGCTTTCGCGGGTGCCGGTCCGCGACTTGCCATCAGAGAGCAGCACGATGTGGCGCACGTCCGCTTCGACCCGCCGGATGGCGTCGTAGCCGACCGAGAGGGCGGGGAAAATCTCGGTGCCGCCGTCAGAGGTGACGCCCTCGATGGCGGCGTTGATCTGGTCGCGCGACGCTTGGCCTTCGACCGTCGTCATCTGCACGACCCAGTGTTGTTGGTCGTTGAAGGCGAGGATGCCGATCTGGTCGCCCTCCGCCACGGAGGAGACCGCTAAGCGGGCCGCTTCCTTGGCCATCTCGATCTTGCTGGTGCCGCCGAGCGGGTCGTAGCTCATCGAGCCGGACTTGTCGAAGATAATGAGCAAGGCGATGCGCTGCCGCTCCCGGCCGTCGGTGACTTTGACCGTGACCGGCAGCGTCTCTTCGAGGACGGAGCCGGCGTAGCCGCCCGGCCCATAGCTCTGCCGCCCGCCGACGACGACCAGACCGCGGCCATAGGTGCGGGTCACTTCCTGCAAGCCGACCTGCTGATCGTGCGTCAGCGCGCCCTCCGGCACGTTGTTGAGGATGATCGCGTCGTAGACCGCCAGCTCGGAGAGGCGAAAGGGGAGGTCTTGCGGCTCGATCCAGGTCACCTCCGCGCCCTGATCGGGCGCGTCCGCGCGCTCGAGCGCGCCCCTGAGGAGCTCGACGTCGGTGCCGGCCGGCGCCACCAGGAGCAGTTGCGGCTGGTCGCGCACGACGAGCGCGAGCGGGGCGACGTTGTTCTCCGGGAACCGGTCGTTGTCGCCGCTGACACGGGCTTCGAGCGCGTGGAAGCCGGGGCTGAGATGGTCAACCTGGAAGGTGTACGAGCTGAGTCCGGCCTGGAAGGAGGCCGCCTGCTCGCCCTCTTTCTCGCCGTCGACCCAGAGTTCGACCACACCCGACCCGGTGGCGCTGCTGGCGATGCTGACGACGACGGCGATCGATTGGCCAACCCAGACCGCGTTGGGGGCGGTGACGCCCGCGACGCGCAGGTCGCTCTCGCCGACACCTTCGACCGGGACGACGTCGATCGGCGTGCCGTCGGAGGCCGCCTGGCCGGCCTGATTGAGCGCCGAGCCGATGTTTTCGGCGCCATCGGAGACGACGACGATGCGACGCGAGCCGCCGAGCGGGAGGGCGCGTCCGAGCGCCACGGCCGATTCGAGGTCGGTGTAGTCGGGATCGAGGGCGGCGGGCGAGTCGCTCCAGGCGCTGCCCAGGTCGTCCGCCGGTGCGGCCGGCTCCGAGAGGATGGGTTCCGAACCGAAATTGATGACGGCGGCGCGGTCGCTTGTGCCGGCGTCCTCCAACGCCTCCTCGATCCAAGTGTTGATCTGTGAACTTGTCTGGTCGGTGATGCTGCCGGAGCGATCGACGACAAAGACGGTGCTGACCGCCCCGGCGCCAGTCGTCGTCAACGGCTCGGCGAGGGTGACGACGAGAAGGGCAACAATGACGACACGAAGCATGATGACGAGCCGTGACAGATCATCCTTGCGCGCGCTGAAGAGCATCGCGGCGAGCGCGAAGAGAGGCGCTGCCAGCAAGAGCCAGAGGGCGTCCGGCCGGGCGAAGGTGAGGCCGAAGAGATCATCCATGGGCCGTTCGTCCCGTCAGCGGTGCGCGGACGCGGCGGCGACGCCGCCACGGCACGACCGTGACCAACCACTCGAGCGCCAACAGGGCCAGGGCCGCCGCGACAAGCGCCGGCCACAGATCGGAGAGTGTGCTCCCGAAACCCGCTTCGTCGCCGGCTTGCGCGGTGCCCAAGATCGCCGGCAGGTCGGGGTTGGCGCGCAGATCCGACTCCCAGTCGCTGCCGGCATTGACGATGAAGCGGCCACTGCCGATCTCCTGCTCGTCGGCGCCGAGCTCAACGACCCCAAACTCGCCGGGCTGACCGGTGTCGGCGAAGGCAACGTCGCGCAGTGGCTCCCGCGTTGACTCAGTCTCGTTTGCCGCTGCCTCGGCCCCGGCCACCGGCTCGCCGCCGCCGATGCGGAGATCGATCGGCTCGCCCGCGGGCGGGACGAAGCGGACGACGGACGCGGCCGAGCTCGGGCGGTAGAGTAGCGGCTCACCGAGCGGGACGGAGGAGGGGAGGGGACTCGGCGCCAGATCGTTGGCGATGTTGGCCATCAGGATCGGGAAGGCGTGACGCCGCGGCATGTTCGATTTGCCGACGTCGAACGCCAGCACGACCATCGGCTCGTTCGTGCCGGGCGTCGTGCCGCGGTAGATGAGCGGTCCCTCGGCGTCGGCCACAACCACGACATCGGCCGCGTCCAGCACGTGATCGGGTGTCTCGCCGAATTGGACGCCGGAGAGTTCGACGCCGAAGAGCAGCGGGTCCTCGGCGCGGATCGTCTCGGCGGCGGGGTCGTGCAGGACGCCCTCGACTTCGAAGAAGCCGCCCTGCTGGGGATGGACAAAGAGGACCGGCGTGCTGGGCAGGCCGCTGGCCGAGGGAGTCCAACTCTCGTAGACGACGAGGTCGTAGGCGCTGCCGGCGTTTTCGGCCGCCGGGCTGTCGGTCCCTTCGACAGTCACCTGAGCGCCGGGGAGGACCGAGAGGACGCGCTGCATCGTCAGCGGCGCATCGGATACCAGGAGGATGCGGAGGGCGAGGTCGTCGTCCTTTGCCAAGACGGCGGCAGCCCGGTTGTCGGCCGGTAGGGCGTCGTCATGGTCGACCGTGATGGTGACCTCGGTGGTGCCGGCGGGGATGCTTGTCACCAACTCGATGCTCGCGCCCGGCTCGATCGTCTCTTGCCCCGACTCCACCGAGACGACGTCGGCCAAGACCTCGTAGGGAACCGTCATCGGTTGATCGGAGAAGTTCGTGACTTGGGCATACAACTCGCGCTCGGCCGGGTTGGCGGCCGAGGCGCGGGTGGAGAGATCGGTGATGGCGACGTTCGGCGACGCGGGATTGCCGACGGTGACGAGCTCGATCGGCGCGCCGACCGCGACGACGATGCCGGGGTCGGCGGTGAGCTTGCCGTCGGAGATGAGGACGATCTGGTCATCCAAATCGGGCAGGATCAGATCCTTGGCCAGGCCGAGGGCGGCGTTGAGGTCGGCGCGACCGCCCGGCGCCGGGAAGCGGCCGAGTTGGTCGCGTAGCGCCTTGAGGCCGGCGGCGTCGGTCGCCTCGCGCGTCGTCAGATGGGTGCCGAGGATGAGGAGTGTTGCCACGTCGCCCTCGCGCAGGTCGTTGAGACGCGAGACAGCCTCGTCGCGGGCGGCCTCGTAGCGGGTGCGGGCGCCGTCGGCGTCGCGGGCGGTCATGCTCGTCGAGCCGTCGAGGAGGAGGATCAGGTGGCGCGGCTCGGTGCGCTGGCCGATCCCGGCCAAGACGGACGAGGTGACGGGGCGGGCGAGGGCGAACCCGATCGCGGCGACGATGAGCAGGTGGAGCAGGAGTAGGAGGCTCAGCGGCGGCCGGCGGAAGCGGGCCTCCTCTTGTTGCTCACGAATGGCGACCAGCCAGAAGCGAAGCGTCGGCACGGGAAAGCGGTGCGGCGTGGTGTGCCGCATGTGAAACAGGATCACGAGCGGCAAGCCGACGAGCGCGGCCAAGCCCAGAGGGGCGAGCAGATCGATGCCGCTCATTCGATCAGCCCCTTCCCGTGCAGCAACCGGAGGACGATCGATTCGATCGGCCAGTTGGTCTGGAGGCGGAGGTAATCGACGTGCTCCGCGTTGCAGGCATGCTCGATCTCCGTCAGCCAGGCGCCAACCGCCTCCTCATATCGCTCCAGTACCCGCGTTGTTGGGGTCAGGCGCAGCCGGTCGCCAAGCTCGACCTCGATCAGCTCGGTTTGTTGCGGCCGGCCACCGAGACTGCTGGCGACGACGGACGCGGGAGACAATTCGGCCTCGTCGACGACGTGGAGCACGACCGTCTGCCAGCCGCGGCCGCGCAAGAGCAGCAAACTGTCCTCGATCTGTCCGGGATCGCCGGAGAGGAGGTCGGAGATCAGCAGCAGGATGCCGGGCCGGCGGCGGGCGCGCACGTACCGCTCGAGTGCCGCTGGCAGGTCGGTTTCGCCGAGCGGTTCGAGGCGGGTGAGATAGGTCAGCATCGGGACAACGTGCGCTCGTCCATGAGATGGCCCGAAGGGTTGGCCAAGCTCGCGGCCGAAGGGGGTGATCACGACGCGGTCGAAATGCCACAGCGAGACATAACAGAGCGCGCCGGCGAGTTTCTGGGCATACCGGAGCTTCGTGGGGGTTTCCTCTTCGCCGCGCCAGTCCATCGAGTTGCTCGCGTCGAGCAGGACGTGGACGGTGAGCTCGGTGGTGATCTCGCTGAGGCGGATGAAGACCTCGTCGAGGCGGGCGTAGAGGTTCCAGTCGATGCGGCGGTAGTCGTCGCCCTGACTGTAGCTCTTGAAGTCGGAGAACTCGGGTGCGGAGCCGCGCCGCTTCGAGCGATGCTCACCGGTCAGGCCCTCGGCGATCGTGCGGCTGGAGACGACCGTCATCCGGCGCAGCCGCGCCAAGAGTTCTTCGGTGAAGAGCGGGGCTTCCCCGTGAGTGGACAGATTGCGCGTGCCACGGCCGTTGGCGGCCGACGGGCGGAGGCGGCCGAGGGTGGGGAGGGTCAGGCGCATGGGGACCCTCCAGGCGGCGCCCCGACACGACGATTGACACGGCAAGCCATCTCCATCACGAGTCACCGTCCGGGTCGGAGAAGTAGTCCTCAACGATGCCGCGGTAGGCGGGTGGGACACGGTTGCTGTCGGGGCCGGCCTCGTCGACCTCGCCCTGGACGGTGGCGCCGCTGCCCGCGGTGACGCCGGCGCCGGAGCCGAGGCTGGAGGTGCCGCTATTGCCACTGGTGCGGACGCTGCCCCCATCCGGACCCTCGTTGAGCTGGAGGGAGGAACTGGCGTCGGCGGTCGAATCCTGGCCTTCGCCTTCGCCGGGCTGCCGCGCGGAGACGTTCTCCTCCGACGGCGCGCCTTCGCCCCCCTCTCCGGTTTCCTGACGGCTCGTGCCGCTCGGGTCGTCGGAGGGCTGGCCACTGCCGGAGCCGGCGCCGGCGCCCTGTTGCGACTGCGCCTCCTCGGCGCCGGTGGCGCTGCTTTGGTCGCCGGCGGGCGGGCCCCCTGGACCCTCTTGACCACCCGGCTGGCCGACTTGGTCGTCCGGATTCCCGGCCTGTGCGCCCTGGCCGCCCTCGGCTTGCTCGCCCGGTATCTGGCCATCGCCCGGTTCCTGAGCAGAGGCGCCCGGCTCTCCCGAACCTTGTTGCTGCCCATCACCGGATTGGGCCTCGGCGCCAGAACCGGTGTCACCTGATTGTGCCTGTTGAGCGGTCTGATCGGCGGCCTGGCCCTCTTGTCCGGGCTGGCCGTCTTGTTGGGCGCCCGGGTCCTGCTGAGCGGCATCGCTGCCGCCGGAGGGTGGGCTGTCGCCGTGCGTGGCTTGGGCCTGTTCCATCCGCTCGTTGAGCTCCTGCTGGGGGACCACCTGCTCGCCGGTGCGTTCGACCTCGTCGCCGAGCTGCCGCACGCCCTCCTGCGCCGGCGTGTCGCCCTGGCGCAGGCCATCGGCGGCCTGGTTGGTGGCGTCGGTGAGGTCCTGGCTGCCCGGCGACATTTGCGACGCCGCCGCTTCCAGGTCCTGCGCCATGCCTTCGCGGGCCGACGGGGAGAGGTCGCCGGTGCGCTCGGAGAGGTCGCGCAGCTCGTTGGCGGCCGATTCATAGTCGCCCTGCTCGATCGCTTCGGCGGCGGCGCGAGTGACCGAGTGGTCGTTGAGCGCCTCGCCGAGGTGGTCGAGGTCCTGCCGTGCTTCGTTGGAGCGTTCGGCGGTTTGCTCGACCTCAGCCACGGTCGGCACGTTTGCCGGATCGACCTCGGCGGCGGCCTGGGCCGCGGCCTCGGCTTGCTGCTCGAAGCGCTCGACGGCGGGGACGAAGCGGGGCACCCCGGCGTTGGAGACATCCGGTACGACGCCGCCGACGCCGCGCAGGAAGTAGAGCGAGGCCAGGAGCAGCCCGACCGCGACGGCGAGGACAAGTTCCCGGACAGGCAGCCGGATGCGGAAGGCGGCATGGCGTCGCACCTCGGTGACGACGTTCGCCGCGTCGGCCATCTGAAGGTAGACGACCGAGGCGCGCTCGCCGTCGCGCGGTACGGCGCGGCCGAGATTCTCGACCGCGGTCGAGACGCGCTCGTGGAGGGCGAAGGAGCGGTCGAGCATCCGCGCCACCTGGTGGCGGGTGGGGCGGGAGAGGAAGGCCAGGATGACGCCGGGAATGGCGAGCGCGACGACGAGCACGATCAGCGCGTCGACGTCGAGCGCGGGGCCGCCGGCGAGCTCGACGAGGAGCCAAACGCACCCGGCGAGCAACCCGAGCCAGGAGGCGCGGGCGATGAATGTGAAGGCGCGTTGGAGCCAGATGCGGCGCGCGATCTGCCTTGTCATCCGGGCGACCTGCTCGCCCGCGAGTCCGGCGGCCTGCACCGGCGCATCCCGCGCTGGCAGTTGCGGCGGCGGCATGTCGGAACCGAGCCAGTAGGGCAGCCAAACGATCCGCCAGAGCAAGCGCCACCGCTCGTGACGGGTCAGCGGCGGCCGGGCGGCCGCTTCCCGCCATGCCGCGACGCGCGGCCGGACATCAAAGGGGGTCTGGGTTCGTGGGAGCGAGAGACGGGTAGCCATATCGCGAAAGCCTCTAGCTGCTAGCTGCTAGCAACGAGTCGATCATCGAGACACAGATGCTGACCGCTTTGCCTACCCTTACGCTTGAAGTGCTCATGTGGTTCCCCGGTTCCGTGTGGCTAGCAGCTCGTGGCTAGCAGCTAGCGGCTAATCCCAGGCCAGTTCCGAGCGGCCGCGGGCCCAGAGCCAGAGGCCGAGCCAGGCGATTGTGAGGGCGGCGAGGGCGCCCAGCATCATGACGATGCGCCGCTGCCGGCTGTCGAGGTCGGCGAGCAGCGAGCGGGCCTGCGCGGTCATCTCCTCATCGCCGAGGCTGGCGTAGGTCGTGCCGGCTTGCAGGGCAGCGGCGCGGGCCTCCGGGTAGTCGCCCCAGCGGTGAGAGCGGGCGATCGCCTCGTCAAGCCGCGCGCCAGCGGCGACGCCGTCCGCGGCGAGGGTTTCGTAGGTGGTAATCAACTCGGTGGGGCGTTGGTCGACCGGCAGCTTCTCGTACTGGGAGACGGCCTGGATGAGGAGTGACGCGGCGCGATCGTAGGTATGGTGATCGAGCGCCTGTTGCACCTGGGTCATGAGTTGCTCGGCCTGGAGGCCGGTGTCGCATTGGGTCAGGAGGTCTTCGACTTCGGTCAGGCGTTCAGCGTCGCCGAGTTCGGAGAAGAGCTGCTGCGAGCCTTCAAGCGCCTGCTTGGCGGCGGCGTAGTTGCCCCGCGTCAGCAGGTTGCGCGCCGGTTCGAGGTCGAATCCGGCGACCAAATTGTCTTTCCACTCGCCGGCGACCCAGCGGGGAATGCTCTCCCGCCACTGCTTCTCAATATCCTCTGCTTCGCGGCCGTAGGTCTGCTCCAGCGCCTCGCGCCAGTCGGGTGCGGTGCGCAGGGTCGTCAGGAAGGTCTGGAGTTGCGGCAGGCGATACCGCGAGATCAGGAACGCGACGACCGCGTAGGACTGACCGGCGATCAGGTTGTCGTCGTCGATGACCGGTGTCGGCCGGTTGAGATCGGACCAGGAGAGGAGGGGGCCGCTTTGGTTGGCTCCTTGGACGTCGGCGGCGTAGCGTGCGAGGCGCGCATTGACCGGCCGCTCCATATAGAGCGCGATCCCCTCGTCGAAGCCGCGGGGAATGGCGAAGTTGGAGGCGATGCCGGTCAGGATGTGGGAGACGGCGTGGCGCAGGGCGTTCTCCGCCTCGAGCGGCGTGCGGGCGCCGAAGCGGGAGTAGGCGATCGAGATCTCGTTCGCCGGCGGGTCGGCGACGGCCTCGACCCCTGGCATCTCGAACCGACCGGTCGCGGCGACGGCGGCGTCGAAGGCGGCCGTGTCGGCGTAGACGTAGACGGCGATCTTGTCGGCCGGCTGGACGGCAAAGACGACGCTCAACTCGGAGAGGGCGCGCTCGGCCGGATCCTGGTAGGTCCCGACGAAGGCGTCAGCGGTGAGGTGCTCGTTGGGTTGGACGTAAAAACGGAAGTGCTCGGTTTCGACCAGTGGCCAGTCGGACGGTTGGCCAGCCTCACCGGCTGGACCTGCCTGGTCAACCTGGCCAGCCAGCGGCGCGGCGGCGGCCGGCATAGTCGGCGCGAAGGTGAGCAGGACCAAGCCGAGCGTGGTGAGGAGCAGGGCACGCCGAAGGATGGGGGGGGAGGGGGAGCGGTAAGAAGCGTAACCCATCGGCGCAAGCCCTTCCGACGTCAGGCGTCAATGGAAGCGACCCGGGCTGGCCGGTCGACACGGAAACGGACACACCAGATATGCGAAGGAGTGCGTGAGACCGGCAGCCCCTCCGCCACCGCTGCAAGCGCATTTCCTTTGCCTACATGTTTCATTGTACGCCATCCGCACGAATAGCCGTCGGCCAACCGAACCCAATCCGGTCTCCACTGGTTCGATCATCGCGCACCGCTGGGGGTTTGCACATCGGCAGGAATACGTAAAGTAGCCGGCGCGACTGTGCGTAGGCGGCAAGGCGGCAAGGCGTCAAGGCGGCAAGGCGTTAGGGATGGCGAGCGGGCGAGTCGCCGCCTCGCCCAGTACCGAATCATCGCGCTATCGCCGCCAGAAGGCCCACCAGGGGCGGTCGGAGGTGGGTTCGGGGAGGGAGGCGGCGAGGTGGTCGCGGAGGTCGGCGAAGGGGAAGAGGTCGCGACGGCGGTCGCGCTCGTGCTCGAAGGCGGCGATGCGTTGGGCGAGGGTGGCGGTGTCGGCTTCGATCCAGCCCATGTCGAAGTCGCTCCACTTCTTGTCGAGGGTAAGGATGGCGGCGAGGGTGTCGTTCTCGCGCTCGTCGGCGCTCTCCAACGCTAGCGCGTAGGCGCGTTGGTCGTGCTCCAGGTCGGCGCGCACCTCGGCGGCGACCTCAGTAACCGTTTTGCCGCGGTAGTCGGGATGCCACGTCAGGCGCTCGTTCATCGCGCCGGTAGTCGGTTCGCTGGCTTCTCCCATAGCTCACCCCTCCTTGCCCATACCAGGCGTCGGCATGGTTTCGGCCCCTAGTATGAAGGAACGGAGAGGAAGGCGATGACCTCATGGAGCAGTTGGGAACGGCCGCGCTCGTGCCGGTCGTTGAACAGATAGTGCGTGCCGTCCGGGATGGTGACGCTCCGCACCCGTTGGGCGTTGACCAGATCCTGTTCGAGCGCCGTTATGTCCACGGGGCGGGACCAGAAGTCGCGCTCGCCGCGCACGATGAGGGTGGCGGCGCGGATGTCTGCCGCGTCCCACTCTTTCCGTCCGCGCGTCAACTCGTAGCTCTCGCGTTGGAATCCAGTCGGGACGCGCATACTCGGTGGATTCCGCGTCTGGCTCGTCGGGTCACTGGCCAGCGCTTCGCGGGCGTAGGCGTCGGCGACGCGCGGGTCGCGCCATTCAGTCTTGTCCTCGACTGGGATCGTGCGATCCCACGAGGCGAGCAGACTCTCCGCCGTGCGGAGTCCGTAGGCGCCGATGGCGCGGTCGAACTCGCCGGGGCGATCCGAGGCCTCGAACCACGCCGCGATCGGCCAGGCTGCTTCGATGCCATAGATTGTGTTGAGCAGCACGAGGTGGCTGATGCGGTCGTTGTGTCCGGCCGCGTAGGCGGCGGCCCAATGCCCACCGGAGGCCCAGCCGAGGATCGCGACCCGTTCCACGTTGCGTCGTTCCCGGATGGTGTCGACGACCGCGCCAATGTCGCGCGCGGCTTCGGCGCAGCGCACGGCGGGCGGGTTGTCGGCAGCGGGCGCATCGAGGGCCGGGGGGCGTGTCGACCCACTCCAACCGCGCACATCACTGACGTAGACCGCGTGCCCGGCCATCGCGAGGTCGTGGGCAAGCGAGTAGCCAGGCACGGGCAGATCGAACGACGCGAGTCCGCCCGGCCCACCGCCGTGAACGAGAAGCAGCGGCGGTAGGTCGGCGGAGGCGCTGGCCGGTTTGATCTCGCGTACGAAGATGCTGATGCCGGGTTCGCTGGTCGCGAAAAGGTCGGTTCGATCCATTCAGATAATCCCCAACTGGAAGCCGAGGGCGACAGCGGCGGCGCGGTTGTCGATGCCGAGCTTGACGAAGATGTTGGTGACGTGGGTGGTGGCGGTGCGGTGGCTGATGAAGAGCGCCTCGCCGATCTCGCGGCTCGACTTGCCCTCAGCCAGCAGGCGCAGCACTTCCAACTCGCGGGGCGTGATACCGGCACTCTCGGCGGCGGTGCGGACGGCGGGCGGGGCGGCAGGGTGGCTGGCGACGATCGCCGCGGCGTCGGCCACCGCCTGTTCGAGGGAGAGGTCGCGGCCGGCGATCCAGGCGGCGCGGAACCCTTCTTCGCCGAGCTGCTGCTTGGCAAGGGCGGTCGCGCGGTCGTATTGGGCGCTGATGTAGGGTTGGAGGCTGAGGCCGATTCCCTCGCGGAGGGCGTCGGCGGCGGCGAAGAGGCGGACGGCGACCTCCGCCTGCTGGTGGGCGGCGGCGATGGCGGCGAGCCCGTGCAGGATCTCGACGACGCCCCACGGGTCGCGGTCGCCTTGTTCCCAGCCAAGGGTAAGGCTCTCGCGAAAGAGTTCGGCGGCGCGCTCGTCGTCGCCCTGGGCACGGGCGTAGATGGCGAGGTTGAGGAGGGCGGTGCCGATGCCCCAGATGTTGCCGAGGCGGCGCCAGCGGTCGAGCGCCTCCTGGTAGTGCCCGCCGGCGGCTTTCCAATTGCCGCGCTCGAAGGTTTCGATGCCGAACCGGTTGAGGGCGAACGGCACCCACGCGTCGTCGCCGAGCTCGTGGAAGAGGGCGAGGGCCGATTCGGCGTGGGAAGCCGCGTCGTCATGGTTGCCACGGGCGCCCTCGGCGAAGCTGAGGGTGAAGAGGCCACGGGCCCGGATTCGCGTGTCGCCGGCGTCTTCGGCAATGGCGATGGCTTCGCGCGCGAGATGGGCGCCGCGTTCGCCGTCGCCTTGGACGCTGGCGAAGAAGGCGGAGGCGAGCATCGCCCGCGCGCGGACGATCGGCGACACCTCGTCGGCCGCCGCGAGGAGACGGTCGTACCACCCGCGCCCTTCGGTGAGGTAGCCGCGCGTTTGCCAGAACCACCAGAGTGCGCGGGCCAGGCGGAGCGCCGTTTCGGGATCGCGTTCGGCGCTCCAGTCGAGCGCGGCGCGGAAGTTGGCGTGCTCCCATTCGAGCCGGTCGAGCCAGGCGATCTGGTCCAGGCCCCAGACGGCCGGTTCGGCTTCCTCGGCCAAAGCCAGCGCCCAGGCGGCGTGCCGCGCCCACGCCTCATCCTCTTCACCGGCCGCCACGAGTTGCTCGATCCCGAACTCGCGGATCGTTTGGAGCATCCAGAATCGCGGTTCCCCGCCCCGCTCGTCCTGTCGCAGCAGGCTCTTGTCGACGAGGGAGGCGAGACCGTCGAGGACGGAGTCATGCGTCGTGAGTCGTGGGTTGTGCGTAGCTCGTTCGTTGTTCCTCACGTCTCGCGACTCACGGCTCACGACTCGTTCGGCGGCGTCGAGCGAGCAGCCGCGGGCGAAGACGGCGAGGCGGCGGAAGAGGGTTTGCTCCTCCTCGTCGAGCAAGTCGTAGCTCCAGGCGATGGCGTCGCGCATCGTTTGGAGGCGGACAGGGAGGTCGCGCGGGCCGCCGGTGAGGACGTGCAGGCGGTTGGTGAGGCGAGCGAGCAGGGCTTGCGGCGAGAGGACTTTGACGCGGGCGGCGGCGAGCTCGATGGCGAGCGGCAGCCCGTCGAGGCGGCGGCAGATCTCGGCGACCGCGGCGGCGTTCGCCTCGGTGAGGGCGAATTCGGGACGGACGGCGCGGGCACGTTGGAGGAAGAGGGCGACAGCGTGGTTCGCCTCGAGATCGCCAAGCTGTGCGATGCGGCCCGCGGGCAGCGGCAGTGGCGCGACCGGGAATTCATGCTCCCCGGTGAGGTGGAGCGAGACCCGGCTGGTAACGAGCGCCTTGACGCCGGGACAGGCGGCGAGCAGATTGGTGATGACCGGCGCGGCGGACGCGACCTGCTCGAAGCTGTCGATCACCAACAGCAGCGACTGGTGATGGAGCAGACGGTGGAGGCGCTGATCGACGGGCTCGTCGCCCTCATTGCGCAAATCGAACGCGCGCGCGATAGCGGGGAGGACGAGGGCGGGGTCGCGGATGGAGGCGAGGGGCACGAACCAGACACCGTCGGGGAAGGCGTCCCGGAGGTCGGTGGCGGCTTGCAGGGCGAGGCGGGACTTGCCGACGCCGCTCGGTCCGGTCAGGGTGACGAGAGGGACGTGCTCCTCGGCGAGCAAGGCGCGGACGCCGGCGATCTCCTCGTCGCGGCCGATCAGGGGAGTGCGAGGCGTCGGCAGGCGCGCTCCGCCGCCCCCATCGGGGCGGCGGAGCGGGGTCAGCATCGTTGGGCGCGTCTCTGGAGCCGCGGGCGTCGGGGTGGACAACCATTCCTCCGATCAGCGAGCACATATCGGGCACATGATGATTTCGCGCGGGTGGAACGTCAACCTGCGACCCGCGACCTGAAAGACGCGACCTGCCGCCGCGTTGCGAGCCGGTGTCCACGGATGGAACGTCGGGACCCTGATTCCGTTCCCCGCGGCGGGCGACGACGCGGATTCTGCGAAGATCGGAGCGAGCGAAGAGGCGCCCGGTCCTCTTTACGCGGTTCGTCAATGCGCCGGGCAGCCCCTACCGCGCGTTCTTGGATTGGGAAGATTGCGCCACCGAGCCGGAGACGACGATCGCGCCGGAGTTGACGGCCTATGTCCGACCAGAGCTGACGTTCGCGAAACTGGGGTACGCCGGCATCCCGGAGACGCTCGGTGCGTATCCGCGGGACCTGGGGATGAACGAGCGGATGTTAGGGGCGCCAAATGTGGTCGCGGCGGAGGAGTAGCGAGCGCTATTCTCGCCACCATTCTCCGAAGATGCGGCCAAGCAGCAGCACGATGACGTGGCCGGCGAACGCGCCGGCGATGTAGCCGCCGATCAGGTGGAAGAGTCCCGCCGGGCTCAGGCCTTCCCCACTGAGCGAGAGCAAGAGGAAGCCGACGATCGCGCCAAGGATCACGGACGCGCCGAGCGGACCGCAGCCGGCCCCAAAGCGGAAGCCACCTGGTGTCATGCTGGGGTGGCGTCCATCACGCGATGCGCTCTTCGGTCTGGGGGTCGAAGAAGGCGGCGCGGCGGAAGCCGAAGTGGAAGTCGAGGTTGGCGTCGGGCTGGACGGTCAGGTGCGGATCGACGCGGCCGGTGTAGGTGCGGCCGCCGAGGTCGAAGTAGAGGAGCGCTTCGGAGCCGAGGTATTCGACGACCTTGACGGCTGCCTGGAAGCGGGCAGGCGGTCCCTCCACGCCGTTCGGTCCGACGTGGAGGTCCTCGGGGCGGATGCCAAGGGCGACGGGCTGGCCGACGAGTTCGGCGTAGCGGGCGCCGATTGCTGATGGCAGATCGACAACGAAGCCGTCGCCGACGAGCTTCAAGCCGTCGGCTTGCTCCAGGCGACCGTGCATGATGTTCATCGGCGGCGACCCGATGAAGCCCGCGACGAAGAGGTTGGCCGGGTGATCGTAAAGGGCGCGCGGATCGGCCACCTGCTGGACGACGCCCTTGTTCATGACCACGATCTTTTGGCCCAGGGTCATCGCCTCGACCTGGTCGTGGGTGACGTAGACCATGGTCGCGTCCAGGCGCTTGTGCAGTTCAGCGAGCTCGACGCGCATCGCGACCCGGAGTTGGGCGTCGAGATTGGAGAGCGGCTCGTCGAAGAGAAAAACCTTGGGTGAGCGGACAATGCAGCGGCCGAGCGCGACCCGCTGGCGCTGACCGCCGGAGAGTTCGCGCGGCCGGCGGTCGAGCATGGCGCTGATGCCGAGCATCTCCGCGGCGGAGCGGACCTTGGCGTCGACTACTTTCTTGGGGACGCCGAGGTTCACCAGGCCGAAGCTCATGTTCTTATAAACGCTCATGTGGGGGTAGAGCGCGTAGTCCTGGAAGACCATCGCGATGTCGCGCTCCTTCGGGTGCAGTTTGTTGACGACCCGATCGCCGATGGTGATCGTGCCCGAGGTTTGCTTCTCCAGGCCGGCGATCATGCGCAGGGTCGTCGTCTTGCCGCAGCCGGAGGGGCCAACGAGGACGACGAAGCGCCCGTCCTCGATGGCGAGGGTGGCGTTGTCGACCGCCTTGACTTCGCCCCGCATGCGGTCCTGGAAAATCTTGGTTACGTTGGTGAGTTGGACATCCGCCATGACTCTTCTCCGGAGGCGTTAGGCGTTAGGCGTTAGGCGTTAGGGCGTGTCTGCACCCCGTCATGCTGAGGCATCGAAGCATCCCCGCGCGAAGCGCAGCGGCGACTGACGACGATTCGGCTTCGCCGGGGGATGCTTCCCGGTGGTCAGCATGACGGAGCGTCGCGAACATGCCCTCTCGCTTCATCCCTTTAATGCGCCGATTGTGAGGCCGCGTAGGAGGTAGCGTTGGAGGAGGAGGAAGATGATGATCACCGGGATGGCGGAGATGCTGGCACCGG
Organism: Thermomicrobiales bacterium; assembly: GCA_050696075.1. GTDB lineage: Bacteria > Chloroflexota > Chloroflexia > Thermomicrobiales > UBA6265 > JBOGUF01. Next base: position 24,065 of record JBOGUF010000149.1, read on the forward strand.
CCATGAGCGGACCGTAGTCGATCGAGTTCTCGTAGCGGTATTGGGCGAGGCCGACGGAGAGGTTGCGCATGTCCGACGAGTTCGTGAAGAGGAGCCACCAGAAAAAGCTGTTCCATTCGTAGATGAAGGTGAAGATGGCGACGACGGCGAGTCCAGGCTTGGCCAGCGGCAGGATGATCTTCCAGAAGATGCCGAACTCGGAGCAGGCGTCGATGCGGGCGCTGTCGATCAGGGTCGAGGGGAGCGTCTGCATGAACTGTTTGAGGAGGAACATGTTCCAGACGCTGCCAAGGCCGGGGATGATCAACACCCAGTAGGTGTTGATGAGTCTGAGGTCGGAGATGAGCATGAAGAGCGGCACCCAAACGACGACGAAGGGGACCATGATCATGGAGAGGAGCAGCCAGAAGATCTGGCGACCGCCGGGAAAGCGCAGCTTGGCGAAGGCGTAGGCGGCCATCGCGTTGACGAAGAGGTTGCCGATGGTGACGACAATAGCGACGAGCGCGGTATTGAAGACCCACCGCGGCAGGTCGGACTCCTCGAAGATCGTGCGGTAATGGTCGAGGCTGATCGGATTAGGAATCCATTGCGGCGGCAGGCTCAGTAGTGAGGTGGATGACTTGACCGACGTGGTGAGCATCCAATAGATCGGCAGGAGGGCAATACCGGCCCACGCGACCAAAATAGCGTAGACCAGCACCTTGGCGCCGACGTTCAGCGATCGGCTCGTTGGCAGCCATGATGTCCGCTCGCGCGGCCGGGTTGAATCGAGCTCGGCGGCTCCGGCGGCTAATCGCTTCTCGTGGGTGATGCGCACGACCGCGTTCCTCCTGGCTGTACCCCGGCACCTAACGCCTAACGCCTAACGCCTCCGGCCCCGTGTCAGTACTCGACGTCGGTCGACATCAGCTTGAATTGGAAGAGCGACAGGACGACGATCACCGCGGCGAGAAGGAATGCCTGGGCCGACGCTAACCCGAATTGGTAGCGGGTGAAGGCGGTGAGGTAGATCTGATAGACCGCCGTAATCGTCCCGAAGTTCGGCCCGCCCTGGGTAAGCAGATAGATGAACTCGAAGACCTGGAACGAGGCGATCGTGCCGGTGACCAGCACGAAGAGGGTTGTCGGCTTGAGCAGCGGCCAGGTGATGCGTCGGAACTTGGTCCAGGCCGAAGCGGCGTCGATGTCGGCCGCCTCGTAGAGCGACTTGGGGATATTTCCCATCGCCGCCAGGTAGAGGATGACGCCGCCGCCGTGCCCGCCGAGGATGGGGATGAGCATCAGGGACCAGAGGCCGTGGGAGACGCCGAGAGTCGTGTTGGGGTCCTTGATCCAGAACTGATTCTCGGCGCCGAAGAGCCCGACGAAATAGTTCAGGAGTCCGGCGATGGGATCGAACATCCAGTACCAGACCAGCGCGACCATGATCCCACCGATGTGGGCGGGTAAGTAATAGGCCGTCTTGAAGAAGTTTTGCGCCTTGGTGTTGAGGGGGAAGATCAACCAGGCAAGTGCCAACGAGATAACGATGCCCATGACGACGGTGACACTGGCATAGACCGCGGTGTTCACCATCGCGCGCCGCCAGACCGAATCGGTGAGGGTGTCGCGGAAGTTCTTCAGCCCAACCCACGTCGCTTCCTGGTCGCGCCCGATCCCGACCTCCTGGAAGGCGATGAGGAACGAGCGAGCCAGCGGGTAGAGCAGAAAGAGGCCGACGAGTAGGACCAGCGGCGCAATGAAGATATACGCCCACAGGTACTCGCGCCGGAAGTCGTTGAGCCGTTCGAGCCTGCTCGGCCGCTCGAATTCCGCGCGGGTACTGGCCGGATTGATATGTTGGGCCATCCTGTTCCCCATCCATCCGGTGTGGGCCGCAACCGCGCCGTCACCCCGTCGTAGGGGAGGGACCCGCGCCGCAACTCCGCTCCCGTCGGGCGAAACCCGACATGCCGGCGTGCGGGCCGTCATGCCCCCATGGATGCGATCGCCAGCGGGAGGTCGCACTGGCCGCTGACGCGGCGTATCGCCCTACGGGCGATGGGGAGCGGAGTTGCGGCGCGGGTCCCTCCCCTACGACGACGGGTGGTCGCGTTATTCCTCCGCCATGATGCGCTCGACGTCGGAGACGATCCGTTCGAAGGCGTCTTCGGGCGACATGGCGCCGAGCATCATTGCTTCGTAACTGGGAAAGAGCCCCTCTTGCTGCGCTTTCGTCACCTTCGTGTTGATGTCCGACGGCAGCGTGCGCGGGAGCACGCCGGCGCGGTCGAAGTACTCGCTGAAGAAGACGAGGTTGGGGTCAGCCATGTCGAGGATGCCGTTCTCCTGGCAGAAGTCGATGCCTGATTGGCGGGCCGGCACCTCATAGAGGTCCGCCGACCACACGCAGGTCGCTTCGGCCGTTGTCAAGTGCTTGGCGAAGTCGATGGCGACCCGATAGAAGTCCGCCCCTTTGTCGTCGTCGCCCTGGAAGACGATATGGCCCGGAACGGACGTGGATGTGCCTTCCTTCTCGCCGTCGAGATGGGGGAAGGGGAGCAGCACAGGAGACAGGCAAGAGCCTTCTTCCTCTCCAGCTTCGATTTGGGCGCAGCGATTGGCCTCTTGCGGCACGGTGTAGGGGCCGGAGCGCGCGATGAGCACCGCTTGCCAGGCGCGCCAGATCTCGACCCGGCGATCGGACTGGAGGGCGGGGGTTTCAGGCGGGGAGACGACGAGCTCGGTGTGGTAACTGAGCACGCGCTTCAAGTTCTCCAGCGCGCGCGGGTCGTTATAGAGGAACGTACCTTGTTCGTCGAAGGCGTAGGGCATCCCGGAGTTCATGTTCCAGAGCGACCACATCTCGGGCATGCCGGAGTTGGCCCAGGTGCCGCTGTGGATCAGCCCCCACTGCTTGCCGTTGCGGCCCTCTTCCTTCGTGAGTTGCTGGGCGACCTCGGCGAACTCGTCGAAGGTCCAGCCGTTGGTCTGGATCGCCTTCCAGTCGATGCCGGCCTCTTCCAGCAGATCCTGGTTGCCGGACACGTTCCAGATTTGTTTCCAGATTGGGAAGCCCATCAGCTTGCCGTCGTAGGTGTAATACTGCAGGGTGTCCCCGAAGTCCGCCTTCTCTTCCTCAGTGAGGTACTCGTCGACGGACATCATGTAGCCGGTGTCGATCCAAGTTGGATTGAAGTAGGCGAACATGGTGTCGGGGGGCTCGCCGGCGGCGAGCTGAATGGTCACCTTCTGGGGGCCTTCTTCCCAGGTCAATTCCTCGTAATTGACCTCGACGTTGGGGTTGGCTTCGCGGAAGGTGTCGATAAAGTGTTGGAGGTTCTCTTCGTAGTGGTCCCCCTGGAACCAGGTCCAGAAGGTGAGGGAAACGTTCTCCTGGGCCGCGGTGGTGGCGTGCGCGCCATACGCCGCTACCAGGCCGGCAATCGTGGGGATTGAGAGCCGGAGGGCGATTGCGCGTTTCACCAACTCACGCCGTGAGACTCGACCGTACAGCGCATCCGCTCGGAGGATCTGGACAGCATCGTTGCTGGTCATCGTGCGTTCCTTTCTCACCGATTTCGGCTCGCCTTGCGCCGTTCCCCAACGGGCAGGGAGGGTAAGACATCGGTCCGCGGGTCAAGTGAATCCCATGGCTGCCTCCCGGTACCGGAACCGTCCGGTCTAGTGCGGGTAGCCCATCAGCTAGCAAGATGCTTGCCGAGAATGGGTCGCGTTCATCAGGCTTGCCCGATCACGTTGAACGGGGGTGATGGCGGCGGCGAGGTGTTGGACGCAGCATTGCCGCGGGCGCGATTCAGCCGCCGAAGTAGTCTTCGCTGCCGACAGCGTAGCGCACCGCCTTCTCATCGTGCGCCTGCCACGGGCGCACGACGTGGGGCGGCGTGCGCTCCCAAGAGCTGTCGCCGGCCAGGCCGAAGGCGATCCCCAGCGGCGCCGGGCCGAGGTCGTTCAACCGCCCGTTGAACTTGTGCGATCCCCAGCGCGACCCGGTGGTCAGGAGGTCGAAGGTGCTAAAAGCCCCGCGCTCGTCGTCCCAGGTTGCTTCTCCCTGCAAGACGCAGTCGTAGCCGCTGGGGAGGCTGAAGAATTCGTCGCTATGGAACCGCGTGAACTCCACGTGCCAGGAGAGCCGCGCCGCGCCGGAGATGGTGAGCTCGATCCGGCGCCCATCGACGTGGGTGATCTCCGACGTAAGCTCCGCTCGCTCGATCGCCTCTTCGGGCCAGATGAACGGCTCGCCGCGCACGATGTCGCGCAGGTGGAAGCGGGCTAGCCGGCGCAGCACCGACCAGGGCGCGTCAGCACAGGCGCCGGCTTGGCGCGGCGCCGGTACGAGTGCTTTCGCTTCGTCGGCCGTGATCCAAGCAAAATCGTAGTTCCAGGCGTGCTTGTAGCGCGGGTTGTCGTCGTGCGGCTCGACGTCGCGCGGGAGGTCGCGGGCGACGATGTGAAGGACGAGGACGTCGTCGGGGACGGCGATGGCCACCGGCTCGGCGTCGGGCATCGGGGCCGGTTCGGCCGATCGGTCGTCGTCCAACGCCTGCCAGCGCGCCAGTGCCTCCCGCATCATCCGCTCCATCTCGCGCGGATCGAGGCTGTTGCCGGAGGCGAGGAAGGCGCCATCAGGGCCGAAACAGTAACTCCCTTGGTGGCTGACCAATTCGCCCGGCTGATCGGCCATTCGTTGGGCGACGTGACCCTGGTGCGCGACGCCGCGGAAGAACCGTCCCTTGGCGTCGTCTTGCACCTGCATGCCGGAGACGTTCTCCGCCACTGGGACGAAGCGTTCGCTGGCGAGTTTGATGATCGTGGGATTGCTGAAGACCAGTGCACGGCCGGTCACGCCGTTGTTTCAGGTGCAGCCGAGGGGATTGCCGTTCATCGTCCAAAGGAAGACCGGCTTGTGCTGCGCCGCCGCGAGGCGGCAGGCTGCGAAGATGTCCTGCTGCCAGGGAATCGCCTGCCAGCGCAGTTCCTCTGCCTTCGGTCGGATGAACGCGAGGAGGTCGCGAAAGCGGCCCGCGTCAACCAGTACCTCGGCGTCCGCATTTGCTGGATGGGAACCCATGACCCGTTACCTCTCTGCAACCGCTCGTCACGATGCGGCACGGCCGCCCTGAAGATCGTTGTTGCGTCCGCGACACTCTATCACCAGCCCTGAGCGATCGCCAGTCGTGCCCGACCAATCAACACAGGCTCTTTCCCATGCTCATCAGGCTCTTCTTCGTTAGATATCCGGTCCGGGTTCAAGGTCCTCGCAGATCAGGCCCCAGGGACGGGTGAGGGCGCGGGTCATGACGAGGGTGACGCGGCGGGGGCCGGTGAGCTTGAGGCGGCGGTGGAGGGCGGCGACGTCGCCGGGGAGGCCGCGGCGGCGGATGTTGACGGCGCCGACATCGAGTTGCCGCAGCCGGCTGGCGATCTGCTTCTGATGCCAGGGCAGCGACTCGACGACGCGCAGCGACCGGCCGAAGGGTGAACTGAGGGGTGCATCGGCGGAGAGGAAGGCGATCTGGTCGTCGATCTTCCAGGCGTCGAGGTCGCGGGCCAACTCCTCGACAAGGCCGGCGCGGGTGACGGCCGGGTTCGGGTCGAGGAGATAGGCGCCGGGCATGCGGACGGGAACGGGCGGGCCGGGGTTGGCGACCATGGTCGCGCCGGCTGGGAGGATGGTGGCGCGGCAGGAGGTGGTCGCCAGGGCAGGGGACCAGAGGACCGCTTCCTTCAAATCGCGGCCGTCGGCGACGAATTCGACTTCCCACCCGGGCGGGACGATCTCGCGCGGCAGTCCGGGCGCGGCTTTGACGCCGACGGCCGGAACGCGCTCGATCAGGCCGACGCACCAATCGAGCGGGGGTTCACTCTGGCCGTGGCCGAGTCGCCGGTCGCCGGCGCGGCGGGCGGGGTCGATGAAGATGGCATCAACGCCGTCGAGGGAGACGTCGCCGACGTCGCTTTCGATCGTGGTGATTGGGCCGGCGCGGTAGACGGCGGCGTTGAGTGCGGCCATGCGCAGGTGGACCGGATCGAGGTCGACGGCGAGCGCCGCGCGACCGGCGGCGAGAGCAATCAGGTCGCCGCCGATGCCGGTGCAGAGATCGGCGACGGTCTGGACGCCGGCGTAGCGACGGGCGCGGTGGCGGGCGGTCAACTCGGAGGACGCCTGTTCCAGCCCCGGCCGGGTGAAATACATCGCCTTCGCCCGGCTGAACTTCGCCTGCCCAAGAACGCGCAGCTCGTGTTGCCAGAAGGCGGCGGCGACCAACTCCGCGGGATACTCGCGCCGCAGCGTGGCGGCGAGGCGCAACTCTTCCTCAGGCGTCGGCCGCGCCTGCTGGAGACGGGCCAGCACATCCTGACCGGCTATTGAAAGGAGGAGGTCCAGGCGCCTCATGCCGTCAGTCATGACGATAGGATGCCACGTTCTTGCCTGATGGCTGATAGCTGACGGCTCAGATCAGGCCGCGGCGGACGGCAACGGTGGCGGCCGCGGTGCGGTTGGCGGCGCCGAGCTTTTCCAGAATCGCGGCGACGTGCTTGGAGGCGGTGCGGGAGGAGATGAAGAGGGCGGCGGCGATCTCGTGGTCGGAGCGGCCCTCGCCGAGGAGGCGCAGCACGTCGCGCTCGCGCGGAGTGAGGCCGGCGCTGTCGGCCGGAGGCAGGGGTTCAGGGAGAGGCAACGCGAGAGCAGGCGCGGTTTCGGCGGCTGGTTCGAGGAGCGCCGTCGCGTGGGCGATGGCCTGATCGAGGCGCCAGGCGCTGCCTATCGTCCAGGCAGCGGTGAAGGCTGTCTCGCCGAGGCGCGCGCAAGCGGCCTCCGCCGCGCGGGCGTACCGTTCTTGTTCGGGCAGTTCGAAGGCGTACCCGAGGGCCTGGGCGGCGGCCTCTGCCGCGCCGAGGAGCGCCGCGGCCTCTGCCGCCTGGTCGCGCTCCACGAGGAGGCAGGCGACGCGGGCCAAGGAGTCGACGATCCCTTCCTTCGACCCGACCCGTTGGTGCCAGGCGAGGCTCTCGCGGTACACCCGCGCGGCGCGGTCGTGGTCGCCAAGATCGCCGGTGACAAGTGCTAGGTCGCTGAGGGTGACGGCCACGCCCCATGGCTCATCGAGGTCGCGATAGCGACGCAGGGAGTCTTCGAGGAGGGCGACTGCCCGCGCCGGATCGCCCTGCCAGTAGGCGAGGATGCCGAGGTTGCAGCGGGCGAGGGCGACCCAGGTCGGCGCGTCCGACTGCTCGAAGAGGGCGAGCGCCTCCGCGAAGAGGGCAACCGCTCGATCGTAGTCGCCGCGACTCCGGGCCAGGGCGCCCAGCAAGTTGAGGATGGCGCCGGTGTCGCGGGTTTCATCAAGCTCGCGGTAGAGCGTCAGGGCTGATTCGGCGAAGGCGATGGCCCGCGCGGGATCACCGCGGGTGCGGGCGAGCGAGGCGGCGGCGTGGAGCGCCCGTGCCCGGATTGCGGGCGGCACTTCCGCCTGGCGCTCCACCGTGAGCGCCCGTTCAAGCCACTGCAACCCCTCGACGCGGTGGCTGCGGAGGGACCAGAAGGGCGCGAGGACGGTGGCCAGGCGGAGGAGAGACGTCGTGTCGCCGCGCTGCTCCAGCCAGGCCAGGGCCGCGCGCAAGTTGCCATACTCACGCTCCAGGCGATCGAAGACTTCGGGATGGACCGGTTCCCGCATCGGGAAGGTCAGCGCGTGTTCGGCAAGATCCAGGCACCAGCGCGCGTGTTGACGCCGCGCCTCGTCGGCCTCGCCGCTCGCCGCCAGCCGCTCTAGGGCGTACTCCCGGATCGTCTCTAGGAGTCCGAAGCGCGACTCGTCTCCCTCTCCGCCGTCCTGTCGCACCAGGCTCTTGTCGACGAGGGAGGCGAGGAGGTCGAGGACGGAGGCGGAAGACGGAAGGCGGGAGGCGGGAGGCGGCCGAGGCGTCGTCATTATCCGCCTTCCGCCTGCCGCCACCACTTCGGCGGCATCGAGGGAGAAGCCGGGGGTGAAGACGGCGAGGCGGCGGAAGAGGGCTTGCTCCTGCCCGTCGAGAAGGTCGTAGGACCAAGCGATGGCGGCGCGCAAGGTTTGGAGGCGGTCAGGGGCGTCGCGAGGGCCGCCGGTGAGGAGCGGCAAGCGTTGCTCGAGCCGGGAAAGGAGCGCGGGCAGGTTCAGGACTTTGACGCGGGCGGCAGCCAGCTCAATGGCGAGCGGCAGGTCGTCGAGGCGGGCGCAGATGGCATCGAGGAGCGGTTGATCGGCCGGCGTGACGGAAAATTGGGCGTCGACCGCGAGGGCGCGCTCGGCGAAGAGGCGGGCCGCGGCGGGTCGGGCCAGGGGCGGGACATGGAGGATACGCTCGCCGGAGAGACGGAGCGGTTCCCGGCTGGTGACCAGCGCGCGGAGGCGGGGGCAGACGGTGAGCAGCTCGGCCAAGATGGGCGCGGCGGCGATGACGTGCTCGACATTGTCGATCAGGAGCAGCGCGTGGGTGTGACGGAGGGCGGCCTTCAGGCGGGCGATCAACGGCTGGTCGTGGGCCTCGCGCACGCCAAGGGCGCGGGCAATGGTCGCGGCGACAAGGTCCGGGTCGCGCAACGCGGCCAGCGGAATGAAAGCAACGCCGTCCTTGAAATCGGGTTCAAGTTCGGCCGCGACCTGAAGGGCGAGGCGCGTTTTGCCGACGCCACCGGGACCGGTCAGCGTCAGCAAACGGGTGTCGCCGCCCAGCAGCGTCGTCGCCATGGCGACTTCATCTGCCCGTCCGATGAGCGCGGTGAGCGGCGTCGGCAGGTTGGCGTCGGCGAACCGCTCCTCGCGGGGGAGGGTGGTGAGTTTGCTGGTTCGTGGCTTGGGTGAGAACGGCTCGGTCGACATGCCAGGGTCCTGACGGGTAGTCAGCGTGCGGCGTGGCGCTATGGTTTCAACGATACCGCACTGGTAGCGGTTTTCGATATGAGCGTGGTGAGACAGGTTGGTGCGGTGGTTGGCCAGGTTGGCCAAGTTGGCCAGGTGGACAAGCTGGAGCAATCGGACCGTGGGGCAGCGGGGGCCGCCCTGGACTAAAGTCGGGGCTCGGTGACGGCAGTCGGCTGGAAGCCGACTGCCCGCGGGCCGGGTGTGTCGATGATTCGGGCGATGGCACAGGGCAGCCGCTTGGTTGATCAGGTTGATCGCGGGATCAATCTGGGGTGGGTGAGAGACGACGAAAAGCGCCCTCTATCTATTAAGGCATTGATTTTTGGGGCAAAATGGGACTCAGATTTCGATTATTGATCATGTGGTTATGTGTATTGTTGTGTCGTTCGTCGCGCTCGCTGGCTCCGATGCGGCGGGGAAGGACATGAGAGAATGGGCGGTTATCGAGTGGTCATCCGTGGCGGTGATACGGGCGAATGGATGGATTGTCCGTGGAGATAGCGAACGAGGAGATGCGGCGGTTGGCGGAGGAACTCGCGGCGCTGACGAGCGAGGATGTGACGACGGCGATGACGGAAGCGATTCGAGAACGATTGGAACGCGTACGGTGCGAGCGAGGGAACGGCCTCGCGGAGCGACTCCTGGCAATCGGCCGAGATTGCGCGGCGCATCTGCCTGAGCCGGGGCGGTCCATCGATCATGGGGAGCTGCTGTACGACGAGCGTGGGTTGCCGCGGTAAATGCGTTCGATTGATCACCGAGTTACAACGGCACGCTGTTCAGCGAAGCGGGCGACCGCTTGTTCGTACGTTTCGCCGACGTGCGTGCGGGGAAATGCCTTGAACGTGTAATACGGTTGGTATGGTGATTCGGGCGGGAGTTCCGAACGCGCAGGCTGCTTCTTGAGCACCTCCGAGATGTCCCGACGGCTCGGTGAGTAGGCCAGTACGAAGCCCCGCACGGGTTCGGTGTACTGGTTGAAGACGGTCACCTTCATCAACACCCACTCACCGTAGTAGCGGGCAATCGCTTCGTCGAAGGTCTGCTCTTGTGGTTCGAGCGTCGATTCGTCCACGGTCGTCTCCCCGCCGGTTGCCTAGGGTGATAGCGGCACCGATTTCGACAGAAGCCAATCCTACATCGCCCGCCGTGCTTCCAAGTCCTCGAACTGGTCGTCGCGCCAGACGGGGATGTCGCGGTCGGGGTCGCCTTCGGGGCAGATGGGTTTGGCGGCTGTCCTTTCGTACGTTATAACAGCGTATCAATGCTTACTCGACTTGTCCGTCCGGAAAAATGGGAGAGGTAACGTGAGATCCCTTGAGCTGGTGGTGCCGGACGACCTCTACGCATCGGTCAGCGAAATCGAGATGCACAACCTGGCTCAGGAGGCACTCTTGGTCAGATTGTACGAACTCGGAAAGATTGGCTCGGGTCGTGCGGCTCAGGTTCTCGGCATCTCGCGCCGAGCATTCCTAGTTGATGTGCTCGGCCGCTACGGCGTGTCGTCGTTCGACGAGGAACTGGATTTGGCTGCCGAAGTTGCCCGTGGCTGAACAGTCACCTCTCGTGACGCCCGTCGTCAGCGATACAAGCCCACTGATCAGCCTCGCTGCTGTCGGCCTCATGTACCTCTTGCGTGATCTCTATCGAGAGATTGTCATCCCGGCCACCGTGCGCGACGAGTACGAGGTCGGCCGTCGGCCATCCGAGCCGCCTCTTCAGAACCTTACTTGGATCACGATCTCAGGCCTGGCACCCGACCTGTCGATCCCTGCTGCGCTCGACCCCGGTGAATCTGCCGCCATTGCGCTCGCGGTGCATATTCGAGCGCGCGCACTTCTGCTCGACGAGCGAATGGGGCGGCTGGTTGCTACCGAGCTCGGACTACCCGTGGTAGGCACCATGGGGGCGTTGTTGCGTGCGAAGCAGGCAGGTTTCGTCAAGGAAGTAAGACCGACGGTCGACGAGATGATTGCTCAGGGCATCCGCATCGGCCCTGCCGTGCGCTCGCAGGTGCTGCACATGGCCGGGGAAGACACGTAATCGTCAATTCCTTCGAGACCACGACGCTGGATTCGACGTGCGATATTCATGCTGTCGTAGCGTTCGCTCGTTTCGGCTCCTTTGGGACAGCGACTTCTCGTTAGATCACCCGCCGCTTCTCCAACTCCTCGAACTGGTCGTTGCGCCAGACGGGGAGGCCGCGGTCGCGCTCGCCGAAAGCGGAAAAGGTATTCCTGTTTACAGTTGAGGCAACGCTTTGTAAGATCATTGGCAAGTGGAACGAAAATCAATACTTCGGCGAGTATCCGGCCGAAATCGCGACGATGCTTGCCACCGATTCAGGCAATTCAGGTTGTCGCTTTTCTGGTGGGTGACCGGAATAGACTCGTTAAGGATGATCGAGTGCGGTGGAGGCAATCGCGTGTCAACGTCCCAGAGTCAGCCAACCAGCCTTTCCAACGAACAGTGGGAACAGTTCAGGAACAGCTTCGACGTTTGGCGCGCTCAGTCGAGCGCCAGTGACCAAGCATTGTTCCAGCAGCCAATTGACGACAAGGCAACGCGCGCGGCCTTGCAACGAATTTTTCTCAACCACCCCGTGTACAGGAACTTGACTGTAAGGGAGGCTCTATTCCTTCTACGGCGAGAGGCACGAGATGCGATCGCGGCGTGTCGTGTCTTGCAGGCCAAGCCTGCCCCCTTTACACCGGACGAACAATCCCATCTCCTCCAACTCGACGCGGTTTGGTCCCAGTTTGGCGGATCGAATTGGTCACAGGTTGATTTCGCCGAATTGGCAGAGAAACGACTCGGATTTGAGTTCGCGCGCGACCATGGGCATACAAGGCCGAGGATTGCAGACAACGAGGGGGCAATTGAGGACTTGCAGAAGGGATGCGGCTGTCTGTTCCTGGGATTGCTCGTTACAGGCGGCACTTACCTGGTGGCTCGCGATGGAGGAACCTACATTGTGGCTTGGGGAGCCGTCGCCTGGGGACTCATCATGGTCTTATTGGCATTGCTGCGAATCTTCAGCCAGCGAGTGCGCTCAAAATAACAGAGTCTTGGTCGCGCAAGGTCTCTTGATCAGCCACCGACGCCCCTAGAACAGCGCGGGGGCATCCAAACTCGACGAGGTAACCTGTTCGGGATCCAGTCCGTAAGTTGATGCCACCTTCTTTACAAGACTGTAGAGCCAGCCGGGGGATTCAGGAGCCACGTAAATCTTGTCGATTAGGGTATTGAGGTCCACGTTGATCTGAGTTCCGACCGCGATCTCCGAAGACGCGGGGGGTTTATGTAAGTGATAGTAAGGAAAGCACATAGCGCGTGCCTCGCGTTCATGTTCATAGCTCTTTCGTTTGTAAAGCAGCGCATAGGACACACGGCTCCTCGGAATCCTATCAGTATCAAAAGCAATGTACTTAACTCTCCCGATTCGCACTGGAATCGAATCCCTAGGGTCGAATCTGTCGCGCAACGGTCAAGTCCTCGAAGTTCTGTAAATTCCTCCGTGTCGTCGTTTCGTCGTAGTTGTGGTTAGTCCGCGGCGGTCGCCAGCGGCGTCGTTGGCTGGTCACGGGTGCGTCCCTGGTGGGTCATGTCCAGATACCGGCGCCCGCTCACCCACTCCTCGCTCTGCTCCATCGCCAGCGCCGTCACCAACCGCAGCAGACTCGCCCGGTGCGGAAAGATGCGTACGACGCGGGTGCGTTGCTTGAGCTCCTGGTTGAGCCGCTCGACTCCCTTGGTCGTCCGGAGGCGCGTGCGGTGTTCGGCTGGGAAGCCCAGGCAGGTCAGTGCGTCGTCCAGATCGTCTTCCCACCGGATCGCTAATGCCGGGTGGGTCGCTCGCCAGCGATCAGCGGCGTCCTGGGCCGCCGCGGTCGCCTGGCTATGGGTGCTCGCCGCGAAGATGCCGCGCAAATCGTCCGCCAGTTCTCGTCGGCGTCGCTGGCTGACGGTGGAGAGCAGGTTCCGGGTGACGTGGACCTGGCACCGCTGCCCGCTCGCCCCGTGGACGTGGCGTTCCATCGCCGCGTGCCAGCCCCGGTGGTCGTCACTGGTCACCCGTTCCACCCCGCGCCGTCCGCGCTCCTTGAGGGACCGGAAGAGGGTCTGGTAACTCGCCTCGTTCTCGGTATCGGCAACATCGACGGCCAGGATCTCACGCTGCCCATCACGCCGCACACCAGCCACGATCAGCACGCCCTGATTCACCACCCGACCGTCGCTCCGGACATGCTCGTAGCGCGCGTCCACCGCCAGGTACGGGTACGCTTGGTCCGTCAAGGTTCGGGTGCGCCATGCCGCCCGCTCGCCGTCGAGCCGACTCGTCAATGCCGAGACCTGGCTCGTGGAGAAGCTCATCCCACACAGCTCCTCGGTGATCGCGGCCACCTTTCGGGTCGAGACCCCCTGCACATACATCTCCATCAAGGGGCTCACCAGCGCCTGCTCACTTCGCTGATACCGGGCGAAGAGCTCCGTCGAAAAGACGCCCTCCCGGTCTTGGGGAACGGCTAACGGCACCGCCCCCACCCGGGTCACCAGCGTCCGTGGCTTGGTGCCATGGCGGTACCCGGTGCGCCCCGCTGCGCGTTCATACCGCTCCGCCCCCAGATGCGCACTCATTTCGGCTTCCAGGATTGCCTGCACGGTTCGCTCGACCAGACCCCGCGGAACCTCCGGATCGTCGATCAGCATTGGTCCTGTGGAACTGCGATCACTACCATTGCTCATGGCCCTCGGTTGCTCCTCCTGATGGCGTGCGTCAACACCGCTATCGTGGAGGACGGTGGCCACCTCGGTCATCCGGCCACCTTTTACAGAACTCTACGGACTCAATCCCTCGGCCGCGTCTGAGGCAATAAGGTCGATGGCTTCGTCTCCGGCAACCTCCAGATTGTTTTCATCGTAGCGATTGACCAAATTCCGTCGGGGATACGACCCCTCAAAGCGATCTCCACGTTTGTCAGCACGGGAAAAGAATAGTGCGGAGTCACTCAAAAGAGTGACGAACTTAGTGAAGTCCATGAACCGCCAAATCTTGGCATTTTCCGTTGGCCGAAGGGGGCTGCATGCAATGCTTGAACTTGGCATCGACTCGCGGACCGCGCTATCTTCATGCGTAGTACAGAATGCCGTCGTCGAACAGTTCCTTGGGATCGGGGCGTCCTGAGCCACCAATTGTCCCGTCGGGACGTAGATACTGGTGGACGAGAGCGATGCGCTGGCCGGCGGCGTCGAGGTATGCGACCATTTGACTACGGGTGCCTGGAGGTTCGGCCGGACTGCTGGGAGGACATTCGTCCCACAGCACTTGTGTGAACCCTCCGGCCTGTGCTCGCTGCCAATAGTCGCCGTCGTGGAAGCGCTGCCGTAGTTCCCACGGGCTGACGCGCTGGCGAGGAGGCCGATCCAATGAGGATTCCTCTCGATCAAGCAATCCTTGACCAGCTTTCGGCATTCTTGGCCGATGAAATCTCGCTCGACGAGTTTAAGGACTGGCTGGTCGACGCGACGTGGCATCTTACTCCAGATGATGAATCGTCGGCTGCCAGGCTTGCCATCCGCATCAAGCACCGACTTGCCGAGCATTCGAGCGGGTACATCTCCGATGACGCGTTGAGGCAAGTACTTCGGCCCTACTCCCCTCAGCCGGTTGCTCGTGCATAGGCCCAAAGCGGGATCACCGATGGACGTCCGCCGTGCCCTAATCCCTCGCTCCTGAATCCTGTCCCCTGAATCACATCACCCGCCGGTTCTCTAATTCCTCGAACTGGTAGGCGCGCCAGACGGGGATGCCGCAGTAGCGTTCACCTTCGGGGCAGATCGGTTTAGCGGCGGAGCGGGCGCGCATGACGCGGGGGGCCGTCGACGTAAGAACAAGCCGGGCATGGTAGAATTGATCTAACGATGAGGTAGAAAGGTAGAACATATGGGATTGAACATCAAGAACGCCGAGACGCAACGGCTCGCACGAGAGCTCGCAACTCTGACCGGCGAGAGCATGACGGCGGCCGTGACCGAAGCCGTGCGAGAGCGGCTCGACCGCGTACGTCGGGAACAGGACGATGGCTTGGTCGATCGTCTCCTGGCGATCGGTCGGGATTGCGCGGCGCACATGACGGAACCCTATAGGTCCGTCGATCATGGCGATCTGCTCTACGACGAGCGCGGGTTGCCAAGGTGATCGTCGACACGTCGGCGCTGATCGCCATTCTTCGTGACGAAGCCGAGGCTGAGCTGTGTGCCACGGCAATCCGACAAGCGAGCGTCCGGCGCATCTCGGCCGCTAATTTTCTCGAGGCCGCTGTCGTCGTCGACGGGAGCCGCGACCCGATTGCCAGCCGCCGCTTTGATGAGTTTTGTCGCACGGCCAACCTTTTGATCGAACCGGTGACCGAAGCACAGGCGCGGATCGCGCGGGCCGCCTACCGGGACTTCGGCCGTGGCAGCGGACATCCGGCGCGGCTGAACTTCGGAGACTGCTTTGCTTACGCGCTGGCCAAGGTGACGGGCGAACCGCTGCTCTTCAAGGGCGATGACTTCGTCCACACAGATATCAAGCCGGTCTCCGCGTAAAACAACCTCCTCACCGCACTAACCCGACGTGGCCTGACCCTTGACTCACATCACCCGGCGCGCTTCCAACTCCTCAAACCGGTCGTCGCGCCAGACGGGGAGGCCGCGGTCGGGGTCGCCGTCGGGGCAGATCGGTTTGGCGGCGGAGCGGGCGCGCATGACGCAGGGGGAGGCCGGCGATTAGGCGGGCGGTCGGCGGGCCACCTGCCCGCGTCGCGAGCCGACGACGGACCATCCAACGGCGATGAGAAGGAGGAACAATCCGACGACGCCGACAACTTGCGACGCGCGCCGACGCCGGTGCGCCGCGCGCAGGTCATGACGCCGCGCGAATTGGGCGACGATCGCCGCCCGCGCCGCCGGGTCGTCGACGCGGGGATAGTGCTCCTGCAGCAGCCGGGTGACGTCGTCGTCGGTTTCCAGCCGCGACCATCGCGGCCCACGGATCGTGCGCCCGGTGTCGTCGGAGTCTCCGCCATCGGTTGCCGCCGGGTGATCGCCCGGCAGTCCTTCGGGAGTCGGCATCGTCGTCGGTACGCCCTCAGCCTTCTTGCTCCGCGTCCCGAACGTACGCATCGTAGCGCAGTCGGAACTGTTGCTGCGCCCGGCTGATCCGGCGTTCGGCCGCGGCAATGGAGATCCCGAGGACGCCGGCCACCTCCGGGGCGGTGAGCCCCTTCAGGCTGTGCAGAAGCAGCGCCTCGCGCAACGCCGGACTGAGGTCAGCAAGCACCCGCTCGACCAGCTCCCGTTCGCCGACGACGGCGAACTCGTCGGGTTGCCGCGATCCAGAGAGGACTTGCTCGGCCTGCCCCGGCTGTTCGCGCAGCCATTCCATCGAGACAACCTGCCGCCGTCGCTGCTTCCGCCGCGCCGCCCGCAGGCGGTTCTGGGCGATGCGATAGAGCCAAGCGCCGAAATCGCGTTCGGCCCCCGGCTGGTCGAGATCGATAAGCGTGACGAGGAAGCTGTCTTGGGTGAGGTCAGCGGCCAGATCCGGATCGCCAGTGCGGCCGGTGAGGTAGCGCACCAGGAGCGGGTAGTAGCGCTCGACCAGGACCGTCCAGGCGGTCTCTGAGCCCGCGCGGGCGGCCACGACGAGCTGGGAGTCGGTGGACGAAGCGTCGGCGGAGGACATCGTTGGCCCCAGAGCGAGCGGTCACTCTGCTTCTCCGCTCGATCTTTGTCCGGGGTAGTAGAACTCGAGATGCCAAACAAATGAGGAGGATGGGCTGGCCCGTTGTGGCTACGGCACGGCCAATCGGAGGTTGATGTCCGGTTGTGGGTCCCTCATGCACTTAACAGAGTAGAAGGACGTAGCTGCAGGGATACGCGACGGAGAGCGGAAGCATGGAAGGATGGTGGCTAGCCTCCTACATAGGACTCTGGGGAGCAGTACTTCTCCAAGTGCTCGTCATCCTGGGGCTCGCGCGAGAAGTCGGGACCATGCGTCTCCATGACGGTTCCCCAGGCGCGCTAAAGTCGGATGTCGGACTCGCTCAGGGCAGCGCCGCTCCTGAGTTCGCGGCGACGGAGGTGCCCAGCGGTCGAGTCGTTCGCTTTCATGCTGCGGAGCGGCACCGGACGTTGTTGACGTTTGTTGCACCGAAATGTGTCCCTTGCCACCGGCTACTGTCCGAAATTACAGGTGGTTGGGGCGATTCGAGTCGGAATCTTCGAGTCCACGTGGTCTGCGAGGGAGACGAAGCCGAGGCGAGTGCATTGCTGCGACAGATTGGCCTCAGGATACCTCTGCTCTCTGACCCCGGTGCCAAGATACGTGGGTTCTACGGCAATCCCCCGATTCCATTCGCGTACCTGATCAATGAACGTGGAGTCATCGCACAACGGGGCATTGTGAACACCCGCAACGATATTGAGCGGCTAATCGATGGCCATACTCACCTGCCACACGGGCATGATGGGATACCTGAAAGCCCATCACCCAGCGGAACGATGTCGGCATCGGAAATCCCGGCCCAGTCGGGGAGGAGCTAGTTCATGGAAAAGTGGATTGACGCCTTGTCATCAAGGCTGGCCCAGCGAACGTCGCGGAGAGGCGTGATCGGATTGAGTGGTCGAGCGCTCCTAGCTGTCAGCGCCGCCATATTCGGGATGGCTGCTAGGTCGGATAGCGTGGCCGCTGCCTGCTCAACATGTGGCGGTGGCGGATGCAGCGACGGCGTCGGCCGCCCCTGCGGCGGCACCGGCAACGGAACCTGCTATCCCCAATCGCTCCGGCTGTACGGTGGTAACTGCACCACCGGCGGCAACTGTAACGCGGCGGCTGGGCTGACAAATGGCTGGGTCTGGTACTGCTGCGATCCGCACTTGCAGATTATCAAGTGTCAGGATTGCTGCGACAGCGATACCTCGGAATTCGTCGGCTTTTGCCAATCGTTTACTGGTTCCTACTGCGCCTCGCCAACGCCGTAAGGACTGTCAGGCAGTAGAAGCGGAGGACGTGGGTTCTCTTGGCTGGAAACAGTTCATCTGAAGCTAGACGGTAAGGAGGTAGTCATGGCGGGAATTGGAGCCCACGCTCGCTTAGTTACCGCGGCGACAAGCGGAGCGGTAGCAACAGCCGTCGTGGCCACAATAGGATGGTCACTGACCTGGGTGCTGTTCACCGGCAGCTTGGTG
Source organism: Thermomicrobiales bacterium (assembly GCA_050696075.1). GTDB lineage: Bacteria > Chloroflexota > Chloroflexia > Thermomicrobiales > UBA6265 > JBOGUF01. The sequence goes on from JBOGUF010000149.1 coordinate 42,208, forward strand.
TTGGAGAGCGTTGTCGGGATGTCCAAGGCCAGCACTGCCTGAGGGCTATCGATGATCGGGACGATCAGCCCCCTCGTGCAGGAGGCGCGAAGCCAATGGTGGCAAAGCAGCGCCCTTCATTCCCTGGGAAGTGTTGCGGGCGGAGTGATCACATTGGGGGCGCTGGGAGGGCTCGGTTACTTCCTCATGAGGGGAATTGATCAGACCGCACGCTGGGCAGCCTTCGGTCTGATCACCCTCTTGCTGGCTTTAGGGGAGTTGGATGTGCTTCGGTGGCCGCTCGTGCGGACCGCACGGAGCGTCCCCAAGTCTTGGTGGCAGGATTGGGGCCCGAGACGAGGAGCGTTCACCTACGGGTTTGTCCTAGGGCTGGGCGTCACTACTGTCATTCCGTTTGGAACCTACTACGCAATGGCCGCCGGAGCGCTTCTCGTGGGCGATATCCTCTACGCCGTAGGAGTAGGTGTCGCATACGGTCTTGGTCGTGCCTTACCAGTTCTCGTCGTGGGTGCAGCCTTAGTGTACCCCCACCATGCGGCCACACCGCGGGTGGTCACGACGCAGATTACAGAGAAGATACTCGGCTCTCGGAGGACCGCACATCTGGTTAATGGCCTTGTGGGGGCGAGCTTTGCGGGAGCAACCGCAATAACTGTGGCAGTGAGCCTATGGTCATAACTGATGTAAAGGATAACGATCGTTCCTGTGAAGTCGTCTGCGTGACAACGCGCTTGCGTTTCCGAGGGCTGTGCGCACTCGTCAAGTTTCTCCTTGCTTATCGGCACGTACGCCAGGACTTGCATGGTGCTCTTGGATTGATGCATGTGTCACTCGTGTGGGAGCGGCCCTCTACTGTCTATATTCTCTCCATCTGGCGTTCGGAGGAACTAATGCGTCGATGGGTTGGCACCGAGGCCCATGTAAGTGCGGTTCGCCAAACGTACCGCAATCTCACGCACGAAACATGGTCGGGTCTGTGGCGGCTCAATGCCGTTAGCCCAAGCGCGCGGCGTTGGCCGTCGGCTCCAACGATGGAGGCGACACCGCCGGTATGCGCCCCCGGAGTTCCGGATTGGCCATCTCCAGGGCGCAGCAGCCGGACGTGCGACTTGATCACGAATATCCTTGCGACAATGTGGCGAGTATAAACATAATGTAATCTACGATACATCATGTTTGGACGATCGACAGGGTGCAGACGAACCAGTTGGCACTTTAGGCAGTATGGTTGATGGATTGTGCCATGCGGGGTATTGCATCTAGCACACGAGGAGGATGCCGATGTCATGGGTGCGTAGGCTGGTCGGGATCGTTGCCGTGACCGTGCTCGGTCTGGGCGCCACCGCGCATGCCGATGTCCCTGCCGCGCCGGCGCGAGACTTCGTCGCTATCGAAGAACGGGGCGTCGTGCACGTTGTCGATCCGGCTACTGGTGACGTGTGGGAGCAGTTAGGAGGTCACGGCGCCTTGGCGAGCGTGGCCGCCACGAGTGGACACGTCTATGTCAGCGTGGCATCGACCGATGGCAGTGGCACCATGGTGTTCGCCATTTGGATGCCGACCGCCCACCGCGAGTCGATCGGGCATCTGCCGGAGGTGGCGTTGGCAAACAGGCTGTCTCCGACCGGCGACCGCTTATATGTGACCGCGTTCGTGAACGGCTCCCCCATCACGACGCCCAGCGCGACGATCAGCTTGCCCCTTCCCGACGGTGGGCTGACCAAGCCCGACAACACCGCCGCCCGCGACGCGGGTGGCGGTGTCCTATCTCCCGAAGGGACGCGGTGGTATCGTCTACGCACCCTATGGAAGGAGGATCGGATAGAGGGGGTCGAGTTGCAAGCGCTGGCCTTCCAGGAGGGGGGCACGCCAATCGAATCGACCCTCCGGCTGCCGATGTCCGACTACCACTCGCTCCTCATGGCGCCGAACGGACGCACCCTGTTCGCCGTCGACTACGGAGGTGCGTTCAACCAGCAGCAAACCATTCACGTTATCGACGCCGGACATGATCAGCCTACTCTGGCGCGGTCGATTGCGATCCAACGGGGGCCAACAAAGGCCCTGCTGTGCCAAGCTGCCCTCTCACCCCAGGGTGACCGACTGTATGTGGCATCACACGACGGCCCAGCCCGGCACGGGATATTGGTGTTTGACACCGACTCCTGGGAGCGGGTTGCGCACCTACGCCCGGATGACGCGTATCGGTGCCTGGTCGTCTCCCCCGATGGCGACCGGCTGTACGGGGCAGCAAAGGCCTCGGGCGGGTATGCTCTGGTGACGATCGACGCGCGGACGGGGGCTGAGCTCCGGCACGTGCCGCTGGAACTGGACAGCGGCTGCTGCCCGTCCGTTCTTCTGGCAGTCGCCTCTGAATGACCTTGGCCGCGGTCATCGCCACGTTGCGGGATAGGCGCTGAGCCCCCGGGGTTACATCACTCGCCGTGCTTCCAACTCCTCGAACTGGTACTCCCGCCAGACGGGAATGCCGCAGTAGCGCTCGCCTTCGGGGCAGATCGGCTTGGCGGCGGAGCGGGAGCGCATGACGCAGGGGGGGCCGTCGACGTAGCGGCCGATGGTGGGGTGGACTTCCCGGATTTGGGCGACTTCCTGGCGGGCGGTGGCGAAGATTTCGCGCTGGGCGTCGTAGCAGAGGCGCTTGATCCACTTCCAAAAGTAGGTGAGTAGGGTACCGCTCTCGTAGAAGCGGACACGGTGGGCGTTGGGCAGGAGGTAGAGGGCGACTTCCGGGGCGACGCCCTGGTCGAGCAACGCGTTCTTCGCGTCCCAGAGCGCTTGGACGGTGGCGTCGTACTCGGCGCGGGCAGCCGGGTTGCGGGCAATGGCCCAGGGGAGGATGACGTCCGGGTCGCGGCGGAGGTGGGCGCTGAGGATGGGGCCGGAAGAGAGGGTGCCGCGGTGGCGCTGGTTTTGGGCTTCTTCCGCGCCGCTGATGCGCTTCTGGAAGGTGAAGGGAACGTGGTTCATCGTTTGCATCAGCTTCGAGTGCATGCCGAGGAAGAGGGCGTGGCCGAGGTACGGATTCTGTGAGCCATCGAGGACCTGAGCGATGGCGTCCTCGTCGGAGAGGGCGTCCGGGGTGAGGCCGAGGACGGTGCGGACGGCGTCGGCCATCGTCCGCTCGGCGGCGGGATTGTGGCTGATGAGCTTGCTGTCGAGGTCACCGAGCTCCTCGTCGAAGCGGCGGCAGAAGGCTTCCGTCTCCTCCGGGGTTTGGGCGAGGTTGGCTTGCCAATTGGCCAAGGCCTCAGCTTCGAGCGTGTCGTCGGTGCTGAGGGCGCGCAGATCGAGCGGGTGGTCGGGCGCGCCGAGGAAGTAGGGATCGAGGGCGAGGACTTCTTCGACCATGCGGTTGACGATGAAGCGGACCTCGGTCGGGGCGTCCGGTTGGTTGGCGAGGGCGTGGTAGCGGAGCAAGGTGAGCCCGTTGACGGTGTGATAGAGGTGGGCCGGGGTGGCGAGGGGGAGGACGTAGCGGGCGACTTCTTGGGCGCGCTTCTGGACGGCGCCGGCGACGCGCTCCTCGGCCCGTGGCCCCTTCGCCTTGGCACGGGCGGGAAAGACGGTGGCGTAGTCGCGCTGAAAGTCGGGGATGAGGATCTCGGTGAGGCGGCGGTAGCCCTCGAGGCTGCGCTCGATGGCGTCCTGGTAGATCGACAGCATCGGCTCGGGCAACGCCGGCGTGACCATGACCTTGCCGGAGACTTCGCGGTAGCGCTGGGAGACCTGCTCCGAGTTATAGAAGGGGTGGGCGTGGAAGAAGGACCAGATCGCCAGGCGGGAGACATTGTCGAGGACGAAGACGAAGGTGGCGTGCTGGAGGGTGGTGTGGTGGCCGGCGGCGAAGAGATCGGCGTAGAGCTTGAGGGTGCGCTGGCGGCGGTCTTCGCGTTCGGCGGCCTTTTCCGGGCTGAGACCTTCCGGGGCGGGGCCGTGGATGAGTTTGAGGACGTTCTCGACCTTGGCCGGGCGGGCGCCGTAGCAGGACCAGGCGGCGGCGACGGAGAGGGCGAAGGGGTGGTGGCTCGATTCGTCGCGCAACAGGGTGACGACGGGCGCGGCGGAATGGAACGGCGACGGTGCGTGGCCGTTCGATGTCGCGGCCGGTGTTTGGGTGGTGGTTGGTTGTTCAATCACGGTGGCCGACATCTCCCGCATGCCTCCATTAGGCCGTATTTGCACACTGTCATCCGGCGGCGGCGGGCGCTCCGTCGTCATGCTGAGGCAGCGAAGCATCCCCGCGCGCCGCGCCGACGGACCGGCTTCGCCGGGGGATGCTTCGGCTTCGCCTCAGCATGACGGGGCTTGGCAAACAGGCCCTAATCATCGGTCACGTCAACGCGGGACCGCGTGGCAACGGACCCATTATACATGTACGTACACTCCTGGTAAGGGGGCCATCTGAGCGGTGGGCGGTCGCTAGCGCATGGCGCCGACCAGGATGACTTCGCTCGGCAGGCGGATCTCGTTGTTATCGCGGTGCTGTTCAAGGAAGTCGACGATGCGACGGTGGAGGTGGTCGGCGTCGGCGGGGCGGCTGGCGAGGGCGGCGGCGAGTTGGCCATCGTTGCGGTTGAGCATCTGCTGCCAATATGCATCGGGGTCGTCGACGACGCGTTCGACGATGCGGCGCTCGACGGCGACGTGCTCGAAGCCAGCCTCGGCAACCAGGCGCTCGATGAGGCCGGGTTCGCCGAGGGCGAGCGGACCGGGCAGGTTCGCGTCGTCAGGAGATGGAGGCACAACTTCGGCCACCATCCGTGCCGGGGCGAAGAGGGGGACGCGGTCGGCGGTGCTCCAGACGGCGATGCCGAGACGGCCGCCGGGACGCAGCACGCGCCGCAATTCGCCGAGCGCTCGCGCCCGATCGGGCACGAACATGAGGCCGAACTGGCAGTAGGCGACGTCGAAGGAGGCGCCGGGGAGGTCGAGCGCCTCGGCGCCCATGGCGCGGAAGGAAACGTTCGGCAGCCCTTCGGCCGCGCTGGGGCCGGTGACGAACTCTTCCCATTCGGGCGCGATGTCGGTGGCGAGGACCGGGCCGGTCGGACCGGTGAGGCGGGCGGCGCGGAGGGCGACGACGCCGGGGCCGGTGGCGACGTCGAGCACGCGGTCGCCGGGATCGGGCGCGACGAGGCCGAGCAGGAGGTCGGCGACGGCGGCGTTGATTTGGGCGGCGGCGGTGGCGTATTCGTGGCGGCGGGCGCCCCAATCGCGGCGCATACGGTCGCGGATTTCTGCGGACGAAGTCATTGGTGGTGGCTCCTTGGGTCGGTGCGCGATGGCTTGTTCGCCATTATGGGGGATTGCGGCGCGCGGGGGAGTTTCCCGGCGTTGATGGCGTCCCCGACGTTGCAACGCCAGGCACAACCGACGAAGACCGACGCCGGGTTGAACCCCCCCGCTTAACCTACGAAGCCCCTCCGGGACCGCGGACATCGCGGCCCGTGTGCAATCCCGACGGAGGTTGGTGGGTTGCGGAGTTTGGCACGGATGGTGGGGCGGGCCAGTCGAAGACGTCGAAGACTTGGGGGGCGAGGGCGGGTGGTGGCGGCAGGTAGCGATCGGCGCGGACCATCGCTTCGACGTAGTCGTAGATGGCGACGACTTGCTCGTCGCCGGTGATTGAATGGATCCAGATCTGGTGGCCGGCGAAGAGGAGGAGGGCGACGTTGGAGAGGGCGCAGGGGCCGAGGCAGCCGCCAATAGAGAGGTGGACCTTGTGGCGGATGCGGCGGCGGGCCCATTCGCGGTGATAGAGGTCGGTGGGGACGGGGGCGTGGCCGCGTTCGGTGTGGCCGCAGCAGCAGCCGGTGGCGCAGACGAAGAGTTGCCCCGGACGGCGAAAGACGTTGATCGGCTCGCCGTCGCCACGCCAGACGATATTGCGCACGGCCGAGGTGTGCGGCGAGCGGGTGAGGCTGTCGATGGCGTCCGAGGTGGTTTCGTAGTGCTCGTGGTCGTCGTAGACGCCCGCGGCGTGCTCGGCGGTGCGGGCGTCGAGCTCGTCGGGGGTGATGAGATTCGTCTCGATCAGGAGGCGCTCGAAGGAGGCGAGCCAGCGCTCGTAGTAACCGGAGTCGTCGCCGTGCCCCTCGGCGGCGGCGATCTCGGCGGCGAGGCGGGCGCGGAAGTCGTCCCAGGGAAACTGCTCGGCGTCGCTGAGGGCGACGGCCATGCCGAAGATGCGGCCCTCCCAGGGGGCTTCGAAGACCAACTCGCCGTTGCGGCGGGGGACGGCGAGGTCGTCGCCGAGCTCTTCGATACGGTGATCGGACATCGCCGCGCTCCTTGCCGTCAGCCCGCCAGCCCGGAGGTTGCCGGCGCGGCCACCTTGGCGACGCCGATCATGGCGTCGCGGGTGACGAGCGCGGCGAGTTCTTCCTCGGTGAGGTGATCGGTTCCGGCGGGGCGTTCCGGGAGGATCATGTAGCGTTGGTCGGCGCTGCTGTCCCAGACGTGGATCGTGACGGTCTCGTCGATGTCCAGGCCGAACTCGGTAAGCACCTCGCGCGGCTCGATAACGGTGCGGGAGCGGTAGGCGAAGCTCTTGTACCAGGTCGGAGGCAGCCCGAGCACCCTCCAGGGATAGCAGGAGCAGAGGGTACAGACCACGAGGTGGTGGTCGGTCGGCGTGTTCTCGATCACGACGAGGGGGGCGCCGCTGGGGATGCCGAAATCGGTGATGGCCGCGCCGGCGTCGTGGAGCAGGCGCTGCTTGAAGGCGGGGTCGGACCAGGCGCGGGCGACGATGCGGGCGCCCATGAGCGGACCGATGTCCTGCTCGAACTTGCTGATTTGAGCGTCGACGGCCTCGGCGGAAATGAGTCCCTTTTCGATGAGGAGCGACTCGATGGCTTTGGTGCGCAACGCGACATACGGTTCCTGTTCCGGGTCGTACGGCATGGCGCGCATCCTTTCGGCGGCTGTCTGGTCAGACGTCAGGACGAGGTGGGTTCGAGGTAACTCTCCCAGAGGTCGATGTTGAGCATTTGGCACGGCTCGGCGGGTTTGCCCCAGAGTTCGCGGCTATCGAAGCGGACGTTGTAGACGACTTGCGGGTCCGCGCCCAGGCCGTGGGCGTTGGTGTCGGGGAAGATTTCTGGACCATGGACGAGATGGATGACGCCCTGCTTGCCGCGAGCGTAGCGTGGGAGCCGGGTATGGCCTGTCGGATGGACGTTGCGGGTGACGACCGGGTCGCCGACTGAAAAGCGCGGCGTCAACCGCGGAAGCGGCGCGTGCGAGGTCTCGCGCGGCGACCACTGAGGGGGCGCGGCGGTGGGCCGAGGCAGGGGGGCGTCGGGATCGGAGCGAAGTCGTTCCGTTCTGGCGTCAAGTTCGTCGGCGGTGAGGATGCCCGCCTGGATCAGGTTGTCCTCGATGGTGGCGAGCCAGCGCTCGTAATAGGTCGAGCGCAGGTAGTGGGCGGGGTCCATGCGTTCGATGCCGTAGCGGAAGGCGTCGAGATTGAAGTAGCCCTGGCCGAGGGTGAGTTGCTGGAGGGCGAGGACGTGGGCTTCCCACGCGGCATGAAAGAGCGGCTCGTCCTTCTCCCGCGCGATCGGTCCAAAACCGTGCATCCCGCCGAGGTCGTGGACGCCGTTCATGGCTCGTCTCCCACCGTGTCGCGCCATCCGCATTGAGATCGTACCGCATCGGCGGCGTCCGGTGTCAGGCTTTCGATATTTCGTCTCGGAAAGAGAGGAGGGCGTCGGCGACGGCGCCGGGGTGGGTGTAGATGACGCCGTGGGGGGCGCGGGGAACATCGACGCGCTGAGCCCGTGAATGAGGAGGATGGGCGGCCCCGTCCATTGCGGTGGACCTGGCCAGACGCGGGCGTGCCAGCGGCGACCTTCGACGGTCTGCACACACCGGACCGGACGTGGCGGGGAGTAATCGGTAGTCATCGGTCGAGCTACGTCACACGCCGAACGCCGAACGCCGAACTTCTTCGACCGCGGCGGCGCACCAGGCGGCGACCTCTTCGGTGAGACCGAGGGTTGGCCACTGGTCGGAGCCGTGCCAGCCGACGCTGTCGTCGGCGACGGTGATTGTGGGATCGGCAGCGGTGGCGAAGTAGATGAGATCGATGTGCTGGTGGCCGGGGGTGATCTCTTCGAGTTGGATGCCGGCGGGGCGGCAAAGTTGGCGAGGAAGACCGGGGTGGTCGAGATCGAGGCCGTGGGCGGGGAGGAGGGTCGCCTCGACGCCGGTCTCTTCGCGCACCTCGCGCAGGGCGGCCTCGTCGGGCAGCTCGTCGGGTTCGATGTGGCCGCCGGGCGGCAGCCAGCGGGCGAGCTTGCGATGCCAATGGAGGAGTACGCGACCGTCGTGGACGACGAGGACCGCGACGGTGAAATCGCGGCTCGGCTGGGACGGGGTGTTGGTCATGCGTTGGAAGCCGGCGTATCCGGGTCGTCGGGCGGCGGAGGCGGAGTGACGGCCGGGGAGGGTTGCTCCGGGTCGCCGGGCGTCAACCAGGAGGCAGCGGCGGCTTCGACCCACGACCAGTGGGCGGGGGTGGTGCCGACGTGGTACCCCTCGTTGGATGCAATGTAGTCATCATCGGGCGGCGGTGCCCCGTGGGCACGTTCCGGCCAGGCTCCGGACGTGATAGAGACAGTATCGCGGCTCGGCCAGGGATGGACGCCGTGTGGGGTGTGGCCGTTGGCGCCGGGAGCGGGCGCGGTGGTGGTGACGACCGCGGCGGGGTCGTTGGCGTCCATCAGGGTGCGCCAACTGCCACGGAGATCGCGCCACCAGGCGCCGTGGGCCTGGCCGTTCGCCGGGGCGGTCGAAGGCGCGGCGACACCTGTCTGAGCGGCGGGCAACGGGCCGGAGATGGGGCGATCGAGGACCGGGGCGACGGGATCAAGGTGCTCTTCGTGGATGGCCCAGCGCACGATCTGGAAGACGGTCACCGCCAGGGCGTGGAGCGCGACGATCGAGCCCCAGGCGCGCAGGCCGTCATCGACGGTGATTTGATCCGGTGAGCGGTAGAGATCGAGCAGGATGAGGGCGGTCGCCGCGACGAGGAAGAGGGCGACGTGGAGGCCAACCAGGCCGAAGCCAAGTGCCCACGTGCCGCATCGGCGACCCAGTCGCGCGAGCCGCAGCATCTGCCAGGTCTCTTTGGGCGAGCGTGCCGTTGCCATGAAACCGTCTGTCCCGTGACGCCGTCGACGGTGCGCGTCGGGCGGGCGTCCTACCGCGCCGGAAGCATGCCCAGAATACGTTCCAACTGCTTGCGGTCGTTCTCGACCAGATCCCGGATGCGCGCGCGAATCGTTGTCCCGCCGGTGACCTCCTGATCCCATTCGCCTTCTTCGAGTGGGCGCAGGAGGGCGAGTGTGACCTCGCGGGCGTAGCCGAACTGCGCGATCAGCACGGCGGTCGTGTCGTCTGAGTGCTCGGTGCCGACGATCGGCGCCTCGTCCCCGAAGATGTCGGGCATCGGCACACCGGTCACGTACTCCTTCAGCGCCTGCGAGAAGCGCAACTCATCATCACGCAAGCGGCGTACCACGTCGCGGACGGAGGCGCCGCCGGAGCCCACTTGGCGGGCCTGTGCCTCCGGCGCCTGGCGGACCTTGATGTTGAGCTCGCGAAAGGTGTTGATGAGCCCATCGATGAGCTCCTGGGATGATCCCGTCTGCACCGCCATGATTCCTCCCCCCGTTCCGCGCATTCCCCTGCCAGTTAATACGCACGACGCGGCGTTTGGTTTATCCGCGCCCCGTGCCGCGCCGGTCGCTTGCTACCGATTGTACGCACCAACGTGCTCGACGCCAACAACCGGGCGTACTATCGGGGCGGTCCATTCGTTCGGATGGGCGTGCGGGAGCGGTGGAAGGCGCGGGAATTGAGGGGGGTGGAACGAGTGAAGCGAGTGTTGAATGCCGATGACCCGGGGATAAATCCCCAGGCTCCACCGACGAAGCCCTTCCCAGGCTGTGCTGATCGCGCATTGAGTTTAATCCAGCGAGGCGGCAGCTACCGAGGACCCAGATGACACGGTGCTGCCATGTACCGTGCCTATTACGCCGCCTTTAGCAGTGCGGCGGAGTATCTCCTGGCGAATACACCGAATCTTGTCCGAACCGCACTGACCCACGACACCGTCTGGCACGCGTTCCGCGACACGACCGATCGTGATCGCTGGACGATCTTCGACGATGGCATGAATCTCAAACACCATAGGATCGACGCCGACTATTGGCGACCGATGGGGGTACGCCGGCCCCAATCCATTGTGCGCGACGTGCTCATTCGTTCGGCGCGGATTCTGCGCGTGCTTCAGCAAGTCCAGTCCTCGTTAGGATCAGATCGCCAGCAACTCCTCAACCTTGAACAGATCGGCGTTGAGGATTGAGGGTCTGATGGAGTCGAGGACGGCGATGTGGTCGACGATCCGGTGGATTGGACAGGGACCGTGGGGCCGGCTTACAGGGCAATGTATGGGGGCGTGGAGCGGTTTGGTAAGATAGACGCAAAGTATCAGTGTATCGGTCGTGGCGAGGTGTGGGCGATGGTGGCGCCGTTCGATGCGCCGGTCGTCTGCCCGATCCTCGTCGGGCGCGCACTGCACCTGGCCTCGCTTCAGCGCTGCATCAATCAGGTGCTGGGCGGGCAGGGCAAGCTCGTGCTCGTCGGGGGCGAGGCGGGCATCGGCAAGTCGCGGTTGGTGACCGAGGCGAGAACGCTTGCCGAAGGGCAAGGGATGCTCGGCTTGCAGGGACATGCCTTCGAGCCGGACCGCGCGGTGCCCTATGCGCCGCTGCTCGACCTGTTGCGGACCTTCGTCGCTTCCCTGGCGCCGGAGGAGGTACCACGGCAGCTTGGTCCGTCCGGTCCCGAGTTGACGAAGTTGGTCCCTGAGCTGTGCGGGTTGTTGCCCGCCGCGCGGCCGATGCCCGCGCTCGATCCCGCGCACGAGAAGCGTCGCCTTTTTCACGCGCTCGGGCAATTTCTTAGCCACCAGGCCGAAACGCGGCCGGTGCTGGTCGTCGTCGAAGACGTGCATTGGACCGACGACACGAGCCTGGAATGGTTGCGCTACCTGGCGGGGCGGATCGCCACGCGGCCGATACTCATCCTCCTGACCTTCCGCAACGACGAGGTGGGGGAGAGCCTGGCCCACACGCTGGCGGAACTGGACCGAGTGCGGGCCGTGGCCGAGCTGCGCTTGACGCGGTTATCTGCCGCCGACGCCCGCGCGATGGTCGACGCGATCGTTGCGGGACAGCGCCGGTTTCCCGGCGCCCTGATCAACGAGATCTACGCTCTGACTGACGGCAACCCGTTCTTCATCGAAGAAGTCTTGCGCTCGGTGATTGCCGCGCGGTCAGACGACGGTGGCGGGGCAACGGCCGCGATCGGTGGGCTGCCGATCCCCCGCGGCGTCGAGGATGCGATCCAACGGCGGGCGGCACAACTCAGCGAGGACGCCCGCCGGACCTTGACGCTGGCGGCCGTGACCGGGCGGCGCTTCGACTTCACGCTCTTGCAGGCGCTGACCCGGTGTGGCGCAGCCGACCTCCTGCGGCAGATCAAGGAACTGATCGCGGCGCAACTGGTGGTCGAGGAGTCGGACGAGCGGTTCGCCTTCCGCCACGCGCTGACGCGGCAAGCGATCGACGCCGGTCTCCTGGCGCGGGAGCGCCACGCGTTGCACCGGGAGGTGGCGGAGACGATCGAGCGAACCTACGCGGGCGCGCTCGATGAGTACGTCGCTGATCTGGCGCAGCACTTCTTCGAGGCGGGGGTGTGGGCGAAGGCGTTGGAGTACGCGCGGCGTGCCGGGGAAAACGCGCTCGGTTTGCATGCGCCGCGTGCTGCGGTCGAACACCTGACGCGCGCGCTGGAGGCAGAGACGCGGTTGGGACTGCCCGCAAGAGCGCGGACGCGGCGAGATCGCGGGCGAGCCTACGAGACGCTTGGCGACTTTGAGCGGGCACGCGCCGACGACGAGGCGGCGCTGGAGATTGCGCTAACGGCGGGCGATCGACGGGAGGAGTGGCAGGCGCTTCTGGCACTGGGGATGTTGTGGGCGGGCCGTGACTACGCGCGGACCGGCGGCTATTGGCGGCGCGCCCTGGACGTGGCGCGGGAGATGGGCGATGCCTCCGCGATTGCCCACAGCCTGAATCGGGTGGGCAATTGGCACACGAACATCGAAGAACCGCACGCCGCGCGGGCGTACCATCAGGAAGCACTCGCCATCTTTGAAACGGCCAACGACCGGCGCGGCATCGCCGAGACGTTGGATTTCCTGGGCATGGCGAGCTACCTCGGCGGCGACGTGCTCCCTGCCGCGCGCTACTACGAACGCGCCGTCGATCTGTTCGGCGAGTTGGACGACCGGCAAGGCGTGGTTTCCGGCCTGGCAATGATGACGATCGGGAGCGGAGACATCGCGGCCTATACCAAACCTTCACCCATCACGACCTTCGCCGAGCGGGCGCGGGCCGGCGAGCTGGGCGAGTTGGCGGTAGCGATCACGCGTGAAATCGACTGGCGTTCCGGCGAAGCGTATGCCTGTTTCACCACGGCGATCTGCGCCAGCGCGAAAGGGGAGTACGCGTTGGCGTTGCCGCGCGCTCACGAGGCCCTGGCCATTGCGCGGGAGATCGAGCACCGGCAGTGGACGACGTCGTCGCAAATCGGTCTGGGCATCCTCTTTCTTGATTTGCTGGACTTGGCGCAGGCTCAGCGCCACCTAGAGCAGGCCGTGGCGCTGGCGAACGCCATCGGGTCGCTGTACTGGGTTCGTATGGGCTCGGGGTTTCTTGCCTCGACGCTCGTTGCGCGGCGTGATCTCGCGCGGGCGGAATCCGTCCTGCAGACAGCCCTCGGACCCGATGACCCGGCGCAGACCCTGGCGCAACGACGGGTCTGGTATGCACGCGGTGAGCTTGCCCTTGCCCGCGGCGACGCGGACCTCGCCTTGCGGATCGTCGACCAATTGGTCGCGACCGCCGATGACGGCGAGGACAGCAACGCGAGGAGTGTTCCCCATCTTGGACGGCCGCGGGGGGCGGCGCTGGCCGCGCTGGGGCGACCGGCGGAGGCGGAAGCCGCGTTCCAGGCGGCGCGCGTTGGGGCGGAAGCCCGCGGGGCACGGCCGCTGCTGTGGCGTGTCCACCTCGCCCTTGGCGATCTGTTCGAGACCCAGACTCGCGGAGACGCCGCCGCGCGCGAGTTCGCGGCTGCCCGCGCCATCATCGAGGCGCTGGCCGTCGATATACCCGATGACGCCGTGCGGGCAACGTTTCTGCGGGGCGCGGCCGAGCTTCATCCACGGCTGAGGCCGCTCTCGCCGCACCAAGCCGCGAAGCGGGCGTTCGGTGGGCTGACCGAGCGCGAACGGGACGTGGCCGCTCTGATCGCGCGAGGCAAGTCGAACCGGGAGATCGCGGCGGACTTGTTCGTCAGCGAGCGGACCGTGGCCACCCACGTCGGCAATATCCTCGCCAAGTTAGGGCACTCCTCGCGGACCCAGGTTGCGCTCTGGGCGCAGGCAAAGGGGCTAACGGACCCAGAGTGATATCCCCGACATTTCGAACCGCCGCGAGGGATCGTCCCGTGCCTCTTACGTAGGCGAGATTCCTCTCTGCGATCGGAATGACGGAGTGGCGCTCTCCGCGTAGACCGGAATCTCCGTAACACCGTACCCACCATCTCGTCATTTTTGCTGATCCCTCAGGACGACCACGCTTCTACTGTGGAAGGCGTCACCGTTGGCACGGCGGCCAGGCGCGGCGGAACGTTGGTCGGTGGGTGATGTGCGGAAAGGAGAGCGCCGATGCCCAAGTTTCTGGTTGAGCGGAAGATCCCGAGTGCCGGGCGAATGAGTCTTGAGGAGTTGCGGGCCACCGCCGCAACGTCGAACGACGTCGTCCATGACATGCAGCGGGACGGCACGCCGATCCAGTGGGTCCAGGGATTCGTCACGGACGACGCGATCTTCTGCGTCTATCTGGCGCCGGACGCGGAGGCGATTCGCGGCCACGCCAGCACCAGCGGGTTCCCGGCCGACCAGGTGATGGACGTGCGCGCCGTCATCGACCCGACGACCGGGGAGTAGTAGGTAGCAGAACCGATTTCTGAACAAAGGGGATCGCCATGCGACGCCCTACCGTTGCCCTCGAGACCGTCGTCCTCGGACGGATGGCTCGATGACGCACGCGGCACGCAATTGCAATGCAGGAGGAACTGCTGTGAATCATCGTCGCAGATTGACTCTCGCCGTCGTCGGCACGCTGGCATTGATACTGTTCGGACCGCTCTTTGCCGCGGCCCAAGATGCCACCCCGGATGCTTCCCAAGGCGGAGTGACGGTGGTAGCGAGCGGGCTGACCAATCCACGGGGTTTTGTGTGGGACGAGGACGGCACGATGTACCTCGCCCTGGCTGGTACCGGCCTTGATACCTCGGCCATGCCGGCGGGCACTGGTTCTCCCGCGGCAGAAAGCGAGGATGCCGGGGCCGGGACCGGCTCGCCGGTCGTCGAGGGCGTCGGCGAGGGCGGGACGACCGCCAGCCTGACCGCCGGGGTGATCACCATCGTCGACGGCTGCGCCATGCCGGTGGTGGAGGGTTGGCCCTCGGGCGGGCTGCCGGAGTTGGGGTGGGTGCTGGGCGTCTCCGACCTGGCGTTCCTGGACGGCCAACTCTATGCCCTGGTGGACCTGCACGGGGCCGGTCCGGTCGCGTCGCACGAGGAGGAGGTGCCGAACGGCGTCTACCGGGTCGAGGACGACGGCACGATGACGCTGGCGGCCGACATCTCCGCCTGGATCCAGGCCAACCCGGTCGCGGAGCCGCACGAGCCGCTCAGCCCGTATGGCGAGCCGTTCGCGATGATCGCCGGGGACGGCATGCTCTGGATTGCCGAGGCAAACCATCAGCAGGTGCTGACCGTGACGCCGGACGGCACGATCGCCCGCGTGGCCGATCTCTCGGTGCTGGGCAACGCGGCGCCGGACGCGCTGGCGCCGGCGCCGGGCGGCGGGGTCTACGTCGGGCTGCTGACGGCGCTGCCGTTTACCGATGGCACGGCGAAGGTGATCGAGGTGGCGCCCGATGGGACCGTCTCCGACATCTGGACCGGGTTGACGGCGGTGACGTCGATCGCGGTGGCGGACGACGGGACGCTCTACGCGCTGGAGATGGCGACGGGCAACAGCCCCGATCCGCCGTTCTATGCGCCCGGCACCGGGAAGGTCGTGCGCCAGACCGGGCTGGACAGCGCCGAGGAGGTCGTGAGCGGGCTGACCTTCCCGGTCAAGATGAAGTTCGGGCCGGATGGCGGGCTCTACGTCGGTTCCCCCGCCGTCGGCGCGAACAGCGGCGAGGGGATGATTGTGCGGATCGACGTGTCGTCGGCCAACGTGATCGCGATGGCGGATCAGGCCGCGACTGAGGATTCCTGCACGTCGTAACGGCTTCTCCCGCGCTTCCGAGGTCGGGCCGCGGCACGGCCGCGTCGTCGGGCAAACGGTGATTGAGCGCAGCCACTGACGGCGGAGATTGACCACGGGCACGGCACCTCCGGCATGCGGTACGACACCGGCATGTCGGAGGTGAAGCATCCAACCCGTTGAAGAACTCGCGGTCCGCGCGGACCGTCGAGCAGAGGAGGCTCTTGCCATGTGTGAGACGGCTTCGAATCCGGCTGATGCCGGCGCCGTAGCGAAGATCCTCTCGTCGAAAGGTGCGGCGGCCTCTCGTTTCAGCGATTCAGAACGGGGCGCGATTGCGGCGCACCATCGGGCGCTCGCCGACAGGCGATGGACCGAGAGCCTGCATGCACGCAGCGAGGCCCTACATCATCATGCGCTGCTGCACGCCGTCCAGGACCAGGAAGTCGGGTCACTTCGCAACGCCGTAACGTGGGGGCCTGTGTCATCACAGATCGTTGAGCAAGCGAGACCGCGGAACGCCAGAACCTCCGGCATTGGGCAATCGCCGATTGGATGCGACGCACATCGCACCTCTCCCCCTTATGCACTTGGCGACCCGCTGCAGGAAGACGTGGGGGTCGGTGCAACGGTGTTGGTGTCGGACGATCCCGTGGCCCCGGTGTTTGCGGGAGTGGTGCCGGATCTCAACAACCTGAAGACGTTCTCTCAGCTCGCATTGCCCAACGACGGCAAGCTCTCCTTGGGCGTCGGTCTCGGGAAAGTCCGCGTTGGTGCGAACGTCTACACGCTGCATCCACCCGCTATGGAGTTCCCACAGACCTTCCCAATACGAGGCGGGCTATTGGAGGTGACTAACGCCAAAGCTAGCCTGGGCTACCACCTCGCTGTCCTGCCTGGTGCTCCGCTCCAGGTCGAGAAGCTGCTGAAGGTGGCAGTGGACATCATCGTCGGTGAGCAATCTCGACCATTTTACCTCGTCAATCCACCGGCGATGGGTCCGCCGATTCTGCAAGCGTTCGGCGTTGCCCATCTCGTTGTCTCCAGCTCGGACGGGGGAGTAGCCGAAGACGACGTGGTCTTCCTTGAGCACAGGGAGGGAGCCTTCCAGATTTTCGGTACGCCGACCGTCATGCGCGAATTCAGCATCGCTCAGACGCTCACCCTGCTGCCGGGGACACGCTGGGTATACGTGGGGATCGAGGTGCGTCTAGAAGTACACCGGTGGTTTATTCTGCCGCCACCCCCAGATGTCGAAGACAGAGAGGGCTTCGTCATGATTGACCTGCGATCGCCCGCGCACAATACGCAGCCCATCCACCATCTCCTCGCACCTGGTGGCTCTGTGAACGTGCCACATATTGGCATGACGATCTGCCGTCCCGATGAGGTCTTCGCGTAGCGCGGGGCAGGGTGCGGAGAGCAGCAGGCGCCGCTGCTCTCCGCTCGTCTTGCCGATCAGAAGGCGGCCCTCTCGCTCCCCAAACCGGTAGCAGCCCTTCGACATGGTATTGTGGCCGAGGAGGACGTACTCGATGTCGATCGTACAACATTGTACAATCGGTGCATTGCTGAACGAACGTATTGTCGTGCCCATGGTAAGGACGAGAGCGATGAGCGAACGAAGCCCTGTAACACAGACGATGAAGGCGTCCGACGCGCGGCAGCAGTTCAGCGACGTCATCAATCGTGTGTATCGCAACCAGTCGCGCATCCTGATTGAACGTAGCGGCATCCCAGTCGCGGCGATCGTTCCCGCCGATGACCTGGCACGCTTGGATCGGCTGGAGCGGGAGCGGGCCGAGCGCTTCGCCGGCCTGAGGCGGATCAGCGACGCCTTCGCCGACGTGCCGGTTGACGAACTGGAACGCGAGGTTGAGCGAGCCGTCGTGGCCCGCCGGGAGCGGGCGCAGGCCGCTGCTGAAGCGTGATTCGCGCGGTCCTCGACATCAACGTCCTCCTCTCCGGCATCGTCGGCGTGGAGCGGGGGAGGAGTACCCCGGGTGGGCTCATGCGCGCCTGGCGGGCGCAACGCTTCGAACTCGTCACCTCGGAGCACATCCGAAGCAGTGTCCAGCGCAACCTGACCGAGGATCCATACTTTTCCCGGCGCCTCCCACCCGAGGAGGTAGCGGCCAATATTGTCTCCTTGGCCGTCGACGTGACACACGCCATCATTTCCGTCCAGGTGGTTGGGGTTGCAACCCACTCGGAAGACGACTTGGTGCTCTCCGCCGCCGCTAGCGCCGGCATCGACTACCTCGTGACCGGCGATCACGGGCTACAAGGCGTCGGATCCTACCAAGGGGTGAAGATCGTCAACCCTCGCGCGTTCCTGGATGTCCTGACAGCGGAAGTAGCGCCATAAGCCGCTCCGCCCCACGCCGCGAGTCAGCCGACGATCGGGTTGCGGCCAGGTACCGTAATGACGCCGGTAAAACGTCGTCTTAGCTCGGAACAAGCCACAAGTCCTTTGATTTGACCAGGGCAGGCACGGGAACTTGATGGTCCTTACACCGGCAAGAGCCCTTCGACCTTGAAGCGTTCGGCGTTGAGGATCGACGCCCCGCGAACTGGGATGGATTTGGACGCCTTCGTGCTAATCTATCCATTGGCACCAGTTGGAGGAGCGCATGAGGGCAACAGCGGCATACAGTGCAACGGACTATCTGTTTCGCGACGAGGGAGCGGTCCGCGCCTATCTGGACGAGCATCCGGAGGTCATTCCGGCACTGGTCGAAGCCAGCCGACTGTTGCCGCACTCCTTTGGTATGAACGCTGCCATCGTGCTCGACGTATTGACCGATCCGGAGGAACCAGACGCTACGAACCTTTTTGCGCTCATACGGACCTCATTGGAGCCCAACGAGGCGCTCCCGTTGCTCGACGACTTCAACGAGCGTTGGTGGCGCCCCGTCTCCGCGACCTTCGACGCCGATGTCCATTTCGGCCTCGACTATGTCTGAGCCGTTCGAATGGCGGCATCTCCTTGACCTTGCTCTGGAACTCGCACAGCACGCAGATGACGAGACTCGACTGCGAACGGCGGTCAGTCGCGCCTATGACGCCGCTTATTGCAGCGCGGCAGAATATGTGCTGGCGAATACGCCGAACCTGAAACGCACAGACCTCACACATGACGCTGTTTGGCATGTGTTCCGGACTCCAAGCAACCGCGATCGCTGGACGATCTTCGACGACGGGATGAATCTCAAGCATCACCGTATCGACGCGGACTATTGGCGACCGATGCAGGCCCGTCGACCGGCATCGATTATGCGCGACGCGCTTTATCGATCCGCGCGGATCTTGAGATTGCTCGAAAGGCTGGAACCTGAGTCATCAGACCGGTAGCAGCCCCTCGACCCTGAAGAGTTCGGCGTTGAGGATGGAGGCGCCGGCGGCGCCGCGGATGGTGTTGTGGCCGAGGAGGACGTACTTGACGCCGAGGATGGGGCAGGGGCGGACGCGGCCGACGACGGAGGCCATGCCGCGCTCCGCCTCACGGTCGAGGATCGGTTGGGGGCGGTTGCGCTCCTGACGGACGATGACCGGGCGCGCGGGGGCGCTGGGGAGACCGAGTTCCTGCGGCTTGCCGCGGAAGTTCTCGAAGGCCGCCACGACCTCCTCGGGCGAGGCGGGCTGCTTGAAACGAACCGAGACCGCTTCGGTGTGGCCGTCGCGGACCGGGACGCGGTTGCAGGAGGCGCTGACGGTCACCGGGAGGAAGCTGAAGCCGCCGTCGGGTCCGGGGTAGGCGCCAAGCAGTTTTTGGGTCTCCTCGGCCATTTTCTCTTCTTCGCTGCTGATGAAGGGGACGACGTTGTCGATCATGTCGAGCGAGGGGACGCCGGGGTAGCCGGCGCCGGAGACGGCCTGCATCGTGGTGACCATCACCGCGTCGAGGCCGAAGGCGTCCTGGAGCGGTTTGAGGGTGAGGACCATGTGGATGGCGGAACAGTTCGGGTTGGTGGCGATGAAGCCGGACCAGCCGCGGTTGCGCTTTTGCAGCTCGATCGCCTGGACGTGGTCAGGGTTGACTTCGGGGATCAAGAGGGGGACGTCCGGCTCCATGCGGTGGGTCGAGGTGTTACTGAGGACGGCGTGCCCGTCTTTGGCCAGGCGCTGCTCGATTTCGCCGGCGACCTCGCCGGGGAGGGCGGAGAAGGCGATCGGGCTGTCGATCTGGTCGGCGTAGTCCTTGATGACCAAGTCGGCGGCGTCCGAGGGCATGAAAGCATCGAGCCGCCAGTCGGTCGCCTCGCGGTACGTCTTGCCGATCGAGCGTTCGGAAGCGACGAGTTCGGCCACCCGGAACCAAGGGTGGTTGTCAAGGAGTTGGACGAAACGCTGTCCAACGCTGCCTGTGGCGCCGAGCACGGCTACGGGAATGCGGTCTGCCATTGATTGCTCCTTTCGGTCGCAACGGGTCAGGGGTCGGGAGTCAGGAGTCAGGGACGACGTTCGAGCTTACGCTCAAGAGCGTTTCTTAGAGAAGCGAGTTGTTTGCCTAAGGGCACGACGATTTCCTTCACTTCCTCGAATTGTGCGGCCTTCAGATACCCAAATCGGACCGCTAATTCACATTGCGTTTCAACCTCCGCCAATGAACTACGAGCAATAGAGATGGCTTGCAAATACTCCTTCGTCGATTCCCTGGTGTGTCCCTCCGCGACGTTGGATGGAATTGAAACGGCAGCTCGGCGCAGTTGATTTGCCAGACCATACAGTTCGTGACGAGGAAATGCTTCGGTTTGCTTGTGGATCATTTCCGCGAGGTCCATCCCTAGTTTCCACACCCGAAGATCCCGAAAGCTCTCAATCACCTTCGCTCCTCTCGTCGCCTTTGCCCCTGACTCCTGACTCCTGACCCCTGTCACCCAACTCGTAATGATTCGGCCAGCATGTCGGAGCGGCGGGGGCGGCGGCCACGGGCGCTGGCGGTTTGGGGGCGGATGAAGGCGGTGTGGATCGCTACGACGGCGCGGTCGGCGGCGCGGGCCGGGACGGCGGCGACGAGGGCCGCGTTCGACATCTGCTGACTCGCGGCCAGGACGGGAACGCCGGCGCGGTGGAGGACGCCGAGCATGCGGGCCAGGGCAGCGGGTTTTTCGGCCGCGCCCTGGCCGATCGCGGCGACGACGGCGACCTCCTCGGTGCAACCGACTTCGGCCTCGAAGTCGCGGGCGCCAAGGACTTCCTCGATCCGGCACTGGGTGCGGCCACAGCCGCCGCCGGTGGCGGCGTCGACCAGGTAGGTCATGCGGCGGCGGGAGGAGGCTTGGGCGGCGAGCACGACTTCGATCCGGTCTTCGTGCAGCGCGCCGAAGACGGCCGAGGCGGCGCCGGAGAGGTCTTCCAGCTCCGGGACGTCGACGGTCAGAAGCAGCAGACCGTGCATAGCGGTGACCGCCTTGACTTGGTCGCCGGCCGCCTCGCGAGTGACGAGCGTGCCCGGCTCGGTGGGGGCGACGGTGGAAAGGATGCGGACCGGAATGCCGCGGGCGACGGCGGGACGGATGGTGCGGGGGTGGAGGACCTTGGCGCCGAAGTGGGCCAGCTCTTGGGCCTCGTCGAAGCTGACGCTCGGCACGACGCGGGCGTCGGGCACCTTGCGGGGGTCGGCGGAGAGGACGCCGGGCACGTCGGTCCAGATATGGATCTCGTCGGCGTCGAGGGCCGCGCCGAGCAGCGTTGCGCTGTAGTCGGAACCTCCGCGGCCGAGGGTGGTCGTCGTCCCGTCCGGGGCGAAGCCGATGAAGCCGGTCATGACGACGGTGAGCCCCTGGTCGAGGAGGGGGCGGACGACGGCGTTCGCCTGCTCGCGGGTGCGGACACGGTCGGGGCGAGCCGCGCCGAAGCGGTCGTCAGTGGCGATGACGCGGTCGGCGAAGAGGTGGACGGCCGGCGTGCCGCGCGATCTGAGCGTGGCGGCCATGAGGACGCTGAGTGCCTTTTCACCGGTGGCGCCGATGCGGTCCGAGTCGCGGTGGGAAAGGTCGCCGGCTTCGGCGACGTCGTTGAGGGCGTCGTCAAGCGTGGCGTGGAGTTGGTCGAGCTCGACGAGGGCGGCGAGGCGCTCCGCTTCGTCCTCGATGCCGTCTGCAATGCCGAGGTGCTTTTCGCGGATAGTGGCGGCGATGGCAGCGGCCTGGTCGCGCTCGCCGGTCGCGGCGGCGCGGGCAGCGTCGAGAAGCAGGTTAGTGACGCCGCTGGCGGCGGAGACAACCGCGGCGCGGGGTTGGGGTTGGGCCTCGGTAATCGCGGCGGCATCCCGGACGCGGTCGCGATTGCCGACCGAGGTGCCGCCGAATTTGAGGACGATCATGACGTAGCTCCTAGCCGCTAGCTGCTGGCCTCTAGCTTCTTGCGTGCCATCTCCACGTCGCTGTGGACACCCGCTAACTCAAGGCTAGGAGCTAACGGCTAATGGCTAGTTGCTGACAAAACAAGAGCGGGAGCGTTGCCGCTCCCGCCTGCCGGTTCGTTTGGATGTTCGCCGGGCCTTCGCCCTACTCGCTACGCACCCTCCGACCGACAGGCATGGGCTTGGTAATCATGATGCCGGTGATGGCAATCATGGTCTCAGTAGTGGTGCCGGTCGTGATAGCGCGCACAATCTCACTCATGGCAGCACTATAAACGGTGAAGCGTTGGAACGCAAGAGGTTACGGCCCCCGGCCGGTCGATTGCTTGGCGATGCATTTTCGGCATGGAATGTGCTGCTAGCGTCGGGGTATCTGGAACCATGGACCGATAACAAGGGAGGGAAGGTGATGGTCGCTGTCTGCTCGCGCGCGCGAGATCGGTTGGCCGCGATACTGGGCGCCGTCGTCGTGCTCGCCGTGGTGGTCGCGTCGTCGGGCGTCGCCGTGGCGGGTGCGCAGACCGCGTCGCCGCCGGCTGGGGCGACGCCGGCCGGTGCGCCGGGCATCGTGAAGGAGCCGTACGGAACCGTGGATGGCGAGGCAGTCGATCGGTACACCTTGACCAACGCCGCCGGCATGGAGGTCGTGATTTTGACCTACGGCGGCATCATGCAATCGATTACCGTGCCCGACCGCGACGGGACTTTGGCGAATGTCGCGCTCGGGTTCGACAACCTGGACGACTACGTCAACCGTAACCCGTACTTCGGCTGCATCACCGGCCGCTACGCGAACCGGATCGCCAATGGATCCTTTACCCTCGAGGGCGAGACGTACCAATTGGCGATCAACAACGACCCGAACACGCTCCATGGCGGCGAGAAGGGGTTTGACAAGTACGTTTGGGCGGCGGAAGAGGTGAGCGGCGCGGACGGCATGGGCATCCGGCTCAGCCGCGTCAGCCCGGACGGCGAGGAGGGCTACCCCGGCACGCTGACGGTCGAGGTGACGTACACCCTGACGGAGAACAACGAACTGCGGATCGACTATCGCGCCACGACCGACGCCGCGACGGTGGTCAACCTGACCAACCACTCGTACTTCAACCTGGCCGGGGAGGGCGCGGGGAGCATCTTCGACCACGAACTGCAGATCTTCGCGGCCAACTACACGCCGGTCGACGGGACGTTAATTCCGACCGGGGCGATCGCCCCGGTCGCGGGGACGCCGTTCGACTTCACGCGGTCGACGGCGATCGGCGCCCGTATCCGCGACGGGAGCAACGAGCAGATCGTGATCGGACGGGGATACGACCATAACTTCGTGCTCGACCGCGCCAGCTCAGACGATGTCTCGCTGATCGCGGCGGCGCGGGTACATGACCCGGCGAGTGGGCGGGTGATGGAGGTTTCGACAACCGAGCCGGGCATCCAGTTCTACACCGGCAACTTCCTCGACGCGACGCTGGTCGGCCCGAACGGCGCGATCTACCGCCAGGGCGACGGCTTCGCCCTTGAAACGCAGCACTACCCGGACTCCCCGAACCAACCGGATTTCCCCTCGACCGTGCTGCAGCCGGGCGAGGAGTACACCTCGACGACGGTGTACGCGTTTTCGACGGAGTAGGGCGGCAAGAGCGGGAGGCGGAAGGCGGAAGGCGGAAGGCGGGAGACGGCCAGGCGGGGTCATTCCGGCGTTGCGTGACGCCGGGTTGAAAACCCGGCGATCAGATCAAGTACGCCGTGCTGGAGCGCAGCGGTGGCATCACGATCATCCCCAAGCACGTCGGCTAAGCAGGCGAAACAGACTCTGAACGGCAATGCGGTGGCGGATGCCCGCGCGGCAGGGCCGCGGTACGTTACCGACGCCAAGCCGGGCATCCGGCGGCAGCGGTCGGGACGCGGTTTCCGCTACCTGGATGCAAACGACAAGCCGGTGCGCGACCAGGCGACACTGGCGCGGATCAAGGCGCTGGCGATCCCGCCGGCCTGGACCGACGTCTGGATCAGCCCGTCGCCGAGCGGTCACATCCAGGCGACCGGGCGGGACAACGCCGGGCGCAAGCAGTACCGCTACCACCCCGCCTGGCGAGAGGTGCGGGACGAGGCGAAGTACGTTCGGCTCGTCGCGTTCGGCCGGGCGTTGCCGGCGATCCGGGCGCGCGTAAGCGAGGACATGGGGCGGCGCGACTTGTCGCGCGACCGGGTAGTCGCGGCGGTCGTGCGGCTGCTCGAGGAAACGCTGATTCGGGTCGGCAACGAGGAGTACGCGCAAGCGAACCGCTCGTTCGGGCTGACGACGCTGCGCGACCGGCACGTCGAGGTGAACGGCGCCACGCTGCACTTCCAATTCCGGGGCAAGGGCGGGAAGGAGCACGCGATCGAGTTGCACGACCCGCGGGTGGCCCGCGTCGTCCGGCGCTGCCGCGAGATCCCCGGCCAGGCGCTGTTTCAGTACCTCGACGAGGCGGGCGAGCGCCAGCTTGTCGACTCGGGCGACGTCAACGACTACCTGGGAGAGGTCGCGGGCGCGGAGTTCACGGCGAAGGACTTTCGGACCTGGGCGGGCACCCTCTCGGCTTGCCGCGCCTTCCTGGCGTGCGAACAGGCGACGTCGAAGACGGAGGCGGAACGGCTAGTCGTCGGCGTCGTCGACGAGGTGGCGGCGCACCTGGGCAACACCCGCGCCGTCTGCCGCCGCTGTTACATCCACCCGGCGGTGATCGACGCCTTTGTGGAGGGCAGCCTGGCCGCAGCCTTCGCGGCCGACGAGGAGGCGTCCGACGGGGAAGGACCGGAACTGACGGAGCGCGAGCGGGACCTGCTGAACTTCCTGGAAAAGGCGGCCAAGGCGAGCCGTTGACGGCCCACGACGTTACCCAAGCAGCTCTCGGACGATTTGGGCGACCGCCTTGCCGAGTTTTTCGTGTTCGCTTGATTCGAAGTGGATGCCGTCGAGGTCGGAGGAGACGATGACGCCGGCGGCGTCGAGGAAGGTGACGCCGGGATACCAGGAGGCGCACGCGCGGTAGTGGTAGGCGAAGTCGCGGGATTTTGGCTGGGCGCCGGCGAACATGTCGGCGAAGGCGGTGAGCGTGGCGACCGGGGGCGGGGCGATGAGGAGCACCTTGGGCGGTCCGCCGTCCGGACCGAACGGGGTGAGGCGGGCGAGATTGGCGAGGTAGGCGGCGCTTTCGGCGATGTCGGATGCGCTCCGGTGGAAGCGTTCCTTCAGGTCGTTGGCGCCGAGCATGATCGTGACCAGATCGAACGGGTGGTGCGATTCAAGGCAGGGTGGCAGGTAGTCGAGACCGTTGCGGTGCGGTTGGAGGGGGTCGTCGACGTTGGTCGTGCGGCCGTTGAGCCCTTCCTCGATCACGCGGTAATCGGGGCCGAGTTCCCGCTGGAGGACGCCGGGCCAGCGGGTGTCCGGGCCGAACCGGAGGTGGGTCGCCGGGTCGTAGCCCCAGGTGTTCGAATCGCCGAAGCAGACGACGGTCTTCACGCGGTGCTCCTTTGCCGATCAGGATCGGTGTGACCGGCGCAGGATACCCGCGTCGTTTCTGCCGGCCAAGACCCCTTGCCGAAACCTCGATCAGTTCCTATTCTCTGTTCGGTACGCGGTACGCGGTACGCGGTACGCGGTACTGGAGTGATGACCATGCGGTGCGCCAATCCGCCGGGGGCGACTGTGGACGGCAAGCCCGGCTGGTGCTACATCGATATGAGCGATCTCCCGCTGTCCTGAGACGTTTGCGTGCGTGGACAGCGGGGGTGGGCGCCGAGGAAGCGACCCCCTCCCGGTTTTTTCGGGGGTAGCTTGCACATGGTCAATCGACGATGGGTCCGCCTCGGCGGCCTCTGGCGGCACGCCGACTTCCGGCGGTTTTGGGCTGCCGAGACAATTTCGCAATTCGGCTCCCACATCACGCTCCTTGTCCTGCCGCTGATGGCGGTGATCAGCCTCGACGCTTCTCCCTTCGAGATGGGCCTACTGACGGCGATGGGAACGCTGCCGTTCCTGCTCGTCGGCCTCTTCGTCGGGGTCTGGGTGGATCGGATGCGGCGGCGGCCAATCATGGTCATCACCGACGTCGGCCGGGCGGCGGTGCTGCTCGTGATCCCGGTCGTCGCCTGGTTCGACCGGCTGAACATGGGCGTGCTCTACACCGTCGCGTTCCTGGTCGGGGTGCAAACGGTCTTCTTCGACGTCGCCTACGCCTCGTACGTACCGTCGCTGGTGCGGCGGGAGCGGTTGGTCGATGCGAACAGCAAGTTGCAGGCGTCGGCTTCGGTGGCGCAGGTCGCCGGGCCGGGTCTGGGCGGCGTGCTGGTTGGGTTGATCACCGCGCCGGTGGCGATCCTGCTCGACGCCTGCTCGTTTCTCCTCTCGGCGCTCTTTCTGCGGCGAATCGAGACGGATGAGGCGGAACCGGAGCGGGCCGCGGAACGCCAGCCGATGCTGCGCCAGATCCGCGAGGGGCTGGCCGTGGTCGGGTCGGACCGGGTGCTCCGGGCACTGGTCGGAACGAGCGCGGTCAACACGTTTGCGGGCTACATCTTCCTCTCGGTCTACATCCTCTTCATGTCGCGCGAGTTGAACCTGGGGGCGACGGCAATCGGGGTGGTGCTAGCGACCGGGGGCGTCGGCGCGTTCATCGGCGCGATGCTTGCGGGGCCGGCGGCGCGGCGCTTTGGACAGGGGCCGGCGCTGATTCTCGGCCAGTTTCTCTTCGGCGCGACCGGGCTGACGGTGCCGCTGGCGATCTTCATTCCGAGCGTGGCGTTGCCGCTGGTGATCGCCGCGGAGTTCCTCCAATGGCTGACGCTGCTGATCTACAGCGTGAATGCGGTCAGCCTGCGGCAGGCAATCACGCCCGACCGCCTCTTGGGGCGGGTGAACGCGACGGCTCGATTTGTCGCCACGGGGGCGCAGCCGATCGGCTCGCTGGCCGGCGGCGCGCTGGGTGGGTTGATCGGGGTGCCGATGACGCTGGTGGTGGGGGAGATCGGGATGTTCGTCGCCGTCGCCTGGCTGCTCTGGTCGCCGGTGCGGGCGATCCGGCAGGCGGTGGTGGTGGAGGAGCCGGCAGCCGTCACGGCTGCCGCGTGACGGGACGAGTCCTCATTGCATTCGGAATGGCGGGGTGTGTTGCGGTTAGGGTCTGTTTGAAAAGCTCCGTCATGCTGAGGCGAAGCCGAAGCATCCCCGCGCGAAGCGCCGCGCTGGCGGTGAGGCACGCGGCGTCGCCGGGGGATGCCCTTCGGTGCCTCAGCATGACGGTGTGCAAACGCGCCCTAATCGTCTGACTCCTCGGAATCCTCTGAATCGTCGGATTCGTCATCGTCGTCGTCCGCCTCTTCGGTGACCGTCGCGGTCGGCTCTGGCGGCGTGGTTGGTTCGATGGTGGGGGTTGGTTCGATCGTCGCGGTCGGCTCCGCCGTTGGGCTGGCCGCGAGGGTGGCGGTGGGCTCGGCGGTGGGGCTGGCGACTTCGTCCGCCGCGGCGACGGTCGGACAGTCGACGGCGGCGACGACGTCGAGCCGACCGGCGCCGAGCAGACCGACAAAGCTCGGATTGGCGCCGTCGACGTCGACGGCGGTCGCCTGGAGTTGGGCGTTCACCTCGGCGGCCGACCAGCCGGGGTTCTGGGACAAGAGCAGCGCGGCGGCGCCGGAGACGAACGGCGTCGCCATGCTCGTCCCGCTCCAGGTGGCGTAGCCGCCGCCCGGCACGGTGCTGGCGATGCCGGTGCCCGGCGCGCTCACGGCGAGCGCGGGGTGGAAGTTGCTGAAGGCGCTCTTCAGGTCTTGCGCGTCGGTCGCGGCGACGCCGAGGGCGACGCCGCCACTGGCGGGATATTCCTCGGGCTCGAATCGGTTGAGGTTGCCGGCGGCGGCGGTGACGATGATGCCTCGCCCGGCCGCGTCGGCGACCGCCTCCTCGGTGACGATGGCATCGTGGGTCGAGCCAAGACTCAGGTTGATGACGCGGGCGCCGTGGTCGATCGCATAGTAGATCGCGGCGGCAAGGAAGAAAGCGTCGCCGCCGCCGTCGCTGTCGAGTGCCTTGACCGGGAGGATGGAGGCGCCGGGGGCGGTCAGGACGATGGTGCCGGCGACGTGGGTGCCGTGCCCGACCATCTCGTCGACGAAGCCGTCGCCGTCGTCGTCGATGCCGTTGCCGACGTCGGCCACGTTGCCGTTCTGCTCGAAGACGTTCCAGCCGGTTGCCAGGACGCGCCCAGCGAAGACGGGGTGCGCGGCGTCGATGCCGGTGTCGATCACGGCGACAACGACCCCGTCACCGCGGGCGCAATCGTGCGCCGCGGGCAGGCCGAGGAGGTCGGACGCGTACTGGCCGTTGTAGGCGCCGGCGTCCGCGCCGCCGCTGGTGAAGAAGTAACCTGGGCGCCCCTCCGGCGCCTGGCTGGTGAAGTTCAGCTCCGCCCAGACTGCCGCCGGGTCGTCCTCCAGTGTGTCCGCGAGGTCTTCCTCGTCGACACTGTCCGGCAGGCGCAGCAGGTAGATGCCGCGTGAGGCGATGTCGGCGATAACGGAGGCGCCATGGCGGCTGTTGAAGGCGGCAACATCGGCGCCGGGGGCGAGTCGCACGATCGCTTGGTCGGCGCGGAAGCGGTCCACCGTTGGGTCGTCGTCATCGTCATCGTCGTCATCATCGGCGTCGTCGTCGTCGCTGTCCTGATGGCGCGCGAGATCGCCCGCGCGTGCCCCGCCATCGGGCGCGGCGAAGCCCGCCACGGTGGCGATGGCCGACCAGAACGGCACGATCAGCAGACAGGCCATCAGCGCGAGGATGCTCACGCGCCGCACGGTACGCTCAACCATTCGGGTCACTCCACTACCCTACAGCCGCTCCCGGACGGTTCCGCGACGTCGCCTGTCGGACCATGAGAAATGCCTGTCATGCAAGAAACATGCCCGGCACCGTTCGCTTAGGAGAGGCGCTATCGGCCGAGGAAAATACATCCGCGCCCGATCTTCCCTCCGTGTGGATAATCGCTTCACGGCGGGCACGGCACGACGTGCCCCTACCGAGTGGGAAGAGGGATGGAGAGCGGGACAGAACGCATTGGTTACGTAGGGCGGTCGATCCGGCGATTGGGGGACGAGCGGCTATTGCGTGGGGCGGGTCGTTTTGTGGACGACGTGCGGATTGCCGGCACGCTCCACGTCGCGTTTGCGCGCGGTCCAGTGGCGCATGGGGTGATCCGGTGGATTGACGCGACGGCGGCGGCGCGTGTGCCCGGCGTCGTGGGTGTCTTCACCGGGGAGGAGGTCGCGGGGTGGGTCGAACCGGTGGGTGGCGGGGCGGATCTATTGCCGGGGCGTGAGTTGCGGCGGTATCCGCTCGCGGTCGCACGGGTGCGGTTCGTGGGGGATGCGGTCGCGGCAGTGGTGGCGGACGATCCGGCCGTTGCCCGCGACGCCGCGGACCGGATCGAAGTCGCCTACGACGAGTTGCCGGTGGTGGTCGACGCCGAGGCGGCGCTGGCCGCGGACGCGCCGCTGGTCTATCCGGGATGGGGGAGCAACCTTGCCTTCCGCTGGCAGGTCGAAGCGGGCGACGTCGAGGACGCCTTCGCCCGGGCAGAGCGGATTGTTTCGATCCGGGTAGTCAACCAGCGGGTCTACGCCGCTTTCCTCGAGCCGCGCGGGGTGCTGGCCAACCCGGAGCCGGGCGGTGATCTGACCGTTTGGGCCTCGACCCAAGGGCCGCACGGGTTGCGAACGGCGATTGCCGGCAGCCTGCGCGTTCCCGAGCACCGGTTGCGGGTGATCGCGCCGGACGTGGGCGGCGCGTTCGGCAGCAAGGGCGGGACTTACCCTGAGTACCTGCTGATTCCCGCGCTGGCGATGCGGCTGGGGCGTCCGGTCAAGTGGATCGAGAGCCGGACGGAGAGCTTGCTGGCGACCAGCCACGGCCGGGACCAGGTACAGCGGTTGCGGGCGGCGGTGGCGGCGGACGGCGAGATTTTGGGGGTCGACATCGAGATCGTCGCCAACCTGGGGGCGTACAACGCGGCGATGACCGGGCGGATGACGGGGTTGATGTCGGCCGGGCCGTACCGATTCCGCAATCTGCGCACGACGGTCCTGGGGGCGATGACGAATGTGACGCCGCTCGGCTCCTACCGCGGCGCGGGCCGGCCGGAGGGGGCCTACATGCTGGAGCGGCTGATCGAAGCGGTGGCGCGTGAGTTGGAGCTTGACTCGGCAGCGGTTCGTCGCCGCAACTTCATCCCGCCCGCGGCCTTCCCGTACCAGTCGCCAACCGGCGCGATCTACGACAGCGGCGACTACGACACGACGTTGACCGAAGCCCTGAGCCGGCTGGACTACGACGCCTTCCGAATGGAGCTAGCGGAGGCGCGGCGTGCCGGGCGGTTGGTCGGCGTCGGCATCGGCGTCTATTGCGAGTATGCGGGGCCGGGTTGGGACACGGCGACGGTGCGGGTCAGCCCAAGTGGGGCGGTGACGGTGACGTCCGGAACCTCGCCGCACGGGCAGGGACAGGAGACGAGTTTGGCGCAGGTGGTCGCCGATCAGTTGGGGGTGACGCCGGATGACGTAGCGGTGCGGACCGGTGACACCGCGTTGACGCCGCAAGGGCTGGGCACCTTTGGCAGTCGCGGCACGTCGGTCGGCGGCTCGGCGATCCTGCTGGCGGCGCGGGAGGTCCACCAGAAGGCGCGACGGATTGCCGCGCACCTGCTGGAAGCGGCGGACGAGGACGTCGTCTTTGCCAATGGGCGCGTCGAGGTGCGGGGCGTGCCTAATCGGGGGATCGCGTTTGCCGACATCGCCCGCGCCGCGCACGCCTTCAACGGACCACCGGGCGGCGAGGAGCCGGGGCTGGAAGCGACGCGGACCTTTCTGCCGTCGAACAGGACGACCCCGTATGGGGTCCACCTGGCGGTGGTCGAGGTCGACCGCGAAACGGGCGAGGTAGCGTTGCAACGCTACCTGGCTGTCGACGACTGCGGCCCGCTGATCAACCCGCAATTGGTGGAGGGGCAGGTAGTGGGCGGGCTGGCGCAGGGGGTCGGCCAGGCGCTGTACGAGGCGATTGTCTTCGACGGTGCGGGGCAGCCGCTGACGGGCTCGTTCCTCGACTACGCCGTGCCGCGGGCGACGCAACTGCCGACCTTCGAGACCGCCCACACCGTGACGCCAAGCCCGTTCAACCCGCTCGGCGTCAAGGGGGTGGGCGAGGCCGGCACGACGGGGGCGCCGCCGGCGGTGGTCAACGCGGTGCTGGACGCGCTGACCCCGCTCGGCGTGCGGCATCTGGATATGCCGCTGACGCCGGAGCGGGTGTGGCGGGCGATGAACGAGGCGTTAGGCGTTAGGCGTTAGGCGTTAGCACTTCCGTCGTGCCGGGCCAGATGCCTCGACGAACTCCGACGCTCGGCATGACGATGCTGACGCCTGACGCCTAACGGCTGCTACGCCACTCTTCGCTGTCGGATCGCGACCACGAACAGTACGGTCGCGGCGGCGCCGAGCGCGAGGAGCAGCGAGGTCGAGTCGCCGAGGGCGGTAGTGCCGGCGCCGGTTGCAGGCACCTGGGTTGGGGCGCTGCCGTCGTCTGCCGCGGGATCGGGCGCGGGATCGGGCGCGGGATCGGCGGCGCCGGTGACGACGACGACGGCGGTCATGTTGGGATGGATGGCGCAGAAGTAGCTGTAGGTGCCGGGCGTGTCGAAGGTCAGGCTATAGGTATCCCCTTGGCCGAGGTTGCCGGAGTCGAATGAGCCGTCGTCGGCGGTGACGGTGTGCGGAGCCGAGTCGTTGTTGGTCCAGGTGACCGTGGTGCCCACCGAGACGGTGATCGAGCCCGGCGCGAAGGCGAAGCCTTCGATTGCGACCGATGAATCCTGGGCGCGAGTCGTCCCCCCGCTGGAGATGACAAGCAGGGCCACGGCCATCGTAATCGCCGTCACGAGCGACAGCATCGCCCGTGGGGAATGCAGTCGGGTCATCGCTTCCCCCCATCATGTGGTTCTTCAGCGTGTGTGGCGTATCCCTCCGCGGGCATTCACCGCCCCGGGAACGGCGGCCCGTGCCAATACTACGCGGACGCCTTCGCGGTGGATGGGGCGTCCCCGGCGTGCCTTGGTCGGTTGACTTTCGGATAGACGCTGCCTATACTCCGGCTAAATCTGCAACCGTGTTTCACGATATAAAATCCTTCGCGTTTCATGGTTCCTGGGGACAGGCTCGGCGTTGCGCGTGGATGGGTGGATGGCGACGGTCGCGCATTGCGCGACCAATGCACCAAGGAGGCAACGATGGATCAGCGCGAAGTCCTGGCAGTGCTCACGGCGAAGCTGCGAAGCGGGGCGATCTCCCGACGACAGTTCCTGCAAGCGGCATCATTCTTCGGATTGGGGGCAGCCGCTGTGCCGATGGGTGCGGCAGCCGCACCGGCTCCTCGCGCCCGCGGCGTGCGGTCCATGGCCCAGCAAGCGGGCGAGGTCCGGTTCCTGGTCGCCGAGGCGTTTTGGGCGAACTGGCACCCGTACCTCCACACGGCGCAGATCCAGCGGCGGATCGAACAGCAAATCTTCGACCCCTTGGTTCGGAACGAGACGACCGATTTCTCGACCTTTTCGCCGGGGCTGGCCGAAAGCTGGGAGGCGCTCGACGAGTTGACCTGGGAGTTCAAGCTGCGGCAAGGCGTAACCTTCCACAACGGCCAGCCCTTGACCGGCGCCGACGTCAAGGCATCGGTCGAGTTGGCTTCGGGGTCGACGGCCGAGGAGGTCAGCACCGCCTCCGTCCTGGTGCCGACGACGGTCGAGGTGGTCGACGACGCCACGGTCCGGCTCACGACCGCGACCCCGTTTGCGCCGTTGCTGATCCAGTTGGCAACGCTGCCGATCCTCTCCGCCGACGACATCAAGCCGAGCGCCGACCCGGCGACTCCCTCGGCGGGGATCGAGGCGCTGAAGGCGGCCCCCAACGGCACCGGACCGTTCCGGCTGGTGCAGGATGACGGCGATACCAAGACGATGGAGGCGAACCCCGACTACTGGGGCGGCGCACCGGCAATCCAGACACTGATCTGGGAGTACATCCAGGACAGCCAGACGCGGCTCAACGCGCTGCTGGCCGGCCAGGCGCAGGCGATCGACCGCGTCCCGCCCGAGCACTTCGCGGTGCTGGAGGAGACACCCGAGGTCGCGATGGTCTCGACGACTGGCCTCGAGGTCGTGAGCCTGCTCATCCGCCAGGACGCGCCGCCGCCGTGGGATGATCCCAGGCTACGACAGGCCGTGGCCTGGTCGATCGACCGTCAGGCGCTGGTCGAGAACCTCGTCGGTGGAGGCAGCGAGGTGGCGGGGAGCCATGTCCCGAATAGGGCGATCTACGCCGTACCTCAGGAGCCGGTTTACACGTTCGATCCGGAGCGGGCCAAGGCGCTGCTGGCCTCGGCCAGCTTCGAGGGCGAAGGCCCGGAGATCGAGCTGTGGGGCACGACCGGCTTCCTGCCGCGCAGCAAGGAGGTGGTTGAGGCAATCGCCGACAGCCTGCAACAGAATGGGTTCCCGGTCCAGCTCACGCTGACCGACGTCGCCGGCATCGTCGACGCGTTGGCAGCAAAGCGCGGCCTGATGTATCACCTGAGCTGGAGCAGCAACGGCGATCCGCACGATGCGGTGAACTTCATCTACCACTCCTCGCCCGATAACGTCCTCGGCTTCAACGACCCGACCAACGACGAGCTGATTGAGCGCGGCGCCGCGACGACCGACGCCGAGGCGCGGGCGGACGTGTACGCCGCGCTCCAGGACCACCTGTGGCAGAACGTGATGAACCTCCCGCTGTACAACAGCGACTTCACCATCGCGCACGTCACAGGCCTAAGCGGCATCACTGTCCTCCGAACTTCATGACGTACTTCCGGGACGCGAGCCCGGGCGAGTAGGCATTAGGCGTTAGGCGCCTAACGCCTCGGGGTGACCAATGGGGTCGTACGTTGCACGACGCACGGCGCAGATGGTCCTCGTCGTCTTCGGCGTGGTGACCGTCACCTTCTTTGCCGTGCGCTTGGTCCCCGGCGACCCGGCGCGGATCATGGAGCCGCCGGGGACTCCCGAGTCGGTGCTGAAGATCACCCGTCAGCAGCTTGGGACGGATAAGCCGATCCCGGCGCAGTACGTCGAGTTCCTGCACAATCTCGTGCAGGGCGATCTCGGCACGTCGTTCCGAGGTGGCCGGCCCGTCCTCGGCACCATTGCCGACGCACTCCCGAATACCTTCGCCCTCGGCCTGGCCAGCATCGCGGTGACGACAACCCTCTCCTTCGTGCTTGGGATCGCGGCGGCCCTACGGCCCAACGGCCTGGTCGACCGCATTGCGCTCGTCTTCGTCGCGATCGCGCAGTCGACGCCGAGCTTCTGGTTGGGCGTGGTGCTGGTGCTCATCTTCTCGATCGAGCTCGATTGGCTGCCGGCCATCGACATGACGGGACCGAAGAGCTTCGTCCTGCCGGTGGCAACGCTGTCGGTGACGCTGATGCCGCTGCTGGTGCGGGCGGTGCGGCAGAGCTTCATCGAAACGCTGGGGGAAGGGTTTGTCCGCGCCGGGCGCGCCCGCGGCCTCTCCGAGCGGCGCCTCCTGCTCATTCACGTGATGAAGGTGGCGGCCATCCCGCTCGTGACGCTGATCGGCCTGCAAGCGGGGTATGTCCTCGGCGGCGCGGTCGTGATCGAGTCGATTTTCAACTGGCCCGGCATCGGCAACCTGGCGCTGCAGGCGATCCAGCAGCGTGACTTCCCGATGATCCAGGGGACGGTGCTGGCCATCGCCGTCGTCTTCACCCTGGTGAACTTCCTGGTCGATCTGACCTACGCGGCGCTCGATCCCCGTGTCAAGTACTGAGCCGGTGGCGACCACGATCGCGATGGGCGAACCGGCGGCGCGGCCGGTGAGGCGGTCCCGCGGGCGCGATCTCTGGTGGTTCCTGCGGCAGCGCAAGGCGTCGCTGGCGGGACTCGTCCTCTTCGGCGCGATCGTGCTGGTCTCGGTCTTCGCGCCACTGGTGGCGCCGCACGCGCCGTTGAAGCAGAACCTGGGGGACAACTTCCTACCGCCGATGTGGGAGGCAGGCGGCAGCGCGACCTACCCGCTGGGAACCGACCCGCTCGGCCGCGACCTGCTCAGCCGGCTGATCTACGGCGCGCGGAACTCGTTGATCATCAGCGCGGCAGCGGTGGTGTTGGGCGGCGGCATCGGGTTCCTGATCGGACTGGTCGCCGGCTTTTTCGGCCGCTGGACCGACACGGTGTTGATGCGGCTGGGAGACATCCAGCTCGCCTTCCCCTTCGTCCTCTTCGCGATCGCGGTGCTGGCCGTCTCGCCGGAGCGGACGCCGCTGCACATCATCCTGGTTCTGGGATTGTCAAGTTGGATCATTTACGCCCGGGTCGTGCGCAGCCGCGTCTTGACTGAACGGGAAAAAGACTACGCCCTAGCGGCACGCGCGCTCGGCGCGTCGCGGATGCGCGTCCTGTTCCGATACATCGTGCCCAATGTTTGGCAGTCAGTGCCCCTGATCGGGATGCTCAATCTGGCCTTTTTCGTGATCGTCGAATCGCTACTCAGCTTCGTCGCCCTTGGGCTCTCGCCGCCGACCCCGTCGTGGGGCTCGATTTTGGCCGACGGGCGGCAGTTCATGATGGTGACGCCCTGGATGGCGGTCCTCCCCGGCATTGCAATCATTATCACGGTGCTCAGCATCAGTGTCGCCGCCGATGGACTGGCCGACTACGTTGATCCCAAACTCTCCCATGGCCACTTCCGGCGCATCCCACTGCCGTTTCGACACGGTGCATCGGTTCCGAACATGGAGTCGCCGGACTTTCTGCGGGTGCGTGATCTGACGACGATCTTTCCGGCGCGGCTGGCGACGGTGCGGGCTGTCAATGGGGTCAGCTTCGACCTCGCGCGCGGTCAGGCGCTGGGCGTGGTGGGGGAGAGCGGCTCGGGTAAGTCGACGCTTGGCCTGTCGCTGATCCAACTGCTCGACGCGCCCGGGCGGATCGCCGGGGGCGAGATCATCTTCGAGGGGCGCGACCTGACGCGCGTCTCGAACGCCGAGATGGCCGCGTTGCGGGGGCGGAAGATCGGTATGATCTTTCAGGATCCCGGCGCGTCGCTCAATCCGGTGTTGACGGTCGGGTATCAACTGGTCGAGACGATCCGCCGTCATCACCGCGCGGCGCCGCCGGAGGCGCGTGCACTCGCCCGCGACGGGCTCGTCACCGTGGGCATCGCCGACCCGGACCGCGTGCTGCGGGCCTTCCCCTTCCAGCTCAGCGGCGGCATGCAGCAGCGCGTCATGATCGCGCTGGCGATGGCGAGCGAGCCGGACCTGCTCATACTCGACGAGCCGACCTCCGCGCTCGACGTCACGACCCAGGCCCAACTGCTCGACGAGCTGGAATCGCTGCGCGAACGGTTCGGCATGAGCGTCATCTTCATCACCCACGATATCGCCCTACTGGCCAACTTCGCCGATATTCTCCTCGTCATGTATGCCGGCCAGGTCTGCGAGCTCGGCCCGCGGGAGCACGTCATCGCGCAACCGGAACACCCCTATACGCGGGCGCTGCTGAACGCGGTCGAACGCGCGAATGTGCCCGGCACGGCCCGTCTCGCCGCGATTCCGGGCGACCCGCCCGACCCAACGGCCTTGCCGGCCGGTTGCCCCTTCGCGCCGCGGTGCCCACATGTGATGCCGATCTGTTGGGAGGCCAATCCGCCGCCGGTCGCCGTGCGCGATGGGCATGTGGCGGCGTGCCATTTGGTGACGGCGCCGGATGGGACGGCGGTAGCAACACGGAGGAACGCCTGATGGCCGCGCCCTTGCTCGAGATTCGCGATCTGGTTAAGCACTACCCGGTGCGGGCGGGGCTCTTCGGCCGGAGCGTGGCGCCGGTGCGGGCCGTCGACGGGGTGTCGTTCCGGCTGGAGGAGGGCGAGACGCTGGGGTTGGTAGGGGAGAGCGGGTGCGGGAAGTCGACGCTGGCCCGATCGCTTCTCTTTCTGGACCCGCCGACGGGCGGCGAGGTGCGGTTCCGCGACCAACCGCTGACGCCGGCCGACGCGCACCGGCTGCGGCGTCACCTCCAGATCGTCTTCCAGGACCCGTATACGTCGCTGCCGCCGCGCATGAATGTCGCCGACATTATCGCCGATCCGCTGCACATCCACCGGCTCGGCGACCGGGCCGCCAACCACCGGCGGGCGCGCCAACTGATGCAGGAGGTTGGGCTAGACCCGGCCCGGTCCAATCACTATCCCTTCCAGTTCAGCGGCGGCCAGCGGCAGCGGATCGGCATCGCCCGCGCCCTGGCGGTTGAACCGGAACTCCTCTTGCTCGACGAGGCGGTATCCGCGCTCGACGTCTCGGTCCAGGCACAGGTGCTCAATTTGCTCAAGGAGATTCAGGAACGACGCGGATTGACCTATATCTTCATCTCGCACGATCTGGGCGTGGTCCGCCATATGAGCGACCGCATCGCCGTCATGTACCTGGGCAAGATCGTCGAGCAGGGCGCGGCGGACGCGGTCTACCGGCAGCCGTTGCATCCCTACTCGCGGGCGCTGGTCATGGCCGCGCCGTCGCTCGGCCGGCGGCGGGGCGCGCGGGTCCGTCTCCGCGGTGAGCCGCCGAAGCCGACCGATCCCCCGCCCGGCTGCGCCTTCCACCCGCGTTGCCCGATGGCGCGGGCGATCTGCTCCCAGGAGACGCCGGAGCTGAAGGAGTGGCTGCCTGGCCGCCTGGCGGCGTGTCATTTTGCCCTGGTGGGACTGGACGATCAATCGAGGCCAGGTAGCGGCGGAGGAGGTACATGACGGGCGCGGCGGTCGGGTTGGGCGTGGTCGGTCTGGGCTTCATGGGACGCCGCTACGCCCGCTTCGTCAGCCGAATCGACGGGGCGCGGCTGGCCGGCGTCTGCGACCTGGACGAGGCGCTGGCGCGGGAGGTCGCCACCGAGTGCGGCGGACGCGTCTTTGCGGACGCCGCGGCGTTGGCCGGTGATACCGGCGTCGCCGGGGTGATCGTCTGCACGCCGGAGCATCTGCACGTCGAACCGGCGGTGGCGGCGCTGGTGGCCGGCAAACCGCTGCTGGCCGAGAAGCCGGTGGCGCACACGCTCGAGGCGGCCCGCGTGATCGACGCCGCGGCCGAGCAATACGGCGTGCCGGTGCTCATCGGGCATCTGCTGCGGTTCGAGCCGCGCTGGGTCGCGGCCCACCAACGGCTCCAGGCCGGTGCGATCGGCGACGTCGTCAGCATCGCCACCCGGCGCGTGGGCAACATCCTTGATCAGCAGGTGCTGCGCGGCCGGACGACGATTCCACTCTACTATGGCGTGCACGACCTGGATGTGATGCGCTGGTTCGCCGGGTCGGACGCGGTCCGCATCTATGCCGACCGGCGATCGGGCGCGCTCCGCGCCGCGGGGTACGACGTCGACGACCTCTACTGCGCGGTCCTCTCCTTTGCGAATGGCGTCCTCGGTTCGGCGGAGCTCGGCTGGCACGTCCCGGCGAACGCGGTCGCCGCCCGGACGAGCGGGGTAACGGTCGTCGGCACCCGCGGCGTGATCCGGATCGAGCAGGGCGAGACGGGCATCGAGTGTTGGGGCGAGGGCGGCGTCGAGCGTGGGCTCGAAGCGACCTTCTGGCAAGAAGCATACGACATTCCCGGTGGGGCGCTTGGGCTGGAGATCCGCCACTTCGTCGATTGCGTGCGCGGCCGGCGGGAGCCGGCTGTTTCCTTTGGCGACGCCGTCGAGGCGCTGCGGCTGTCGCTGGCGATGGAGGCCTCGGCGACCGAGGGCAGACCGATTGACCTGAAGGAGTTTGGGCGACCATGAGCCGCACGACGCCAACCGCCGAACGCCCAGTGCGCCGGCCGAGTGAGCCGGGGCGCTACCACATCGCCGTGCTGGCGAAGGCGCTCGATCTACTCGACCTGCTGGACGCCGAAGATGGGTTAACGCTGACCGAGCTGAGTGGGCGGGCCGGGATCAACAAGGCGACGGCGCTGCGCATCCTGGCCAACCTCGACGATCGCGGCTACGTCGAGCGGGACGGCAACGGCCGGTATCGCCTCGGCGTTCGCCTGATGCAATTGGGCGCGCGCAAGTCGGCCGGTCTGGACTTGCGAAGCGTGGCGCGGCCGATCTTGCAGCGGTTGCAGGCGGAGACCGGGGAGACGGTCAACCTCGGGGTGCCGACCGCGGAGGGCGTGATTTACATCGACATTCTCGAAAGCGCGCACGGCCTGCGGATGGCCGCGACGGTGGGCGCGAACGACGAGTATCACTCGACCGCGCTCGGAAAGGCGATCATGGCCCACTGGGCGGCGCCAGCCTTCGCGGACCATCGTCGGCGGCGCCCGCTGACGCCGAAGACGCCGCGGACCATCGTCGACGGCGATACCTTGGAGCGCGAGCTAGCCGCGATTCGGACTCGTGGCTTTGCGCTGGACGACGAGGAGAACGAGGTCGGGGCGCGTTGCGTCGCCGCGGCGATCCTTGACCATCGCGATCAGGTCGTCGGGGCGGTCAGTGTTTCCGGGCCGGCGAGCCGGCTGACGCGGACACGGTGCGGCGAGATCGCGCCCGGTGTCGTGGCGGCAAGCCGGCAGATTTCGGCGATGATGGGGTTGGGAACCGCGGAGGCGGGGCGGCGAGATGGGGAGACCGGGACATGATTCGGACAGAGGCTTCGGTGGCAGAGGTAACGGCGCTTTTCGCGCGGGCGCGGGACGTGATGGCAAGTGGCGTCTCGGCGTCGATGCGGTTGCATCCGTATTTGGGGCGACCGTTGTACGTGGGGCGGGGCGAGGGCGCGTATCTGTACGATCTGGAGGGGAAGCGGTACATCGACTACAACACGTCGAATGGGGCGGCCCTGCTGGGGCACAACCACCCGGCGGTGCGGCAGGCGGTGCTGCACGGCCTCGAGATGGGGATTATTGCCGCCGCTGAGACGCCGTACCACGAGACGCTGGCGGCGACGCTCTGCGAGATCATTCCGGCCGCCGAGCGTGTCAGATTCGCCAGCGTCGGCAGTGAGGTGACGCTGGTGGCGCTGCGGCTGGCCCGGCACGCCACTGGTCGGACGAAGTTTCTCAAGTTTGACGGGCATTTCCACGGATTGGCCGAACCCTGGCTCTTCGCGCACCAGGACCCGACCGATTGGGAGAGCGCGGTCGTGCCGTCCTCGGGCGGCGTGCCGGCGAGCATGGCCGAGGACGTCGTCATGGCGCCGTTCAACGATATGGAGGCGTTTGAGGGGGCCATTGCGCGGCACGGGCACGAATTGGCGGCGGTGATCTGCGAGCCGATCCATTACAACGCCGGTTGCATCCTGCCCGCGCCCGGATATTTGGAGCTGCTGCGGCAACGGACGACGGAGCATGGCATCGTCTTGATCTTCGACGAGGTCCTCTCCGGTTTTCGGACGGCCCTGGGCGGGGTGCAGGCGGAAAGCGGGGTCACGCCCGATCTGACGACGCACGCGAAGGCGCTGGCGAACGGCCTGCCGCTCTCGTCCCTCTCCGGCCGCGCCGATTTGATGGAGCACCTCGCGCCGACCGGGCCGGTGGCGCACAGCGGCACCTACTCCGGGCATCCGATGAGCGTCCTGGCGGCGCTGGCGACGATCGCCGAGCTGAGCGAGCCGGGCGTCTACGAGCAGTTGAACGCGACGGCCGACGCCTTCTACCGCAACTTGCAAGCGATCTTCGACCGGCACGACTTACCGGTGCGCGTCCAGGGGCGAGGGGCGCGTTTCGGCATCTACTTCGGCCGGCGCGAGCCGGTGCTGACCTGGGCCGACGCCCGCGGCCACAACCACGAAATGAACAAGCGGTTCACGCTCGGCTGCATCGAACGCGGCGTTTACTTCCACGCCTACACCCGCCAGGGACCGCCCGGACACGCCGGATTCTCGCTGGCCCACAGCGTCGAGGATTTCGCGGAGACGTTGGCGGTGGTGGAGGCGGTGGCGAAGGAGCTTAGGAGCACCCAATGCGTCTAATCACCGGCGGGATCATGCACGAGACGCACACCTTCTCGGCGGAGCCGACGCGGGTGGATGATTTCGACATTGCCCGCGGCGAGGAATGCTGGCGGTACGCGGGGACGAACCACTCGCTGGGCGGGGTGATCGACGAGTGCCGGGAGCGCGAGATCGAGCTGACGCCGACCTATTTCGCCCACGGCGTCTCGACGGCCGCGCCGGACCGCGCGACGTTCGAGGCGATGCTGGGCGAGTTGACGGCGGGTATCGCGGCGGCGCTGCCGGCGGACGGAATCGTGCTCACCTTGCACGGGGCGATGGTGGCCGAGGGGTATCCGGACGCGGAGGCGGCGATCGCGCGGCGGGTGCGCGACCTGGTCGGGGCGGAGACGCCGATCGCGGTGACGCTCGACTTCCACGCCAACATCGGGCAGGCGATGGTCGACGCCTGCGACGTCGTCACGGTTTACGACACCTATCCGCATATTGATCTGGCGGATCGGGCGCGGGAGGCGGTCGGACTGCTGGCCGACGCCATCGACGGCACGACGCGGCCGGTGATGGCGCTGGTGAAACCGCCGCTGCTGCCGGTGCCGCAGGCGATGTTCACGGCGCGGCCGCCGTTTCGGACGCTCTTCGAGCGGGCGCATGCCGTCGAGGCGGCCGGGGAGGCGCTCTCTGTCTCGGTCGCGGGCGGCTTTCCCTACGCCGACGTGCCGGAGGCGGGGGTGAGCGTGCTGGCGGTGACCGATGGGGATCGGGCGGCGGCCGAACGGATCGCCGGGGAGATCGCGCGCCTCGCCTGGGAGATGCGCCAGCAGATGATCGTGAGCAACGTGCCGTCGGCGGAGGCGGTCGCGGCGGCGATCGCCCATCCGGAGGGGCCGGTGGTGCTGGTCGACGTCGGCGACAACATTGGGGGCGGGACGCCGGGCGACGGGACGGTGCTGCTGGCGGAGCTCCTGAAACAGAGCGCACAAGAGGCGACGATCTGCATTGCCGACGCCGAGGCGGTGCGGGCGGCAGTCGCGGCCGGTCCGGACGGGACGGTGACGACGCTGGTGGGGGCGCGGGCGGACCGTCTGCACGGCGAGTCGGTCGAGATTACAGGGCGCGTCGTGCGGATCACCGACGGCAGGTTCGTCCACGAAGGGCCGGAGAACGCGGGCGTTCCGGCCGACATGGGTGTCACCGCCGTGGTGCGGGTTGATGGGGTGAACCTGATTCTGACCAGCCGCAAGTTCGCGCCGGGCGACCTGAACCAACTACGCTCGGTCGGCATTCGTCCGGAAGAGCAGCAGATCCTGGTGGTGAAGGCGGCCGTGCGCTGGCGCGGCGGCTATGAGCCGATCACGAAGCACGCGATTTTGGTTGATACGCCG
The DNA here is from genome assembly GCA_050696075.1 of Thermomicrobiales bacterium. GTDB lineage: Bacteria > Chloroflexota > Chloroflexia > Thermomicrobiales > UBA6265 > JBOGUF01. Next base: position 84,477 of record JBOGUF010000149.1, read on the forward strand.
GGGCTAGGCAGCGTCGATTTGTCGCGGTTCGACTTCCGAAACCTAGGGCGGCCGGTCTTTCCGTTGGATGGGGAGACGAAGTGGATTCGCTGAGGTGGCTGCGCCGGGCGGACCGGCCGAAGGCCGCCGTCTACGCCTGCCGGCGTTGGAGGTTCCAGAGCAACAAGCCGTAGGCGACGACGCCCCAGGCGAGGACGACGAGGAAGGCGACGGCGGCGCCGGAGAAGATGGCTTCGCCCGCCATGCCGTTGATGAGGAGCTTGGTGGCAGCGCCGGTGGGGATGAGGCCGACGATGGTTTCGAGGGGTTCCGGCAGCGGCAAGCCGACCATGAAGGCCGGGGCGACCAGCGGGGTAAGCAAGACGCCGGACCAGGTGTTGAGCTGGTTGGCACTCTTGAAGAACCCACCGAGGAAGAGGCCGAATCCGAGCAACGCCACGGCGAGCACGGCAACGCCGGCGACGAAGAGCAGCACGTCGTCCGGGGAGAGCCCGGTGATGGTCAGCAGTAGCGGAACCATGATGGCGACGTAGATAAGCCCGAGCAGCGCTTTCGCGGCGACGACGTCGGCGTAGGAGGCGATCAGGACGAGGGCGTCGAGGGTCTTCTTTTCCGCCTCCTCGGCCAGGATGACCGGGATGGCGAGGAGAGAGATCATGGCGATCATCATCACCGCCGCAACCATCACCGACCAGGTGCGCAAGCCCAGGCGATCGAAGACGCTTTCATCCTCTTCGTCCTCGGGTTGGGCGGCGATGGCGACTTGGGCCGGTGGCGCCTGGCCGGCTATCTGGCGCAGGGCAGGGTCGATCGCGGCAATGACGTAGTCGGCGCCGAGGTTTGTGTCCGGTGGCGTGACGACGGTCAGTGACGGTTGTTGCCCGACTCGCACCGCGTCGTCGAACCCGCCGGGAATGATCAGACCCAGGTCCGCGTCCTCGTCGTCGATCAGTTGCTGTACTTCGGCGTCGCCGGCCGCCTGTTCGAAGGTGACGTCGACCACCTCGCCGACGACCTCCGCGATCGTTTGGGGGAGAGCTGTTTCCCCCTCGGCGGCGTAAACGACTTCCGCCTCCGGTTGGGGCAACTCGTCGTCGAAGATGAGGTTGTAGAAGACGCCGATGCCGAGCGGAATGATCAGCGCGACAAGCACCCGCGCATCCCGGATGGCGTCGAAAAAGTCTTTACGGAGGATGGTGAGGATCATGCGTGGGTGCATACGTAGCCGTTTGGCGTTAGGCGTTAGGCGTTAGGCGTTAGGCGGAAGGCGTCAGTTTGTCGGAGGTTGTCGGTCCTCAATTCTTTCAAAGCGGGCGGCCAGCGAGCGCGACGAAGACGTCTTCGAGGGTGCCTTCTTGGGAGTGGATGGTGAGGACGTCGCCGGATTGCATCCAGGTTTCGAGCGTGGCGGCGTCGGTCGCGTCGTCGAGGTGGATGGTGTGCTCGGTGCGGTCGCGAAGGAGGACGGCGGCGGCGGGGCTGCCGTAACGCAGCTTTAGCTCGCGGGGGGTGTCGAGGGCGACGATCCGGCCGGAGCTGATGAAGGCGACGCGGTGGCAAAGTTCGTCCGCTTCCTCCATGTAGTGCGTGGTGAGGAAGACGGTCGTGCCGGCGGCGCTGAGGCGGGCGATCAACTCCCGCAGGTCGCGGGCGGAGGTGGGGTCGAGGCCGCGGGTCGGCTCGTCGAGGAAGAGGACGCGCGGGCCGTTGATCAGCGCTCGCGCCACGAGCAGGCGTTGCTTCATGCCGCTGGAGTAGGTTTTCACTTTGCGCTTGGCGGCGTCGAGCAGGCCGACTTGCTCCAGCAGCTCGTCGGCGCGGCTATGCGGGACGCCGTAGAGGTCGGCAAAGACGGTCAGGTTCTCGCGCCCGCTCAGGCGCTCGTAGAGGTTCTGGTCCTCGAAAACGAGGTTGATCAGCGGCTTGACCTGATCCCGGTCCTTCGTGACGTCGATGCCGGCAACGAACGCCTCGCCCTCGGTCGGGCGGGTGCGACCGGTGAGCATACGGATGGTGGTCGTCTTGCCGGCGCCGTTGTGACCCAGCAGACCGAAGATTTCCCCTGTTGGGACGGTGAAGGTGACGCCATCGACGGCGCGCACCGCACCGTAGTGCTTCTTGAGGTCGCGGACTTCGATCATCGTGCGCGAATCGGTCATCGGTCTCCTTCCACGTTCTCGGCGATCGGCGTCCGCGACGGCCGCGCCGGACCGGGGTGCACTCTACACGATCCATGTCACTGGCCACGCTAGGCATGATATGCGCGACTGCACAAATGCGCATCGTCGCCGTCTGATGGTGCTCGACGGCCCGCTGGGGATCGGGTAGGCTAGCGACGAATCGGACGGAGGCCCGTTGGGGGTGTCTCCGGCTGGGGTGGGAGACAAAGCAAGTCGGAGGAACGAATGATCGCCCGGTTGTTGGTTTCGGTCGGCTCGGTTGGCGCCTCGGTCGGATTGGTTCTCTACGGGATGGGCACGGCCTACGTCGACCCGGACGACTCGATGATGAATCTGGGGATTGGCCTGATGGTTGGCGGCGTGATCGCCACGGTTGTCGGCGCGGTGATCTACCGGGCGCAGGAGCGGTCGGCGTGACGAGCCGTGAGCCGTGAGCCGTGAGCCGTTAGGCGTGAGGGGTTAGGGGTTAGGGGTTAGGAAACATGCGCCTGCCAGCAGGCGTGCTCGCCTCAAACAGCGAGGGCAAGCACGGTGGCCTGCCCCCTACCTCTACGTGATTGGCTAACGCCTAACGGCTCACGGCTAACGGCTATTCGTCGCCCAACGGCAACGTCATCACGAAGGTCGAGCCGGGGCCGGAGGGGTGGGAAGTGGCCCAGAGGCGGCCGCCGTGGTCGCCGACGATTTGGCGGCAGATGGCGAGGCCGAGGCCGACGCCGGTGCGGGGTTCCGGATCGACCTGATAGAACGGCTCGAAGATGCGCTCGATATGCTCGCTGGCGATGCCGATCCCTTCGTCTTCGACCTCGATCCGGGCGCTGTCGCCCTCCCGCGCGATACGCACGACGATCTGGCCGGTGGGCGGGCTGAAGCGGCGGGCGTTGCCGAGCAAATTGGCCATTACCTGCTCGATGCGCCAGGGATCGACGCGGGCGACCAAGGACGGGAGATCGCACTCGAACGTGATCGTCGGTCCTTCGTCGCCGGCGGCGTCGTGCGCGCCGCGGCGGAGGAGGTCGACCAGATCGACCCGCTCTCGAACCAGCGGTAGGCGTCCGGTCTGGACGCGCGACACGTCGAGCAAGTCGTTGACCATCCGCGACAGCCGGTCGACCTGGCGCAGGATGACCTGCAAGGCCTCGTCGGTGGCCGGGGGAAGCGTATCGAGCATCCGCCGCCGCAGGAGCTGGACGCGGCCGCGCAGGGTGGTCAACGGCGTACGCAATTCGTGAGCGGCCACGGAGAGGAACTGATCGCGCTGGGCGATGGCGCGCTGGGCCTCGGCAAAGAGGCGAGCGTGCTCCAGCGCGATCGCGGCCTGCGTGGCCAGCGCCTCGGCGAGGCGCAGCTCGCCGGGGGCAAAGACGCACGGACGGCGATAGCCGACGACGAGCGCGCCGAAGATGCGCTCGCCGGCACGCAGTGGCACCGCCAGCGCCGAACGCGTCTCCTCCGCTTGCAGGACCGGGAACTCCGCGGGGGGGAAATCGGGGTTGTCCGGGAAGCCCTGGATGACGACGGTGCGGCGGGCGGCCGCGGCTCGCCCGACGACGCCGTAGCTATGGCGGACAAGTTCGTCCCCGTGGGCATCGGTGCGGTTGCCGACCATGGCTCGCCAGGCGAGGCCGCCGTCCGGTCCTTCGGCCGCGACCGCGGCGAAGTCACTGTTCAAGAGCAGCCGGGCGAAGCTGGAGACCAGCTCGAAGACTTGATCGACATCGATGCTGGTGGAGAGTTCCTGCCCGATCCGGCGAAGGGCCTCGCTTTCGTTCAGGGCCTGGCGGGTCTCGGCGTGAAGGCGGGCGCCGACCAGGGCGCCGGCGAGACGGGCGGCGAATTCGCGCGCCAGCGACAGATCTTCCGCGCCGAGCGATGCGGTCACCGGCGAGCGGTCGGCGCCGGTGCGCCCAGAGACGTAGACGCCGACGACGTGGCCGTGCTCGACCATGGGGACGGCGAGCAGGGAGCGCAGGCCGATCCGCGCCGCATCCCGCCGGAAGCGCGGGGGGAGCGTGTCGTCATGCGGGCGCGTGACGAGGATGTCGTCGCGGCCTGCCGCCGGGGCAACTACAGCGAGCAGGCCCGGCGGCTCGCGGGTCGTGAAGAGCTCGCGGGCGAGATAGAAGGTGTCCGGCGCGGTCGTGCGGATCGCGGCCAGCGTCAATTCGTGGCGGTCGGGATCGGCGAGGAGGACGGCATTGAGGTCGCCAAGCACTGCCGCGGCCGCGTCCAACGCCTGATCGAGGACCGCCTCCGGTTTGGGCGCGGCGGCGAGCAGGTCCGCGATCTCAACGAGGACCTGGGCGCG
>JBOGUF010000150.1:0-10304 GCA_050696075.1 Thermomicrobiales bacterium
ACTCCTTGCCGCCTTGCCGCCTCGCCGCCTCGCCGCCTTCGCTTTCGGCCATCGTCATCGCGCAGAACGACGAGGGGACGATTGCGCGGACGGTGGGGTCGGTGGTGGAGCAGGAATGCCCGGAGCCGTTCGAGGTAATCGTGGTGACGAGCGGGCGGGACCGGACGGCGGCGATTGTGCGGGAGCGGTTCCCGGAGGTCACCGTGGTCGAGTTGCCGGCGCCGGCGCTGCCGGGAGAGGCGCGCAATGCCGGGTTGCGGGTGGCGCGGGGAACCTACGTCAGCTTCCCCGGCTCGCACGTCGAACTGCCGCCGGTAAGCCTCGCCGCGCGGCTAAGGGCCCACCGGCGCGGCTACGCGATGGTGACCGGCGTGGCGCTGAACGGGACGCCGACGCGCGCGGGGTGGGCCTCCTACTTCCTCGACCACGCCGAGGGGCTGCCGGGGCAGCGGCCGGCGGAACTGAACGGGCCGCCGGCGCACTGCTCCTACGCCCGGCTGCCGCTGCTGGAAGTCGGCGGCTTCCCGGAGGGGGTGCGGACGGGCGAGGACACCGCGGTCAACCGGGCGCTGGTGCGGCGAGGTTATGTCGCGTTGCGCGACCCGGCGGTGCGCTTCGTCCATCGCAGCCCGTGTCGGACGCCCTGGCGGTTGGTGCGGCACCATTTCCGGCGTGGTCGCGGTTGGGGCCGGCTGCTGCTGGCGGACTATCGGGACCGGGGCGGATTGCTCAACCGGCAAGTGCTCTCGTCGCGCCTCGTTCATCACCTCCCCCGGCGGCTCGGCCGGATCCGCACCAACGTCGGGATGGCGGAATCGGAGTATCAGACGGCCTACCGGCAGGCCCGGCCGCTGATCGCCCTCGGCGCGGTCGCCTCGTGGCTGGGGATGTGGTTTGAGGTGGCGCGGCCCGGCCCCGGCAAGGGGGCGATGCTGTGGGGGCAACCGGCGCGGCTGCTGCTGGTCGTGACCGTCGGCCCAACCGAACCGGCGATCGCGTTGTTTCGCCTCGATCTGGTCGCGCGGGAGGGACGCGGCATCCTGCTGCCGCCGAGTCTGTTAGTGACCGGAGCCGACGGCGTTGGCCGCCGGCTTGACGAGGCGTTGGGCGTCGACGGCGACGGGCCAATGCGACCGGGGGTTGTGGCAGCGGCCGTCGGGTTACCCGCTATAGACGCCATCGCCGGGTCGGCGCAAGCATTGGCGCGCCTCCGGCTCTGGCGCGATGGACATCGCGCCGGGCCGCTTGGCCCGCTCATGGAAACATGGCGCGGCGACCTTCGAACGTCGCTCTCCCGGCGCGACCTGCTGGCGCGGATCGCCCACGCGCGCCGGATGCGCACCTGGCACATCGACGAGGCGCTGTTTGGGAACGCAACCGGCGCGGAGCTTGCCGCCTTCGGGCTGGCGATCCGCGAGCGGCTGAGGGTGCCGGCCTCGGCGCAAGAGGAACAGGTGGGGCCGGTGGGGAAGGGGTGGCTGCCGTAGGACAATCAAACTCAAAGGATATGGTTTCATCTGAGTTGTTTTCTTCGCCTTCATACTGTTTGGGGTATATCAAAACCCCAGGGTCGTCGACCCCGCCGAAGCGGGGTGATGGAAACCCTGGGGAATACGTTGGAATTCTACCAAAGTAGCGTTGAATCGGCAACCAGCACCATTTCGATTCGACAGAGTCACTCTTCTGTGCTATCACTTCACCAATTAATGGGGCGGGAGGACAAACTGGATTGCCGGGGCGTCGCCCACCATTTTTTCGCTCTTCTATTCGCCCGCGACCGGCGTTTGAAAGCCCCTACATGCGTCTGTCAGCATGCGACAATCGGAAATTGAGGTGTCGCATCATGGCAGAAACGGTCCTCGACCAATGGGCGTCCTGGCTGCTGCAACGGCGGCACGGGGGCGACCCCGATGAACTTCAGTACACGCTCGACCGCGTGGCGAGGGTGCGCGATCGCGTGCTCGACAACGCGGGGATCGCGGATGGCGAGACGGTGCTCGACGTGGGAACGGGCGACGGGCTGATCGCCTTCGGCGCGCTCGAACGGGTCGGACAGCGCGGCACGGTGATCCTCAGCGACGTCTCGCGGGACCTCCTCGACCACGACCGGGACCTTGCTGAGCGTCTGGGCGTTGGTGACCGGTGCCGGTTTGTGCTTGCCGCGGCGGAGGACCTCGCCTCCATCGCCGACGCGTCGGTCGACGTGGTGACAACGCGCTCGGTCCTGGCTTACGTCGGGGACAAGCGACGCGCCGTCGCGGAGTTCGGCCGCGTGCTGCGGCCGGGCGGGCGGATCTCGCTCTACGAACCGATCAATCGCCTCTGCGAGACGGAGCCGCCGCACCGCTTCGCTGGCTATGACGTCTCACCCGTGCTCGACCTCGTCGTCAAGCTCAACCTGGTCTTCGAGCAGCGCCTACCCGCGGTGTCCGATCCGATGCTGAACTTCGACGAGCGCGACCTGCTGGCCTATGTCGAATGGGCGGGATTCGCGGAACGACACCTCGAACTCCGAGTCGACGTGGCGCCACGCCGACCGCAACCCTGGGAGACGTTCTTGCGGGTCGCCCCGAATCCGCTCGCGCCGACGCTGGGGGAAGCGATGGCCGAGGCGCTGACGCCGAGCGAGGCAGAACGGTTCTCTATCCATCTGCGTCCGCTGGTCAAGCGCGGAGACGGGACGTTCGCGGTCGCCGTGGCGTACCTTTGGGCGGTGAAAGGTTGAGCTCGCGAGGCGGGCAATTGGGCGATTCGCCCGGCCGTCATTCAAACTTGACCGGTAGAGGAGGAGACGATGGACGAGCAGGGGGTGTTGCCGGGGACGACGGGGCGCTCGTTAATCGTGATGCGGGAGGACGCGGTACGGGCCGCCGTGGAGGCGGTCTCCAACGTTGCGGGGATGACGGTTGCCGACGCGTCGGAGGTCGCGACGCCGACAAATCCACACCCAGAGCACGCGGACGCGATGCTCTTCACGGAGTTGGGGGTGATGGTCGCCAACGTGCCGCCGGACCAGCTCGGGGCGGTCGGCGCGATGGCGGCCAACGGGGAGAGTGGCGTTCTCGCCATCGAGCCGGAACGGGTGGTCTACGCGATCGCGGAGGGATGGCCCGGCAACGCGCTCCTCGGCTCCGTGGGGGACTATCCGCGCGGCTACCGGGACGGAGTCAGCGATCTGGTCGAGCGATTGCTGCTGCTGGCGGAGACCCCGCCGCCGGACGAGACGGAGTTGACGTGGGGGGTACAGGTGACCAACGTCGGGGTGTCGCGGTTCAGCGGGCGAGGCGTCCGCGTGGCGGTGCTCGACACCGGACTCGATCTGGACCATCCCGACTTCGTGGGGCGCGCGATCACCACCGAATCGTTCGTGGCGGGCGAGGAGGTGCAGGACGGGCACGGGCACGGCACCCACTGTATCGGCACGGCCTGTGGTCCCAAGCAGCCCGGCCAGCTCCCGCGGTACGGCGTGGCCTACGAAGCGGAGATCTATGCCGGCAAGGTGCTGAACAATCGGGGCAGCGGCACCGATGGGGAGATCTTGGCCGGCATCCAGTGGGCGGTCCAGCACGGATGCGCGGTCGCCTCGATGTCGTTGGGGGCGCCGGTGCTCCCCGACGAGCCATACTCCACCGTCTTTGAGCTGGCGGCGCAACGGGCGCTGGCGCGGGGGGCGCTGATCGTGGCGGCGGCGGGCAACGACAGCGCCCGGCCGGCCTCGATCCAGCCGGTGTCCCATCCGGCTAACTGCCCGTCGATCATGGCGGTCGGCGCGCTCGACCCGGAACTATTGGTCGCCTCCTTTTCGAGCGGCGGGATCAACCCGGACGGGGGCGACGTCGACATCGCCGCGCCGGGGGTGCGCGTGCGATCGAGTTGGCCGCGCCCGATCCTCTACCGGACGATTAACGGGACGAGCATGGCGACGCCGCATGTGGCGGGGGTCGCCGGACTCCTGGCCGAGGCCAACTCCGAGGCGCGAGGACGCGACCTGTGGGAACTGGTGGTGCGCGGCGTTCGGCCGTTGCCCGCGCCGCCGCGCGACATTGGCGCGGGACTGGTCCAGGCGCCCTGAGCGGCACGATGCGGTCGAAAATACCAGGACTGGTACACTTGGGGGGGCTTCGCCCGGAGCTCACAAGGAGGTGGCCGCATGGTCATGGAACGGGTGAACATCGCCGTCGCCGACGACTATCTGGATCACTTCAGCGAGGTCGTCAGCGACGCCGAACGGGCCGGGTTGCAGGTCGAGCAGGAGCTCGAAGCGTTGGGGATCGTCAGCGGGGTGATCGAATACACCAGGCTGGCGGGGCTCTATCGGGTGAAAGGGATCGCCACCGTCGATCAGGAGCGGCGCTACCAACTGCCGCCGCCGGAGAGCGTCGTGCAGTAGCGTCCACTTGGCCGTGTTTGCACCCCGTCATGCTGAGGCATCGAAGCATCCCCGCGCGAAGCGCACGTCCGGCATCCGACGGAGCGGCTGCGCCGGGGGATGCCCGTCGGTTCCTCAGGGCGTGCTTCGGCGTCGCCTCAGCATGACGGAGCTTTGCCAACAGGCCTTTACGGGCAGGTTGGTTGCTCGAAGGCCGACGTGGCGGGCGGATCGCCGTTGAGGACGTTGGCAAAGCCGGCGTTGCGGCCGAGGGCGACCGCGATTGCGGACAGGGTTTGCCGCGCCTCTCCATTCTCGATTGCCGGGGCGATGCCCGCCAAAAGCGACGACGCCGCGTTCATGACGCCGGCCAGGGCCGCCAGGAAGGCATCGACCGAGTCGTAGCCGGCGGCCGCCGGGGCCGATCCAGGCGAGCCACCGAGATCGGCGACGAGGGTTTCGAGCGCGGCGATCTGTTCCTCCAACTGGCTGGCGATCGTCTCCAGGGTCTCCGCCGCGTCCAGGCCGACATCGTCGAGGCTCGGCAAATCCTCCAGGAAGTCGCTGATGCCACTGTCCAGGACCGATTGGGCCTGCTCCAATGCGGCGAGCGCCGCCTCGGCGCCGGCGGCGTCGCTGGCAAGTTGGCAGGCGGTGGCATACTCCCCGTCGTCGACCTGCGCCCGCACGACGAACCCGGCCGCACTTCTCCCCGGCGCGGCTGCCGCGCCGGTGGGGCCGAGGTGTTGGGCGTAGGCCAGGGCGGCCCCGGCCGAGACGCCGAGCGCGGTCAACCCGCGCACGAACTCACGCCGTCCCAGGCGTCCGCCGACGTAGGCGTCGATCAAGTCGCGTTTGGACATGACTGGACCCTCCCCTGCAAGCACCGACACGGACGCGGTTCGTGCGTGCCGCCCGTTCCGGTGCACCTGCACCGCGATATCATAGCACGCGAAGTTCTTGATTCCTATAGACTCACTTTCCTATACCGTTTTCCCCGATGAGCATAGACGGCCTGGCCCTGATGGGTCATCGCCAGGGGGGATGACGTCGGGATCTGGCCGCTCGGCCCGGCGGAGATCGCACCATTCCCTGCCGCGGCGGGGGCCTTGCCAAGCAGGGAATCGACCGCTTCCCGCACCTGCTCCTCGGTCACGACGTTGTAGTAGACCGACTGCTGGAGCATCGGATCGTCCAGGCGCACGCGCAGGCCGTCGAGCAGGACAGTATCGATCGACTCGACCGTACACCGGCCGCCGTAGGTTTCGGCGATGGCGGCGAAGTCGGTGGTCTCGAGGTCGCTGCGCAGGTGGTCTTCGAGCGCCGGCGTGATCCGATTGACCTCGGCGACGAGGTCGCGCGTCGACCCGGTTTCCAGCAGCGCCTCCAGGACCGCCCACTGGCGGTGGATGCGGCCGACGTCGCCCTGTTCATCGGCGCGGTAGCGGACGTAGGCGAGCGCCCGTTCGCCGTCGAAAGTTTGGCGGCCGGCGTCGAAGTGGACGCCGCGGTCGTCCAGCTCCTCCGGTACGTCGATCGTGATTCCGCCGATGGCGTCGACCAACTTCTCGAACCCGACGAAGTCGACTAGGACGTAGTGATCGATCTCGAGGTCGAGGAGCTGCTCGACGACGAGTTGCTGGTAGGGGATGCCGCCGACCATGAGCGCGTGGTTGATCTTGGTCTGGCCGTAGCCGGGAAGGCGGGTGCGGGTATCGCGCGGGATGGCCAGCAGTCGACAGGTGCGGGCCTCTTCGTCGAGGCGCAGGACCATCATGGCGTCGGGGCGGACGGCGATGTCGATCGGCGCGCCCGGTTGGGCGTCGACGCCCATGACCAGGATGGTGCGCGAGCGATCGGTGACGTTCTTGACGCCGGCCGCGACCGCCGCGCCGTTGGCCAGGTCGCCGACGTTGGAGGCGGCATCCCGCACCCGGCCGAAACCGCCGCCGTCGTCGGTGTCCGGCGCCTCTTCGCCCTCGCTGGCGGCGATGGCGCGGACGGCCTGGCGGGCCGGACCGGTATCGAAGAGCACGCTATCCCAGATAGGGTCGTCGTCCAGCGTCGCATCGGCGACGACCGGCGGTGGCGTGCTGACCTGGCGGATGGCGTTGATCGTCGACTCGGCACGGTAGGTGACGACACCCAGCGCGGCCACGACGAGACCCACGAGCAGCAGGGGCGCCACCAGCAGGGGGCGGCGATACCAGGGCCGGCGATGCCGCCGGCGCTTGCGGGAGCGCGTTTCCTGGGTGGCGGTGGCCGTACTCATCGCCGACGCCGCCCTGGCCGTGCTCACGGCCGGGGCGACGCTGGTGGGCGATGTGACGGAGCGACGGGCGGCGCCGGACGACCGCCGCTTCTTGCGCCGGCGCGCCGGCCCTGGCGCAGCGGCTGGCGCCTGAGCTTGACCTCGCGGCGCCACCGATTGCGTGGGGCCAAGGTTCGCCTTGGGGTGCTCGATCGCCGGCGCGACGGGATCCGCCGGCGCGGGATGGGGCTGGGCGCCGACGAGATCGGAGCGGGATGGCGCCAATCTATTGGCTCCGGTGGCGCTCGACTTCGCGGTCGACGTGCCGAGGCGCCGGCCAAATCGCTTGCCATTTGGCGATGGCGCGGTGGGCACGGCCGGTTGGGTGTGGGCCGCGGTGGCCTCCGGCGACCAGCTCGTGCCGCCGATACGACGGCGCGCGGACCCATTCATCGACCCGTTTTTGGCGACAGGCGTCCCGGCAGTGGCGAACTGTGCCGCGTCGCACTGGGGACAGGTCATATCGGTGGCGGACATCGAGGCTCCGCACTGCCGGCAGGCGACCGTCCCTGGCGGGGCCCCCGGCTCATGCGAGCCATTGAGGTTCGTCATGGGCAGTGCTCTTCACATCGGCCGGGCAGCCGTTCCCCATCATTAGCCAACGCCACGAAGCCGCGGCGTTGTCACCCGGCCAGGGTCCCTTCGTCGCCCGATTATAAGCCTAGCTGGTAGTATTGCTAGTGCTAGGAGGCGCATCCATGTTGGCTAGGACCGTCCTGCTCAGGCTGTGGCTTGCGATGATAGTCGCCGGCGGCGTGCTCGGCAGCGGGCCGGGCAGCGGCCCGCTGCCGGCGCGGGCGGCCGACACGGCAGCACTCGACGGCCGGTTGGGAGGCACGCTCGCGAGTTTCTCCGCGGCCTATGGACCGCCGATCGAAATCAACTACGCGATCGGCGCCATCTTCGACGTCGCGGGGTACGGGCTGGTTGCCGCGCAGTTCGGCTGGGAGGTCGTGCCCGAGGACCCGGCGCTGCCGGCGCTGATGATCACCCTGCGGGCGCCGCGACCGGAGGGGGTGCTGGCGACACGGCCGGACCCGGCGGACTGGTCGGAGGAGGACGGACGGCAACAGGCCGAGCGCTTCTTGCCCGCGGACGTGACGTTCGGCGCGGCGGAGCCGAGCGGGGAGACCGGTTTTGTCCTGCCTTGCCGCAGCGAGGCGCTGGGGCGAGTCTTTGGCGACGCGGTGGAGCACCGGTGCCAGGCGAGCTTCGTGACGCCGACGCCGGAGACGGTCTCCTTCGTCACCCTGACGCTGACGCGGGGAGCGGAGGACGCGGAGGGAAGTGCGGACGACACATGCGCCGGCGTGGCGGCCTGGGCTCGCGCGGCGGGGGATCGGATGGCGACGGCCGCGGCGTTGCTGGCCGAGATCGAGGCCATCGACCCGGAGGACGCCGCGGCGGCCGCTGAGGACCTAGAACGGATCGCGGGCGACTTCCAGGCGCTGGCGGACGACCAGCGGGCGGCGGGTGTGCCGGAGGCAGCGACGAAGGCGCACTACTATCTGATCGGCGCCTTCTCGGCCTACGGCGAGGCAGCCGTGGCGGCCCGCGACGGGTTACTGAGCGGAAATGACGCGCAAATCGACGCGGCGGTCGAGACGATCGTGGGGGCAAACCGGGGGATCGCGCGGGCGACAAACGCCATCGCGGAGGCGGCGACCGATTGCGGGTTGGCGCCGGGAACGCCGATTCCGGAGGACTGAGCGCTAGGCGACAGGCGACGGGCGACAGGAGCACGACGGAGTTCCTGACGCCTGTCGCCTGACGCCTGTCGCCTATCGGGGGGACGGATGCGGATACTGAGGAATCGGACGACATTGATCATCGTGGGGCTGGCGCTGGCGGCCAGCGTCGCCATCGGCGGGGTGCTGGGGTACCTCTCGGGCGACAACGGGGATGAGCCGGAGACGACGCGGCCGGCGCTAAGCGCGCCGACCGGCACGCCACAGGTAACCGAGGACGCCGGGACGCCGACCGCACCGGCGTCAACTACGCCGGTCAGCCCGGTCGTGTCGCCAGCCAGCACCGCGGTCGCGACGCCGGCGACGCCTGATTCGCCCGCGGCCAGTCCGGTGGCGACGCCAGCGACACCGGCAGCCACACCAGCAAACTAGCGGTCGTCCGCGAGGAGACTGAGAAAGGTCCGCGCGTCGACGATACGGACGCCCTGGTAATCGCCGAGGACGAGCAGGTCGTTGTCCTCCGTTACGAGGAAGTCGGCGTGTGCGGCGAGGGCGGTGGCGAGGAATTTGTCATCGTTCGGGTCCCGGCTGATTGGGGGGAAACTGAAGCAATGACCATTTCCGCATCCGCGAGACGCGCGATCACCGCACGCGGATCGCGACCTGGTAGCGTAGAGAATCGTCGCGCAAGGCCGGGACGCTGCAACACGTCGAGGATCTCAGCGACGACCTCGCGCGAAACGACAAGGTGATAGTCAGGGGCATGCTCAAAGAGGATGCGCCCCCAGCGACTCGTTGGATTCATCAGGCCCCGAACAAAGCCAACCGTATCAAAAACAACCCTAACCACGATTCGCCCGCACTTCGCGGACGGCCTCGTCGATCCATTCGTTGATCTCTTCCTCCGTGTAGCCCTTTTCAATCGCCTCTGCCCTCACGGGGGCGAAGTATTCGTAGAGCTCGCGGAGCCAGTGCCGGTTGTCGCCTCGATCCTCGGAGAGGAGCGGCTTTATGTGGAGTTCCCGTCCGTCAAGCGTGACCTCCAGAATACTGTTCTCCGTCAGGCCAAGTTCGCGGCGGAACTCGATCGGTATCGTGATTTGTCCACTTCGTAGTTGCCGAACCATTTTCGTCCGAGCCATGGCGTTCCCCTTTCTGTAAATTGCATATATCCACATTCTGTATTGTCCGTTGCCGATAGACGTTCGTCAAACGCGGCCCGTTGGGTCGGGCTTGCGGGCTGAGACGAGGTATTCGAAGAGTTCCTTTTTCGAGGTGCGTTTGCGGAGGAGCCGGATGTCGATGTTGTCGAAGCCGGCGGCAGCGAAGAGGGCGGCGAAGATCCGCTCGGTGGGGAGGAGGACGCCGTAGAACGTCGAGTTGCCGACGACGTAGTGGATCGCGCCGCCAGGTTTGACGATGGCGAAGAGGTCTTGGCAGTGGGTCGCCATGTCGACGACGTACTTGTGGACATACCTGGCAAGGAGGTCGCTCTGGCGGGCGATGGCGGCCAGGGTGTCGGCAAGGTCGGGGATGGCCAAAGGTGCATCGCCGTTCGGCTGCCACTTAGCGACGTTGCTGGTGGCGATGCCCCAGGTGCCGCCGATCGCCTGCCAGTCGAGTTCACCGGCCTGGCGACCGTCCTGGAGGAAGCCGAGCCAGTACATGTAGGGGCGCAGCTCGCGGACGTAGCTCATGCGGTTGGGATAGGGTGGCGAGGTGATCACCAGGTCGTAATGATCGTGCGGCAACGCTCGCGAGAGGTCGCGGGCATCGCAAAGCAGGGCGCGGGGCGGGGTGGCGATGGGTGATTGCGCCGCTTGCGCGAACGAGGCGACGGCGGGTTGCCAACGGTCGGCCCCCAGCCCCTCAACTTTGGGGGGAGACGAGAGCGCGCCCCCGATCGGGGGGGGGAGACGAGCGCGCGCTCCCAATC
>JBOGUF010000151.1:0-10653 GCA_050696075.1 Thermomicrobiales bacterium
GACTGACCGGGCGCGGCCGTTGCATTTTTCTCCCATTCGGCGGCACACACTCCCACACGGTTGCACCGTCGTCGGCGCCGACACCTAGAGACGGCCGGGGTGAGGAAAGGTTCGAGAATGCGATACGCGGCAATCACCGGGTGGGGAATGGCAGTCCCGGATCGGGTGATGACCAATGCCGACCTCGAGCGCATGGTCGAAACCTCCGACGAGTGGATCACCTCCCGCACCGGCATCAAGGAGCGGCGTGTCGTCGGACCGACCGACACGACGACGTCGCTCTCGACCGACGCCTCGCGGCGAGCACTCGACCGCGCCGGCATGAACGCCGAGGATATCGACCTTATCATCGCCGCCACCTGCACGCCAGACCAGTTTCTCGTCTCTCAAGCCTGCCTCGTGCAGGCGGAGATCGGCGGCACCGCGGGCGCCTTCGACCTCGGCGCCGCCTGTTCCGGGTTTGTCTACGCCCTGGCGACCGGCACGCAGTTTATCCAGACCGGCGTTTATGATCGCGTCCTCATCATCGGCGCCGACACGCTGACCCGCTTCGTTGACTATACCGACCGCACGACCTGCATCCTCTTCGGCGACGGCGCGGGAGCCGTCGTGCTCGAAGCGACCGACCAACCGCGCGGTCTCCTTTCGACCGTCCTCGGCGCCGACGGCGCCGGCTATAAGCACCTCTATATCCCCGGCTGGGGTGCGTTGGTGCCCGAATCGGCTGGGCTCTTCCCGGAATACCGGCCGTATCTGCAAATGAACGGCAACGAGGTCTTCCGCTTCGCGGTCCGGGTGATGGGCGATGCCGCGGTAGAAGCGGTGGAGAAGGCCGGATTGACGTTTCCCGAAATCGGCATGCTCATCCCACACCAGGCCAACGTGCGGATCATCGACGCCGCCGCGCGCCGCCTCGACCTGCCACGAGAGAAAGTCTGGGTGAATCTCGACCGCTACGGCAATACGTCGGCGGCGTCGATCCCAATCGCGCTCTGCGAGGCGGAGGCCGCGGGCCAACTCCGCGAGGGAGACAACGTCGTCTTCGTTGCTTTCGGCGGCGGTCTATCATGGGCCGCCGGCGTCGTACGCTGGGGCGCCGAAGGTGTCTGTCGTGATCCTGCCTGTCGCAAGCGCCTGGCGACAACGGCGCCAGGCAATGCCTAAGTTGATCAAAGCGAGCGTTGAACGACCGGCCGTCCGCTCGGGGTTGGCCGCAAGGAGGAAGCAGCGTGAGTGACGAAGCGCGGGTTGCGGTGATCACCGGCGGGACGCGAGGCATTGGCCTGGCGGTCGCCAAGCGGCTCGCCGCCGATGGCTTCGACCTGCTGATCAGCTACCGCGGCGACGAGGCGACGGCTGAGGCGGCCCGCGCGGCACTCGGTCAATCCGGCCGGCGGATTGAGCTCATGGCCGGCGACGTCTCGACGACCGACGGCGCGGGCGCCTTGATCGAAGGCGCAATGCAGCGCTTGGGCCGCATCGACTCGCTGATCAACAACGCCGGCATCACCCGCGACACGCTGCTGATGCGGATGAGCGAAGATGACTGGGACGCCGTGCTATCGACGAACCTGAAGGGCGTCTTCTTGTGCAGCAAGGCTGCCATCCGGCCGATGATCCGGCAGCGATCCGGCCGCATCGTCAACATGACTTCGGTCGTCGGGCTTGTCGGCAACGCCGGGCAGGCGAACTACGCGGCGGCGAAGGCGGGCCTGATCGGCTTTACCAAGTCGCTAGCAAAGGAAGTCGGGTCGCGTGGCATCACGGTCAACGCGGTCGCCCCCGGCTTCATCGAAACCCGCTTGACTGACGTCTTGCCGCAGGAGATGAAAGAGATGCTGCTGAAGAACACGCCACTGGGCCGCTTTGGCAGCCCGGACGACGTCGCGGGGGCAGTTGCCTTTCTGGCGTCACCCGACGCCGCCTTTATCACCGGCCACGTCCTGACCGTGGACGGCGGCCTCTTTATGGCATGAGAGGCGGAGGGCGGGAGATGGGCGGCGGGCACGTCCGCCTGCCACCTTCCGTCTTCCGCGTGCAAAGATGGCTGACGGCGCATTCAAGAAAATCCTGATTGCGAATCGCGGCGAAATTGCGCTGCGGATTCTGCGCGCCTGTCGCGATCTGCGTATCCCGGCCGTCGTCGCCTACAGCGACGTGGACCGCGACTCGCTGGCGGTGCGGCTCGCCGATGAGGCAGTCTGTATTGGACCGGCGGCGGTCAGCCGCTCGTACACCAATATCCCGGCGATCATCAGCGCCGCGCTCGTCACCGGCTGCGACGCGCTTCACCCCGGCTACGGGTTTTTGGCTGAGAACGCGTATTTAGCCGACATATGCCAGCAGGTCGGCGTCACCTTCATCGGGCCGAGCGCCGAAGTGATCGAGCGCATGGGGAACAAAGCCGAAGCGCGCAAGCTAATGCGCGACGCCGGCATCCCGCTCCTGCCCGGCACGGAAGGGGTCGTGCAGAACCTGGGCGAGGCGCGGCAGGCGTCGCGGCGCATCGGTTACCCGGTCGTGATCAAGGCGGTCGCGGGGGGCGGCGGGCGCGGCATGCGCGTAGCTACCAACGACGCCGAACTGACTCGGCTGCTGCCGCTGGCGCAGTCCGAGGCCGAATCCGCCTTTGCCAACGGCGACGTCTACCTTGAGCGCTTCTTGGAGCGACCGCGCCACGTCGAAGTTCAGGTCCTCGCCGATCACCATGGGCACATCCTTGCCGTGGGCGAGCGCGATTGCTCGCTTCAGCGCCGGCACCAGAAGGTGCTGGAGGAAGCCCCTGCCCCTAACCTACCGAAAAAGGTGCGGGAATCGCTCTTGCGGGCCGCGGTCAAGGGCGCCAAAGCCGCGGGGTATACCAGCGCCGGAACGCTCGAGTTCCTCCTCGACCGGGATGGCAGGTTCTACTTCATGGAGATGAACACGCGCATCCAGGTCGAGCATCCGGTCACCGAGGTAGTCAGCGACATCGACCTTGTCGTTTGGCAGATCCAGATCGCGGCGGGTCAACACATGAACGTCGAACAGCGCGCGGTCGAACCGCGGGGCCACGCGATCGAAGTCCGGATCACCGCGGAGGACGCCGCGGCCGACTTCGCGCCGAGCGTCGGCACCATCGATACCTATGTCGCCCCAGGGGGGCCGGGTGTGCGCGTCGATTCGCACCTCTACGCCGGGTACACGGTCCCACCGCACTACGACTCGCTGCTTGGCAAAGTCATTGCGTGGGGGAAGGACCGGAACGAGGCGATCGATCGGCTCAACCGCGCGCTGACCGAGACGATCATTACCGGCATCGCCCACACGATCCCGTTCCACCGGCAACTGCTTGCCGACGACGCCTTCCGCGCCGGCGACGTCCACACCGGATTTATTCCGCGGTTCTTGGAGCGACATGCGGCCAACCCGCGTGACGATCGCGGTGCAGGACCAACGGAACCCAGCGAATAACCGCGGGCGAAATCAACATCCATGTCGGCCACATCGCGCACGATCCAGTCGAGCAGAGGTAGATCACGGTGCCGCAGGAACGACCACCCAGCGACGAAAAGACTGCACGGCGCGACGGCAAGCCGGGCGATGGCTCGCGCCGCGGTCGTGCGGAGCGGCGCCATCGGGCCGACAAGCCCTCGGTCTCGGTCCACCGGCACCAGGCCCGCATCCTCGCGTTGCAGGTGATCTACGAAGTCGACGTTACCGACCACGGGTTGGACGAGGTGATCGCCCGCACCCTCCATGATCCGGAGGAAACGACTCCACCTGAGGTCCAGACCTATGCCGAACGACTCGCCCGCGGGGTTGCCGAGCATGGCGAGCAGATCGACGTCTACATCGCTGATGCCGCGCCCGCCTTCCCGGTGCCGCAACTCGCGTCAGTC
Organism: Thermomicrobiales bacterium; assembly: GCA_050696075.1. Taxonomy (GTDB): domain Bacteria; phylum Chloroflexota; class Chloroflexia; order Thermomicrobiales; family UBA6265; genus JBOGUF01. The sequence continues at coordinate 3,882 of JBOGUF010000151.1, forward strand.
GACCGCAACGTCCTTCGCCTGGCCATCTACGAACTCCTGCACCAGCGAGACGTGCCGATCAAGGCGGCAATCAACGAGGCGGTCGAACTTGCCAAGCGCTACGGCGGCCTCAACTCCAGCCGCTTCGTCAACGGCGTCTTGGGTACCGTGCTCACCAGCGTCGAACGCGAGCAGGCGTTCGCAAGCGATCCGCCGCCCGCACCTGGCGACGAATCAACGCCTCCTACTGACTCGTAGGTCGGGCCGCCGGTTGGTCGCCCTTTAGGGCGTCGTGTATCATCCCTCGCGACGCGCGCGGAACCGAGGGCAGGAGACGCCGCCGGCCTAGTCCGGATGCGCCCGGCCAGCCGCCAGCGTCGAGGAGATGGGGAGCGAACGTTCCCGACCGCGCGATCGGCGGGGGCCGGTCGCAGGCGGGAGCGGCATCCGGTAGGCAGCAATGCCGCCAGGTGGGAGGTGGTTGGCTTGGCGACCGTGTTAGAGCGGGTGCGCAGCATTGTGTCCGAGCGGCTCGGCGTCGACGAGGAGAAGGTGACGCTGGAGGCCGAATTCATCGGCGATCTGAATGCCGACTCGCTCGACCTTGTCGAGGTCATCATGGCGCTCGAGCAGGAGTTCGAGACGGAAGTCAGCGACGACGACGCGGAGAACATCCGCACGGTCGGCGACGCGGTTTCCTTTATCGAGGAACGCATGAACTAGCGGTCTCGCAGGCTCGTCGTCGTTGGCGCGCCGTGCAATCGTGTAAACGTTGATCCCAAATTGACCCACCGACAAAGCGGAGGCAGCTCAAGAGCATCAGCTGCGTCCGATCCTATTCGAGTCGAGCCTTCGGCCGTCGTAGCCCCTGGTGCCTTCTCCATGAGAAGGCACCAGGGGCTACTGCTCTTCTACTTCTAAGCGGCTTGACAAAAGTCTTGGGCGAGGCGGAGCATAGGGGTGTTCGGGAGTCCCGCCATGATTGATCTCACGCCGTACCGCACGGCCCTGCGCCGCTTGACGCGCACCGATCCCGATCCTCGGGTTCGGCACCGCGCCGATGCGCTCATGCTCGTCGCCGACGGCCAGACCCTGTCCGCCGCCGCGCGCACCGTCCAGACCTCGGCCGGTCGGCTGCGCGCCTGGCGCGATCGGTTCCTAGCCGAGGGGCGGGATGGCCTGGCCGACCGGCCACGCTGCGGCCGATCGCCGAAGCTAGATGCTGCCGCGCGGCACCTCTTGGCGACGGTATTGGCGCAGTCGCCACTGGACCACGGCTACCCGGTGACGATCTGGACGGTGGCCGACTTGTGGGACCTGCTGGGTCGTCATGGGTACGCCGTGAATCCGGCCACGGTGAACCGCGCGCTCCACGCCATGGGCTATCGCTACCGCCGACCCCGGCACGATCTGACCCACCGTCAGGACGCCGAAGCCGTCGCCTCGGCTAAGCATGCCTTGGCCGAACTCCAAAAAAGGGGGCGCTTGCCGGGGCGGGCTTCCGGCTTCTCTACGTGGATGAGTGCGACCTCCACACTCACCCCCACCTGGCAGCGGTCTGGCAGCGCCGCGGCGAGCCGATGACGGTCCCGGCCGCAGGCAAGGACGAGCGGCGGGCAGTCTTCGGCGCCCTGGACTACGCGACCGGTCAGGTCGTCTGGCAGCTGTCCCCGCAGAAAGGCGGCGAGGCCTTCGCTACCTTTCTGGAGCGCATAGCCCAGACGTGGCCGGACGAGGACCTGGTCCTGGACAATGTCAGCTACCATCGATCCCCGGCGGTGCGGACGTGGTGGGCCGCCCAAGAAGAGCGCATGATCCCGTTCTGGCTCCCCGCCTATGCGCCCACGCTCAACCTCATCGAACGCGTGTGGCGGTTCCTCAAGCAGAAGCTCGCCTGCCACCGCTGCTGGGCCGATGTCACGGGGCTGGAAGCAATCGCCGCCACGCTGCTCGACCGGATCGAGGCCCGGTTCCATACCGACCAGCCACCGGCCATCCGGCTGGTGCAGAACTTCTGCGAAGCCGCTTAGACCGAGCAGCAATTGATTCCAACCCAGTCGCATGCCTGGTCACTATAGGTGCCAAGATCTGAGCAACTGCAAATGCTGGTTTGTGGGTTCTGGCACCGGCCGAGCCAGTCCAGACTTGAGTAGCGCTCCTCCCGGTGACACCGGCCGTCGGTCACGCCCCAACAGTAGTTCTTATATCGGCAGTACCACGGGCAACTGGCCTCGGCTTCACGCACCTTGGCGACACCGACAACGCTCGCCAAAAAACCAGCGCCGAATAGGGCCACGCCACGACGGATCACCCTGCGGCTGAACTTCCGGCGTGACATGCAGTCCGACGAACAATCTGCGGCCTGATCGTAGTCGCTCATTCCGATCCTCCCTTTTGGCAGACTGGCTGGATTCAGGCGGCCTGCATACCCATTGTCCGCGTGCTCGTATCCGTTATCTAGAGTACATCTTTATCTAGAGTACACCTTGTTGTGGAATCCGTCAATATGACTTATTTACCATACGGCCACATATTCTTTGCCTATGTAGATGCCAACCGATCGTTATGGTCAGAAAGTACTGGTTTCGCAGTGTGCCAGAGAAGGGACCTGCCAACAGGAAGCCGGGCAAAGCTGCAGGCATTCCCTGTGCTCCGCTCGCTCGTACGAGTTGCCTCACCTTCGGACTCGATCGACGACTGCGTTCATCAGCCCAGCCGATGGGACTATCTAGACTAACCGCAATAGGTCATGACCGTCCTGGAATCTTTGGGATACCGTCACATTCGGCTTCGAATGACACATTCATCCGCCTTTCTTCGTGCCGATGGATCGGCGCGAGGCCGAGTCCTGAAGTGATGCTTGTCGGCGAGTTCCCTGGTGTGGGTGATGAAACATCTTGGGGTTGGGAGGCGTCAGACGGGCACAGATACCTTCTTCGTTTCGCCCCGGCACATAAGTCTCCAGCAGTATCGTCTACGGAGACAACTGGACGTGGGAGTTGGCTGACGCGGTGGACCGTCGTGTATCATCAACGAAGGTAGCGCTCGCAGGATTTCATGGTATGTTCACTGCTATCCACCAGAGACGCCGGGCCGTTCCGAGCACTAACGAAGGCGGGGCTCGGTGTTGAAGCGAACTCGCCTACAGCACTCGAGTGTCTTGACCACCGTCGTCGTGGCAACTCGCGTATCTGGGAGACGCTTTGGCATACCTCCATGGAGAAAAGTTTCCCACCGTTCGGTGAGAATTTCCTTGCAACAGCGATCCCGGTCTGAAGGAGCGTAGTCTCATGGCGCGGGTACTCCGTCAACCGAAACTTCCAACCAAGCTAAAGATCCCTCGACTTCCAAAGGTCGACGAGCCGTACGAGGACGTCTTCAAGGAGATGACCCTCGCGGAGCACTTGACCGAGCTTCGCGATCGACTCATCAGGACTTGCTTCGCAATTGGCGGCGCCTTCGTGATCGGCCTCATCCTTTCCAGGCGGATGCTCGGCATAATTCAGGATCATGCCAACGCCCCTGAGGGCATCGATATCCTGAGTCCTACCGATCCGTTTGTCCTCTGGATGAAGGTCGGATTCTACATCGCCATCGCAATTGCCGCGCCGGTCATCCTCTATCAAATGATCGCCTTCTTGTCTCCCGGACTGACGCGTAAAGAGAAACGCCTTGTCTACTCCTCATTGCCCATCGTCAGTCTCCTCTTCATCGCCGGTGCATCATTCGCCTTCTTCCTTGCGGTGCCGCGAGCGTTGAACTTCTTGTCCAGCTTTTTGGCCGGTATCGTGGACTGGTCGCCGAACGGTCCGGAATTGCTCAACTTCTACCTAACGCTGATGGTTGGATTGGGCATTGCGTTTCAGCTGCCAATTGTTATGTTTCTGCTCGCGAAGCTGAATATCGTCACGCCACAGCGGATGGCTGGCTTCCGCCGCTACGCGTTTGTCCTGATCCTTGTCGCGGCCGCGATCATTACCCCGACGCCGGACCCCTTCAATATGGCCTTCGTCGCGGCCCCGATCTATGTCCTGTACGAGCTGGGCCTTATTTTCAGTAGAATTCGGCTTCGCGGATCACATCGAACGAATGCCGGCGGATAGCGTGGACTCCGATTGCGGGCGCACGGCGATCGTCCGCTCATTCCGGTACGTCACCATGCCCGGACCGGCGCCTTTGATCTTGCGGACATACCGGCGGCGGGTGACGTCGACTTCGACGCGGCCGCTTTCCCGCGCCGCGCTGTAGTAGGCCGCCAGCGACGCCGCCAGACCGAGCGTCTCCTCGTCCTCCTCCCCGCTCGGATCATTCCAGCGGACGACGACGTGTGAACCCGGCACGCCGCGGGCGTGGAGCCAGGTATCGTTGGGACCGGCGAGGTCGAACGTCACCAAGTCGTTTTGCGCTCCACTCCGGCCGATGTAGATGGCATTGCCGTGCCTATCCAGCATCGGTGATAGGCGCTTCGGTGTCGGCGTACGCTTGCGCGCGTGTTGTTGCGCGCTGTCTCGCTTCGATGGGCCGCGATAGGCATCCCACTCGGCGCTCAGCGTTTCGAGTTCGGCAAAGCTCTCCGCCTGATTGACCTGCGTTAACAACTGGTCGAGATAGTCGACCTCGGCCTTGGCCTGCTCCGTCAGTCCGGGTAGGCGCTCGCCCGCGCTCCGCGCCTTCCGATACCGTTCAAAGTACTCCTGAGCGTTCTCCTTCGCGGAGAGACTGGGATCCAACGGCACGGCGATACCGTCGGCGTCGAGCGTGGCGTCACCCGGCTGAATCTGCCAAAGGTAGGCGTAGATCAGCTCGCCCCACGTCTTCCATTGCTCCGATTCCGCCGCTTTCGCCTCCTGCTGGCGCATCGACGAAAGGCGACTGGCGGCGCGCTCGCGGGCCGTCCGCACCACCGCCGCAAGGCGTTCCCGGCGCGGCGCGTGACGCATCGAAGTCGTCGGGCTTTCGGCCATGCCCGCGTCCTCGGCCGCGCGCGAGATGCGGTCGTACTCCACCTCGTCGTACTCGCCGCGTAGGTGTTCCATGGGAATCGATGAGAAGGCGACGCCTTCGCCGGACGCATCGCGATAGAGGCGCGGCGCCCAGCCGGAGGTCAGGAGTGGTTCGAGCAACCGTCGCGTCTCACGTGCAATCATCGTCGCCGCGTCATCCGGCAGCGCGCCAATGGTGACGTCCGCTTGCCCCGCCGCGCGAAAGGCGATTTCGCCTGCCATCCGCGGGCTTATGCCTCTGAACCAGCCGATCAGTGCCTTTTGTACTGAGGCGGCAGTATTCGCTTGGGCAAGCAATGGCTCGATTTCGCGCGCCGTAATCCGTCGGGGGTCGAGCTTATCGGGCAACGGAGGAGGGACATACGGCAACCGGGGCATCACCGGCCGCACGCGGCTCATCGACGGTGTGACACGCTTGACGCTTTCCATGACGCGGCCGTCGTCGTCGACCAGGATCAGGTTGCTGTGCCGGCCCATGATCTCGACGACGAGGTGAACGAAGACCGCGTCTTCCTCGCCAGCGTCGTCCTCGTCTTCCTCCTCCTCGATGTCGCCGACGACAGGCTCCGGCTCCGGATCGTTGGGTTCGTTGTGGCCCCGTTGACGCTTGGCTATACTGATGCGCACGAGCCGCTCGAGTGGGGGCTGGTCGATGTTGACCACCACGCCGCCACGAACGTACTTGCGCAGCAGCAGGACGAACGGCGTCACCAGGTGCGGGTCGATCGACGGCTTCGCATCGGTGAGGAGCAGGCGTGGCCGCGTGTCGTCGGCGCTCGCCATCAGCGTTCGCCGGCGACCTCGCGCATAGACCTCGGCGACGAGCGTGCGCGGATCAGCCAGTCCAAGACGCTGCACCCGACCATTCACCAGCTCAGCGACGAGCTCGTCTGCCACGGCGGCAATCGTCAAGACGTCGAACACGCGGCGTTCCTTTCTGCGGTCCGCGCCAAGTCATGACCCACGTCGGACCCACACCCGCACGCCATGGAGAGGAGCAAAGAGCAGGTGTCCACCCCCGTATCGAACCTGGCGACGGCGAGCACGAATGGTCTGGTCCAAACCGATCCCATGGGCTTACGCGCGGACGAGGCAATCGCCGAGCTTAGGAGTCGCCGGCGGCCCCGCCTTTTCGTCATCTCGGGACCGTCCGGAGTCGGCAAGGATACCGTGGTCGAAAGTCTTCGCGCCGCTTTCCCCGATGTCTACTTCGCCGTCACCGCTACGACGCGTGAGCGTCGTCCCGGCGAGATCGACGGCGTTCACTATTACTTCATGGACACGCCAACCTTCGAGGCAAACCGGGCGAGCGGCGAGTTCATGGAGTGGGCCCAGGTCTACGGCAACCTCTACGGTGTCCCAAAGGGCCAGGTGCGCTTGGCCCTTGCCCGCGGGCAGGATGTGATCGTCAAGGTCGACGTCCAAGGCGCCGCAACCATTCGACAGCTCACCCCTGATGGTTGCTTTATCTTCCTCGCGCCCGAGTCGATGACCGAGCTCCTCCGCCGCCTCCGCTCCCGCAAGTCGGAGGATACCGATGTGTTGATGGAACGATTCCAGGCGGCAAGTCGCGAGATGCCCCGCGCCTCCGAGTTCGACTATGTGGTCTTCAATGAAACAGAGCGCGTCGAGAGGGCGGCCGACAGCATCTGCGCCATCGTTTCCGCCGAACGCTGCCGCGTGGACCAGCCCGAAATCTTGATCTAAGGTGTTAGGCGTTAGGCGTTAGGGGTTACGTCATCGTTCTCCCTAAAGTCTAACGCCTATGGCGTGTTTGCACACCGTCATGC
>JBOGUF010000152.1:0-1905 GCA_050696075.1 Thermomicrobiales bacterium
GCGACGCCGCGTTCGGTAGCGGCCCGTACGATGGCGCGAGCCAGCGGGTGCTCGCTGTCCGCCTCGACCGCCGCGGCGACGGCCACCAGCGCGTCGTCGTCGCCATCGAGCGCGGCGACGCCGGTCACCGCGTGTTCGCCGCGGGTGAGGGTGCCGGTCTTGTCGAAAAGAACCGTATCAACCCGCCGCATTCGCTCAAGGGCGAGCCGATTCTTGACCAAGATTCCCTGCTGGGCCGAGAGGGAGGTCGAGAGCGCGATCACGAGCGGGATCGCCAGGCCGAGGGCATGAGGGCAGGAGATGACCAGGACGGTCACGGTTCGCGTCACCGCGTCGTCGACCCGCCCCAGCAGCGTCCAGACGAGGAAGGTTGCCAACCCCGCTCCGACCGCGACGTAGACGAGGATGGCGGCAAAGCGGTCGGCCAGCGCCTGAGCGCGGGAGCCGGACCGCTGCGCTTCTTCGACCAAGCGCTGGATGCCGGCCAGAGCCGTTGCCTCGCCGACCGCATCGACCCGAACGCGAATCGAGGAGCCGGCGGCGACCGTGCCGGCGACGACCCGGTCGCCCACGCCGCGCGGCACAGGTCGCGACTCGCCGGTGATCATCGACTCGTCGAGTTCCGCCTGCCCGTCGACGATCGCGCCGTCGGCGGGGACCCGCGCACCGGGGCGGACGAGCAGGACGTCGCCGGTCTGCAATGCGCTCAGGGGGACCGTCTCCACTACATCGCCAGTGACGCGTTCGGCCTCGTCCGGCAGCAGGGCGGCGATCGCGCCGAGCGCGCCTTGGGCCTCGCCGACGGCGCGCATCTCCATCCAGTGGCCGAGGAGCATGACGACGATCAGAAGCGCCAGCTCCCACCAGAACTCGAGGTCGAAGAAACCAAGCGTGGTGGCGGCGCTGGCAACGAAGGCGACCAGGATCGCCAGGGAGATGAGCGTCATCATCCCCGGCTTGCGCCCGCGCAACTCGTCCCACCCGCCGCGCAGGAAGACTTCGCCGCCGTAGAGGAAGATGACCGTGCCGAGGACTGGCGCAATCCAGCCGCTGCCGGGGAAGGAGGGCGCGTCGTAGCGCAGCCACTCCTGGACCATCTCGCTGAAGAAGACGACCGGAACTGCCAGGATCAGGTTGATCCAGAACCGGCGGCGGAAGATGGCGATGTGCCCTTCGTGCATGCCGTGGCCGCCGTGCCCGGCGTCGCCATGTTCGGCTTGTGTCGCGTGGTGCGCGGCCGACTCTGGTGAGGTCTGGGTGTGGTGGTGATGGTGGGGGTGTGTATCCATGGAGCGTTCCTACGCGGTATTTGTGCCCGTGCTGATACCCTCGCCGGGTACGTGGAGTGGATTATACCCCTGGTGGGTATATGGGTCAAGTTGGAAAGGCTTGGCGTTGAATACGGACGTCGCCGATGGCGCGGCCCGCGGCTAAAGACCGCCGGCTGACCCACCGAACCCCCTGAAGGGGGCTGGACGGGGACCGCTCTATTCAGCTGGCTTACGAAGGTTGAAGCAATACGCCGGTGTCGCGAATCGGATTCAGCCGGCTTCAGCCGGATTTGTTCGGCCTGGAGTTCAGGGCGGGGATTGATCCCCGCGTCTCGTCCGACCGACGAACGCCAGCGCTACGTTCAAGGGTGCTATACTCGCGCCGCTTTCTACTCACGTTCGGTAAGCCCGTGCAGTGATCCGGCGCATGGTGACGCGCGGCTGCTGAGATGGGCCAACCAAGGGTCAGTTCGGTCATCGGGGGCACGGTGATGTGCCCGTCTTGTCATGGATCATTGAGGAGACTGCGCGATGTCTACGAACGATTCGGAGCGGCGGACTTTCGATTGGCTGATGGCGCAGGCGCTCTCCGGGCGGCAGAGCCGGCGGCAGATCATGCGCCGCGCCGCCGCGC
>JBOGUF010000153.1:0-2704 GCA_050696075.1 Thermomicrobiales bacterium
GCTGGCCGAGCCCGCGGAACTCGTAGGGGGAGGTGCGCGGCTTATAGGCGCCGCCGCGCAGGATCGTCGCCCCGGCGGCCCGCACCGCGCGGGCGGTGTCCAGCGTCTGCTCCTCGCTCTCGACCGAGCAGGGACCGGCGATGACGGTAATCGCGTCGCCACCGATGGCCACGTCGCGCACGCGGATAACCGACTTCTGCGGGTGGAAGTCCCACCCGCTGAGTTTGTACTTCTTGGTGATGCGGACCACCCGCTCGACGCCGGGGTAGACCTCCAGCATCTCGTCGAGCGTCGGCGGCAGCGGCGCGCCGACGACCCCGATGATGGTGCGCTCTTCCCCTTCCGAGAGGTGTGCGCCGAGCCCGAGCCCCTTGACGCGGGCGACGACGTCGTTGACCGCCTCGCGGTCCGCGTGGGGTTCCATGACGATGATCATCCACGGCCTCCTTGATGACTCGATCCGCGCGGTTCCTGATTGCCAACCGCGTCATGAGCCAATTGTGCCCGCTCAGCCATGATGATGCATCGTCCAAACCGCCGATTCGTATGACGGATCAGAGCGAGACGCAATTAGGCAGTCCTGCCTATGAGCGCGGTCAATGCGCGATTAGACGGTCTGCATGATCTGATCGAGAGGCTTCTTGCTGATTCGCGGGACGACGCAGTCCTCGGTCGGATAGCCGACCGGCAGCACCACGAACGGGCGTTCGTTGCGCGGGCGACCCAGGATCTGGTTCAGGAAGGCCATCGGGCTTGGCGTGTGCGTCAGTGTCGCGAGTCCGGCCAGGTGGAGCGCCGCGATCAGAAAGCCGACCGCGATGCCGACCGATTCGCTCGGGTAGTAGTGCTTCACCTTGCGCTCGACCCCGTCCGGTCCGCGCTCCATCCCGTAGAACAGCTCGAAGACGACGATCAGATACGGCGCGTCCTCGAGATGCGGCTTGTCCGGGCCGGTACCGAGCGGCTTGAGCGCGTCGAGCCACTCCTGACTCATGCGATGCCCGTAACTCTCCCGCTCCTCGGCCTCGGCCGCCTCCCGGATCCGCCGTTTCACCTCGGCATCCTGAACCACCACAAAACGCCACGGCTGCTGATTCGCCCCCGATGGACCGGTGCCGGCCGTCGCAACGGCGTTTTCAATCACCTCGAACGGGACCGGATCGGTCGAGAACATGCGGACGCTCCGTCGCGCGCGCATCGAATCCAGAAAGGCCGCCGATCGGGCGATGCTTTCACCCGGATCCATTCGTCTGAAAGGCAGGAGTTCGAAACCCTCTCCATGCATGGCAATGCTCGCTTCGGATCACGCCGGTTGGTAGAGCGTCAGGTCTTGGATGTGCTGGAAGTCTCGCAGATTTCGCGTCACCAGGGTCAGATCGTATGCAAGAGCGGTCGCGGCGATGATGAGGTCCATGTCGCCGATCTGTCGCCGTAGCTGGCGCGAAAGGCTGCCTCGGATGATCGCGAATCGCTCCAGAACCTCCATAGTCACAGGCAAGAGTGGCTTATCGCGGACGAACGCCGCAAGTGCGGCAAGGCCGGCGACCTGATCGCGCGAATAATAGGCGCCTTCGTACAACTCGCCATACGAAATCAGGCTCACGGCAACTCCGGTGACCGCAAGCGTTGCGAGCATATCTGTGGCTTCGGCAATTCCGTGCAGCGCGTCGATGATACGGTCCGTATCGAGAAGGTAGCGGGTCACCACCGGACGGACGGTCGATTCTTGGTGCGGCGCCGCTCCCGGATGTACGCTTTGAACTCCTCAGCGTCGACGAGGCCCTTCCACGAGCCCGCGGCTGCCCAGATTCCTCGGATCGACGCCTCGGGATCGTAGCCTTCCCATATATCCTCGGGCGCCCGATGCAGGAGAAACCGCTGCCCATCCTTCACCAACACCAATGTCGTCGTCGTCGCTTCCTCGAGGAGTCGATCCAAATCAGTCCCAGGCTCGACCGTGATCGTCTTCGATGCTGCCACCATGACCGATCCCCCTTCACGTCGACAGCAGTGTACATCGTGTTGCCAGGCGTCTTACGCGGTTGCCAAATCTGCCGCAACCGGCAACGAGCGCCCGACCGCCCGGGCGACGGCCGCGATCCGCGGCATCAAATCGCCAAACTCCTGGAAGTCGAGCGATTGGTTGCCGTCGGAGAGGGCGTGGTCGGGGCTGGGATGAACCTCGATCATCAGGCCGTCGCAGCCGGCGGCGACGCCAGCCAGAGCGAGCGCGGCGACGAAGGGGCGCTTGCCAGCGGCATGGCTGGGATCGACGAAGACCGGCAGATGGGACTGCTTCTGAATCACCGGCACCGCGGCCACGTCGAGCGTGTTGCGCGTCGCCGTCTCGAAGGTGCGAATCCCCCGCTCGCACAGGATCACGTCGGGGTTGCCCTGGGCCATCACGTACTCGGCCGCGAGCAGCCATTCGTCCGTCAGCATACTCAAACCGCGCTTGAGCATCACCGGCTTGCCCGCGCGGCCGACCTCCTCGAGCAAGAGGTAGTTCTGGGAGTTACGGGCGCCGATCTGGAAGATGTCGGTGTACTCGTAGACGGTCTCGACGTCGGCGGGCGACATCACCTCGGTGATGATTGCCAGCCCTGTTTCCGCCCGCGCCATCGCCAGGATTTCGAGGCCGCGCTGGCCGAGCCCGCGGAACTCGTAGGGGGAGGTGCGCGGCTTATAGGCGCCGCCGCGCAGG
>JBOGUF010000154.1:0-13835 GCA_050696075.1 Thermomicrobiales bacterium
CCTACGCGCCGGCCGCCGCCCGCCGCGCGGCGGGGCTGCGCGCGCACCGGGAGGCCGCGGCGCAGTATGCCCGGGCGCTTCGATTCGCGGGGCAACTGCCCGACGACCAACGGGAGCCCTTGCTCGACGGTTGGTTCCGCGAGTGCTTCACGACCGGTCAGTTGGCGGACGCGATCGCAGCGAAGGAGGCGTTGTTGGTGATCGCCAGGCGCGCGGGCAATCGGGAGAAAGCGGCGGAGAGTCTGGCATGGTTGGCGAGCACGCTGGTGCTGGCGGGGCGCAACGCCGAGGCGGAGGAGGCGAGCCAGTCCTCGCTCGACGAACTTGACGGGTTGCCGCCAGGTCCGGCGCACGTCATGGCGTACCGGACCCAAGCCCACTTACGCATGCTCAACCGGGATAGCGTCGACGCGGTCATGTGGGGTGAACGCGGGATCGTCCTTGCCGAGCGATTTGGTGAGGTCGAATCGCTCATCAGCATCCTGAACTCGGTCGGTGCAGCGCGCCTCCTGATGGGCGATGATGCCGCCGGACGCGCCGACATCGAGCGTAGCCGCGAGTTGGCGGATGAGGCCGGGCTCGACCTCAACGTCGCCGCCGCGCTGACCAACCTCGGCTCCGCTTACGGAGAGATCTACCGCTTACCCCTTGCCGAGCACTACTTACGCGAGGGGATCGCGTATGCCACCGAGCGCGACCTTGACTCGATGGGCATCTACATGGTGGCATGGCTGGCCCTGACGCGCCTCTATCTGGGCCACTGGACCGAAGCGACCGATCTGGCCGGGTCGGTCCTGCGTCACCCCAACCCAACGGCTATCAGCCGGATGATGGCACTCGTCGCGCTCGGCCGCGTCCGCGCCCGACGCGGCGACCCTGAGGTCTGGGCCGCGCTCGACGGTGCCTGGGAGCTTGCGGCGCCGACCGGCACGCTCCAGCGGATCGCCCCGGTCCGTGCCGCTCGGGCCGAGGCAGCTTGGCTCGCCGGCGACCGGCAGCGGGCGGCGGCAGAGGCACGTGTCGCGTACGACCTTGCCCTGCAACATGACCACCGCTGGCACATTGGCGACCTCGGTTACTGGCTTTGGCGCACCGGCCACATCGACGCTCCGCCGTCGAACGCCGCTGAGCCGTTCGCGTTCCAGATCGCCGGGGACTGGGCGGGTGCGGCGGCAGCGTGGGCGGCGCTCGATTGTCCCTACGAGGAGGCGCGCGCGCTGGCCGATGCCGACGAGGAGGAGCCGTTGCGGCGCGCCCTCGCCATCTTCGAACGCCTCGGCGCGCGGCCGATGGCGGCCATGGTCGGCAAACGTCTGCGCGACCTCGGCGCACGCGGCATCCCGCGCGGCCCCCGCCCGGCGACGCGAGCAAACCCCGCGAACTTGACCGCACGAGAAGCGGAAATCCTCAGTCTCATCAGCGACGGCCTGCGCAACGCCGAGATCGCGGACCGACTCTTTCTTTCGCCGAAGACGGTCGAGCACCACGTCTCCGCGATCTTCGCCAAGCTCGGCGTGGCGTCCCGCGCCGATGCGATGCGCCAGGCAGCACAGCTTGGCCTCTCCACCCAATCTGGGGGTACGGGTCGCCCAAGATAGGGGCATGCCCCGATGCGACCAGCGGGTCGCCCGCCACAGACTCATGGCAGCCGGATGAGATGGGTCCGGCGGTATGAGAAAGGAGGCGTGGCGATGGCCCGCTATATGGTCGAACGGACCTTTCCCGATGGGCTCAACATCCCGGTGACGGAAGAGGGCGCGGCGGCCTGCCTGGGCGTCGTCGACCGCAATGGGGAACTCGGGGTCTCCTGGGTCCATTCCTACGTCAACGAGGACAAGACGAAGACCTACTGCGTCTACGACGGTCCAAACCCGGAGGCGATCCGGACGGCCGCCGAGCGCAACGGGCTGCCAGTCGACCGGATCACAAAGGTCTCGGTGCTCGATCCCTATTTCTATCGGTGAGCCGCTAACCGCTAGCCGTTAGCAGGCGGAAGGCGGAAGGCGGCACTCAACACTCGGCACTGGGCACCCTGTCTGTAAAGGAGGAACCCATGCAACGGATCATCTTCGTCTCGGTGATGGCGGTTGTGGCGTTGATAGGATCGGCGGTTGCCGTGCGGGCGGACGCGCAGGACAACGCGGACCCGCTGGCCGGGACGACGGTCGAGGCGCTGGGCAGTGTGATGCCGACCTCGGCGCCGGAGCACGCGCTCGTCTTCTTGCGAATCACGATGGAGCCGGGGGCGAGCATCCCGGCGCACAGCCACCCGGGCGGCGTGGTGCTGGTCGTCGAATCGGGTAGCTTCGGAACGGAGTTCGTGCAGGGCAGCGGCACGATCACGCGCGCCACGACGCCCGGCACGCCGGCCGCGACCGAGGAGTCGCCGGCCGGAGCGGAGGCGATCCTGGAGGCCGGTGACTCGGTCGCCTACGACCAGGACGCGGCCCACACGATGCGCAACGCCGGCGAGGAACCGCTAGTCCTCCTCGTCTCGGCGCTGCTGGCCGCCGACGAGCCGGGCTTCCTGTTCCTGGAAGCGGGAACGCCCGCGCCGTAAGTGGCAAGGCGGCAACGAGAAGCCGGGCGGTCTGGCGACCGCCCGGCTTCTCATTCTCGTTTCCTGGTCAGCATGGCTCTATGCGCTGCGCCGTTTCGAGGCGGGCTGCACGACACGCTCTGCCAGGACATACTCTCCGCCGTGCGCTGCCAGGAACGGCGGGAGACTCTGGAGCGACACAAACTCCAGGCTCAAGGGACGGCCGTCGGCATCAACGTCAAGCAAGACGCCGTCGGCGATCTCGATCGTTTCCGCGGAAGCGCCTTCGTGGAACGTGATCCCCAGCGCTTCTCCGACCTCGTCGTAGGTGATCCTCGTCATGGTTGGCGCCTCCTGACCGGGTAGACTGTCACGATGTAGGCAATGCGCCCCCGAGAGTCGGCCCCGCGCATGAACCCGAACTTGGATGCCTTCGAATTGCATGCCGTCCTGGCCACCTCGCCGCCTGGCCGCCTCGCCGCCTGGCCGTCTACTGGCTCATCCGCGGGTCGAGGGCGTCGCGGAGACCGTCGCCGACGAAGGCGAAGGCGATCATGATCAGGGCGATCAGGAGCGAGGGCATGATGACGAAGATGGGGAGAAAGGTGATGAGGGGGAAGCTCTCGAAGACCATGCTGCCCCAGCTTGCGGTCGGCGGTTGGATGCCGAGGCCGAGGAAGCTGAGGCCGGCTTCGGCCAGGATGTAGGCCGGGACGTCGAACGAGATGGAGACGATGATCGGGGCGAGGGTGTTGGGCAGGATGTGGCGGAGGAGGATGCACCAGGTCGGCACGCCGATGGCGCGCGAAGCCTCGATGAACTCCCGCTCTTTGAGGGAGAGGACCTGGCCACGCACTAGTCGCGCCATGCCGACCCACCCGGTAATGGCAAAGGCGACGAAGAGGAGCATCAGGCCGCCGAGGAGTTGGCCGAACCACGTTTGGCGCAGCGCCGCCTGCAAGACAATGAAGAAGAGGAAGGCGGGGAAGGCGTAGACGACGTCGACGCCGCGCATCAGCCAGTTGTCCCACCGCCCGCCGAGCCAGCCGGAGAGCAACCCCACCGACGCACCGAGGATCACCGTGATGATGGTGGGGACGAAGCCGACGATCATGCTTACCCGCGCCCCGTAGAGGAGGCGGCTCAGCTCGTCGCGGGCCAGGCTGTCGGTGCCGAGGAGGTAGTCGGGGTCGCTCCCCTCCATCCAGAAGGGCGGTGTGTTGGCGAAGGCCGTCGGGGCGATCTTGTTCGGCTCGTAGGGGGCGAGGATCGGGGCGAGGATCGCGATCAGGAACATGAACGCGATGTAGATGAGCCCGACGACGGCCGCCTTGTTCCGGTGCAAGCGTCGCCAAGCATCCCACCAGAGCCCGCGCGGCTTCGTCCGGTAGGGAGCGCCAAGGGCGCCGGGCCGTTTGGCCTCCGCTTCCGCCAAGGTTATCGACACGCGTCATTCCCTCCCGGCGGTCAGCGGATCGAGCGGATGCGGGGGTCGGCCAGGATGTAGGTGAGGTCGACCATCAGGTTGCCAAGGACGACCATGAAGGCATAGAAGAGGGTTGTGCCCATGATGACGGGGTAGTCGCGGGCGCTAATGCTGTCGATGAAGAGGTAGCCCATCCCCGGCACACCGAAGACGCGCTCGATGATGATCGTGCCGGTGATCAATCCGGCCAGCGCCGGCCCGGTGACGGTCAGGACCGGAATCATGCCGTTGCGTACGATGTGGCGCAGGACGACCATCCGGTGCTTCAGCCCCTTGGCTCGCGCGGTGCGGACGTGGTCCTGGCCCATCACTTCGAGCATGCTGGAGCGGGTGAGCCGCGCCAGGAAGGCGGAGCCGCCGATGCCGAGGACGACGCTGGGCAGAATGTAGCCGCGCCAGTCGCGGAAGAGGACCGGCACCCATTCGAGTTGCACGGCGAAGATGACGAGGAAGAAGATCGCCAGGACGAAGCTGGGCAGGGTGTAGCCGACCGTGGCGACGAGCAGGCTGACGTAGTCGACGAGGCTGTTGTGCTTCAGGGCGGCAATGATGCCAACCGGGATGCCGATGGCCAGCGAGATGCCGAAGGCGAGCAGGCCGATCTTCGCCGAGTAGGGGAATCCATCGAGGATGATCTCCTCGACCGGCGTCCCTTCCCGGCGGTAGGAATCGCCGAAGTCGAACCGCGCGGCGTTGCCGAGGTAGATGACATATTGCCGCCAGATCGGCTCGTCCAAGCCGTACTTCCGGTTGAACGACGCCGCCAGTCCTGGATCGAGGAACCGGTCGCCCGACTTGGCATCCCACGGTCCGCCCGGCGCGGCGTACATGAGAAAGAACGTCACCGTGGCGACGAGCCACAGGACGGGGATGGTCCAGAGGAGGCGGTTGAGGAAGATTTTGAGCATGTTGAGCCGTCAGCCGTCAGGCGTGAGCCGTCAGCCGTGAGCCGCTAGCCAATCGTCGCTGGTCAAGGGCTGCACCAAGAGCCGATCCACGGCATCTGATTCAGCCAAGGTCGGGCGATCAATGGCTAACGGCTCACGGCTCACGGCTAATCGCTCGTCTTGTAGATCTTCTCGATCTGGTAGCGGGTGTCGACGACGCTGGTGGGATAGGTGACGTAGCCCTGGAGGGCGGGGCTCACCAGCACGAGCGATTCGCCGTGGATGTAGAACGCAACCGGCCCGTTCTCCGCCAGGTAGGCGTCCGCCTCCTGGTAGAGCGGGGCGGCTTCTTCGATCGGGAGGGCGTCCGCTTGGCGGACGAGGTCGTAGAAGGTTTGATCCTCCCAGCCGAGCGGCGCGCGGGTGGAGCCGGGGCCGTAGACGAGCGAGAGCCAGTTCTGCGGGTGCGGGTAGTCCTCGAACCAGTTGCCGAGGTAGATCTTCAGGTCCGGGTCGCGGCGGGTGCGCAGTGTTTGCAGCTCGGCGCTATCGGTCGGCGTCAGTTGCAATTCGATGTTGAGGACGTCCAGGATGTTCTGCTGCCAGAAGGTGGCGCGCTGCTGGGCAACCGGATCGTCGGCGACGAAGCGGAACTGCTGTTCGGGGAAACCCTCGCCGTTCGGGTAGCCGGCCTCGGCCAGGAGCTGCCGCGCCCGCTCCGGGTTGTAGGTCTGTTGGAAGACCTCCTGGTAGCCGGGGATGCCTTCGTAGAGGAAGGTGCCGGCGGGCTGGCCGACGCCGTTCAGGATCTGGTTGATGTACTGCTCGCGGTTGATGGCAAAGAAGAACGCCTGGCGCACCTGAACGTTGTCGAACGGCGGCCCCTCCATGTTGAAGGCGATGTAGGACGTGCTGGCGTCGGTCTGCCGAAAGAACTGCTCGCTGAGCTCGGCATCCGCTTCGATCTGGGGGAGGAAGGAGGCGGCGGGACCGATCAGGTCGAACTCGCCCTGCTGGTAGGCGAGGAACTCGGTCTGGCTGTTGTCGATCTCTTTGAAGATCAGAGTCTTGATGCCGGGTGCGCCGCGGAAGTAGTCGTCGTTGCGCTCGAAGACCCACTCCTGGTTCGGGGTCCAACTGACGAGCTTGAAGGGGCCGTTGCCGACGTAGGTGTCGGGGCTCTGCCACCAGTTGGCGCCGCCCTGCTCGACGAGGTCCTGGCGGGAGGGGTAGGTGAGCCAGGTGGCCATGACGTAGGGGAAGTAGCCGGCGGCCTGATTGAGGGTGATCTGGAGCGTCTGCTCGTCGATCGCCTGGATCGACTGATCGACCACCGCCTGGAGATCAGGGACAGTCTCCGCGGCGGCTTCGAGGTCGACTTCGCGCCACTCCTGGCAACCGGTAATGTCGTAGAGGATGTTGGAGTAGAGCCCGCCGACCTCCGGGTCGCAGGCGCGCTTGAGACCATAGGCGTAGTTCTCGGCGGTGACCGGGACGCCGTCGGTGTAGGTCATCCCCTCGCGGATGGTGAAGGTGTAGACCGTGCCGTCGTCGGAGACGTGCATGGCGACCGCGCCGGCGTCGGCGACTTGATTCTGCTCGTTCAGCGCCAGCAGCGGCGTGAAGACCTTGGAGCCGATCTCGATCTCGTTGAGGAAGGCGTAGACCTGTGGGTCGCCGCTGTCGATCTCGCCGCCGAGATTGAAGGTGACGGTCGCCTCGGGGTCGGCGCCGGATTGTTCGGCGCCCGGCGCGACCGGGATGGTGGCGAGGCCGGTGTCGCTCGGCGTCGCTTGCGGCGTGGCCTGGAAGGCCAAACCGGGCGTGGCGGCGACCAGCCCGCCGATCAGGAGCGCGATGGCGAGCAACGAAAACCGCGAGATCCGCTGACGATGCTTCACGTCGCTATCCCTCCGTGTGCCTATCCGTCGTGCCGGGACTACAGCGTACCGGCATCGACATCAACCGATTCCATAACGGTATGTCGCCGGATCGTCTCCTCCTTCGTAGCAGCCGCCGGACCGCCGGATTGCGTCGAGATGTGGACAGATGCGGATTATATAATATCAGCACGCGGTGACAAGAGTGGCGCGCTCCTACATTCCCAGGGGTAGCCTTCCACGAGCATGGTTAGCGGGATGTAGAGGAAGCAGAGCAGGCCGCTGAGGACGATGGCCACGAAGAGGAGCACAAAGACCTCGTGGGTAGTGTCGAGGCCCTTGACCGACTCGATCCCTTGCCACGCGGGCGCGAGATACGGCTGGACGAGCACGCGCCAGAGGACGACAAAAATGATCGCGGGGAAGAACGTCCCCAGGATCAGCGCCTTGCCGAACTGGCCGGAGATGCCTGAGAGCACGCTCGTCATGGGTGCCTCTTGGACGTTGAGTTGCATACGTTGCTAAGGAGTGTAGTAGAAAGGGTGTGTGGCGAATAGTATTCGCTGTGATGTTTCTTAGGGAGCGGGCGGAAGCACCAGCACCATTGTCGTGAAGATGTCGTCGAGTTCGGCGGCGGGGTCGTGGCAGAGGCCGGTGTGGACGGGTGAGGGTTGGATGACGGTGCTGGAGGGGGCGGCGAGGAAGCGGCGGGGCGGCAGAAGAGGAGGACGCCGGCATTGAGGCCCTCGCCGAGATCACGGCGGGGTGGTCCAGATCTCAAGGGACACTGATTATGGCGATGCCGGCACGCCACGTCGAACATCAAGACGAGCAGGCCACCGATCAGGCAATCCGTTGGTCGACGCATGAGGAAGGACGTGCGCTGTTCGACCGGCAAGCGCGCACGTTAATGGGCATGAGTGGCGATGAGTTCATTCGACGTTGGGATGCGGGAGAGTTCCGTGACATCGCGAACACCGCGGGCAATCGCCACATCACCCGCCTCGCCTCGTTGATCCCCTTTGGCCGCTAAGACGCCGGAGGATGCGGTCGAGGTTTTCCTCGACCCACTTCGCCAGGCCGCGTTGTGTATCACCCACCCACCGTTTCTCGCCAGCGGCTACCGTCCCTCAAAAACGGTCCACGTCGCGACCTTCGCACCACAAGGTTTCGCGGTGCCGCTCGATTCACGATGCGGCCGGAACAATTTCGCGCTCTTCGTCAGCATTCGATACCGTATCGTCGAGGGCACGGACGCCAACCGGGGTGCAGGGCTTATGCGCGAGTAGTGGGCGCAGCAATCGGACTCCTCTGAGAGGATAGACGTGTTCGATGCGTCGATCCTGCCCAGGAGGCGTCCACCGTGCAGTCTACGCCACCGCTCAGCCCGCTGTCCGTCTCGCCCACCAGTCTGGCCGCCGCCTTCCGTGAGGTCCCGGATCCCCGCCGCGCCGCCAGTGTCGTCTATCCGCTGCCGGCCATGCTCGCCCTGGCGGTGGCCGCGCTCCTGGCCAACCAGCACTCGGTGCTGGCGATCGCCGAATGGGGCGCCCGCCAGGATGCCCCCCTGCTCGCCGCCCTCGGCTTCCCGCCCCCCGGACGCCCTGCCAATCGACGCGGCAGCGGCTCTGCCGCCAACGTGATGGGTCGGCACTGGCCGCCGCGCTGACCGCCGGCTTCGCCTCGAGCGTGGTCCCGCCCGCCGCGAGCAACGGGCAGGAGATCGCCATCGACGGCAAAGCCCAGCGGGGACGGCTGCGCTTTGCCACGAGCGGCGGCCCGGTGCATGCCCTGAGCACCTTCTGCCACGACCACGGCGTGGTGGTGGCGCACGAACCCATCGGGACCGGGACGGACGACCAAGCCGAGGCCGAACTGAGCGTGGCCCCAGCATTGCTCGGCCGCATCGATTGGCGCCGCCGCGTCTTGACCGGGGACGCCTTGTTTTGTCAGCGCGACCTCTGTCGGCAGGTGCAGGCGGCGGGCGGCGACTACGTGCTGCCGGTCAAGGAGAACCAACCGACCCTCCACGCCGATCTCCACCTGCTCTTCGATCCGCCCGCTAACGTCGAGACCGGCCACGGCCGGAGTCGGGAGCGGCGCGAATTGGTCGCCTCCACCGACCTGACTGTCTACCTGGACTGGCCCGGCCTCCAGCAAGTCTTTCGCCTGGAACGCACCTGGCGCGAGCACGGCCAGGAGAAACGAGCCTGCCACTACGGGATCACCAGCCTGGCTCCGGATCGGGCCGACCCCGCCCGCCTGCTCGCGCTCAAGCGGGGCCATGGGACGATTGAGAACCGCCTGCATCGGCGCAAGGACGTCAGCTTCGGCGAGGACGCCAGTCTCATTCACGCCGGGCAGGGACCAACCGTGCTGGCGCTGCTGCGCGACGCCGCCGTCAGCGTCCTCCACCGAGCCGGCATCTCCCAGGTTGCTGCCCGACTGCGCCGGCACAGTCAATTCCCCGCCGAGGCGGTCGCCCTCGTCATCGAGTCGCTCCCCACTGGCGCAGAAGCCCTGAACCGGGGTGTGTGGCGGGTTGACACCGCGGCCTACGATTTCAGCATCCTGGACCGTGAGGATGGAGAGATCCTGGTCTACCACTCGCATTCGGGAGGGGCTTGCTCCCAGTTCCGCCGGGCAACATGCATATTCCAACCGCTCATGTCCAGTTTGGAGCCGTGATCAGGCTGCTCATCGACGAGTTTGGCGTCCCATCACTCAAGCCAGACCATTTCTGGCGCAACCTTGTTAGCCGATACGCGTCAACTCATGTGCAGTAGCTACGCATAAAGAAGCACGTCGTCTTCCGGCAGCGGCATGTCATCACTCGGACGCACTTGGAGCCAACCGAGGGCGGCAAGATCTCGTACCGTGACGGCCACCTCGCCTTCATCGAACGGTGGCTGTCGGCGCTGTTTCCACTCCATGACCGCGTCGACAACGCTGCGCTCCGTCGGCATCCCACACTCCGCCGCGGCGAGTGACCGCGCGGTAAACATGATGGTGGAAACAACCTCGGCCTGACGACCGGTCATCCTCATGAAAAGGTCAGCCGTGCGAGCAATGATCTCTTCCCACTGGTCAAGATCAGCCCGGTAGGCCCTTCGCGCGTCGTCGAACGTTGGCCCGACTTCAACCGCGACCATCTTGCCACGCGGCTCAACACGAATCAGTCCATTGTTGACTAAGCGGGATTCGAGTTGCTTAAGTTGCGACGAGTGCGGGCCGTAGCTGTTCTTCTCGAAACTGAGATGCGTCGGCAGGCCTTGGATCGTGGCAATGTACGCAATCTTTTGGAAGATCGTCCTTCCGATCGGCCAATGATAGGGCTGATCCTCGACCCGCTTCACGATCTCAACAATCGCCACCCAGGCGGGTGGAATCCATTGCGGCTCCGGCATGAGGTCTTGCTCCTCATTCAGAAGCGGGAGCGAACGCTGGAAGAGTCCCGACGCCAACTGCTCGTGAGGGGTTCCATACGGCGCGTAGAGTTCGACAGGTATATCGAACAGGCCGAGGTAGTGATGAAGCGTTGGCCCGACAACCCGCCATTCGAGTTGCCCGTTGCCACAGCCTAGGGGGGGAACGGCCAACGACGAGATCCCCCATTCTCGATAATGGGCAAGCAAGTACTCTAGCCCGCGCACAATATCGTCAAGCTTGGTCACAGATCGCCAGTGATCCTTCGTCGGGAAGTTGAGCACCCATGGAGGCGACGGTCGTTGGAAGAGGTAAGGCTGTCCGAGCCGCACCTCACCACGAGCACACCGTGCGACGTAATCGTCGTACATTTCCGGGAAACGCCGCTTGAACTCTAAGGCGATTCCCTTTCCCATCACCCCCACGCGGTTCACGGTATTGACAAGGGTTTGGGCCTTGGATTGGAACAGGTCTCCGACCAGAACGTTGACCATCACTTACGGCCTCTCATCGACCTAGAAAGAACAAATGTTCTTCTATTGTCGTGGTTAGATTGCACGCTGTCAATGCCCGCGCACCAGATGCCGCGCGGCAGGAGACACAGGCGCCTATAACGAGGTCCGGCGCTACTCGATCCGGCACAAGCACTTCTGCCATGATGGCTCGCTTCTTCTCGCGTTGTACGTACGGGTCGGGGTCGGTCCAATACTGCGCGAAGACCCGTTCGTTGTCAATCCGAGATAGACCGTCTGGTGACGCCCAAAATGCCGTCGCCCCTGCCGCGGCATTACCATCCGCAATCACCACACCAGGGAGATCGAGCACGGTTGCATCTACTCGTAGGATGCACAGGGTACTGTGATGTCCTTCCTGAAGACGGAGATACAACATGGGGTTTCGGGCGTTGAAATAGAGATTGAAATACTCGTGCAGGCGCCTTCCGCCTGGTATTGTGACGCCTTCCCGTCTGCCCTGTATCTCGGGCATGGCAACAGATAGGTGCCTAATCGACCTGGCGCGCCTGAAGCTCAGAATGCCATGAGCCATGATGGACGGAACGTTTTCGATGGGCGTGATGTAATGAAGCTCGTGGATATCCGCGCGCTTCATAGCCAACTTGCCGCCTTCAGCAGGGCAGAAAGCACGTGTCGCAATATCGAGATTCGACCGGCCGACATAGCCATCCGTCGTGTGCCATCACGCCCTACAACGCCTTCGGCAGCTCCGGGGGGCGAGGGGTGCGGCGGAAGTGTTCGGGGGGGCGGTTCCAGCCGAAGGTTTCGGTTTCGTCGCCCTTGATGGCGAGGAAGGCGGAGTCGGTTTCAGGGTAAACATCGGTGACCGCTTCGACCGGGATCCAGAGCTCGTCGCTGGCGCCGAAGAGGCCCTGGGCGTAGACGTACCCTTTGTAGCGGATGCCATGCTCCTCACCGCCGGGGATCAGGCCGATGACCTTGGCCAGCGCGCCACTGCGGGCGTAGAGGGTATCGCCTTCCTTGAGGTCGTCGGCCGTGCCGAGCGGGCCGCGGCGGGCACGCACGTCGACCGGGGGCAGGGGCGGGGCGAAGATCGCATCGCCGCCGATGGCGACCGGCCGGTCGAGCGCCCCGTCGCCACGGGGGCGCGTCGCCAAGAAGGCGCCCACGGCCAGGATCAGCAACGAAAGCCCGGTCGCGACATAGAGCTCAGACCGTTCGGGTTCCGGCCTGCCATGCTCGTAGAGGCTGAGGAGCATCTCGCCGATAGCGATGATGATGATCCCGGCAATCACCAACGCCCCCACGGCGACGGACTCGGGCCGCACAAAGTGCCGGTAGATCTTCTCGCCCATACCCCACTCCGTCGGGGGTTAGGGGTTAGGAGTCGGGGGTCAGGGGACGATACGACGCGCTGTCCCTGACTCCTAACTCCTAGCTCCTGACCCCGATCAGCCGTCCAACATCCACTCGGCGCGGCGCAACTGCTCGCGGCGACGCCGCACGCGGCGCAACCGGAAATAGAAGACCGCGGGACCGGCCACCGCCGCGGCCGGGATGACCAAGAATGGCCAGGTCGTCGCCGTCAACAGCGCCCAAGCATCCGTACCACGCGATACCCAGACGATCGCGCCCACCGTGGCGATCTTGAAGACGAAGAGCGTCCACAGAAAGACCCACACCACCGACGTTTCGTCGTACGGCGCCGGCTCGACCCCGCCTGATCGGGCGGGATGGACGCGCGATGGATGCTCGATGGCCATGGCCACTCTCCACTCGCTCGTGTCGAACCACCAGCACCGCACAGTATAGGCCCGCCCCCCACCGGATGCGTCGCGCGCTCATTGGCGCGCCACCGGGGAGAGGGTCTTGGCCGGGCAGGCGCTTTCGCCGCGGGCTTCGCGGTCGGCGCGGCCGGCCCATTTGAAGAAGATGACGGTGATCAGGATGAGGTAGATGAGGTTCTCGATGACCCACATCAGCAGGCCAGCGAGCTCTTGGTCGGTCGCCAGGCTGATGCCCCAGAGGCGCGGCGCGGCGGCGTAGGCCTCGTAGAGTCCTGGTTCGGAGAGGGTGATGAAGGCGCCGACGATGCCGCGGGGAATCGTCATCAGGAAGAGGTAGAGGCACTGCAGGATTTGCGGCAAGCGCGGCCACTCGGGGAGCGGACCGAGGATCGGCCACCAGGCCAATACCGAGACGCCGATGAAGGTCAAATGCATCGCGATATGCACCGGTTCGGATTCGAGCGAGGCGTTGTAGAAGCTCGGCATGTGCCAGAGGACGAGGGCCGCGTTCGCGATCAGAAAGGCGACGAGCGGGCGCGTCAGCGTTCGCCCGACGCGATTAACGACGAGGTTGCGCGTCAACGGCCGTAGCACCCAGGCCGGCAACCCGATGAACCAGAGCGGCGCGACGAGCAGCATCAGGATCAGGTGTTGGGCCATGTGGGCGGAGAGCAAATAGTTGTCGCTCCAATCGTCCAGCGGCGGCCCGAGGGCGATGAGGATCACGAGGCAGCCGGCGATGAAGGCGGCCGTTTGCCCGCCGGTGACCGGCCGCTCCTCGAAGCCAGGCCGGCGACGATTGAGCGGGCCGGTCCAGGCGACGTAGCCGGCGATCAGGGCGAATACGCCGAGCACGACGCTCGGCTCGAAGCGCCAGGCGCTGTGCAGAAACCCTTCGGGGTAGCCGTCGCCGGCGTGCAGGATGGGAAAGGAGAGGTGCGGCATGATGGTTCCCGCGCGCTATGGAAGCAAGGTTTGCGCGTAGTCGAGTCCGTGGGACCCGAAGAGGACGGCCAGCACCAGCACGACCGAGGCGGCGATCGCGAGCCCGGAGCCGAACTTCCAGAGGAAGAGTTTGTCGTCGAACTTCAAGTGCATGAAGTAGCCAACGACGGCCGAGAACTTGATCGCTGAGAGCACGATCAGGGTTGGAACGAGGGCGCCGGTATCGTGCATCCAGTCGATGTAGTAGATCGCGACCTCGACGATCGTGATGGTGACCAGGAAGACCGCGACCTTGATATAGGTGAACTCGCCCGGGTGCTCGTGCCCGTGCCCGTTGTGTTCGATCGCTTCCGTGTGCTGCGCCATGGCTCCCTCCGGTCGCTGGGGTCAGGAGTCAGGAGTCGGGGGT
>JBOGUF010000155.1:0-50620 GCA_050696075.1 Thermomicrobiales bacterium
GGAGAGACCCTTCCCATGTCCTGGGAATCGCACGCAGAGTGCTCTGGGTGAGTTCCGCCGCGCCGTGTTAGCATCGACGGCGGTTGGGGACGGCCGGAGCGGACGCCGCACCCCACCAGGGGAGGACCAACAGGGATGGGACGCGCGGAGTCCCGACCGGCGCCGGCGGCCGCCGGGGAGCCGGACGCGCCCAATGGGGCGCCGACCGGCGCCGTGACCACGATCACCGAGGTCGAGTTGCCCTGGCACACGATGGCCAGGGTCATCCTGCTCCTTGTCATCATTTGGCTCCTCTTCGAGCTCTGGTCGACCCTGCTATTGGTCATCGTCGGGATGCTGCTCGCCGCGGCCTTGTATCCCGCGGTCACCTGGCTGGAAGGCCGAGGGCTCACCCGCGGACGGTCGGTCGCCGTCGTCTTCTTCGGCCTCCTCGCGCTCACTTCGCTCCTACTCCTGCTCGTCATCCCGCCGATGATCGAGGAGAGCGCCGACTTCGTCGAGGACTTGCCGTCCCAAGTCGAGCGGACGCAAGGACTGCTCCAAGATCGCTATCCGTCGGTCTACCAACGCCTCGAAGAGTTCGCCCAGCGCCAAGCCGAAGAAGGCGTCAGCATTCCTCTCCCCGTGCCACAGGTGCTCTCGGTCGGCGCGGGCATCATCACCGCGCTCAGCAATACCCTCATCGTCCTGGTCATCACGGCCTATTTGTTGACCGGCGGCGGCCGCATCTACCAATGGTCCGTCCGTTACCTGCCCGACCGCTACGAGACGAAGGTCCGGCAGACACTGCCGGAGATCAGCCGCACGGTCAGCGGATACGTGGCTGGCCAACTCGCCCTTTCCACCATGTTCGGCACGTTCACCTTCATCACTCTGACGTTGGTTGGCGTCCAGCAAGCGGCCTTTCTGTCGCTCCTGGCCGCGTTCATGGCCGCCATCCCGATGGTCGGCGTGGTGCTGGCGACGATTCCGGCGGTCCTCTTGGCATTGGTCGAAGGGTGGCCGGAGGCGCTGATCATCTTCGCCGCGTACGTGCTCTACCAGCAGGTGGAGAATTACTTCTTCTCTCCCCGGATCTTCGGCAACCGCCTGCAGCTCTCGTCATTCGCTATCCTCATGGCCGTGCTCATCGGCGGACAATTACTCGGCGTCCTCGGCATCTTCTTGGCGCTGCCATTGGCCGCGGCGATCCCGGCGATCGAGCGGATCTGGATCGAGCCGCTCCGCACCGCGTCGATCGCGGAGTCGGCCACTCCGGCCGCTGGTCGATTCCGCCGCCGGCGATCACGCCGCACCGCCACGCCCGCCGACGACTGACCGTCGGGCACGACGCCCCGATTCTCGTTCCGTCGCTTGCCGCCAGGTAGTACACTTTTGGCGGCGCGGCACGGCGTTTGCTCCCGCCCCCACCACTTTCTCCTTTCTCGCTTCCCGCCATATGGGAACAAGGGGTTCGTAGATGACGACAACGACGATGGGTCAGTCTGAATTGACCAAAGAAACCATTATTGAAGCGATCCGACCGGTCAACGACCCGGAGATCGGCCAAGGGCTCGTCGAGCTCGGCATGATCCCCGACGTCGAGATCGACGGCCGCAACGTCCGCGTCCACGTCGAGTTGACGACGCCCGCCTGCCCATTGCGCGGCAAGATAGAATCGGACCTGCGCGACGCCCTGGCGACCGTCCCCGACCTCGGCGAGGTCTCCATCAAGTGGTCCTCGCGCGTCCGCTCCAGCGGCACCGGTCGTTCGGACGCGCAGCCGATCAAGGGCGTCAAGAACACGGTCGCCGTCGCCTCCGGCAAGGGCGGCGTCGGTAAGTCGACCGTCGCCGCCAATATCGCGGTCGCCTTGGCCCGGGCCGGGGCAGCGGTCGGGCTACTCGACGCCGACGTCTACGGCCCGAGCGTGCCTCTGATGATGGGCGCGCACGATAAGCCGCAAATGCGCAACAACCGGATCGTCCCTCTCGACGCCCACGGCGTGAAGCTGATGAGCATCGGCTTCATCCTCGACCCGGAAAAGGCGCTCATCTGGCGGGGGCCGCTGGTGGCCCAGCTCATCCGCCAGTTCGTCAACGACGTTGATTGGGGCGAGCTGGACTACCTGATCATCGACCTGCCGCCCGGCACCGGCGACGTCCAGCTCACCCTGGTCCAGACCATTCCCATCTCCGGCGCGGTCATCGTGACGACCCCGCAGGATGTGGCCCTGGCCGACGCGATCAAGGGTCTGAAGATGTTCGAGGAGGTGAAGACGGCGATCCTCGGCATCGTCGAGAACATGAGCGGCTTCGTCTGCCCTTCCTGTGGCGAGACGCACGACATCTTCAGTAGCGGCGGCGGCAAGCGCGTCGCCGAGCAGAACAACGTCGAGCTGCTCGGTCAAGTACCGATCGAGGCGCGCGTCGTCGCCGGCGGCGACACCGGCGTTCCGGTCGTCGCCTCCGCCCCCGACTCGGCCACCGGCAAAGCCTTTCAGCACGCGGCCGAACGCGTCGCCGCCCGCCTCAGCGTCGAAGCCGCTAAGAAGCCCCGCAAGCCAACGCTGATGCTGCGTTCGGTGCGGTGAGATGAGCGGCTAGCTGTGAGCTGCTAGCCGCTCGCCGTCCGCGCGGCCCCCGCATCGCGGATGTGCGACCGCACCAGTTCGACGACCTCGGGCGTGACCTCCATCCCATGGTCTTCGGCGGCGTGCTTGCCCGCTTGGGCGAGAACCTCGTCCTCGGTCTCGCCCTCGAACCGCGCCTGACACCCTTCCATGATCTCGCCACAGGCCAGCGTCTTCATCGTCGCTCCTCCTCACGGCATCGTCCGACGGTTTTCATGGAATCGAGTAGGTGGTTCCCTGGCGGGTGATTGCGCCCACTGCCACAATAGCACGCGACGGCTTGCAGCAGCGACGCCAGCTGCTACGCTAGGTGTCGGAGGACGACTCGATGAGCGTACAACTTGCCCCCCAAATCGAAGCGATGATCCAGCAGAAGGTCGAAACCGGTCCGTATGACGACGCCGATGCCGTGGTGCGAGAGGCGCTACGCCTACTCGAGGATCGAGACCGCCGACTGCAACGCCTGCGAGAGGCCGTAGCTGAGGGAGAGTGGGGCGAAGGGATTCCCGTAACTCCCGAGCTGCTTGAGGAGCTGAAACAATCCTCCATTCGCAGAGCCAAGGCGGGCGAGCGGCCGAGTCCCGATGTCTGCCCCTAAGCGGACGGTTGAGTTCTCGCCGCGAGCTCTTCGCGATTACGATGACATCCTGCTTGTGAGCCTGACGACGTGGGGCGAACAACAAAGGGACGCCTATCAAGCTCTGTTGGATCGTGCCCTCGAAGAGATAGGCCAGTTTCCGGGGATCGGTCAATCGCGTGAAGACATAGGCGCTGGCTGTCGAAGCTTGCGCGTCGGCCAGCACATCTTGATCTATAGGAGCGATGGCGCCGCCATACGTGTGAACCGCATCTTACACAGTCGGCAAGATCTCTTCAGCGAATGGCACGTTCCCGGCGCGGAATAAGCTCGAGTAAGCTCCCACGTTCTCGCCCCTCTCGCTGCATGCAGCATGGACCGTCGATCGCCATGAGAAACCTTCTGTCGCGATTCATGGCCATCGACACGGCGTCCGACGCGCGGGCGACGCTGCCGCGAGCGTAACGGCTTTGCCCCCCCGCCCCCCCAACTTTGGGGGAGACGACGGAAGACGCCGCGCCATCGTCCGTCGTGCTCCCCCCAGGATTGGGGGGGTTGGGGGGGCCGTGAATCACTTCGCGGCCGTGACTTCGATCTCGATGAGAAATTCGGGGAAGGCGAGACGCGACACGCCAAGCAGGGTCGATGCCGGCCGGCAACCGGCGGCGCCGAGGCGTGGGCCGATTGTGCCCGATGCTTCAAGAAACCGGTCGACGTCGGTCGTGTAGTAGTTGAGCCGCACAATGTCCGGCAGGGAAAACCCCGCCTGTGCCAGCACCGTCTCGACGTTGTCCATAGCTTGATTCAGTTGCGCCGCCATGTCCCCCGCATGCATCGGATTGCCGTCGGCGTCCACCGAAGTTTGCCCGGCGCAGATGAGGAAGTTCGTTGGATTGCTGATCGCGTTCGCCTGGACGAAGCCAAATTTGTCCTGCCACGTCCACGGGTTCACCACGCGCCGTTCCATCAGTCTCCTCCTAACCATACGTACCGATCGCATCCAGAACTGAAGGGATTGTGCCACGAAGCGACGCCTTCGGCGTACAATCCGCGGCCGTGGCATGCCCCGTTGGGATGCCGAGGAATGTCGCTTGTAGAGGAAAACCATGACTAATTCGGAAGTTCGCGTGCGCCTCGTCGATGGCTTCACCGGATTGATCAGCGCGCGGACGCACGCGACCACGGTCGACCGCCGGATCGAACGCGGCGGCGCGGACCTGGGATTCACCGGCGGCGAACTGCTCCTGGCCGCGCAAGGCGGCTGCTTTATGACCACGCTGGCCGGGGCAGCCGAGGCGCGGGGCATCACGTTGCATCGGGTTGACCTCATCGTGCGCGGTATCGAGGAACAAGCGCCTCCCCGCTACACGGACGTGACGATCGAAGCCGACGTCGAGGCCGATGCGCCTGACGAGGAGATCGACAAGCTCCTGCTGATTGCCGAGCGTGGCTGCACGGTCTCCAACACGCTCAAGGTCGGCGCCGCAATCGCGGTCAGCCGCCGCGCGCTCGCCGCCACCGCGCGCTGAGCCACGTCGTTCCCAGCCGGCACGACGCTTCAGACGCCGCCCATCGGCGCCGCCACGGCGGAGCGCTCCCCGGCGGTGAACGGGTTGGTCCAGGCGGCGTCTCCCGCGGCAAACCGGCTCGGATCGAACGGCGAAAGATCGAACCCTACTTCGTGACCGGTCAGGAGGTCAGCCACGACCGTGCCGGTGATGGCGGCCCAGGAGAAGCCGCCGCCGTTGAAGCCGGCGGCGATCGTCAACCCCGGCCGGGTTGGGTCGCGCCCGATCAGCGGCAGGCCATCGGCGGTGAAGCCCATGATCCCGGCCCAGGCGCGGACGCACCGCACGCCGCGTAGGGCCGGGAAGAGGCTGGTAAGGCATCGGGCGATGCCGGCCAAGACCGGCGGCGTCACCCGTTCCTCGTAGTGGCCCAGCCCTTCGTCGACGTCGAGTCGCCGGTAGCCGCCGCAGATGATCGGGCCGTGCGCCGTCTGCCGGCCGTACTCCTTGTCGAAGTTCGTGCCGAAGGGATGTGCCAGCACCGGTGGCAGCGGCTGCGTCACCAGGATCTGCCCCCGCGCCGGGACGATCGCGCCGGGTGGCAGGTCGATCAGGCGCGGTGTGTAGGCATTCGTCGCCAGCACGACCTCCGCGGCCTCGATCCGGTCACCGTTGACGACGACGCCCACCACACGGTCGCCGGCGTAGACCAACCGCTCGACCTCCGCCCCAATCCGGATCTCGGCCCCGAAACGTCGCGCCGCGCCGGCGAAGCCGTTGACCAATGCGAAGGGCCACAGATGACCGTTGCCGGCGGCGAACTTCGCGCCAAGAATCGCCTCGCTCAGCGCGGGCATCAGCGACCGCGCTTCCTCCCGATCAAGCAGGTAGACGTCCTGCCCGGCCGCGCGCTGAAGCATGACCCCATGCGCGATCTGCTCGTACTGCTCCGGCGTCGTCGCCACGTCGAGCGTTCCCGGCAGCCGCAGCGCGAAGTCGCATTCCAACTCCGCCGGCAACGCCCGCATCATCGCCAGATTCGCGTTGGTCAACGCCGCGACCGCCGCGCCCGCCCCGGCGTGCATCATTGACCCGGCGCCCGTCATCCCGCCGTTGCGGCCCGATGCCCCCGCGGCCAGCCCACGCCGTTCCAGCAGCAGCACCCGTTGCCCGGCCACCGCCAGCCGATAGGCAATCGAGCACCCGACGACACCGCCTCCGACCACGATGACGTCTGCACGGGACTGGACCTTGGTCACATGTCTCCCCTGTCAGACCCGATGACGGCACACGGGCGCGATTGTACCAATGCCGATACGTCATTTGACGGAACAGCAACCCACCGCTCATCCCGGAAAAATTCCTTAAGACTACGGATTCCCTGCACGCGTGGAGTGGCTAACCTGGACAAGTCGCCGCGCCGCGGCCAAGGCAGATCGCCTCATAACCGGCGGTCTGGCAGTTAGGCCGTGTTTGCCAACCGTCATGCTGAGGCAGCGAAGCATCCCCGCGCGAAGCGCCGCGGCGGCACGCGGGACCGGCTTCGCCGGGGGATGCTTCGGCTTCGGCTCAGCATGACGGAGCTTGTCAAACGCCGCCTAGAAGTGCGCGGAGAACGCGTATGGGTGAGGAAGTATGACGGACCGACGGCATCGACGCGACTGGTGGTATTCACTCACGGCCCTATCCATGACCTTGTTGCTCATCACTGGATGCAGCGGGGCCAGTCTTGGCAGGGATAGTTCGGACGACACGTCGGAGACGCTGAAAGTCGGTTTGCTGATCCCACAATCGGGCGCGCACCTGACGTTGGGCGAAGACACGAAGAACGGCTTTCAGCTCTACCTCGATCTCAACGATGGCCGGCTCGGTGGGCGAGAAGTCGACGTCGTCATCGCTGACGAGGGCGATACGGCGGAGGCCGGCAAAGCGGCCGGGGAACGACTTTTGGCACAGGAGCAGGTCGACGCGATGGCGGGGGCACTCACCTCGCTGGCCATGCACGCCATCAAAGACGCGGTGCAAGCCGCCGAAATCCCGCTCGTCGGCACCAACTCCTCGCCGAGCACGATCGACGACTACACCTATATCTGGCGCAGCTCGTTCCTCAACGACGACGCTGGCGTGGCGTTGGGCGAGTTCGTGGCAAACCAGCACCAAGACGAGTCGGTCTACCTGATCGCGGCTGACTACGCGGCGGGCCGCGAATACGTTGAAGGCTTCAAGAGCACGTTCCTCCCCGCGAGCGGCACGGTCGCCGGCGAGGCCTATACACCCTTCCCGACGACGGCGAACTACCAGCCGTACCTGACCAATATCCTGCAATCGGGCGCCAAAGCGGTCTACTGCTTCTACGCGGCCGGCGCCGCGGTCGAGTTCGTCAAGCAGTTCGAGCAATTCGGGTTGCGGGAGGCGGGGATCGAGCTCTACGCGCCAGGCTACCTGACCGAAGGCGCCGAGCTGCTCGAAGCGCAAGGCGACGCCGCGTTGGGCATCTGGACCTCCCAGAACTACTCGCCGGACCTGGACAACGCGGCAAATCAAACCTTCGTCGCGGAGTATCAGGAACGGCATGGCACGCAACCAACGACCTATGCCATGGCGGCGTACGACGCGGCGATGGTGCTCGACCTGGCAATCGCGGAGGCTGGTGACGACCTCTCCTCGCCCGCGATCAATGAGGCGATTGGCCGGATCGGACAGATCGACAGCCCGCGCGGCCCCTGGGAGTTCAACGAGCGGCGCACGCCGACCCAAACGTGGTATCTGCGCCAGGTCCAGGACCAGGACGGCAGCGGTGCGCTGGCAAACGTCATCATCAGTGAGCTCGCCACCCTCGGCTAGCACCGCGGACAGGAGAGACGCAACGTGAGCCACGACATTCACGTTGAATTCACCGACGCCAATCAAGCGGGCACGCCCGAAGCGATGTACGGCTTTCTCGATCTCGCCGACGCCATTCCGGAAGTCCGGCAATATAAGCGGCGCCTTCGTTCCCGGCTTGCCTTGCAGCCCAGCGAGACGGTCCTCGACGTGGGCTGCGGCGTCGGCCACGAGGCCTGCCGCCTGGCCGCGGAGTACCCAGGCATACAGGTGATCGGGCTCGACCGCGAAACGATGTTGGCCGAGGCCGCTCGTCGCGCCAAACAACGCGGCGTCGATGTGCAATGGCTGCCTGGCGACGCGGAGGCGATCCCCTTGCCCGACGCCTCCGTCGATGCCTGCATGACCGAGCGGGTGTTGATGTATCTCGCTGAGCCGGCCCGCGGCCTCTCCGAGATGGCGCGCGTCCTCAAACCGGGCGGCCGAATCGTCAGCTTTGAGCTCGACTACGCCGCCACCATGCTGGGCGGCGACCCGCGCATCGCCGGACTCGTCGTCGACCTCCTCCACGACAGCATTGGCAACGCGCGCCTGGGCCGGCAGTTGCCCTTCCTGCTGCGCGACGCCGGCCTGGTCGACGTGACGTTTCAGCCGGTCGCCTTTCACCCACCGTGGGCGGTGCATGAGGCCGTCATCAGTACGCCCGTCCGGTTAGCAATACAGCGCGGCCACCTGCCGCCGGAGCCGGCGACGGTCTGGCTGGAGCAGCAGGCTATCGCGCATGCCGCCGGGCTCTTCACCGTTGTCTTCATCGGCTGCCTCGTCAGTGGCCGGCTTCCTGACCTACCGGCAGCCGCCTAGCCGGCGTCCGAGCAGCATGGCGTGATTGTGATCGATTGGCTCGACGCGAACCTGATCACCATCGTCGACGGGATAGCTTTCGGGCTGCTGCTGTTTACTCTGGCGGTTGGGCTTTCCCTCGTCTTCGGCATGATGGACGTGCTCAACCTTGCCCACGGCACGCTCTATCTGGCCGGCGCCTACCTGGCCTACCAGCTCTCCGACGGTAGCTGGCTCGGCCTGCTGCTCGCGCTCCTCGCCGCCCTCGTCGTCGGGCTCGTCAGTGGCGCCGCGCTGGCCGCCCTCACCCAACCACTCGCCAACCGCGGCCATCTCGACCAGGCGTTGCTCACGTTGGGCGTCGCGTTCATCGTGAGCGACTTTTTCATGGCCGCCTACGGCGGCGAAGTGCTGCCGGCCTCTCCCCCGAACGCCTTGGCCGGGTCTATGCACCTCGTCGGACACACCTACCCCGTCTACCGGCTGGTCTTCATCGGCGTCGCCGGCGCGCTCGCGGCGCTTGTCGCACTTGCAATTGAGCGCGGCAGCCTGGGCGCATTAGTCCGGGCCACGGTGGCCGACCGGGACACGGTGCGTACCCTAGGCGTCGACACTCGCAAGGTCCTGCTCGGCGTCTTCGCCTTCGGCGCCACGCTCGCCGCGCTCGGCGGCGTGCTGGGGGCGCCGATCCTCGCCCCCGGACCGGGCGTGGACGAGCGCGTCCTCGTGCTCTCGCTCGTCATCGTCGTAATCGGCGGGTTGGGATCGGTGCGGGGCGCCCTGCTCGGCGCGCTCTTTGTCGGTCAGGTGCAGTCGCTTGGGATCGCGCTGCTGCCCGAATTTGCGCCGTTCCTCCTCTTCGGGGTGATGTTCGCCGTGCTGACGATCCGGCCGCACGGCCTATCACCAATGGAGCGGCGAACGTGAGGGGCTATCGCCTGGTGAAAACTCCGCGTTCGCGCCGCCTCGTCTTCGGCGCCATCGCGCTGGGGGCGTTGCTTGGCGCACCCTGGGTGCTCGACGCCTACACCATCTCAATCGCCTCCAGAAGCCTGATCTTCGGCCTCTTAGCCATCAGCGTCAATCTGCTCACCGGCGTCTCCGGTCTGCCCTCGCTGGGACAAGCCGCCTACTTCGGCGTCGGCGCCTACACGGCGGCCATCCTCGCGCGCACAACAACCGACGTCGGCCTGGTCCAGATCACCCTTGCCGCCGTGATTGCGGCGGCCACCGCCGCGATCACGGGAGCGGGCGCGGTGCGGGCGCGTGGCGCGCCCTTTCTCATGATCACCTTTGCCATCGGCGAGCTGGGCTACCAGGCGGCTGGCCAATGGCGCGGCGTGACGAACGGGACCGACGGCCTGTCCGGCATCCCGGCCGTCGTGCCGTTCTGGGGAATGTCGGCCTTAGTACAGGACGGGCTGGTCTACTACTACGTCCTGGCGCACTTCCTTGTCCTCTTCGGCGCGGCCTCGCTGCTGGTGCGCGCTCCCTTCGGCCTGGCCTTACGTGGGATGCGGGACAACGAGGCACGGATGGGGGCCACGGGCTACCCCGTCGGCCGGTATCTGCTCGTCGCCTACAGCCTGGCCGGCGCGCTGGCGGGCGCGGCCGGGGCGCTGTGGGTCTCGGTTCAGCAATTCATCGCACCCAGCGACATCGGCTTCGAGGTCTCCGCGCTGGCGCTCTTGGCCGTCGCAATCGGCGGCATGGGGTCGATGTGGGGCAGTTGCGCCGGCGCCGCTCTTGTCGTCTTCACGCGCGACGAGCTGGCCGGACACGATCCGTTCGTGGGACACGGTTTGTTGCTGCTCGGCCTCCTCTTCGTCCTCGTCGTCTATCTGCTGCCGCGCGGCGTCGCGGCCGGATGCCCGCGACGACGAACCCACCGGTTGCTGCCTCATGAGTGATCTCCTCGAACTCATCCATGTCACGCGGACCTTCGGCTCCCTGCGCGCGGTCGAACAGGTCTCGCTTTCGGTCAAGGCCGGGTCCCGGCATGCGCTGATCGGACCGAACGGCGCCGGCAAGTCGACGCTCTTCAATCTGATCGGCGGATCGCTCAAGCTCTCCTCGGGGTACATCCGTTTCGCCGGCGCCAACGTGACCGGCATGGCCGAGCACCGCCGCGCCGGGCTCGGCATCGCCCGCACCTTCCAACATGCTTCGCTCTTCCCGCACGAGACCGCGGTGGAAAACGTGCTCATCGGGGTGCAGCAGCAGGCCGGCGCCGCGTGGTCGATGCTCCGGCCGGCATCGCGGCGGCGCGCGTTAATCGACCGCTGCGTCGCGCTGCTCGACTCCGTCGGTTTGGCGGGACGCTACTCGCGGCCGGCCGCGGAGTTGTCGCATGGGGAGCGGCGGCAGTTGGAGCTGGCGATGGCGCTAGCGCCGCGGCCCCGCCTCCTGCTCCTCGACGAGCCGGCGGCCGGGTTGTCCCCCGCGGAGACCGCCGGGTTCATCGAGTTGATCGCCTCGTTACCGGCAGACGTGACCATACTCCTCATCGAGCACGACCTGGATGTGGTCTTCGGGCTCGCCGACACGGTGACGGTGCTGCACCTCGGCCACCACCTGATGACCGGCACACCGGCTGAGGTGCAATCCTCGGCAGCGGTCGCGAGCGCGTACCTGGGCGCCGCGGACATGAGCGACCTCTTCCCGCCGCCGGCAGAGACGTCCGGCGAAACCGAGCCAGCTCATGACCGCTATGCCGGCGTGGCGTCGTCATGACCAACCTCTCGGTCAGTCAGCTAAGGTCGGGCTATGCCGGATCGACCGTGGTGCACGGCCTCGATCTCGACGTCAGCAGCGCCCACGGGGTTGTCGCGGTCCTTGGCCGCAACGGCGCGGGCAAGACGACCTTCCTGCACACGGTGGTGGGCCTAATCCGACCATACAGCGGCAGCATTCAACTCGACGGGGTCGAGCTTTTGGGCCGCCCGCCGGATGCGATCGCCCGGGCCGGCATCATCCTGGCGCCGCGGGGGGACCGGCTCTTCGCGCCGCTCACCGTTGCCGAGCACCTGAGGATCGCCGAGCGGTTCGGCCGGCGCGGCGAATGGACCCGCGGCCGCATGCTCGATCTGCTGCCTCCGCTCGCCCAACGGCTGGCACACCGCGCCGACCAGTTGTCGGGCGGTGAACGGCAGATGCTCGCGCTGGCCTGGGCGCTGCTAGCCAACCCCCGGCTCCTGCTGCTCGACGAGCCATCCGACGGCCTGGCCCCGGCGATCGTTGCGCACCTCGGAACGATCATCCGCGGCCTGGCCGCACAAGGCGTCGGCATCCTGCTCGTCGAACAGAACCCGCGGGTCGCGTTCGCGGTCGCGGGGCGGGTGGCGGTGATGGAAAAGGGCCGGATCGTCCTCGACACCTCGGTCGACGACTTTCGCGCCAACCCAGACCGCGCGCGTGCCCTCCTCGGGCTCGGCTAAGATTCCGCCCGGAACTCCGTCGCGGTTGCACCGGCTTGCCGGATGGGAGACTATTGCCGGGTCACGCGCCAGCGACGGCGAAAGCCGTCCGGCGCCGCGGCAACGCACGAGCGACAGCGGTGATCTCGTGATGATGGGACAAGGCCGGCACGCTATGGAGCACCCGCTGCCGCGACCACTGACGCCGTTCATCGGTCGGACCATACACGTCGCCGCCGTTCGGCAGTACCTACGTAATGCCGAGATCCGGCTGGTCACCCTCACCGGACCGGGCGGCGTCGGCAAGACGCGTCTCGCCCTCAGCACCGCGGCGGACTGCGATCACCTTTACGCCGACGGCTGCCACCTCATCAACCTGGCCGAGGTGCGGCGGCCAGAGCTTGTCCTTTCGACCATTGTTCACCAACTCGGCTACCGAGAGGAACCCCGACAGTCCGCCGCGGACCAACTTGCCCAGGTCTTACGCGACAAGACGCTCCTCCTCCTCCTCGACAACTGCGAGCACGTCACGGCGGCGGCGGCGAGTCTGGCCACCCTCCTCGAGCGCTGCCCTGGCCTGACGATCCTGGCGACGAGTCGAACCGCGCTCCACATTCAGGGCGAACACGAATACCCGGTGCCGCCGATGGGCCTGCCGAACCTGAGCAGCTTGGAACCACTGGCCGTGCTGCGCCAGTGCGAAGCGGTCGCCCTTTTCCTCCAACGTGCCCGCGCCGCCAGGCCCGACTTCACGTTGACCGAGAGCAACGCCTCGGACGTCGCCGATCTGTGCGTCCGCCTGGACGGCCTGCCGTTGGCGATCGAACTGGCCGCCGCCCGCGTCAAAGTGCTCTCGCCGGCCGCGCTTGCCGCGCGGCTGAGCGGTCGCCTCCAACTGCTGACGGGTGGTGCCCAGGATTTGCCAGCCCGCCTCCAATCGATGCGCGACACCATCGGCTGGAGCTACGACTTGCTCACCGGGGACGAACAAGCCCTCTTCCGCCGCCTCTCGGTCTTCGCCGGCGGCTTCACGTTCGATGCCGCTGAAGCTGTAGGCGGCGAGAGCTTGCCCCGTTCGATAGGAGGGGCGGCCAGGCGGGAAGGCGGCAAGGGTTCGTCGTCTCTCTCCTTGCCGCCTCGCCGCCTCGCCGCCTCGCCGCCTGACGTCCTCGACCACCTCGCCGCCCTTATCGACCATGGCTTGGTCCAGCGGATCGATCGCGACGAAGCGGAGCCGCGCTATCAGATGCTGGAATCAATCCGCGAGTTCGGCCAGGAACAACTGACGGCGAGCGCCGAGGACGCCGAGATGCGCACCCGCCACGCTTCGTGGTGCGTCACCCTGGCCGAGACCGCCGCGCCTGAGTTGCGCGGGCCGAACCAGGGCCACTGGCTCGAGCGCATCGCGGCTGAACGCGACAACCTCCACGCCGCCCAGGACTGGATCCTGGCCACCGGTCATTGGTCGTCCGGAATTCGCCTGGCACTGGCCCTCTACACGTTCTGGCTCATTCGTGGTTCCAGCCACGACGACTCGGTCTGGCTGGAACGGTTGCTTGACATCACGCCAGACGGCCTCGATACGGACCATGCGGTGCGCCGGGCACGCGCGATCCATCTCCTGGGCGTGCTCCGTCATTCGGTGTCCGACTATGCGGCGGCTGAGCGCTGGTACACCGCGAGCCTCGCGCGCCGGCAGACGCTCGGCGATCTGGCCGGCCAAGAGGCGACGTTGCACAACCTGGCGCTGCTCGCCAT
The DNA here is from genome assembly GCA_050696075.1 of Thermomicrobiales bacterium. Classification (GTDB taxonomy): domain Bacteria; phylum Chloroflexota; class Chloroflexia; order Thermomicrobiales; family UBA6265; genus JBOGUF01. Next base: position 13,534 of record JBOGUF010000155.1, read on the forward strand.
GGGCCGCGGCGACGCGGTGCGTGCCAGCGCGATCGCGGAGCGGGCCATCGCCGTCTGCCGGGAGTTGGGCGAACCATCGCTGCTGGCCGTCTGCCTCGGCAACTACGCCGACGCACTCATCTCGCTCGGCCACCACGACCGCGCTCAGACGGCACTCGACGAAGCGGTCGACCTCCTCCGAGGCGGTTCGACGCCCAGGGAACATGCCCTCTATCTGCTCAGGCTCGGCGACACGGCCCGGTGGGGACGTGGCGAGGTCGAGACGGCACGGTCGCTCTACGAGGAGGCACTGTCACGCTTCCAGCACCTGGGCGACGAGCGTTATGCCGCGGTCGTCTTGGCGCATCTAAGCTATTTGGCGTTCGAGACCGGCCAACACGCCCGCGCCGCGCGGTACGTCGCCGAGGCGCTGGCACTGGGGCACGTCAGCGATGACCGGGGGTGGGTGGCAACGTTCCTCGACTGCCAATCCGCCATCGCCGTCGCGCTCGGCTGTCCTGAGCCTGCCGCCCGACTGCTCGGCGCCGCGGACGCATTGCGGCAGGGTCTCGAGATCGTGCCGTTGCCGCTCGTCCAGACCGAGCGTGGACGCACCTTGACCGCCCTCCAGGCGGCCCTCGGCGAGCCACGGGTAGCAGCCTTCCGTGCGGACGGCCGCGCGCTCACGTGCCAACGTGGGATTCAAGAGGCGATTGCCTTCGCCGATACCATCCCAGAGCATGAAACGATCACGCCTGTCCCGCAATCCGCGAAAGCGGCCGATACCCTGACGCGACGGGAACGCGACGTCCTGCGCCTCCTGGTCGATGGGCGATCGGACAAGGAGATTGCCGAGGCACTCTCCCTCGGCCATCGGACCATCGCCACCCACGTCTCCAACATCCTCGCCAAGTTCGGCGTGCCCACCCGCGCGGCAGCGGTCGCCCACGCCCTCCGCCACGGTTTCGCCGACGCGCCACCTCCCGCCGATACGTCATTTGACGCACCCGCCGCCCATTCGTGATTGCCAGGCCTCCGCCGACTACCTTGAGCTCGCCCGGCGGCCCGGCGGCGATCAGTTCCCGTTGGAATCGCTCGTCACTGTCGACACCGACGCCCTGAATTACCGGACCGAACCAGGCCTGAGCGCCAGCATCATCATGGTGCTCTCGTCTGGCACCGAGGCGGCGATCCTTGACGGTCCGGTCTACGCCGATGGTTTCACCTGGCACCAACTCGGTCTGCCCGGCTACGGACCAGACGGTTCGCCCGCGGGCTGGGTCGCGGGCGAGTTCCTCGCCGCCAGGTAGCTGTGCCGTCCGCCTCCCTATAGTCTGCCTCACTCCAGACCGATCTCGATCCGCGCGGAAAACGTCCCATTGGGATTGAGCACGCGCAGGCCAGTATCGATGCCCTGTTCCTCCAGGGCGAAGGGATTCGGGATGCATGTATACGGCTCGACGGCGATCGCCTCGCGGTGCGGCGCGGTGTAGACGACGACGTGGCGGAACGCGTCCGGAAAACGCTGTATCAAGCGCCGGCCGCTGCCGGGGTCGTCCACGATGGTCCGCACGATGCCGCGCTCCGCGCCGAGGTCGGTAAGCACCGCGTCCAGGTCGACGTCGCCGAAACGGGCGCCATCCCGGAGATCGGCGGCGCCGCTTACCGGATCGCGCCGTCCGGTTGGGATGCCACCGTCCAGCTCCCAGGAAGAGGAAGCCGGCACCGTTATTCGACAGGCAGCCCGGTCTGAACCGCCAAGTGGCAGGCGGAAGTACGGATGCGTCCCCAAGGCAAACGGCAACGGCCGGTCGTCCGGATTGGCAATCTCGACGTCGCAGAGCAGCGACGATCCGCGCACCTCATAGGTCACCGCGATCCGAAAATCCGCCGGCCACTGTTCCACCAGCAATTCGTCGTCAACCGACGCCTGAAACTCGCCAGAGACGCGGCTCGCGCTCCGCGCGACTACTCGCCACGGACGGTTCAAGACAAATCCGTGGATCGCGTTGCCACTATTGATCCGTGCGCCCTCGACACGGTAGCTCCGCCCCCGAAACTCGAACTCCTGCCCGCGTAGCCGCCCGGCGAACGGAAAGAGGAGCGGAATGCCGCTGCGCGACGGCCGGCTGCCCGGCCCAAACTCGGCCTCGGCCCAGATCACCTCGACCGGCTCCCCCGCGACGACCGGCCTGAAGCTCACGCAATTGAACCCATACCCAGGCAGGATGGTCGCCTCGGTTCCACTCGTTGCGTCGCGTAGGGTCACCGGATGCTCGCTCGTCGTCATCGAATGGGCCTCCTCGGCCGGTTACGCACGCCATCAGCAGTCAGTTCCCGATTTTATCCGTGATCTCAGGAGGCGGCTGGACAAAGTTCGGGCAGGACGTCACGGAGCGAGTCCATTCGCGAGAGGTCGCCGTGGCAACCTGCCAGTGGCGATGGTACGCTCAGCGGGACGTATCCGCGGCGATGCCGGAATCGTTCATCCGCGGAATTTCCGGAGTTCCAAGGTCGAAGGTCGATGGAAAAGGCGATTCGCCGGTTGGCGGTGGTGGCGACGATCGGGATGTTCCTCGTGCTCATCATGGGCTCGACGGTGACCAACACCGGCTCGGCCGAGGGGTGCGGCCGCTCCTGGCCGCTCTGTCACGGCAAGTTCATCCCCGCGTACGCTTTCGAGACCGCGGTCGAATACAGCCACCGGTTGGTGACGAGCATCGAGGGCCTGCTCATCGCGGGCGTGGCCGTCGGCGCCTTGCGACTACGACGCGGCAACCGCGAGGCCAAGGTGCTCGTGGCGCTGATGGTCGGCTCCCTGTTGCTGCAATCGGGGCTCGGCGCCTCGGCCGTGATGTGGCCGCAAGATCCGATCATCAAGGCGACCCACTTCGGTATCTCCCTCATCTGCTTCGCCAGCGTCTTCCTCTTGACCCGCCTCCTCTACGAACCACCGCACCGGCGCGATCACACGCCTTCCGCCTTCCGCCTCCCGCCTTCCGCCATTCCAACATGGTTCCGCCGCGCCACCTGGGGCACCCTCGTCGTCGTCATCGGCGTCGCCTACCTTGGGGCGTATATGCGCCATTCGGGCGCGGAGATGGCCTGCCACACCTGGCCGAGCTGCAACGGCCAGTGGTTCCCCGGCTTCGATGGCCCGACCGGCATCGCCTTCGGCCACCGCCTGGCCGCCGTCGTCAGCGCCTGTATGGTCGCCGGCCTGGCGTGGTACTCGTACCGGCTGCGAGGGCTGGCCCCCGCGCTCTTCCTGGTCAACCTCGCGTCGCTGATCCTCATTCTCCTCCAGTCGCTGGCGGGCGCCGCCGTCGTCCTCACCCGCCTCGACCTCTGGTCCACCCTCTCCCACGCCGGCCTGATGGCCTTCCTCTTCGTCTGCCTCGCCGACGCCTGCCGCCAGGTTCTTCAACCATCCCGCGCGCCAGAACCGAGACGCGTCGCCCTGTCGGCGACTTCGGCAGCCACCCGCTAAGCACGGTCGCGACTCACACGCGGATCGTCCTCACTGAGCCCGGCACTTACCCCAGCTCGCGCGGATACCGGAGCGCCTTGCGGAGCAGGAATGGCGGCGCACCGCCCAACTCATCTCTCGACCGCTCCTCGGTGTGCTTCAGGATGGACTGGTAACTGACCGCGTGATGCATCGCATGCACAACTCCACAGATTGCCCAAAGCTCCAATAGGCGCTTCATCGGCTCGAAATCGGTCCACACCGCCAGGTATGCGTCGCGCAATCGGATCCGAATCGCGTCGTCTCGCTCGTTGAAGATCAGGAACATATCCATGAATGGATGGGCGACGCACGCTTCGGTCCAGTCGAAGAACATCAGCCCGCCGTCGGAGATTGCAACGTTCTCGAGATGAAGGTCGCCGTGAACCAACGTCGCGGGAACCGCGTAATCCGAAAGCCGTGAGCACATGTCAATGATCTTCGGAGCTTGCCGGCGGAGTTCGCCGATTTCGTCGGCGGCGAGCTTCGAGACTGCCAGCCCATCCTCCAACAGCGGTGCGATGCGGGGGATGAGACGATGCGGCCGTTCGTTCGACCGAGAGATTCCGATCCAGCCTTGGTCCGATGTCATCGAGCAACATCCAGCCGCGATGGGGCTCCGTTGCAATGGGGGCCGGCACGCGTCCGGGATTGTGACTCGCTAGATAGCTCAGCAGGGCGGGTTCGGCGGCGAAGAGCGGCTGTTTGGCCGAGGCCTTGAAATAGACGTCTCCACCGTCGGTGGCCACTCGCAGCACGCGGGAGAGACTCCACCACCGCACCTGCTCCGGCGCTGCCGTCACGTGCCTGCCAAGGCTCCGTAACGTCTCCTCGATCCACGATGCCGCAAGCTTGAACCATCCGCGTTCTTCCCATGGCTGGCGAAATGCGGGAGCGGTCCCGGTTTCCAGTTCGCGGAGGCACTCGTCGATCGTGGCAAGATGATCGGGTCGTTTGAGCGGCAATCCGGCGAGGTCGTTCCGGTCCACCCACCGGCTACGTTCAGGCGGATCGGCCACCTGCTCCTGAATGTCGAGGACGAAGATGCCTTCCTGCCGCCCGCCTTGCTCGTCGGTCGTGATTAAGGCGTACCTGTACGCGACGACGGAGAAGCCGAGCGCCTGCCTCATCGCGCGCATAACCGTGTCCATGGTGAGTTCGATCCGCCCATCCAGTGGCGCACAGGGTAGCGACCACCCGCCATCACTCGCAACCATCAGCACCCGGTTGCTGGACGGATGAGGCAGCATCCCGTAGACGGTAGATGTCCACCCGTCCCTCATGGGCACTCGTGCTTGAATTCAGGCGCTGCCGCATCGGAGCTGACCGCGAGGCGGAGCAGTCCGGCGGTCGTGGCCCGGAATCCACAGCCGCGGTAAAACGATGCCAATTCCTCCTCGTAGTCGACGTGAAGCCACTCCGCGCCGCCATCGCGAGCAAGCGCCGCGGCCTCCCGCACCAGCGCCGTCCCGATACCGCGTCGCTGATAGTCAGGATGGACGGTGGTATCGAGCAGGAAGGCGTGCACGCCCCCGTCCCAAGCAACATTCACGAACCCAATGAGTCCATCGCCGTCGGTCGCGCGGACCCAGCCGAGGCTACGCGCCAGGACCGGCTCCCAATCCCCCGTTTGCGGCCCCTCCCACGCGGCAGCCCGTAGACGGTTGATAGCCTCGCTCGCGATGGGCGTATTCCTCGACAAGGCGACGGTCATTCGGACACCTCCACGCGTGACTGGTGGATCGAACCGACCGCGGATTACGGCCGGCAAGGGTCATGCGCGGCCTTCGCGGCCTTGGGTTCGCTCCATCGTAATGCACGGCATGCCTAAACGCCCGACTTGCCAGATCGTTTCTACGCACGGATGCAAAACCGTGGGGCGCCCCGCGGCCTTCTTTGTACGCATCACGCGGCCGAGACCGCCGCGCGTCGTCCCGCTCATTGGCGTTGAAGCCGGCCGAATGAGTGCGGCATCCGCGCCGTTCGCTCGACCAAGAGATTCCAGCCCGGCTATTTCGGATCAGTACGTATGGGCTATCTGAAGGGACTATGAAGATTGACCCTTACGGCTAAGACTTGATTGCCTGCTGTCCCTCGGCAGGTCTCGGACTGGCAACCTGAACGCGACGCGGCCGCACGCAATCGGCGCTCTAGGTAGTCTCGAATACCTTCGCTATCAGCATAGGCGCGCATCGGCACGCTGATCTTGCCCCAACTGGCTTGACGTGCCGTCGCCGTGTGTTTATCGTGGTACTAGTACGAATAGCATGGCCTATATGGATGCCCTGTCCGCCCAGGGCAGTAGAACTTGCGGGTACCCCGGCTGCCCGGAAGTTGGCCCCGCACGGCCGTGCCAGGAGGCGGCTGATCCAACCGGGCGGTTCGGCGCGAACGAGGGGATGTGCAGACATGAAGCGCGTGGTCCGTCTGCTCCAATCGTTGACCGTCACCGCCTGGATAGTGGGTTTGGCGGCGCCACTGACCGTCGCGTCGCTTGGCACAGCCGAAGCGACCGCGGAATCGGCTTACTCAGCCTACGGCATTCGCCGAGGCGATCTGCACGTCGGCGTCGTGCTGCTCGATCTGGACGGTTCGCCGAATCCAAAGAGCGCCAGCGCCATGCACGGCATTCTGGAGGGGCAGGATCGCAGTCCGTACTCGGTGCAGCAGTACTTTCTCGAGACGACCCGCCACCAGGTTCGCTTCGATTTCGATCTGTTCGGTCCATATTCCGTCGACGCCGCGTGGTGTGGTCACGGATCGATCGTCGATGCCGGAACTATCGCCCTCGCGCAAAACGCCACGGGCCTCCGCCTCTACGATGCCATGATCTATGTCACGGAAGAGGCGCCGGACCGGGGCTGTCGCTATCAAGGCGGTACGTATCAAGGCGGCTATCGGGCGGAGACCAATACCATCGTGCTCTTTGGACATCAGCAACCGGCGCTGATCGTCCACGAGTTGGGACACGCGCTCGGCCTGAGGCACGCGTTTGGGTTGCGGTGCGAAGGTTCGAGCGTGGTCGTTGCCAATTGCGGCAGCAAAGAGTACGCAGACCCTACCGACGTCATGGGGCACCCGCACATGTCGAAGCTGTATTACAACTTCAATGCCCCGCACAAGATCGCGATGGGAACGACGCCGCCAGACGAGATCAAGCCCATCAGGAAGTCGGGGACGTACACGATCATCGGATCGGAGACGGACAGAGACGGTACCCATATCCTAAGCATCAAGGCAAGCGGCGACGTGTTTGGCGCGAACGCCCATTTCTTCATCGAGTATCGCCAACCGCTCGCCGCATTCGCGAAGTCGATGAGGAGTGAGTTTGTCGTTACCGCCTGGACGGAAAACATCTATGACCCCACGTACTACATCGCGAGCCTCCATTGCCGCCGCACGGCCTGCGACTCGCTGGTATTGACTCAGGGCGCCCAAACGATTCGCATCACCGCGCTGTCCGAGGGAACAGGCAAAGGCAAGGTCAGCATTGACTTCTCAGACTCGACCACGATCGCGGGGTAAGTGATCCGACGGAGCCGATTGCCTCATCGAGGCAGGAGCGCCGAGCCTCGCGGTCCGCCAGTGGCCCGCCTCACTCGGTTTGACACCCTTTCGACGGCCGCTCTATACTCGCCGCACCGTTGCGGCGGCGCGGATTGGCGCGGCTCAGCGGTTCTTTGTGTGCTAAGGTTAGGCGTTGCATTCCGCCGCGGTGCGGAGTGAGGATTGAAACAACCATGCCCAAGCGGACATACCAGCCGAAGCGGATCCCCCGCAAGCGGGAGCACGGCTTCCTCAAGCGGATGCACACCCGCGGCGGGCGGGCCATCCTGTCCCGCCGCCGCGCCAAGGGCCGCCACAAGCTGACCGTCGCCGACGAGAAGAAGTTTACGCAGAACAAGTAGGCGGTAGGCGATAGTGGTTAGGGCGTGTTTGCCAAGCGCCGTCATGCTGAGGTATCGAAGCATCCCCGCGCGAAGCGCAGCGCCGGCCGCGGACGCGGGGGTCGATGCGCGTGCGGCTTCGCCGGGGGATGCTTCCCGTTGGTCAGCATGACGGTGTGCAAACACGGCCTAACGCCTAACGCCTTACACCCACGATGGTTAATCGCGATCTGCGGTTGCGGCGGGAGGCCGACGTTCGGCAGGCCAGGGCCCGGGGGAAGGCATTCGCCCACGGGCCGCTTGTGGTGCGGGTGCTGGCGAACGGCACCGAGCCGCCGCGGAACCGGTACGCGGTCATCGCCGGCAAGAAGGTCGGCAAGGCGGTCCAACGCAACCGGTGCAAGCGCCTGGCCCGCGAGGCGATCCGCCACCTCCATCCGCGCTTGACGCCGGGGCACGATCTGGTCGTCATCGTCCGCGGCACTGTCGAGGAACTGACCGGCCTCGACGTCGCCCTCGCCTCCTTAGAGCAGATCGCCCGGCGGGCGCACCTGCTTAATCAGCCGTCAGCCGGTAGCCGTCAGCCATCAGGAGATACGGCGTTGGTCGACGATGCAGGTGAGCCAGGACACGCCACGGGCGACGAACGACGCCAGCGGCTGACGACTGACGGCTGACGGCTGAGAGCTACCGCATGCGTAAAGGCGCGCTGCTGCTGATCCGGGGCTACCAGCGATTCGTATCGCCAATGCTGCCGCCGTCGTGCCGGTTTTACCCGAGTTGCTCGGAATATGGGTACGAGGCGATCGCCAAGTACGGTATTATCAGGGGCGGCCTGATGACGGCCTGGCGTCTCCTCCGCTGCAACCCGTTCAATCGCGGCGGATATGATCCGGTCCGCTAGCAGCGAGGAGCCCGGCGCGGACGGTCGCGCCACACGTCCTTGTATGTCGCGTGCCTCGACGTCGCGGCGCGCGAAGCGAGTTGATTCTGATCCGTGAATTGTGACCAAGCGGTAACTCCGCCCGTCGTAGCTCCCTCGTCACCGTCGCCGACATCCACGCCCGGCCGCGCACCGGTCGGCTCGGCGTCCCGGCCGGTGCGGGCCGCGCTGCCTGTCCCTTGCGCGGACTTTTCCGGCGTCGCGCCGGTGTTCGCCACGTCCATCGCCTGAGGAGGCCCCCCAGCGTGCTCGTTCATCTCTTCGGCTTCGACATCGACTTGACGCTCGTGCTGGCCTGGTGGTCGCCGCCGGGGTGGGATCCCTTCGTCAATCTCTTCGAGGAATCGCTCGATTTTCTTGCCCGCAATCTCAGTAGCGCCGGCCTCGCCATCGTTGCCTTTACCATCATCGTCAAAACGATCCTGCTGCCATTGACGGTGAAGGCGCTGCGCTCCAGCAAGGCGATGCAGGACCTCCAGCCGCGCATCAAGGAGCTCCAGAAGAAGCACGGCAAGGATCGCCAGCGGCTCTCGCAAGAGACGATGCAGTTGTACGCGCAGCACGGCGTCAACCCCATGGCCGGCTGCCTGCCGATGCTCCTCCAGATCCCGATCTTCCTCGCGCTCTACAACGCGATCAATCATCTCTCGGGCGGTAACGGCGGCGCCTCCGAGTTTTGGGCCGAAGGCTTCCTCTGGCTCGACAGCCTCGACGAGGCGGACCCCTACAAAATCTTGCCGATCCTGGCCGGCGTCTTCCAGTTCGTCCAAACCAAGATGATGCGGCCGGCCAATCAGGGGCCGATTACCGATCCCCAGCAGCGCATGATGAACCAGATGATGAACTTCATGCCGCTGATGGTCGTCATCTTCGGCTGGACCTTCGCTTCCGGCCCTGTCATCTATTGGGCGACCCAGAGCATCTACAGTGTGATCCAGCAGTGGTTCATCACCGGCTGGGGCAGCCTCAACGATTGGATTCCCCGCCTGCCGGAACTGCCGGAGCATCGCCGGCTCGGCTACCGGCCGCCTCGTCCCGTCGACGACGTCGTCGTCGTCAGCGGCGATGGCCGCCCCGTTCCCCAGGGCCGAGCGATGCGCTGGATGCAGTCGCGCATGGAGAAAGCGCAAGAGCAGGCGGAGGCCCGCCGCGCGACGGCGCAAGGCCGCGCCCCCGTCAAGGGCACGAGACCGGCTACGGCCTCCAACTCCGCATCTGAAGCTGCATCCGGCGTCGAAACCGACGGCGTCGAGGAGACCGTTTCTACCTCGACGCGCTCCTCGAGCTATGAGGCCCGGGTCGCTGGGGCGAAGAAGAAGCCGGCCGGCGCCGGTCGCTCCGCCTCGACCTATCAACATCAGGTGGACACGACGACGAGCCAGGCGAACGGCCTGCCCGCCCGCGCCAGGGCGCAGCGCAAACGCAAGTCACAGTCGCGGACGCAGCCGACCAACGGCCGTCCAACCAACGGGACTCCGCGGGGGCCGGTCGTGCCACGCAAGTCCCGCCCTGGCAAGAAGCGCGAGTAAAAGGCGTTAGGCGTTAGGAATCCGTCGTCTTGTCAACAGCGGCGCTGACTCGCGGGAACGTCGGCCCCTAACGCCTAACGCCTAACGCCTAACGCCTAACGCCTAACGTAACGCCTGATCCCTCCGAACGAAGCGAGGACGTCGTATGAACCGGATGACCAGCGTCGAGATCCAGGCATACTCGGTCGAGGAGGCGTTGCGGCTGGCCCTGGAGCAGCTCGGCCGCTCCGAGGACGAGGTCGACATCGAGGTCCTCTCCGACGCCGGACCGGACGAAGACGCGGAGGCGCTCGTCCGGGTGACGGCGAAGGGCATGGCCTCGCAGCCCGTGCCGTCCACATCGACGGCCGCGCCATCCGCCCGCCGCCCCGGACCGCGTCGCGTACCAGGCGACCGGCCGTCCAGCCGCGGCGCCCCGCCCCGCACCCCGCGCCCCCAAGACCGCGTCCCCTACCCCGACCGCGTCGACGCTGAGGACGAGCGCGTAGTCAAGGAGATCGTCAAGGAGTTGCTCGCCCTCATGGGCGTCGACGCTAACGTGATCGCCGTCGACAACCCGTCGTCGGTCCCGCTCAGCCCGGAGGACCCGCCGACGATCTTCATCGATGTCCTGGGCCGCGACCTGGGGATGCTGATCGGCCGCCGCGGCGAGAATTTGGCGCAGCTTCAATACATCGTCAACTTGGTGGCCAACCGGAAACTGGGCGATTGGACGCGGGTCATCGTCGACGTCGAAGGCTACCGCTCGCGCCGGGAGGAGTCGCTGGTGGGCCTGGCCGAGCGCGTGGCGCGACAAGTGGCGCGCAGTCGCCGCCCGATCGTCCTCGAACCGATGCCGCCCAACGAACGGCGCATCGTCCACCTCACCCTGCGCGGCAACCCGGAGGTGACAACCGAGAGCAACGGCGAAGGCGCAAACCGGCGGATCACGGTGCAGCCGCGTGTCTGACTCTGGGCGGAAGGCGGAAGGCGGAAGGCGGCGAAGCGGCGAGGCGGCAAAAGAACCGCCTCTCAGTCATTCCGAACTTGTCGAGGAATCCGCTCGTACCGAGCACGGCCAAAGGCTTTCGCTGTCCTCTCAGCGTAACGCCTCGCCGCCTCGCCGCCTCGCCGCCTCGCCGCCTGAAGGACCTCAACCGGCGCCGGGGCCGAGGCGGCAGCCGCCGAAGCCGCGGGAGCCGTTGGGAACGCGGCGGCACCTCTCCGGCTTGCAGACGAGCCGGACACCGGAGTATCTGGTCATCGGGCACATCTGCGCCGATCTGCTGCCGGACGGCACGGCCGTCCTCGGCGGCACCGCCCTCTACTCCGCTTTAGCCGCGGCCCGGCTCGGCTGGCGCGTCGGCGTCCTGACACGCGGCGCCTACGGCCGGACGATCCACGGCATCCCGATCCCGTCCCTCGAACCATACGCGGACGAGCTGAGCATCATCGTCCAGGACGCGGACCAACCGACCGTCTTCATCAACGAGTACGCCGCCGGTCGCCGGGTACAGACGCTGCCGCACTGGGCCGGTCCAATCGACGTGCGCGGCTTGCCGCCCCACTGGCGCAACGCCCGCGTCATCCACCTCGGCCCGATCGCCCAGGAGATCGACCCGAAGCAAACCGGCGGCCTCACCCCGCACTTCCTCGGCCTCACCCCCCAGGGGTGGATGCGCGACTGGCCGCGCGAAAGCGGCGGGCGGGTCAAGCTCATCCACCTGCGCCTGCCTCCCGAACTGCTCAGCCGCGTCGACGGCGTCATCGTCAGCGATGAGGAGATCGCCCTCTCTCGCGACACCGTCGAGCGCGTCGGCGCCCGCCGCCTCGGCGTCATCACGAAGGGAGAAAATGGCGCCCGCGTCTTCTACGGCGGACATCACATCGACCTGCCGGGCTACAAGGTCCCGACCCGCGACTTGACCGGCGCCGGCGACGTCTTCGCCGCGGCTTTCTTCATCAAGGCGACCGACCGCTCGGCCTCGGCAATCACCGCCGGTCGCTTCGCCAACGCCGTCGCCGCCCTCAGCCTAGGCGCCGTCGGCTCCGCGGGCATCCCCACCATCAAGGACGTCGCGGAGTTCCTGCAACAGGCCGAGGAACGCCGATGACACGGAAGGCGGAAGGCGGAAGGCGGAAGACGGCAAGAGACGGCGTTGTTTCCGTCTTCCGTCTTCCGTCTTCCGCCTCGCCGCCTCGCCGCCTCGCCGCCTAGCACGCCATGGACCGCTCCACCATCGCCGCCATCGCGACTCCTGCCGGCACGGGCGGGGTCGGCATGGTGCGGATCAGCGGGCAGGAGGCGCCGGAGATCGCGGCGCGCATCTTCCGCCGGGGCAGCACCGGCCAGGCGCCCGACTTGCGCCGCACCGCCTCGCATCGGCTCATCTATGGCCGCATCGTCGACCCCGTCACCGATGAACCAATTGACGAGGCGTTGTTGGCCTGGATGGCCGCGCCGCGCACCTATACCCGCGAGCATACGGTCGAACTGACCTGCCACGGCGGCCCGGTGCCCCTGCGCGAAACGCTACGCGTCGTGCTCGCGGCCGGGGCGCGGCATGCCGAGCCGGGCGAGTTCACGCTGCGCGCCTTCCTCAACGGCCGCCTCGATCTCTCCCAGGCGGAAGCGGTCCTCCAGGTCGTCGGAGCCCGCACCGCCGAGGCGTTGCACCTCGCCGTCGACGACCTCGCCGGTGACCTCAGCCGCCGGCTGCAACCAGCGCGCAACGCGGTTCTCTCGCTTCTGGCCTACCTCGACGCCGCCGCCGATTTCCCCGAGGACGAGATCCCGCCGGCCGACGTCGACGCCGACATCGCCACGGCCGAGCGCGCGCTGGCGGAGGTCGTCGCCGGTTCCCGCGCCGGCATGCTCTACCGCGAGGGCGCCCAGATCGCCCTCGTCGGCCGGCCGAACGTCGGCAAGAGCAGTTTGCTCAACGCCCTCCTCCGCGCCGACCGCGCCATCGTCACCCCTATCGCCGGCACCACCCGCGACGTCATCGCCGAAACCGTGAACCTGCGCGGCATCCCGGCCACCCTGCTCGACACGGCTGGCATCGTCGAAACCGCCGACGTCGTCGAACGCCTCGGCATCGAACGCAGCCGCAAGGCGCTGTCGGCCGCCGCCGCCGCGGTCCTCGTCCTCGACGGCAGCGTCCGGCCGATGGACGAAGATCTTGCGGTCGCCCGGCTGCTGGCGGATCGTCTGGAGGGCGCCGGCCCGCCACCGGTCGTCGTCGCCATCAACAAACGCGACCTGCCCGACCGCGAGGACCAAGACGCGGTCCTGGCAACGCTGCCGGGCAGCCCGGTCGTCGAAATCTCGGCCTCAACCGGCCATGGCATCGACCGGCTGGAAGCGGAACTCGCGGCGCTCCTGACCGGCGAGGCGGCCGGCGCCATCCGCCCGGCCCTCATCACCGCCCGCCAGCACGCCGCCCTCGACCGCGCCCTGACCCACATCCGCCACGCCGCCGATGCCCGTCGCGCCGCCTACCCCCTCGACCTCCTCGCCCCGGACGTCCGCGCCGCTCTCCACGCCCTCGGCGAAGTCACCGGCGAAGCGGTCGACGAGGCGGTTCTCACCGAAATCTTCAGCCGCTTCTGCATCGGCAAGTGATCGACGAGGAGATGATCCATGCAGATCGGACAACTCGCGCGCGAAGTCGGATTGAATCCGAAGACGCTGCGTTACTACGAGGAGATCGGCTTGCTCGCCGCGGCACGCCGTACCCGGTCCGGTTACCGGCTCTACGACGCCGATGCGTTGGCCCGCTTGCGCTTCATCGTGCGGGCGAAATCGCTCGGGCTCAGCCTGAATGAGATCGGCACGATCCTGGCGATCCGCCAACACGGCGAGTGCGCCTGCCAGCATGTGTCGGACCTGCTCGATCAGAAACTGGCCGAGGTGGAGGACCGACTCCGCTCATTGGCCGCATACCGGCAGCAACTGATCGACCTGCGGTCGTCCGCGGAGCGTATCAGCGGTGGCCGCATTTGCGCGATCATTGAGGAGCACAACTTCTCCCAAACCGCCCCAACTTCGTCGCCGGTCTTCCGGTCCGCCCGCGTGCGCTAGTCCCTACGATCGATTCACCGCTCCGTCCGGCTTCCGGCCGGGCAGCCCGTGATGCGGGGGTGGCTTGACCTTCCAGCCCACTGGAACGGGTATGGTGCTGGTCGGCGCATTTTTCTGGTATGCCGCTGTACCGACGTTACGTTCCCCCCGGGCGTTAGGGCCAATTGGTGATGGCGCTGTTCGGTTCCCGGCTGGCAGACGTTCTCCGTTCGTACACGCGGGTCGCGCGGAGCCCTGCCTATTTTCCGCTCTGGTTGGGGCAGTTGCTCTCCAGCTTCGGCGACACGCTGCACTACATCGCGCTGGTCGTCCTCGTCTTCGAGTTGACTGGGCGCGGCGTCGCGGTCGCTATCCTGGTAGTGGCGGAGATCGTCCCGACGCTGATCTTGGGACCGCTCGCGGGCGTCATCATCGACCGTTTCAGCCGGAAAGGCGTGCTGATCGGCGCGGACCTGGCGCGGGCGCTGTTGACCCTTTCATTGGTCTGGCCCCAGGGCGCCTGGCATGCCTACCTCGTGGCGGCCGGCCTGGCCGCCGGCAACACTTTCTTCAACCCCACGGTGCAAGCGGTAATCCCGGCGCTGACGACGCCGGAGCAGCGCCTGGCCGCTAACTCGGTCGCCTTCTCGACTGGGCGACTGGTCCAAATCGTGGCCTCGGCCGTCGCCGGCGGCCTCATTGCCCTCATCGGCGCCGACGCGGCCTTCGCGCTGAACGCGGCCACGTTTGTCGCGTCGGCGCTCCTCATCGCAAAGCTCGTGATCCCGCCCCATGCCGGACAGACCGACACCGGCGCCAGGCGCGGTCTACCCCTGTTCCTGGAGGATGCCCGCGACGGCTTGGCCTACGCCCTGCGCGACCGGTTCATCTCCCGCCTCGTCGCCGTCCAGATGCTCGCCTCGTTCGCGGTCGGCGGAACCGGCGCCATGCTCGTCGTCCTCTCCGAGCGACACCTCAACCTGTCTCCTGCCGGATTTGCCTGGCTCATCGGGGCCATCGGCGCCGGAGCCCTCCTCGGTCCCCTGATTCCGAATCTCCGGGCGAACGACGACCTGAACGCGCGCTGGCTCTTCGTCCCGTACGTCATCCGCGGCGTGGGCGACGTCCTGCTCGCGATCTTTACCCCGCTCCCGATTGCGCTCCTCATCCTCTTCGTCTATGGACTGAATGCCTCGACCGGCATGGTCACCTTTCGCACGGCGATCCAAACGGTCGTGCCGGACCACGTGCGCGGGCGCGTCTACACCCTGCTCGACGTCACCTGGAATGGCACGCGTCTCATCTCACTGGCTCTCGGCGCGGTCGTCGTCGACCAGATCGGCATCCGCCCACTCTTTTGGGCAGGAGGGGCGCTCTTGGCGCTGAGCGGCCTGATGGGATTGGCCTTCGTGTCGGGTCCGATCCGTCAGGCAGGCCAAGATAGCCGGATGACGGGTATGGCGTAGGCATATAATCAGTGCATAGGTAATCAATGGTTGAGTGCTAAGTTCCGGAGGCAGCTTGTCATGCGGATATTGGTGAGAGGCAGCGGAGATATCGCGTCAGCAGTCGCACACCGGCTCTTCCGTGAAGGCTGTTCGGTCGTTTTGCATGAGGACGCTCTGCCGGCATCCACCCGGCGACGAATGGCCTTCGCCGACGCGGTCTTCGATGGACGCGCGTTTCTCGACGGCGTCGAGGCGATCCGGATCGAGGATCTCGCCCTGCTTCCGGCTCTGCTCGACGCACACGGGCAGGTGCCGCTCGTCGTAGCGGACTTCGATGCTGTGTTCGCCGCCTGCCGACCCGACGTGCTCGTCGATGCGCGAATGCGCAAGCATTCCCAGCCGGAGCAGCAGCGGGGACTGGCCCCATTGACGATCGGCCTGGGGCCCAACTTTGTGGCCGGGCGCACGGCAGATCTCGCGATCGAAACGAGCTGGGATGCGCTCGGCGACGTGATCGAGCATGGCGCGACGCGGCCACTGGCAGGTGAGCCGCGCGCCCTCGCCGGCCACCGTCGGGATCGGTACGTCTATGCGCCGCACCCCGGCGTGTTCCGCACGGATTGCGAGATCGGAGAAGCCGTCAGGCCGGGAGAGACGATTGCCGACATCGACGGCACGCCGTTGACGGTGCAGCTTGCGGGGGTGCTGCGCGGCTTGACCCGGAACGGCGTGCCGGTGGAACGCGGCACCAAGGTTATCGAGATCGATCCGCGCGGCACGGACGCGGTCGTCGCGGGCATCGCCGAGCGGCCCGCCCGGATCGCCGACGGCGTACTCCGCGTGCTCGCGCTCTGGTCGGAACGACGCGACGGTCCGGTTCGGCTTGCCGCCGGCGGTGAAAGCGGTCAGGAGGCTCCGCCGGTCTCCAAATCGCGCGCGTACTGATCGGGCAGATCCGATTCGGCGCGGATCGCGGCAGCCATCCCCGCCACGTCATACGGCACGCGGCGAAACTCCACCCGCACTGGTTGACCGGCGGTGACGGTGAAGAGCGCCCAGCAAGCGCGGGGGTCGCCGTCCTTCGGCTTGCCGGCACTCCCCTCGTTGACCATCAGCACGCCGGCGATCTCCTTGAACCACGGCTTGTGCGTGTGCCCGAAGACCAGGACGTCGCACTCGGCCGCCCGCGCGAACCGCTCCAGCGAGCGCGGGTCGCGGTCTTCGAACAGGTACTCGTTCATCCGTCGCGGGCTGCCATGCACCAGCCGGAACCGCACGCTGTCCGCCTCGAACCGGATTTCCGGCAGCAACGTCCGCAGGTATGCCTTGTTCTCCGCGGTCGTGACATGGCGCGTCCACATCAACGACCGCTGACCGCGCTCCTCCTCGCCCGCGTCCGTGTAGGCGCACCCGCAATCGTCGCGGTCGAAGCCGACTCCGTCGTCGTAGTTCCCCATGATCGTCGGCATGTCGCGCGCCCGAATCAACTCCACCGTCTCGTTCGGCCTTGCGCCATACCCGACGAGGTCACCCAGGCAATAGACGGCATCCGGCACCTCGGCGTCGATGGCGGCCAGCGTCGCCGCGGTCGCCGCGCTGTTCCCGTGCACATCGCTGAAGATGGCAATCCGGATTGAGCCGTCAGTCATCAGCCGTCAGCCTTCAGCCCTTGGTATTGCTCGCCTATGGCATTCCCCCTCATTCCCGTAGTCTACGCCGCAATCTGCATCGAATCGTTAACGGGCGTCTGTCGGTCGAAAGCTGATAGCTCACGGCCCAGATCCTGAATGGGCCTCGGTCGTCATCCGCGGCGCCACCATCATCCCACGGGCTGACTCCACCGGGATAGCGCATGCTGATCGCAAACGGACTCACGGCTCTGAGATCCGATTCGTGCTGTCTGAGGTCAGGCAGCAGATCGATCGTCAGTGACACGAGCGTATCCAGGCAGCATCCACCCACGCTTCAGTTTCGGGTTTCATACACCACCACGCCATGATCCAGGATCGTTCTTAGCATGATGTCGCGGGGGTGGCGGGCGGCGACCCGCGTTGGCGTGCGGACGACGATGTCCACCGGCACGCGGTGATCTAACGCGCGCGAAATGGCCGCTGCCTGCTGTAACGGAGGCAGTGACGACTCCATCACGACGAGGAGGTCGACGTCGCTCCCAGGGTCCGCCGTACCGTGCGCGTGCGAGCCAAAAAGGATAACGCGGGACGGCGCGATCCGATCCACGATCGCCTCGACAACCTCGCCTATTTGGCGTGTTAGCAATGCGTTGCTCACGAGCTTGACCTACCTCCCGCATGGTTGAATAGCTTACCGTCAGCATAGCCGCTTCCGCGCGAATCGTCCGCACGGCCCGCCGCCTTCTTCGGCTTCCTCCCGCGTCGTCGATTCCGGCGCCGTCGGTTCTTCCCGCTCGTCTCCCGCGCCGGAGCCTTGGGCGCCCTCGGCCGCGCCCCTGACCGCGCCGCCCACCCTCGCCGCCACGCGTGCTCCCTCCGTCGTCTGAATTCGATCCGCGGGATCAGGGCGGCTACCCTATTGCAATGCCTGTGCCGTCGCGCGACGGTCGAGCACCCTCAGGAGGACCGGAATCGCGGGCGCGCGGCGAAGCGCCGCTCCCCCGGCTCGGCCAGCAGTACGGCGACGGTGGCGGCGAGCGAAAGGGCGATCAGAACCCAGAGGACGGTCTCGTAGCCGCCGGTCCAGTCGTAGAGGATGCTAGCGCCGAGCGGACCGGTCGCCCGCGCGGCGGTGATGATCAACGCCAGCACCCCGCTGATGCTGCCGTACTCGGCGGGGCCATAGAACTCGGCGATCAGCGCCGCCCGCGCCGGCGTGATCGCCCCAAACCCCGCCCCGAAGAGCGCCACGAAGAGCCAGACCCCGGTCGTGCTGGAGATCGCCACCAGGACGATCAACGCCAGCGCCTGCATACCGAAGATCGACGCGGTCACGATTTGGCGCGGAATGCGCCCGCCGAGCGGCGTGAAGATGAGTCGCCCCGGCAAAGCCAGCGCGCCGATCATCCCGGCCGCCAGCGCCGCGAACCCCGCGTCGTACCCCTTGTCGATCAGGTACGGGATGAGGTGGATCAGAGCCGCGACGTTGGCGGCCATCGTCAGGAAAAACGCCCCAGCCAGCCACCAAAACGCCGCGCCCCGGATCGCAACCCGCATCGGCACGCTGCGCTCAGGCCCCGCGCGACTGGTCGTCGCCGCCTCGGCCGCGTCCGGCCGCGCCCCGTCCGGCTCCAGCCCCAAGTCGCGCGGGTGACGGCGCAGCAGCAGGGCGTGGGCGGGAATCGTCACCACGGCGAGGATGATCGCCAGCACGA
This sequence comes from Thermomicrobiales bacterium, assembly GCA_050696075.1. Taxonomy (GTDB): domain Bacteria; phylum Chloroflexota; class Chloroflexia; order Thermomicrobiales; family UBA6265; genus JBOGUF01. The sequence goes on from JBOGUF010000155.1 coordinate 32,216, forward strand.
CCAGCGCCGTCCGCCAGCCGTGGTTGCGCACCAGCCAATCGGAGAGGGGGATGAAGATGACGCTGGCGAACCCGCCACCAAAAGTCAGGATCGTCAGTGCCCGCCCCCGGTATCGCTGGAACCAGTTGGCGATGGTGACAAAGGCCGGCTCGTAGAAGGTGGCCGCCATCGTGACGCCGATGGCGGCCCAGATCAGATAGAAGGCGATCAGGTTGTCAACCGCGGCCCAGGCCAGCACCAGGAGCGCCGCCCCGATCGAGCCGAGCGTCATCAGCAAGCGCGGCCCGTGCCGGTCGAGCCACCGCCCCATCGGCACCCCGGCGACGCCGGAGATGAGCAGGGCAAGCGAAAAAGCGCCGGTCATCTGCGACCGCGACCAACCGAGATCCTGCTCCATCGGCCGCAAAAAGACCGTGATCGCGTAGTACTGGATGCCCCAGGAGGTCAGCTCGGTGACCGAGAGGACCAGCACCAAAATCCAGCCGTAATAGAGCCCGCCTCGCGACGAGATTGCCCTCATTCCGCGCCCCGCGTGGCATGAACATTCCCGCGCCGCCCCATCTTACCGAACAAGTGGGGCACCGTCCCCGCCCACAAGCATCCGGATTGAAAGACGCATGGACAACGCGGCCCCACGACTCACGACTCACGACTCACGACTCACGACTCACGACTCACGACTCACGACTCAATCATGATTATTCTCTGCCGTAAGATCGCCTCCGCCTCGCGCACGATGCGCTCGACAATGGCCCCAGCCGGCTCGATGCGGTCGATCAACCCGGCGCTCTGGCCAGCCCAGAGCACGCTCTCGTCGGTATCGCCAGCCTCCCGAGCGCTGCTCACCTGTCCGGCGACCTCCGCGCGCGAAGCGCGCAACTCCCCCTCGCGTCCGGTCCAGGTTTCGATAAGGTGATTGCGCAAGACGCGTCCGTAAGCGCCCGGCCACAGCGCGCCGCTGATAAGGTCGGGAATCTCGGTGAGAAGGGTATTGTGCCCGTCGCTGGCCACGAGCGCCTGCTTAACGCTGTCGGATGCCGGCGCTTCGGTCGAAGCCAGAAAACGCGTGCCGAGCAGCACCCCCTCGGCGCCAAGCATCAAGGCAGCCGCTAGTCCCGCGCCATCGGCCAGGCCGCCCGCGGCGAGCACCGGCGCCGGCGCGACGGCCCGTGCGACCTGGGGCGTCAGGACGAGCGTGCTGATCAGTCCGACGTGCCCGCCGCCCTCGGTCCCTTGCGCCACAATCAGGTCGGCGCCCGCCTCGGCCGCGCGCGGGGCTTCGCGCAACGTTGAAACCATATGCATCACGACCGCGCCCGCGTCGTGGGCGCGGGCGAAGATGTCGCGCAGGTCTTGCTCGGGTGACGCCCAGGCCGTCGAGAAGACGGGTGGCCGGGCGGTCAGGACGGCATCAATCGACTCCTCGCGGCCGAAGAGCAGCAGATTCAGGCCAAACGGGCGATCTGTCCGGTTTCGGATCTCGACGACCTGCGCCGCGATGTCGTCGGGGTCGAAACTGCTCACGCCAAGGACACCCAAGCCGCCGGCGTTGGAAACGGCGGCAACCAACTCAGGGTTGGTGTGGCCGCCACTCATGCCAGCGAGCACGATCGGGTGCGCGATGCCGAGGCGCGTGCACGCTCGTGTGGTAATCATCGGCGATCCCTTTCTCGGATCAGGTACATCCGGCAACGGTGACGACGAATGACGTCATTATGCGCGGAATCCAACTGATCAAGAATACGGATGCCATGTGTTGATTGTTTTATCGGGACGGCGCCGGCTTTCTCGCCCGCACGAACGCGCTCACGACCCGCGCATCCCCGGCGCCGGCCGGCACGCCGCAACAGGACGAGCCGCCGCAACAGTCGGCATCGCCAGTCGTCTCGACCAGCTCGCCTGGATCATGGACGCGCGTGACCTCGATCCCAATCTCCGCAAAGCCGACCTCCGTCAGCAAGCGCCGGTACTCCTCTTCTTCGAGGGCGCCGGCCACGCAACCGGCCCAGGCATCCAGATTCGTCCGCACCTCGGGTGAGAGTTCCCCCTGCACGACGATGTCGGAGACGGCGAAACGACCGCCGGGCGTGAGCACGCGGAACGCCTCGCGCAGCACCTGCCCCTTGTCCGCCGAGAGGTTGATCACGCAATTAGAGATGACGACGTCGACCGCTTCGTCCGGCAGCGGGATTGCCTCGATCTCGCCTTTCAGGAAGCGCACGTTCTCCACGCCCGCGGCGGCCTTATTGCGCTCGGCCAGGGCGAGCATCTCGTCGGTCATGTCGAGCCCGTAGGCGAACCCGGTCGGACCGACCTGCTTGGCCGAGAGCAAGACGTCGATCCCGCCGCCGCTGCCCAGATCGAGCACCGACTCGCCCGGCAGCAGATCGGCCAGCGCCGTCGGGTTGCCGCAACCAAGCGACGCCGCCAGCGCCCCCGCCGGCACTGCTGCCGCCTGCTCCAGGTCGTAGAGATCGCTCGTGATCGTATTCGCGTTCGCCGGCCCGCAACACGTCGATCCCGATTGTTCGGCACGCCGCGCTGCCTCCGCGTACCGCACCCGCACCGATTCGCGCAACTCGTCAGGAGAAATCACGGATACCATCGTTGTCCTCCGTTCGGTCGTCATGGACAACAGCGTGCCGCAACGGGCAAGCATTCGCAATCCATCGCGACCATCATATCGTAAAAAAACGATTCGTATCTCGATACCGTTCCCCAACCGCGTGTCAGGGACATATCGAAAATATCCGATGAGAACCCGCTTGTCAATAGCCTATTGGGGGTAACCTTGTCGTCAATTGCGGTGACTATGGAGTAGACGAGCCGAGGAGAGCCGGAGCGCGCACGGCGATGAGAGCGGAGGCCACGGACAACCTGTTAGTCAAGACCGCGCGACGCGGTGACCGGGACGCGTTCGCGCTGCTCGTCGTGCGCCATCGGCCGCTGCTCGTCCGTCTCTGCCAGCGGGCATTAGGTGACGCCACGCTGGCGGAAGACGCGGCGCAAGAGGCGGTGCTGCAGGCATTTCTCTCGCTCGACCGCCTGCGGAACGCCGCGCGATTCGGTTCGTGGCTGGCCGGCATCGGTCTCAACGTCTGCCGCCGCTGGCAGCACGATCGCCTCTGGATGTCGTGGTCGTGGGAGGCGTTAGTCGGCGGACAGGTCGTCCGCGAGCCGCTCGACGACCGTCCGAGCCCCGAGGCAGAGGCCGAGGCGGCCGACCTGCGCGCTCAGGTCCACCGCGCGGTCGCCGGACTACCGCCCGGACAGCGCGCGGCGGTGCTGCTCTTCTATCTGGAGGGTTTCACGCACGCCGAAACGGCAACCCTGCTCGGCATCGAAGCCGGCGCAGTGAAGACCCGGCTCCATAAGGCGCGGGCGACCCTGCGCAAGCAACTGTTGGCCGAATGGAAGGAGGAAACCGTGGACGAGAAGCTCAACCGTCGAACGCTGGCGAAGGGCGCCGGCGCCCTGGCCGGCGCGGCGGCCGTCGCCAAGGTCGCGCCCGACGCCGCGGCCGCTGAACAACCGGTGACGATGCAGATCCGCGACGTCCGCCGCTACCGCGTCGATGATGTTCCGCACCCGCAACGCCACGTCGTCCTCCTCGAGGACGAGCACGGCGAGCGCACGCTCCCGATCTGGATCGGCGATTTCGAAGCCAACGCAATCGCCCTCCAGATGGAAAAGATCCAAACCCCGCGCCCGATGGCCTACGCCCTCACCGCCGGCATCCTCGCGGCGGCCGGCGGCAAACTGCGCGAGGTCCGCATCAGCCGCCTGGCCGATGAGGTCTTCTACGCCGAGGTCGTCGTTGAGGGACGCGACGGCATCAAGAGTGTGGACGCCCGCCCCAGCGACGCCCTCAACCTGGCGCTGCTGGCCAATGCGCCGATCCGCGTCGACCCGTCGGTCTTGACCGCGGTGGAGGTGCCCGACGATGCGCGGTGGAAAGCCGAGGGCGTCGAGGACGCCAAGGCGATTGTCGCCGGCATGGTCGCCGAGTGGTCGCGGACGATGCCCTGCCCGTCGCAATCAGTCGCGGGCGAATAGGTTCGGTTCGCCCGATGCCACCGCCTCTGCCGGGGTCATGGCAAAGGCGGTCGGGACAAATTCCGGATCGGGGAAGGAATCGGTCTTAGCGAGGAACCAGCCGGGCTGGAGGAGCCAGCGTCGTGGTCGCGACCCGACCAGCATCCACGCCGCTGGCTTCCGCGGCCGGGCAACCGTCTCCCGCGGCCGCGCCACGCCCAACCCGGCGGCGGCCATCACGGAACCGGCCAGCTTGACGAACAGACGACGCGAGATCCGCCCAGGACCCCGCGAGGCCGCCATACCGCGGCGCCTCCATTCAGCGCCGGCGTTACGGGACGCCATTCAATGTTCGAGGATCGTTTTCCATCAGGAGATCAGCGGATTGTCAACGTGTACGAATGGTGTCTTGTCGGATTCCACAATGAATTACCGTTGAATTGAAGCAATTGGTTATTTTCGTCGCGTAGTCAACGAAGATCGTCCGTCGATCGCGAGCGGGCACAGATCGTGCGGTCTTCACAGCGTCGGTGATCGTCTCACCCTGTTTGCTTCGTCAGAGGAGGCGCGCCATGGGGATCTTCGACCGTTTCCACGGACAGCACGCGACCGAACGCGGGTTCCAAACACCGGCGGACGGCCTATCGGACAAAGAGGCGGCCGCGCACTATCGAACTCTCCTGGCGACCGCGCCCCCGGAGACGATCGAATTGGCGCACGCCTCGGCGTTCGCGCAACTGACCCCGGAGCAGCGCCAGATGATCCTGGCCGAACTGGGCCACGAGATGCCGCCGTTCGAGTGGGAAACCGGCGCCCGCTACGCCGACGAACCCCGCTCGCTCGCGCGCATGGCGACTCGCGCCGAGCTGGAACACCCCGGCATCATGGAACGCCTCATCTCGCGGCTCGACCTCCCGGCCGGCGCCAGCGCTCCTGGCGGCTTCGCTCGTATGATCGTCGGAAGTTGGGCGGCCAGCCAATTCTTCGCCGAGTCCGTCATCGACCGCCCAACCGGCGACGGCGAACGCATCTCACCGACCGTCGGGCACGACGTCGTGATCGGCGAGCAGACCCTACAATCAGACAGGACCTGGAGGCATGAGGACGATGGGCTTTCTTGATCGACTCTTTGGCCGCGACCGCGACCACGCGCGGCATCCACTGCCCTACGCCGCGACCCGGCAACCACCGCGTCGCGCGCCGGAACAGATGACCGACGAGCAGGCGGTCGAGCGCTACCGCTATCTCCTGCGGACCGCCCCGCCGGAGACGGTCGAGCAAGCACACGCCGAAGCCTTCGCCCAGCTCACGCCCGAGCAGCGCCAGACGGTGCTCCAGGAATTGAGCCGTGAACTACCCGAATACGAGCGCGAGGCGGCCGCGCGTGCCGGCGACGACCCGCGAGCCTTGGCCCGCGTCGCCACCCGCGCCGAGATGCAGCGCCCCGGCACGTTGGAGCGCTCCTTTTCCGGCATGGCGGCGCCCGGCATCGGCATGGGCGGCCTGATGATGGGCGGCTTCTTCAGCAGCTTCGCCGGCATCATCGCCGGCAGTTGGGTCGCCTCCCAATTCTTCGACGACTCCGGCTCTGACCAAGGCACATCCGAAGCTTCCGCCGCCGGCGACGAATCCTCCCCCGACACCTTCGACCAAAGCGGCGATACCAGCGTTGACTTCGACATCGGAGGCGGAGACTTTGGGGGTGGCGATTTCTAGGTCAGCAGCGCGTGTTCATCATCCGCGGACGACTGAACGATTGCGTCCCAGTCCGCGCGTGTCGGCTCCACGCCGAACTCGACCACAATCAAGCGAACGATTTCGGCAGAGGTGACGAAACCGGTGGGAATGTGCATGCCGGACAGCGTCACCGGCTCGGTGTGAGGTTGAATATCAAACGACGGGATTCTCGTCGATAGATGCAGGTGCGGAAATCTAACGTCGCTCACACCTGTCGGATGCCAGTGAAAGGCGAGTAATTCCCGTCCTTGTGGGAAGAGTCGCCGCCCCGTTCGCAACGACCTCAGCGGAGCGGGCTGTCCAGCCGGCACAAACGCGGCGCTGGACGGGCCAGTGGAAACGCGATACCCCGTCGCGTGGAGCGGCCGATTGGTGACACAAGCCGCGAGGCGACGCAAACGGTCGAGATACGCCTCGACCGCCGCTCTCGCGCTATTGGCGCGCAAAGGGAATCAAAGCGATCAGATTGCCGATATAGAGTGAGCCGGGTCGGTCGGCGATCTCCCAATACTCACCCGCCTCCCAACGCCGAATAAACTCCTCGCCACTGATGCCCATCGTCTCACGCACCGCCTCGTCGAACATGCGGCGGCCTTCATCAGGGTCGACGAAGTAGGGATAGTCGAGGTCGATTTCATCCTCGACGTCGATTGGGGGACTTGGTAGCGCACGTGCCATCGCTCAGTTCCTATTCCGCCAGACGGCGATTCGCCGTCGCGCGTCGATGCTAACATCCGATTCAGCCCATCACAACCGATTGAGGGTGTTGCCGGAAGACACGGGCAATACAATTCATCATGTCGATGGAGCGCGGGAAGTCTGTATCGCGACCGCGTCAATCATGACGAGGTGGACTGATGACCTTTACGCGGATAACGACCAATCCCAAGCAATTAGTTGGGCGGCGTACCGTGCCTTCGCGGCTTGCATATACCCGTGGCAACCGTTGTGGGGATGCTCGCGGACGGCATGACCGAGACAGCAGTCTTGCAAACGCTGCCCGACCTTGAACCCGACAACGTTCGTGAGGCGTTGTGGTTCGCGGCGGACGTTGTAGGTGATACCATGAGCGCCGCCTCGGTCCGCGGAGGTCGAGGCGGCAACCGCGGCGATTTCTAGCCGACCCGACGCTACCGTTTGTACACGTCGCCGCGAGGGGCAATCAGGGTCACAACCAATTGTTTCGCTTCGCGATCAACGCGGAGGAGAACGCGCAACTCTCCAACGCGCAAGCTCCATTCGGGTCTGCCCTTGAGCGGCTTGACTTGGGCGCCGAACGGATCCCGCTCCAGGTCGGCGAGCGCGTCGAGGACACGTTGCTGTTCGTCGGGTGGCAGTCTGTCAAGATAGCGCCGTGCCGGACGGAGAAGAACGATGCGCCATTCAGGCTCAGGCACGCCGCGTCCCGACCAACTCGCGGCGAACGTTGTCGAGCGGTTCTCCGGGATCCTCCCCCGACAGATACGCCCGCCACGCCGCCTCGCTCGTCGCGGCCTCCTCTGCTGTCAGCGGTTCATCGTCTACGTCTCGGTCGTTGCCTAGCACGAAGGCATCGACATTCGGCTCCGGCACGCGCCAGAGCCGTCCAACCTTTACCCCGTGCAGCCGGCCCTTTCGCAGCCAGTCGTAGACCGTGTGCTCGGTCACCTGCAAGTGCTCGGCGACCTGCGCGGGCGTCATCAGCTTGGTCGGCATGGGTCCTCTCCTCATCCCACTCAACTCCAACAACCTACACGAAACCCCTGCTCTATGCTACAGGCATAATAGAGAATGCACTACCGAGCAGTTGACCGGCGAAAGGAGCCTGCCAATGGTGAGCAGAGAGCCCAGCGCAACGGAGATGTGGAACGCCTTCAAGTCGCTCTCGTCTAATACCCGAGCCGAGTTCATTGGTCTGATGATTGCCGACCCCGCGCTTCGAGAGGAACTTGAAGACCTGCTTGATCTGGAAACCGCCCGCGAACGATCGCACGAGCCGGTGCGACCACTCGACGAAGTACTCGCCGAACTTGAACGGTAGATCCATTGCCGTATGCCGTCGTTATCAACCGCTCGGCCGAGCGTGAGCTGAAGTCCCTTCCTCCCGACGTGGCGCGTCGTATCGGGCAACGCCTACGCGCCTTGTCGGACGATCAACATCCCGCACAGTCGAAGCGCTTGCGCAACAGCGAGGGTTTCAGGCTTCGCGTGGGCGACTATCGTGCCATCTATGCAGTTGATGACGCCGAGCAGCAAGTCACCATCATCGCCATCGGACACAGACGCGACGTATACCGGCGCCTCGAATAGGCGCTCGGGTTTCCCACCGGTCATCCATAGGCGACATGCACTTCACTGTCCTCCACCGCCGCGTGGTCGCTCCGGGAAAAAGCGGTCCCGGTCGGTGACCGGGACCGCGCTACTTCACGACGTGGAAGTTACGAACACCCCAAGCTGTTCCCGCAGTTGAGGCACTTGTAGCAGGCCCCGTTGCGGACGGTGATGTGGCCGCAGACATCGCAGAAGGGGGCGTCGCCCATCATCTCGCCGAGGTGGGCGTCGAGCATATTCGCCGGGGCGGCGACCGCCGTGCCGGTCGCGGTGACGTGCAGATCGTTCAGCGCCTCCGACGCGCTCGTGCCGTTCGTGCCATTGACATACGGCGTGGGAGCGGCTGGCGGCGCGGCAACGGGTGACGCGACCGCCGTCGTTCCAGTCTGCGCCCGCGCCTGGATCGCCTCGGGTTGAGTCGCCGTTGGCGCCGGCGCCTCAGCAGGGGAAGCCTGGGCAACCGGCGGAATCCGCACCGGCTCGTCCTCTTCCGGTTCGGTCAGTTCGGGCGGGACCTGCGCCAGGTCCGTGCGGCCCAGGTACTCCAGGGCCACCACCCGGAAGACGTAGTCGATGATCGACGTCGCCATCTTCACGTTCGGATGCCCCGTCACCATCCCCTGCGGCTCGAACCGGGTGAAGGTGAAGGTATCGACGAACTCTTCCAGCGGCACCCCGTACTGCAACCCCTTCGAGACCGCGATCGCGAAGCAGTTGATCATCGACCGGAAGGCCGCGCCCTCTTTGTGCATGTCGATGAAGATCTCACCCAACGAGCCGTCCTCATACTCGCCGGTGCGCAGGAAGACCTTGTTGCCGGCGACCCGCGCTTCCTGCGTGAAGCCGCGCCGCTTGGCCGGCAGCCGACGGCGGTACGGCGCTGGCTGCCCGCCGCCGGCCAGCGCCAACTGCTGGACCGCGCCCAGATCGAGGCTGGCGGCCAGCGGCGCCGGCCGTTTGGCCGCCTGCTCCTCGTCCCACTGGGCGCGCGCGTCGACCAGCGCCGTGCCGACCGCGGCGGCCACCCGGCGCTCGATCTCGCGCTCGACGTCCTCGTCGCTGCGCGCCACCTCGCCCTCGTCCTTCGCCGCCTTGACGTCGCTCTTGGTCGAAAGCGGCTGGCTCAACTTCGAGCCGTCGCGGTAGAGGGCCATCGCCTTGATCCCGTGCGCCCAGCTCTCGTGGTAGGCGTCGACGATGTCGTCGACCGTCGCCTCGTGCGGCATGTTGATCGTCTTGCTGATCGCGCCGGAAAGGAAGCTCTGGGCCGCGCTCATCATCTTGACGTGGCCCATGTGGTGGATGTAGCGCGTCCCCTTCCTGCCGCACTTGTTGGCCGTGTCGAAAACCGGCAAATGCTCCGGCTTCAGGTGCGGCGTCCCCTCGACCGTCATCGTGCCGCAGACGACCTCGTTCGCCTCTTCGATCTGCGACCGGCTGAACCCGAGCCGGGCCAGCAGGTCGAAGCCGGGCAGGCTCGCCTCGGCCAACGTCACTCCGACGCGACCCAACGCCGCCTCGCCGAGATTCCAGGCGTTGAACGCGAACGGCAACTCGAAGACGGTCGGCAGCGCCTTTTCGACCTTGGCGACGTCCTCGTCCGTGAACCCCTTCGCGGTCAGCGACTCGTGGTTGATATGCGGCGCGCCCGCCAGCGAGAGCGTGCCGAGAACGTAGGTCAGGATCTCTTTGCGCTCCTGCTCCGAGTAGCCGAGGTTCTTCAGCGCCGGCTCGATCGACTGGTTGGCGATCTTGAAGTAACCGCCGCCAGCCAGCTTCTTGAACTTCACCAGCGCGAAGTCGGGCTCGACGCCGGTGGTGTCGCAGTCCATCAGCAGGCCGATCGTGCCAGTCGGGGCGAGCAGCGTCGTCTGCGCGTTGCGGTAGCCGTGGAGCTCGCCGCCCGCCAGCGCCTTGTCCCACGCCTCGCGCGCGGCCTGGACCAACCCCGTGGGCGCCAGGTCGGCGTTGATCCCCATCGGCACGACCGACAGCCCCTCGTACTCCGCGACCGGGGCGTCGTAGGCGGCGCGGCGGTGGTTGCGGATCACCCGCAACATGTGCCGCTCGTTGCGGGCATACCCGGGGAAGGGGCCGAGGTGCCGCGCCAGCTCGGCGCTCATCGCGTAGCTCTCGCCGGTCATGATCGCCGTCATCGCCCCGGCAAACGCCCGCGCCTCGTCGCCATCGTATGGCAACCCGCGCAGCATCAGCACCGTGCCCAGGTTGGCGTAGCCAAGCCCCAGGGTGCGGAAGTCGTACGACAGCCGCGCGATCTCCTCGCTCGGGAACCCGGCCATCAGCACGCTGATCTCGAGCACGACCGTCCACAGCCGCACCGCGTGCCGGTACGCTTCGACGTCGACCGTGCCCGTCTCGACGTCGACGAATTTAACGAGATTGAGGCTAGCCAGGTTACACGCCGTGTTGTCCAAGAACAGGTACTCGGAGCACGGGTTGCTGGCGTTGATCCGCCCGTCCTCGGGACAGGTGTGCCACTCATTGATCGTGGTGTCGAACTGCACGCCGGGGTCAGCCGACTGCCAGGCAGCCTCGGCGATCGTGCGCCAGAGGTCGCGCGCGCGCAGCGACTTGGCGACGTGGCTGGGGTCGGTCCGCCAGCGCAGCTCCCAGGGGCCGTCCGCCTCGACCGCCTTAATAAAGTCGTTCGGCACCCGCACCGAGTTGTTGGCGTTCTGGCCGGAGACCGTCGCGTAGGCCTCGCCGTTGAAGTCGGCCGGGTAGCCGGCCGCGATCAGGGCGGCGACCTTCTTCTCCTCGTCCGCCTTCCAGGAGATGAACTGCTCGATGTCCGGGTGGTCGAGGTCGAGGCAGACCATCTTCGCCGCCCGCCGCGTCGTGCCGCCGCTCTTGATCGCGCCGGCCGCCCGGTCGCCGACTTTGAGGAAGCTCATCAGGCCGGAACTGGTCCCACCGCCGGAGAGCGGCTCGCCCTCGCCCCGCACCGACGAGAAGTTCGTGCCCGTGCCCGACCCGTACTTGAAGAGGCGCGCCTCGCGGACCCAGAGGTCCATGATCCCGCCCTCGCCGACCAAATCGTCCCGGATATCCTGGATGTAACAAGCGTGGACCTGCGGCTGGGTGTAGGCATCGGCGGCCAGCTTGACCTCGCCGTCCGCCGGATCGACAAAATAGTGCCCCTGCGCCGGGCCGGTGATGCCATAGGCGTGCGACAGCCCGGTGTTGAACCACTGCGGCGAGTTGGGCGCGGCCATCTGGTGGACGAGCATGTGCTTCAGCTCGTCCTCGAAGGCCCGCGCGTCCTCCGCCGTAGCGAAGTAGCCGTGCTCCTCGCCCCACCAGCGCCAGGTGCTGGCCAGGCGGCTGATCACTTGCTTGGCCGAGCGCTCCGGCCCCAGTTGCGGCGTCCCATCGGCATTCAGGACCGGCTGGCCGTTCGCGTCGACCCGCGGCACGCCCGCCTTGCGAAAATACTTGCTGACCATGATGTCGGCGGCCACCTGCGACCAGCCGACCGGAATCTCGGCGTCCTTCATCTCGAAGACGACCGAGCCGTCCGGGTTGGCGATGCGCGAGGTGCGCGTCCCCCACCGCACGGAGGCAAAGGGGTCCTCCCCCGCCGTCGTGAAGTGCCGCCGAATCGTCAATCCGCGGCCCACCGCCTCCCGCTCCGGAGCTTCTTTGATGGCCGTCGATCGCTGCTCGCCCATAATAGATGCCTCGTTCGCCTGTTCCGCGTGCGCCGGTCCACCACCATACCGGCCCGCGCGCCCTTCGGTCCGATCCAACCGTCGGACCTCGCCTCGTTCTTTGATACGCTCTGCAACCGCCGGACCCGCGATCCCCGGCGAGCGATCCCACGATGTCTTCCACTGGGTTTCGCGGCGTCTGGCGGCCGCCTCGGGGCGTCGTCGTTGCATCGTCTCGCCCTTTCGCTCCGGTACTCGCTGCGCCGGTGGTCGGCAGCGCGGTCGGGGTCGGCGGGCAGGGCGGGATCGCCGGATGCGTCGCGGATGATGCTCTACAGCCTGCCACTACATCAAGTAGTGCTCCACCAGAACCCACAACAAGCTGTAGCGTGGGGCGAGAACTAGTATACCCTCCCACAACAAAAACACAATATGTGCCACTCGGTCACCAGGTCGAGTGGCGCCGCCACACGCCGAAGGCCCGCGGGAAGGGTGTACGTACAGTGTAGCACGGATGTTTGTGTCTGCAAGGCGCAGATTGACGAGGTTATGCCGACGAATGGGGAATAACGTCGTCCTTGGTTGACGATGTAGGCGTGGCCCGTGCTACATCATGTCGGCTTTGGCACGCCGGCGGACACGCAAATTCATCTCTCCGCCCTCAAGAGCCCTTAGGCCGCGTTGGCACCCCGTCATGCTGAGGCATCGAAGCATCCCCGCGCGAAGCGCAACGGCCCCCACCCCCAATCCTGGGAGAGAACATCGGGTCGGCTTCGCCGGGGGATGCTTCGGCGTCGCCGCATCATGACGGAGCTGGTCAAACGCCGCCTAGCCGAGCTTCTCGATGATGCCGGAGACTTCCTCGGCGGTGAAAGCGCGCAAGGTTTCGCTCCGAATGTTCCCCGCGCCGGCGGTCTGCAACAGGAACGCGGTCGCGGTTTCGTCGTCGGGCGCTTCGAGAATACCGACGATGTCATACCGGCCGATCGTCCAGAACACCTCCAGGCTGCCGCCCAGTTGCTCGATCGCTTGCCGTGCCTGTTCGGCGCGTTGGATGGTGTCCTTCGCGTTGCGTACCCCTTGATCGGTCCAATTGATGAGGGAAACATAGCGAGGCATCGGGCACTCCTTGTGGGGTATAGAACGGCGGAAAGCGAACAACCGCGCGGCCGGATGATCATCATCCGCTAGTGCGCCAGTGTCAATGTCCCGATATCGCCCATCCTACGCCCATGTGCTGATCTGTCAAGTCCCTGAGCGACCCGCCTCGGCTCTGCCAAAATGCGCCAGATCAGGTATCCCCGGCGGCGCCAGCGAATGAACGAGAGTGGGAGCAGACCATGACCGACGCCAGACCCGAGTTGAGGCCGGCGGACGCGGCGACCGGCCCGCTTTTCTTCCACGCCGTTCCCCCGGAACGGGTCGGACCATACGCCCTCGTCCCCGGCGATCCCAACCGGATCCGGCTGATGGCCAAGATGTGGGACGATGCCGACGAGTTCGACGGCGACCGAGGATTTCGCGCCGCCGTGGGGAGCTACCGGGGCACGCCCATCGCCGCCTTCTCGTCCGGGATCGGCGGACCCTCGTTCGAGATCACGCTGGTCGACGCGGCACGCCTCGGCGTCAACACCTTCATCCGCGTCGGCACGACCGGCGCCCTGCGGGAGGAGATCGTTTGCGGTGACCTGGTCATCAATGACGCGTCGGTCCGCCTCGACGGCACAAGCCGCCATTACGTCCGCGACGAGTACCCGGCCGCCGCCGCGTATGAGGTGACGCTGGCCCTGGTCGAGGCCTGCGAGCGGCTCGGTGTCCGCTACCACGTCGGCGCCGGCGCCACCGCCGCCGCCTTCTTCACCGGCCAGGGCCGCCCCTCCTTTGAGGGCTATTTCCCCGCTCACGCCCAGTCCCTTATCTCCGAGCTCCAACACGCCCGCGTCCTCAACCTGGAAATGGAGGCGGCCACCCTCTTCACCCTCGCCCGCCTCTTCGGCCTGCGCGCCGGCGCGGTCTGCGCCGTCGTCGCCAATCGCGTCACCGGCGACTGGGACGAGGGCACGGAAGGCATCGAGCGCGCCTGCCGCGTCGCGTCCGAGGCAGTGCGCATCCTGGCCGAGTGGGACCGGCGGGTCAGGGCGGCGACAAAGCCGCGATTCTTCCCAGGACTACCGAGCAGCCATTGAGCGCGTCGACACGAACCCACCGCCAACGATGGGCGGGCTCGGAGTTGGTCAAGTGACCGTGTGCCGTTTCAAGAGGTCAGGACGCAACAGCACGATCCGCTCCCGCTCCACCGCAATCGCGCCGATTGACTCAAAGACGTTCAAGGCCCTGTTGACCCTGACGCGCGTCGCCCCGACCTCGGCGGCGAGGTCGCTCTGGCTGATGGCGAAGGGAACGGCGGCGCCGGGCGCAGGCGGCTGTGCCGCGGCGTGGGCGAGCAACCACTTGGCGAGCCGGCCGGAAACGTCGAGGGTCAGGAGGTCGGAGAGGCGCTCGTTCGTCGCACGCACCATGCCGGCCAGCGAACGCAGCAATCCGAGCGCCAGCGCCGGCTCGCGCTCGACAGTCTCCAGGAAGGCGCCGCGCTCGATCAGGCGCAGCGTCACGGGGCTAGTCGCGGTGATCGTCGCCGAGCGCAGCGGCGTGTCCGGTCGAACCGATGATGTCGGTGACGAGGATCGTCGTATGCATGCGATCGGGCTCGACCGGCAACCGCTCGCCGGTGTAGGCCGCCCACCACGCACGAAGCTGCTCGTCACCCGCCAAACTTGGGCCAAGGGCGTCGAATCGAACCGCGCCGCCCCAATCCTCCCCCATGGATTCCATCCACCGCTGGCGCTCCGCGCGCGTCGGCGCCCACGGGTAGTCGCGCGACCACGTCCGCTTGGGGTATGCCCCGTACATGACGAGAGCCGCCGTGCGCTCCGGGTACGTCGCGGCGAAGAGGGCGCACAGGGCGCCGCCCTCGGTGATGCCGAAGATCACCGCCCGTTCCGACCCGGCGGCATCCATCACGGCCCGCACATCATCCATCCGTGCTTCCAATGGTGGCAAGCTGGCAGTGCGGTCGGAGAGTCCGGTCCCGCGCTTGTCGAAGAGGATGAGCCGCGAGAAGGAGGCAAGGCGACGAAGGAACCGGGCCAGGAGCGGCTCCCCCCAGACGAGATCGACGTTCGTGACCCAGCTCGACGTCAGGACGAGATCGAGCGGACCGTTCCCGACGACCTGATAGGCGATATTGACGCTGCCGCTGCGCGCGTAGCGCGTCTCCGGTCTGACCTGCATCGCCGATGCGTCCTGTGGATTAGTCATCGGCCCGCCCCACGGAGACGGTCCGGCGATGAGTAATGCTCCGTGTGAACGTGTGCCAATCATCTTACACCTTTGATCATCCGACTGTGTTCCGACTGACTTCGGAATCGTCGTGGAATGGTACGGCGGTTCGACTGGCCGTGCTCGAACGTACTGGAGCGAGCTAACAGCGACGGCTCATCGGCAGAATTACCGAACGGGGGCTGTGTCGCGCCGTCCAGGCGCTACGTAGGGCACGCCGCGGCAACCGTGTCGTGGCTGCCATCGGTCATCGCGCGGCCATGGCCGCTTCCTCGGCCGGGACCGGCAGCTCCCGTAGCGTCCGCACCGGCGAGAAGAAGAGCCAGGGGACGGCGAGCAGAGCGCCGGCCGCCCCGATCGCGATTGCCGGGCGCAGGCCGATCGCCTCGCCCAGCTTGCCGCCCAGGAGTGCCCCGAACGGCAGCGTGCCCATCGACACGACGGCGGAGCTGGCCTGCAACCGGCCGAGCAGGCGGACCGGCGTGACGACCTGCCGCAAGCCCTGGGTATTGATCGAGAAGACCATCGCGCCGAACCCGAAGAGTGCCTGGTTGGCGACCAGGATGGCCGCGGCGACCGGCGCCGGCCCACCGGCCAGCGCAATCAGCGTCTGGCTGCCGGATGCGAGCACAATGCCGCCGACCGCCGCCGGCCCAATCCCGATCCGGCCGGACAGCCGGGCCGCCAGCAGCGCCCCCATCAGTGCCCCGATCGCGCCAACCGCGATCACCGTGCCGAGGAGTCCGGCGCCGATGCCGAGTTCGCGCGTCGCATAGAGCACGAACAGCGCGCCGATGAGACCGCCGAAGAGGTTGAACGTCCCGGCAGTTGCCGTCATCGCCCGTAGCATCGGATTGCCGAAGGCAAAGCGCAGCCCCTCGCCGATCTCGCCGCGGATCGCCCGTTTGCCGGAGGGGGCCGGCGGCTCCGGGGCGCGAATCGCGCGGATGCAAAGCGCGGAGACGAGAAAGGAGACGGCGTCCAACAAGAGCACCACCGGCGCCCCGAGCAGCCTCACCAGCCAACCGGCCAGCCCGGGTCCGGCAATTCGAGCCACCGAGCGGCTGAGCTCGAACTTGCCGTTCCCCTCGACCAGGAACTCGCGCTCCACCAGCGACGGCAGCATCGTGAAATAGGCCGCCCGGAAGAAGACCGAAAACACGCCCACGCCGAACGCCACCGCGTACAACTGCGCCATGGTCAGCAGATCGAACGCCCAAGCCAGCGGGATTGATGCCAGCAGCGCGGCGCGTCCGATGTCCGTCGCGATCAGGACCGGTCGCCGCCGCACCCGGTCAACCCACGCCCCCGCCAGGAGCGAGACGAGCAGATCGGGCGCGTAGCCCGCGGCCAGCAGCAGTCCCATCTGGCCGGCGGCGGCGTCGAGGGTGAGGACGGCCACGAGCGGCATCGCGAACAGGGTGATTTCTGAGCCGACGACCGAAATCGACTGCCCAGCCCAGAGCCTGAGAAAGTCCGGATGGCGCCACAACCCGGTCAATCGCTCGCTAATCGCCAACGCACTCATCCGCGCCCCGCTTACGCCTCGGCCGGCAACGGCGGCGCTTCCGGCCGCTCCGTCCCATCAGTCATTGCTTCCCACGGCTCCCAGGCGAAGCGCGCGCGGAACCGCTCGAGGACGTGCAGGATCGGCCCACCAAGTAGGAGGATGAGCACGGCGTTGCCGGCGGCGCGGAAGAGGTCGAACCCGAGCGAAGTCACCACGTAGAACCGCGCGTAGCGCTCGACCGTCTCGACGACCGTCAGACTCGGCGACCAGTAGAGCCCCGCATCCGACTCGACGCCGGGCGCAGCATACGGCCAAAAGTAGAGGTTCATCAGCGCACCGAAAAGCAGGCCCCACCCCGCGCCGAACGCCGCCAGCGCCACCAACCACCGGCGCGGACTGCCGAAGCGCGGCACCCACCCCGCGCTCATCCCCACCCAGCCCGCGCCGAGCATCTGGTACGGCAGCCACGGCCCGACGCCGCCGGTGATAAACGCGGAGACCAGCAGCGTCAACGCGCCCATCTGGAAGCCGAAGGTCGGCCCGAAGACCGCGCCGACCAGAACGATCAGGAGGAAAATCGGCGACGCGCCCAGAAAACTCGGCGCCAGGCGCAAGCTGGCGTCCAGCGCGACCAACACCCCCAACAGCGCGACCGTCTTCGAGGCCGACCGCCGCGCGGTTGTCACCCCGTCCAGCTCGACCGCGATCGCCAACAAGCTGAGCGCCGTCAAGATAGCGAAGACCAGCGGCGCGTCCGCCGCGTGCGCCGAACGATCCGTGCCACCTCGCACGACGGGCAGCACGAAGGGATAGGCGAACCCGACCAACCCGACCAGGCTCGCCAGGGTCACGATGAAAAGGCCAGAAGGGGACCGCCGCAACGTCGTCGTTTTGTTCATCTTGCCCAAAAAGTCATCGAAACGCTGTGCGCCGCGCTGAGGCCATCCGGCGTCAGCTCTGGTACTGTCCCGATATAGCCCGGCGATCACCGGTCCGGTTGTGCCAACTGCCTGAGAACTCGCACAAGCAATCGTCCGGCCGCCACCCGTAACGAACGTTGTACCACCGCCCGCACACCGCGAGCGAGTGCAGCAGGCTAACGCCTAACGCCTAACGCCTGTCGCCTATCGCCTATCGCTATCGCCTGTCGCCTGTCGCCTGTCGCCTGAGAGCTCACCCATGGCCGAACTGACATTAGCAGACCTCGTCGCCTGGGAACCGCGACTGCGTATCGCCGCCGACAACGGCCCCGAGAATGGTACGCACCGGCCGAGCGGCGCGCTCGACCGCTGGGCCGAGCGCGAGCTGACCTGGGTGGTGACCGCGCGCGCCAGCGCTCCGATGCTGCCGCTGCTGCGCGGCGGCGAGCTGGTGATTCTGCCGGCACGGGTGCTGGCGGATTCGGGCGCGTCGCTCCCGCTCCTCCTGCGCGAACTCTCTACCCACGACGTGACGGGCGTGGTGCTCGACGCGCCCGCGCCGCCGTCGAGCCCAATTCCGGCCCTCATCGTCGACGCCGTTACCCCAGATCTCGAGAACGATCTCAACCGGCTGCTGACGCAACAGCGCGGCGAGATCTATCGCACCGGCACGGAATTAGGCCGGCGCTTGGCGACACTGACGACCGCGGGGGGCGACCTCGCCGACATCCTCGGCGCGGCGGAAACCTTCCTCGGCGTCGGCGCCGGCGTCGTCGACGCCCGCGGCTCCGCCATCGCCGCCTCACGCGCGGAGGCGGTGCCAGCCGCCTCCGGCGGGTCGCCCGCGGCTCTCGGCAGCGTCCACGGGTGGCGGGGCGAGCAC
>JBOGUF010000156.1:0-22906 GCA_050696075.1 Thermomicrobiales bacterium
ATCCAGACCCTGGATGGCCGCCCGCCCTCGATCTACCTACCGAGTGCCCGCTTCGGTGAGCGCGATCACCTGGGCGGCGTTCTCTTGGGTCACGAAGCCGGGTCCGGTCATCAGCACCGGATTGGCGATCGTGTTCAGGTTGGTAGCGTGCAGCGTCAACAGCACGATCGGCAGATAGCCCTGGAGAAACTGCTGCTGGTCGATGGCGAAGAGCATATCGCCGGCAACGATCGCCTCGAGCACGTCCGGCGAGAGGTCGAACGTGGCGAGCTGCACCGTGCCGAGCATGTCGGCAGCGCGTAGCGCCTCCAGCGCCGGCGTCGCGCCGGTCGGCCCAAGCGCCAGGATGCCGTTGACTTCTTCGCCCGCGGTCACGGCCGCCTCGATCCGCTGCTGGGCGCCGGTCGGGTCGTTGAGATCGACCTCAAGCACCTCGACCGTCCCGCCTGATTCAGCAAGGCCGTCCGTGAATCCCCGGCATCGCTCGTCGAGCGCGACGTTACCGACCTCCTGATTGACGCAGACGGCGGTGGTCACACCGGCCTCGCCCATGCGCTGCCCGGCCCCCACGCCCGCCTCGTACTCGGTCTGCCCGACGTGGGTCAGGACGCCGAGTTCCTCGGCCACGTCGCTGCCCGAGTTCATCGAGATCACCGGAATGCCGGCCTCGACGGCCGCCCGGATCGGATCGCCGAGCGCGCTCGGGTCCGGCACCGAAACGACAAGTCCGTTCGGCTCCGAGGCGACAGCCGCGTCGATCAACTGCGCCATTGCCACCATGTCGAAGGTATCTGGCGCCTGATATTCGACCGTGACGCCCATGTCTTCCCCGGCTTGGGTCACGCCGTTCTGGACGACCGACCAAAACGGGTCCGAGGCCTGCCCGTGCGAGACAACGATGAAGCGTAAGTCGGCCCGGGCCGGGATCTCCTCCTGGCCCCGCACGGCGCTCACCCCGGCGCCGAGGCCAACGAGCGTGAGACAAAGCAACGCCACCATGCTGATGGTGCGGTTCATTGCGCCCTCCTCTGATTATCTGTGCTGTGGACGACCCACGAGCGCCGCTGCCCGTGGGAGGAGGCTGCCGGCGATCGTCGCCGGCGCATACCTCGACGTTTCGGAGCCTCCGTCCTTCTGGTGGAACACCGACTGTTCACGCCACGGCCCTCCGCATCCCGCCGGCGACCGCCACGTTCCACCAGCTTTCGTGGCCGACCCCCGACCGCGGAAGATCCCATTGCCTTGTTGGTCGCGCCAGTATGCATCATTCGCCCGCAACAGCGCGAGACAATCGGCCTCAGTCAGCCAGCATCCATCCAACGCGAGCAAGTATGTCCTTCGCAAGTTCCAGCGGTGCCGATGTGCCAGCGTCGACCACGAGGTCGCCGACCTCATTTCGCTCCATCAGTTCCGCCAACTCCACCGCCCGCGCCAGGTGCCATCCAAGCCCAGACCCAGACTCCCGATTGTGCAGACGATGAGCAGTCGTGCGTGCATCCGCAACCAGACGCACCACGACGATCTCGGCTCCCGGAATCGCCGCTCGATAGCCTGACAACTCCGGCGACTCGACGACGTCGGCCAGCACAAGGCACCGCGCCCCGGTCGCCAAACAATTCGCCCAGACGGCGGCCAGGTTCGTCAACCCCAATCGGACGTGAAATCGATCGTCGGCTGGCCGCGGGAAGCTGCATCGCAGTGCGTCCATATCAACGAACGCATGCGGAATTCGCGCTTCTTCGAGCCACTCCGAGATCGCTCCCGCCACCGTCGTCTTCCCCACCCCCACCGATCCGGTGACAATGAGGACCGGGACCGTCTCTAATTCAGGTTGTCGAACCACGAGACCATCCTTTCTCTCCACTCCGTCATGCCTCGACGGACCCCGAAGCTCGGCATGACAAGGGAGAATAGTGGCTCGGCATAAAGGAGCTCTTCATCGACGATCTCATCAACGGATAGAAGAGAGGAAGACGCGATGATCATCGACGTGCATACGCATACGCCGCGCTTTCGCGACGCCATTCCGGACGACGTCGGCCCGCGAGTCGAAACGAAGTGGAGCCCCGGCCAGGCCCGTCCCGTGGTCTACACCTGGGACGAGTACCTCGCGGCGCTGGCGCCGGTCGACCGCGCTATCTGTTTCAACATCGCCGCCGACCCACGCGGCCCCGGCCTGGTCGACGAGCCTTACGTCGTGCCAACCCCGGCCGTCAACGACGAGACCGCCGCCTTTGTCAACGCCCACCCCGACAAATTCATCGGCTTCCTGACCGTCCACCCGGCCGATCCGCACGCGCTCGACGAGATGGAGCGCGGCGCCCAAGACCTGAAACTGCGCGGCGTCAAGCTCGGCCCTAACTATCAGAACTTCGATCCCCTTGGCAAGGAGGCGTTCCGCGTCTACCGCTACGCCGAGGACCACCGCTTGCCCGTTTTGTTCCACCAGGGCACCTCCCCGGTCCGCTTCGCCGACGTCGACTTCGCTCACCCTCGGCACATGGACCGCATCGCGTCAGCCTTTCCCAACCTGACCGTGATCATGGCGCACATCGGCCACCCCTGGCAGATCGACTGCATCGCGGTCGTCCGCAAGCACCCCAACCTCTGGGCCGATGTCTCCGGCTCCGTCCTGCGCCCCTGGGGCCACTATCAGGCGATGGTCGCCGCGATGGAGTGGGGCGTCCTCGACAAGCTCCTCTTCGGCTCTGACTTTCCCGCCTCGACCCCCGAAGAGACCATGGCCCTCCTACGCAACGTCAACGCCCCGGCGGAAGGCGCCTGCCTCCCCCGCATTCCGGAGCGGAAAATCGAAGAAATCATCGCGCGGGACAGCCTGGCGTTGCTTGGACTGGACTGAGTGGTATCGGTTGCTGAGCTGGGGAGCGCGGGGCAGTTGATGGGCGGCGCGGGGCCACCGAAACCGCGGGCAGTCGCCGGCGCGGGACCCGACGTGCGCGAACTGACGGCGAGCCGCCTGGCTCTCGGTCGCCATCGAGGGGACCGTCTGCTGGCTGGGCGAAGTCGACACGCACCAGGCCGCAAGAGACGTCCCCTCGCTTTTCCCCCGCCAACTGTCGCGGACCTATTCGAACGAGATCATTGTGCGAGTGGGCCAGAGGCCAGCGCCCGCGTCACGCACTTCCTGGCGGGGGCTGGTCCCGCTCGCGCCTTTCCTGATCCCGTTGACGGCTGGCGGCCCCCCAGGCTTGATCCTCTTCGCTCAGTTGCGCGTCGCGATGGTCTTCGCGCTCCTGGAGGTAATCTCGAGGCGCGGCTGGTGGGGCGGGTCGATCGTCGGTGCGGCGGCGGAGCCGGTCCAAGAGGCGGCGCAGCATGGTGGGACCTCCAGGTGATCGGCGCGGTCCTCGGCCGAACCCGAGAACGGGAGCAGCATCATAGCCGCCGCATACCCTTCGGTCAAACTGCAGAAAGGCGAAGGACGCCGAGCCGGAGCCCGAGGCCATTCCGAACAAGGCCGCATCCTAACCGCCACGCGGCAAACTTCCCGCCCAGAATCCAAAACCCTCCTATTCAAGCCAGTTTCTCGGTGGTGCCGGGTAAGGGACTCGAACCCTTACAGCCTTGCGGCCACCGGCTCCTAAGGCCGGCGTGTCTGCCAATTCCACCAACCCGGCATGAGGATCACGTGGTAGTCAATTTTACGCCGGTCCAAGTATGGGTGACAACGATCCAGTCCCATTGACGTTCACCGTTCGGGCCGTACAATGCTGTGCAGAGACAGTCAGGCAAAACCCGTGGGTTCCGAAGGCGAGCGCTGCCATGATGACGCCGATCGATGCGCCTCAACAGACACGCCAGGTTGCGATCCAGTATCGAGACCAGCGGCTAAGCCGCCGGCGTCTCGTTGGATCATCGATAGCCGCAACCGGACTCGTTGTCGTTGCGTCGGTAGAGCGACGGGCAGGCTCCGCGCCGGCTTCGGATACGCCGGCCGCGACCGAGGCGTTGGACGTCATAACCACCGACGCCGCACTCCGCGAGTACGCCGGCCGGTCCGTCCGCGACCTCATGCGAGTTCGCCGGGATCGCCCGGACGAGTGGCAAACGGCCGAGCTCGCCGGCGAAAAGCCGGAACATCGATTCGACCTCCGTGCCCGCGTGTTGGGGAATACGGCGGCGATCGAATCGACCTTCCTCTTGCACGGTGAGCCCGCCCGCGTCCTCCATCTCACCGTCAACGACGACCTTGCTGACCATCGCCTCTGGCTCAGCAAGGACTACCTGCACCTCGATCTTGGACGCACGCTCTTTCCCCAACACAATGTGCCGGAGGCGTACACCGATCAACTTTGGTTTGCCACGTTTCCCGTGGGCTCCCTGACGCCGGAGGTCGCGGCCCAACCGTCGTACACCTACCACCGGGAGAGCGGATTCCTCGGCCTCCCGCTTACAGCCGATTTCCGGTACGAGTTCCGCTGGCAGACCTACCCCGACGGCATCAGCCGTGACTACCACACGGTCTGGTATCGTGACAACGACGTCGTGGCGGAACTCTCCGAGTCGGTTTTTCCGTCACGAGGGGACGGGCTCATCCTCCCCTTGCCCATCTCGGTCTACCTCGAAACGTCGGCCATGGCCTGCTGCACGGCCAAGGCAAACGAATGGGCCTGCTGTTGAACCCGGCCACCGCCAACCAGGAATGAGCATGACGATCGACTGGGTTGCTGCCGCCCGCGAGGTCACCGACCACCTGCAAGCGCTGCTCCGCTTCGACACGACCAATCCGCCTGGTAACGAGAGCATCGCCGCCGACTACCTGGCCGCCACTCTGCACCGCGAGGGCATCGAATCGCGGATCGTCGAAAGCACACCCGGCCGGGGCAATCTGGTCGCCCGCCTCCGCGCGGACAACCCGTCCGCTCGCCCGTTACTGCTGATGGGCCACACCGACGTCGTCGGCGTCGAGCGCGACCAGTGGACCCACGACCCGTTCAGCGGCGACCTCGACGACGGCTTCCTCTGGGGTCGCGGCGCGCTCGACATGAAGGGTCAGGTCGCCGCCGAATTAGTCACCGTTCTTCTGCTCAAGCGCGGCGGCGTCCGGCTCGAACGCGACGTCATCTTCGCCGCCTTTGCCGACGAAGAGACGGGCGGCCGGCACGGTGCGGCCTGGGTATGGGACCATCACCGCGACTTAATCGACGCCGAATTCGCGATCAACGAAGGCGGCGGTTGGCCCGCCACCATCGGCCGCCGCCGCTTCTATCTCTGCCAGGTCGGTGAAAAGGGCGCCGCCCGACTGCGCCTCACCGCCCGCGCCGAACCGGGCCATGCCTCGGTGCCGCTCGACGACACGGCGATGGCTCGCCTCGGCCAGGCCCTCGTCCGCCTCCACCATTGGCAGCCGCCGACGATCATCTGCCGTAGCGTCCACCAAATGCTGGAGACCGTCGCCGAGGCGTTCGGCCCGGACGGGTCGGCCATGATCCGCCGCATCCTCGCCAACCCGTCGTGGGAGGCGTTGCGTGCACTGCCGCTCGACGACGAATACCGGCGCATGCTCCGCGCTACCACCCGCAACACCGCGGTTCCTACGATCGTCCGCGGCGGCCACCGCATCAACGTCATTCCGTCGGAAGTCGTGCTCGACGTCGACGGGCGGATTTTGCCGGGTGAGGAACCCGAGGCGTGGCGCCGGCAAGTCCAGGAGGTCGTCGGCGATCAGGTCGAGGTCACGCTCCTTTCCCGCGAGTCTGGCATCGAGGCTGACCCCGCCTCGCCCCTCTTCGATGCCATCGCCGAGACGATGACGGAACTCGACCCTGGCTCCGCCGTCGCTCCATACCTCACCTCCGGCGGCACCGACGCCCGCCACCTGCCGGACGTCAAGGTCTACGGCTTCTTCCCCATCGGACCGAATGACCGCACGGCTCTCTACGGCACGCTGGTCCACGGCCACGACGAACGCATCGCCATCGACGACCTTGCCTTCAGCAACCGCTTTCTCTACGACCTCGTCGTCCGCTTTTGCGGAGCTTTGGTCACCTGAGGCGCGACGGCCAGGTCCACGAAAACGCCGACAAAGGCCACGACCACCAGTCCGGCGAAGATCACCGCAAACCGTTCGGCATCGCCGTTCGAACGCACAGCCCTTCCGTTCGCGACGATGCCCGCGCTGAGGATCATGCCGCACTATTGACGCACGCCGTCACACGCCCCTATCATCGGCCCGCATCGCCGTCGTCGACAGCACATCGTCGGTCACCTCGCCAGGCGGGCCTTGGCGTCCAGGGTGGAGACGACGCGGTCTGGAAGGACGAAGACGTGAGCGGTTCCCAGGTGCGATTGGGTCGTCTCTTCAACCGGGAAAGCGGCCGGTCATTCATCGCTGCCATCGACCACGGTCTCACCCTCGGCGTGCCGCGCGGCGCCGAGCGGGTGATTGAGACGGTCGAAGCCGTGGTCAGTGGCGGACCCGACGCGGTCCTTCTGTCCCCCGGTGTGATGGAGAAATCGAGCCACCTCTTCGCCTTCCGCGGCGCGCCGGCGACTATCCTCCGGTGTGACTTCATCGTCGCCGAACCGCTTTGGCCACGGTTCGGCGAGGGGCATCGCGTCATCGTCTCCCCGGCCGATGCGGCTGCAATGGGCGCCGACGCGGTGATCATGTTCCTAATGGTCGGCGCGAGCAGCGGAGAGATGTTTGCCGACAACGTCGAGGCAGTGGCCCGCGCTGCCCAGGAGGCGCACGGGGTCGGCTTGCCGCTCATCGTCGAGGCAGTCCTCTGGAGTCAGCGAGAGGAGGACAAGCGGGATCCGGACATGCTGGCCTTCGGTTGTCGAGTCGCCGCCGAACTCGGCGCGGATGGGTTGAAGACGGAGTACACCGGCGACCGGATTTCGATGGCGCGGGTGATCGAGGGCTGCCCGGCGCCGGTGCTCGTGCTTGGCGGTCCAAAGACGACCTCCGCGACATCTCTGATCGAGGCGACTCGTGCCGCGATGGAGGCGGGCGCGAAGGGCGTCGTCTATGGCCGAAACGTGTGGCAAGCGGACGATCCGATCGCCATCTCGCGCCAGTTGCGCGAGCTCATCCATGGGGGTGCCGCCGTCCCATAGCGTGTCAGATGGGCGGCGCCCTGTCGCGCCACTCGGTCCCGCGGCGAGGGTCGGGTGCGTGTTCGATCCAACGGCGTGGCGGCCGCGAGGGCGGTCGCCGACAACACCGCTAGTTCACCGGTATCGCTCAGAAAGGAGCTGGAACGATGGCTGATACTCGGATCACCGATCTCGTGAGGGATTTCTATGCGCGCCGGATCGACCGGCGGCAATTCTTCCAGAGCGCGACAGCGCTCGGTCTTTCGTCCACCGCGATCGGGCTCTACATGCGCGCCAACCCCGTCCTGGCGCAGGAGGCCACCGGCCCGGTGCCGCCGGTCGTTGCGGATCCCTGTTCCGGCGACGGCTGCCTCTTCTCCGGGCAGACGGTCACGGTGATCGTCAACGTCGCCGGCGAGCAGGGACCGATCGAGGGTCCATTCCACGAAGTCCGCTCCGAGTTCGAGGCGGCGACCGGTGCCAAACTCGAAATCGTCGCCGTGCCGTTCGAGGAGCACTTCCCCAAGCTGATCGAGGATCTCGTCAGCGGCACCGGCCAGTACGACACGTCGATCGCGGGAGCGTGGTGGCTCGGCGAGCTGGTCGCCGGCGACTTCATCCTTTCCTATGACGACTGGTACGCCGACCAGCGCTTCCCAGAGTGGGACTACGAGGATGTCCTCTCCGGCCCACGCGCGCTCCTCGAGTACGGCGGCAAGAAATACATGGTGGCCAACGACCATGACGGCCAGGTCATGTACTACCGGCGCGACTGGCTGACCGATCCGACACATCAGGAAGCGTTCAAGGCAGAACTGGATTACGACCTGCCGGTGCCGCCGCGGACCTGGGACCAGTTGCGCGATGTCGCCAGGTACTTCAACGGCAAGGACCTCGACGGCGACGGCGAGCCGGAGTCGGGCGTAACGATGCACCTGAAGGTCGGCGGTCAGGGCATGTTCCACTTCATGTCCTACTCCGCCCCCTTTGTGATCGGACCCGACAACCCGAAGCTCTACTGGTTCGACCCCAGTGACATGACACCGCTGCTCGATAGCCCCGGTCACCTGCAGGCACTTGAGTCGCTCATCGAGCTGTCGCAGTACGGACCGGAGGCGATGTTCGGCTGGAGCCTGGGCGAGAGCTGGGATTACTTTCTCGCCGGCAAGGCGGCGCTCACTTTCTCCTGGGGCGATCTCGGCGCCCTCGCCCAGGAGACGCCGGAGACCCACCCCGGTACCGGCAAATCGACGGTCAAGGGCATGACCGCTACGGCGCCAGTACCGGGCACGATGGGCTACTACAACATCGCGTCCGGTCAGGAGGTCACGACGGAAGCGCCGAACATCGTCGGCAACACCACCGGCGGCTCCTGGGCCGGCGTTATCTCTAAGTCTTCGAAGTCGCCGGAGGCAACCTACTACCTGCTGGCGCTGATGGCGTCGAAGCCGAAGTCGTTCATCTACGCCTCCCGCGGGTGGGACGGCGTCGATCCCGGCCGCTTCTCGCACTTCCTGCCGCCCGACGGGACGGCCGACATCCAGGCATATCTGGAGGCCGGCTGGGACGAGCAGGACGTCAATGACTACACGAAGGCGTACTTCGACAACTTCAACAACCCGCTACAGTTCCCGTACCTGCGCATCCCGGGCACCTTCGAGTACTGGGTCGCGCTCGATGTCCGGTTGTCGGAGGCGGTCACCGGTCAGTCGACGGCGGAGGATGCGCTGAAAAGCTCGGTCTCCGACTTCGAAGACATCACCGATCGGCTCGGACGCGACGACCAGCTCGCAAGCTACAAGTCGTCCCTCGGCTTGGAATAACTCCTGACCACGGCGCGCGGACCGGCCGACTGGCGCCAGTCCGCGCGCTCCCCTCCGATCACGACCGCCCGCGAACCCGCGGCGATGAGGGGAAACGAGTAGATGCGAGAGCAGGCACTGCCGGCCTCAATTCCAGAGGTTCACCAACGACGGCGCTGGCTCGGTCGCGACCGGGTCAAGTTTCTCTTCTTGCTCCCGGCCGTCGTCTGGATCCTTGCGTTCACCATCTTTCCGGTCGCCTACGCGGTCCGCACAAGCCTCTACAGCTTCCGCTACGGACAGATTAACGAGTTTGTGGGCCTGGACAACTTTCGCCGCTTGCTCGACGACGAGACCCTGCACGACGACCTGATCTGGACCTTCCAGTTCGTCATCTCCGCCGTCGCCGTCGAGATGTTTCTCGGATTCGGCCTGGCCCTCCTCTTCAACCGAGAAATCCGCGGCCGTGGCTTGCTCCGCACCTTTATGACCCTGCCGCTCTTCGCGACGCCGGTTGCCGTAGGGTATCTCGGCATCACCATCTACTACGAGCAGAACGGCCCGATCAACGCGTTGATTACGGGCATCGGCGGTCCCCAGATCCACTGGCTTTCCGACCCGTTCTGGGCGAAGGTTGCGGTCATCCTCGTCGACATCTGGCAATGGACGCCGTTTATCTTCCTCGTCTCGCTGGCCGGCTTGCAGAGTCTGCCGCGGGACGTCATCGAGGCGTCCGAGGTCGACGGCGCATCGAGCCTACAGAATCTGCGCCACATTATCGTGCCGATGATGACCCCGATCCTCTGGCTGATTCTGCTCCTCCGCACAATCGACGCATTCAAGGTGTTCGATATCGTCGCCAGCATGACCCTGGGCGGCCCTGGCCGCGCCACCGAGGTCTACTCCCGCTACGTTTATCTCACGGCTCGCCGGTTCTCGAATTTCGGCGACGCCAGCGCCCAGGCGTTCCTCATGCTGGCCATCGTGATGGTCCTCGTGTCCCTCCTGTGGGGACGGATCCGGCACATCTACGAGGTCCAGAGGTGACGCCATGATCGCCGCCCCAGCCGCACCCCCCTCACGCACCCTTGGCCGGATTGCGACGAATGGCGTCATCGTCGCGACCTTGATCGTCGTCTTGATCTGGGTTCTCTTCCCCTTCTACTGGGCATTTCTCAACTCGATCAAGTTCGCGGGCGATACCTTTGGCTCGAAATGGATCCCATTCGTCCAGTTCGAGCCGACACTCCAGAATTGGAGAAACACCCTCGAAATCCGCGAGGTCCGCCGCGCGCTCTTCAACAGTGCCGTCATCGGCGTCGGAAGCGCGACCCTGGCGGTGATCCTCGGTTCCCTCGCGGCCTATGCCCTCGCGCGCTTCACATTCCATCGGCCGCGGAACGGCACGTTGACGACGTGGTTCCTCTCCCAGCGCGTCCTGCCTCCGGTCATTTTCGTGCCTCCGTTCTACCTGCTCATGCGCGAGTTCGGACTGCTCGATTCGCTGGTGGCGCTTGTCCTGCTCAACGCGACCTTCAACCTGCCGTTCCCCGTCATCATCCTCAGCCAGATGTTCCGTGAGGTGCCGATCGAATTGGACGAGGCAGCGCAGGTTGACGGCGCCTCGCGCCTGGGCATCTTCTTCCGCATCGCCATCCCGCTTGTCGCTCCCGGCCTGGTCGTAAGCTGGATAATCTGCCTCGCCTTCAGTTGGAATGAGTTTCTCTTTGCCCTCTCCCTGACGACCAAGGACGCGATCCCGATGCCCGTCATCATCGCCGGCGCCGAGCATACCCGAGGGGTTGACTTTCAGTTCGTCGGCACGCGTGTCCTGCTGACCATGCTGCCGCCGCTCGTCATGGCCCTCCTCGCCCAGCGATACATCGTGCGCGGTCTATCGCTGGGCGCGGTCAAGGGCTAACGGTGACCGGTCCGCTTCTCGTCGGCCTCGACGTCGGTACGACCAACGTCAAGGCCGTCGCCTACGAGCCGGACGGGCAAGCGGTGGCCTTGGCCAGCGTCCCGGCGATCACACACTACCCCCGTCCGGCCCGGGCCTACTGGGAACCAGCGGAACTCTGGGATCAATCGGTCGCGGTGCTGCGGGACATGACGGGCCAGATCGACGACCCACGGCGCATCGCCGGGATCGCCGTCGCCAGCGTCGGCGAGGCCGGCGTGCCGCTCGACACGCGCGGCGACCCCACCTACTACGCCATCGCCTGGTTCGATCGGCGCACCGTCCGCGAAACCGCGTGGCTGGGACAGCATCTCGGCGAGGATCGCCTCTTCGCCACAACAGGGCTCTCCCTGCAACCGATCTTCTCACTCTGCAAACTCCTCTGGCTGCGGGCGAATGAACCGGAGGCGTTCGCGCGTACGGTGCGGTGGCTGCACATCGCCGACTTCATCGCCTACAAACTCTCCGGCGCGATGGCGACCGACCACTCGATCGCCTCCCGCACCTACATGTTCAATCTCGACCGGCGCGACTGGGACGGCGACATCCTCAGTGCCTGCGACATCCCAACCACGCTCCTGGCGCCCCTCGTCCCCAGCGGCACGGCAATCGGCGCCGTCACGGCGGATGCGGCGATCGAAACCGGTCTCCCGACCGGCGCCGCCGTCGCCACCGGCGGCCACGACCACGTCTGCGGTGCGCTCGCCGCGGGCATCGTCGAACCGGGCACGGTCTTCGACTCGATGGGCACCGCCGAGGCGCTCTTCATCCCGCTCGCCAAGCCGATTGCCAACCCCGCCTTCGCCAGACAGGGCTACACCCAGGGCGCCCACGTCGTGCCGGACCGCTACTACACCTTCGGCGGCCTCTACACGAGCGGCGCCAGCGTCGAATGGTATCGCGACGTCGTCGGTCGCGATCGCCCCCTGGCCGAACTGCTGGCGGACGCGGCCGAGGTTCCCGTGGGCAGCCTCGGCGTCCTCTTCTTGCCGCACCTGAGAATCGCCAACGCGCCCCACCTCGACGCCCGATCGCGCGGCGCCTTCGTCGGCCTCACGACGGACATCGGACGCCCGGCGATGACCCGCGCCCTCTTCGAGGGACTCGCCTTCGAGGCGCGCACCACGCTCGAACCGCTCCTGTCCTACGCTGGCATCGAACACCTGGCCGAGGTCACGGTCAGCGGCGGCGGATCGAGGAATGATTTGCTCATGCAGATCAAGGCGACCACGCTCAATGCCAGAATGCAGATCATCCAGCGCGAGGAGGCGACGGCGCTGGGCGCGGCAATGCTGGCCGGCATCGGCGCTGGCGCCTATGCAGACGTCGGATCGGCCGTCAACGCGGTCCGTCTCCCTCCGCACACCATCAATCCGGTGTCTCAAGAGGTCGATCGGTACGAGACGATCTTCCGAGAAGTGTACGCGCCCCTCTACGATACGCTCCGTGACTTGAACCACCGCATCGACGACCTATGCGTCGAACCAACCGCTCGCGCGTCACGAGTTGAAGGCTGACGGCTGATGGCTGACGGCTACCTCGCCATCGACCTCGGCACCTCGGCTGTCAAGGCCAACGTCGTCGATGAGCAGGGGCGCATACTCGGCCGGGGCAGCGCCGAACATCCCATGCTCCAACCCCGCCCCGGTTTCGCCGAACAGCACCCAAACGACTGGTGGCACGCGACGGTCTTGGCCGTCAAGCAGGCCACTGCGGAAGCGGGTGAGCCGCATCTGCGCGCTATCGGCTTAACGGGTCAAATGCACGGCACGGTCCTGCTAGGCAACGATGGACCGCTCGCACCCGCTATCATCTGGACAGACACCCGCTCCGGCAACGAAGTCCAGGAGATCACCGCGCGCATCGGCGCCCGGCATCTGATTGAGACAACGGGCAGCCCAATCGCCACCGGCTTTCAGGCCGCCACGATTCGCTGGCTGCAACGACACGAGCCAGCCATCCTGCGCCAGACACGCCAGATTCTGCTGCCGAAGGACTATCTTCGCTGGAAGCTGACCGGCAACTATGCGACGGACCCCAGCGACGCTTCGGGCACGCTGCTCTTCGACGTGCGCGCCCGCAACTGGTCTGAAGAAATGCTCGCCACCCTGGATGTTGACCGGAGCCTCTTGCCACCTGTCCTCCCGTCGAGTGCCGTTACGGGCGAACTGAACGCGGGCGCGGCAAAGCAACTCCAGCTTCCGTCCGGCATTCCGGTAATTGCCGGTGGCGGCGACGCCCCGTGCGCGGCCCTCGGCGCCGGCATTGTCAATCCTGGCGCGTTGCTCCTCACCATCAGCACCGGCGCTCAGGTCTTTCTGCCCACCACCAAGCCCGGCGTCGATCCAGAAGGACGCATCCACACCTTCTGCGCCGCGCTGGAACCCGGACCGAATCAACCGGGCTGGTATCAGATGGGCGCGACGATGGTTGCCGGCCTCGCCATGCGCTGGCTACGCGATGTCGTCTTCGAGTTGCCACATAAAAGCGGCTATGAGCAGATGACGGCCGCCGCGTCCGAGGTCCCGCCCGGCGCGTCCGGTCTCGTCTTTCTCCCTTACCTCACCGGTGAGCGCACCCCGCACATGGACCCGAATGCCCGTGGCGTCCTGCTCGGCCTGACCGCATCCCACCGGCGCGGTCATCTCGTTCGTGCGGTGATGGAAGGTGTCGCCTTTGCGCTCCTGGACGCCTTCGACGTCGTGCGCCAGTTCGGCGCAATGCCGGCCCAGGCGGTCCTCGCCGGCGGCGGCGCGCGCTCCGTGCTCTGGCAGCAAATCATCGCCGACCTCTTCGGCCTGCCGGTCGTCCCCCTCGAGTCCGCCGACCAATCAGCCGTTGGAGCCGCGATGCTCGCCGCCACCGGTATGGAACATGTGGAGCTGTTGGATGTTGCCCGCTCTTGGTCGCACTACGGCGCTCCGATCGAGCCCCGCGCGGACGTCCATGCCCACTATGAGCAGCTACGACCAATCTTCCGTCAGGCGTATGTCAAGCACCGCGAGGACTTCCGACTTCTGACGAATATGGGCTAGTGGCCAACTCGAGCCGCTCGCGAATCATCGCTCGCCGCTGTTCCAATCGAAATGCCGCGCGCATCCCCACCCGCGGCGACGCCTCAGCCACAATCTCCGGTCGCCATCGTCGCGCAATCTCCTCAACCGACTCGCGCCGCACGATCGCGGCGGCTTGCACCGCCGCACCCCGCGCCGCGTGTTCCCCACCGCCACGCACCACGACCGGCAATCCCATCACGTCGGCGATCGCTTGGCGCCACGCCATATGCATCGCGCCGCCCCCGACCATGGTCACGACCTGCCCGGTCACCCCCTGGTTCGCTAAAGCCTCAAGACAATAGGCAAGCCCTGCCGCCACGCCGTCGAGCGCCGCGCGCAACAGGTTGTCCGGCCGCGCGGTCGCCGCGTTCAAACCGAAAACAGACCCCGACGCCGCCGGCAGATTGGGCGTCCGCTCGCCTTCGAAGTACGGCAGCAAGAGCAAGCCGCCCGCGCCCGGCTCAATCGCTGCCGCTCGATCGAGCGCATCGGCCCGGTCGACGCCGAGCATCCCGGCCACCGTATCGACCACTCGCGTGCAATTGAGCATGCAGACCAGGGGCAGAAACCGCCCCGTCGCGTCGGCGAAACCACAGACCTCGCCGTTTGGGTCGGCGGTCGCTCGGTCACTGACGGCAAAGGCGGTGCCGCTGGTACCGAGGCTGACGACCATCTCGCCGGGCATCGCGCCGATCCCGAGCGCGGCTCCCATATTGTCGCCCGTGCCCGGCCCAACTGGGATGCCACGGGGCAATCCGAGTTCCGCCGCTGCCGCCCCGGTCAATGCACCGGCCGGTTCCTCCGGTGCCCGCACGGTAGGCAGGCGTAGTCGCGCTGCCTCTTCGTCGCCCACCGCCAACGCCAGCAGATCGCGACGCTCGCGGCCTTGGTCCGGTGACCACCAACCCGAGCCCGAGGCGTCCCCCCGATCCGTTGCCAACTCGCCCGTTAGCCGCAGGTTCAGCCAATCGTGCGGCAGGCAAACGGCATCCGCACGCCGCACGTCGTCTGGGGCCGTTCTTGCCAGATGAGCCAACTTGGCGATCGTGAAGGAAGCGACGAGCCGCGAGCCGACCTCACTGGCGAAATCGGCCATCCCGTTGAGACGCTCCGCATCATCCGCCGCTTCGACGTTGTTCCAGAGCGACGCCGGCCGTACGACCTTGCCCGCTCCGTCCAGCAACACGCGGCCATGCTGCTGCCCGGCCGCCGAGAGTCCGACAACGTTCAAATCGGCGTTGACCGCGTGACCTATCGCGATCCGTAGCGCGTCCCACCACTCGTCGGGATGCTGGGTGTTCGCCCCGCTGTGCGGTGCGCGTCCCTCGCTCGCGATCTGCCCGGTCTCGACGTCGACGGCCACGACCTTCGTCGATTGCGTACTCGAATCGATCCCCAGCACAACCTCGCGCGCCACGCCGGCCTCCTCTACAATCCCCCATCAGCCAATCGCGAGGTACTCGTATCGGCCATTCTACCGACCGCCGCGATGGCATCCCGGCAATCAAAGCACACCTACACGTCCAAGGAGTCGTTATGTCGCGCTGGTCGCCTCTCAAGCTGACCACCTACGTCCGCGCCTATGCCTTCGGCGAACGCATGACTCCCGAACGGCTCGGCGAATCCGGCCTCCCCCAGAGTTGACGACGGTGCGCCTCCTGCTCCACGACACGCTCGCGACCGCGCCGATCACCTTCCCGCTCGCCGAGGGGTGGCTTGAATCCGCGTTCTCCTTCGAGGTTCGGCCAGATCTGCGAGCGGCCGACGTGGGAGCGGCCGACCTCGCGTTCGTGCCATCCGCCGAGATCGCCATTCTCCACGACACGCATGTCGTCCTCCCCGATATCGCCGTCATCGCCGAGCAGATCGGCTTCGTCGCCATGCGAACACCGTTGCGGCCGGACGAAGTCGGCCCGACGCCCGTCCGCCTGTGGAACGTCAGCGGCAGCGCCGAAGTCCTCGCCCGCGCGACCATCCAGCCCTTCTACGGCATCGTGCCAACCGAGTGGACGTCGGACGACAATGCCCAGGCAACGGTCGTCGTCGTCGAAGGAGCACCGGCTATCCAATCGCCGGAGGCCGGGTTTGCCGAGGATCTGGTCCGCGCCTGGTTCATCCTCGCCGGACAACCGTTCGTCAGCCACCTCTTAGTCGCGCCGAAAGAGTTCAGCCGCGACGACGCCGAACCGGTGACGAGCGCGCTGACCAAAGCAGGCGACCTCGCCCACGAGCGACGCCGCGACCTTCGCCGCGCCCTGGCCGAACGCCACGACCTCGACCGCGACCACTTGGCCGCCGTTCACAACGCCCAACGCTATCGGATCGATGAGGAGGATCGGCGCGCCTTGATCATGCTGTTGCAGCGCGGAAACAAGGGGTCGGCGTACCCGTATCCGTGGGACGTGCCTTTTCTCGACTGAACTCTTTCGTCGTGCCGATCGCCGCTCCCCGCCATGCCAATCGCGGAGTGGCATCTCCCAGCTAGTCAGACGGACGTTTCTTCGTGACCTCAGATGGATGGAGAGGGAACGGTCTACGGCTCGACGGTCATCCCGGCCGCGGCCTCCCGCAAATCGGTGAAGAGCGGCGTGCTCATGTAGCGCTCCCCTGTGTCGGGAAAAACGACGACGATCAGCTTGCCACGACTTGCCTCGCGCGCCGCAACTTGCCGGGTAGCGGCGGCCGCCGCGCCGCAGGAGACGCCGCAGAGCAACCCTTCCGTCACCATCAACTCCCGCGCTACCTCGAACGCCACCTCGTCGTCGACGGTGATGACCTCGTCCAAAATGCCCTGGTCGAGCACGTCCGGGATAAAGTTCGCCCCGATGCCCTGAATCTTGTGCGGACCGGCCGGCCCGCCGGAGAGGATGGGCGAGTCGGCCGGTTCGACGGCGATCACGGTCAGGCTCGGCTTCAATTGCTTAAGCACCTGCCCCGTGCCCGTGATCGTGCCGCCGGTACCGACGCCGGCTACCAGGATATCGACCCGGCCCTCGGTGTCCTCCCAGATCTCGATTGCCGTCGTCTGCCGGTGAATCTCCGGGTTCGCCAGGTTCTGAAACTGCTGCGGCATCCAGCTGAGTGGAATAGTCTTAAGCAGGTCCTCCGCCTTGTCGATCGCGCCGATCATCCCCTCGTCGGAGGGCGTCAGCACCACTTCCGCGCCGTAGGCACGAAGCAGGATACGCCGTTCAATACTCATGCTCTCCGGCATCGTCAGAATCAACCGATAACCGCGCGCCGCCGCCACCCAGGCCAGCGCGATTCCGGTATTGCCACTCGTCGGCTCGACGATCGTCGTCACGCCCGGCGAGATGATCCCTTGCCGCTCGGCGTCGTCGATCATCGCCACGCCGATCCGGTCCTTCACGGAAAAACCGGGCGTAAAGGCTTCCAACTTCGCCACCACCTCGCCCGGCAACCCTTTGGCAAATCGCGACAGGCGAACCAGTGGCGTGTTTCCGATCAACGCCGTCGCGTCGTCGGCGATCCCCGGCCGCCGGCGCCTGACAAGCTTTTGGGCCAATGCCGGATCGAGCGCATTTGGGGCAGCAAGCGTTTCAGCCATGATGAAGCATCCTCGGGCGGGGTGAAGCGCGTTGTCCAATGCGCCAAGTATAGAGATTCTGTAGTTTTTCATCAAGAATCCGCGATGGAAGGCAGCCGTCCCGTCTCCCGCTGGTAGTCGGCCTCGCTGCCTACCCAGATCGCCCCGTCGGCGTAGTGCTCCTTCTTCCAGATCGGCACGATCTCCTTCAAGCGCTCGATCGCGTACTGGCACGCCGCAAATGCCTCACCGCGATGGATCGACGAAACGGCGATTACCACGCTCGCCTCGCCGGCGGCCAGCAGTCCGGTTCGGTGGATAATCGCCACCCGCTCAATGCCCCACCGCTCACGAATCTCGTCGCCGACCCGCGCCATCATCTTTTCCGCCGCCGGCGCGAAGGCTTCGTAGTCGAGCGCGACAACCGAATTACCGCGCGCGTGGTCCCGCACCGTGCCGGTGAACGTCACCGTCGCCCCTGTCGCCGGATCGGCGACAACCGCCTCCGCCTCCCGTGGATCGAGCGGCTCAGCCTGCACACGAAAGAGCGTGCTCCGCCCCGACCCGCCACTCACCGGCGGGATCAACGCCAACTCATCGCCGTCCTCCAGCTGGTGCTCCCCGTCCACGTACTCCTGGTTGACCATCAGCATCGTCGCTCGCTGCATCGGGACGAGACGCGGAAATTCGGCCGACAGCGCGTCAAACAGTCCACCCGCGGTCATTCCCGCCTCGACCTCTCGTTCCTCCTCGGCCCGTCCTACCGTCTCCCGAATAATCGCAAAGTATCGCAACCGCACTCGCATCGCTTCGCCATCCCCACCGCGCATTCGAATGTCCCACGGCGCGACTCTACCACCGTGGAGCATAGCCATGCGCCGGTAAGCGTCAGCGATCCTCATCGCGGCCGCCCGCCTACCGCACGGATTGCGCTATAGTCGGCGCGCCTGCCGCGCCCCGCTGGGCGTTTGACCGCGAGAGA
The DNA here is from genome assembly GCA_050696075.1 of Thermomicrobiales bacterium. Taxonomy (GTDB): domain Bacteria; phylum Chloroflexota; class Chloroflexia; order Thermomicrobiales; family UBA6265; genus JBOGUF01. Next base: position 18,410 of record JBOGUF010000156.1, read on the forward strand.
GGAGTTTTGCGCCATGCCGTCCTTGTCCGAGCTACTCGCCGCCGCCGACGACGCCCGCGAGGAGACGATTGCCCTCACCCAAGCGCTTGTCCGCGTCCCCTCGATCAACACCGGCGTCATGCCGACCGGCGACGAAACACCCGCCGCCAACATCCTGCGGGCGAAGCTCGCGGCCGACGGCATCGCCTGCGACATCTTCGAGTCGGCCCCGAATCGGGGCAACCTCATCGCCCGCCTGCATGGCGACGGCGGCGGTCCGAGCCTGCTGCTGATGGGTCACACCGACGTCGTCCCAGTCGAGGACGCCGCCCAGTGGAAGCACCCGCCCTTCTCGGCGGAGATCGCGGACGGCCGCATCTGGGGTCGCGGCAGCGCCGACATGAAGTCGACCGTCGCCGCCGAGACGATGGCGATGATCCTCCTCAAGCGCCACGGCGTGCCGCTCAATGGCGATCTTATCCTCGCCGCCGGCGCCGACGAGGAGTCCGGTGGCGCCTACGGCTTCGAGTGGCTCGCCAAGCACCACCCGGCGAAACTCCGCGCCGACTTTTCCATCAACGAAGGCGGCGGCAACCCAATCCACTACGACGGCCGGCTCACCTACCCGATCAACCTCGGCGAGAAGGGCCGTCTCGAAATCCGAATTACCGTCACTGGTCGCGGCTATCACGCGTCCGCGCCGTGGATGGCCGACAACGCGATCTACAAAGCGCGGCCGGTACTCGACCGCATCGCTGCCTATCAACCCGAAGTCTCGACCGACGCCGAGATATTCCGCCACCTCGACTCGGCCCTCGGCATCTCCGACCCGGTCACGCCGGAGACCATCGACCAGATCGTCGCCGACCTCATGCCGAACAATCAACGCATTGCCTCCTGGTTGCGTGCCGCCTCCCGCATGACAATCGTCGCCTCGATGATCAAGGCGGGCGTCAAGAGCAACTCGGTCGCCGAAACCTGCCTGATCACCTGCGACGTCCGCACCCTCCCCTGGCAAGACGAGGCCTACGTTGCCGGAGAACTCGACACGATCCTCGACGGGCTTGACGGCGTCGCCTACGAGATCATCACCACCGCCGTACCGAGCGCCTCACCAGGCAACGAGGTCTTTCTGCAACAGATCGAGCGCGCCACTATTCTCGCCATTGGGCGCGACGACCTCTCGTTCTGCCCCGGCCTCACGACCGGATTCACTGACAGTCGCCTGGTCCGACCGCTCGGCATCGTCGCCTACGGCTTCACGCCGTCGCACCCCGACAGTGACCCGAACCTCGACGGCGCCCACAACATTAACGAGTCGGCGAGTATCGACGACCTCATGGTGATGACCCGCATGTTCGTCGCGCTCGCCTGGGACGTCGTCGCCCGCCACGCGTAATCCGCTACACGGACGTAAAACTTCGACCCTACTCCTGTCGCTCGCGTACAGTAGGGCGCAAGAAGTCCGGCCGTCGGTAGGCGGGATCGGGATGGCGATAGAAGCCTGTGCCCGACTTCTCGCCGAGTCTGCCGTCCGCGATCAGTCGGTACAGCGTCGGCGACGGCTTGTCGGTCGGGTCCTCGGTCACCGCCTGGTACGACGCCTCTATGTCGGCCACAACGTCCAAACCGACCATGTCCATGATCCCGAAGGGCGCGTGCCTCGTCTCGAAGAACATCATCCACAGCCGGTCGACGTCCTCCGGGTCCGCTACGCCTTCGTCCACCACCCGCAACGACTCCCGCTTCACCGCCCGCCAGATGCGATTGATGATGAACCCCATACTTTGTCCTTGGACTACGGCGGTGACCAGTCCGAGCGACTGGCCGAACCGGCGCACCCGCTCTATCACGTCATCGCTCGTCTGCCCGCAACTCATCAGTTCCAGCATCGACCGCACCCAGACCGGCGCAAAGAAGTGCGTGTTCAAGACGCGCTCTGGCCGCTCCACCACCTCCGCCAGCGACGCCGACGGCAGCGACGAGCTGTTCGTGCTCAGGATGGCGTGCGGCGCGAGCCTCGACAGCTCCCGGAAGACCGTCCGTTTCGTCTCGATCTCCTCCCGCACTGCCTCGATGACCAAGTCGACCCCTTCGACAGCTTCGGCCAGCGATCCGGCCGCTCGGATCCGCCCCAACGCCTCCGCGCCCGATCCGGCAAATCTGCCGCTGCCTTCAATCGCCGGCAGAATCTCGGCACCGATCCGCGCCGTGCCGCGCACCAGCGCATCTGGCGCCGCGTCGTACAGGGCCACCTCCCAGCCACTGAACGCCGACAATGCCGCAATCTGCGCCCCCATGGTGCCCGCGCCCACCACCGCCACCCGGCGAATCGAGTCGTACGCTGCTTCAGTTGCCACCGTCTCCCTCCCGCTATCCAATTCGGTCAGCCGTCAGCTATTATCGCCGCCACTCCGCCATGCCGATCGCGGAGAGGCATCTCACCCGTGGGACGGATGCGGAGAGATTCCTCGCGACCTCGGAATGACGGGGAATGCTGATCGGAATGACGGGGTAGGAACGCCGCCTGAGTGATGAGGGGAAGTAACGGCATGGCGGGAGATCTGCTGCTCGGCATCGACATCGGCACCTACAGTTCGAAGGGCGTGCTTTGCACACCGTCCGGCGAAGTCCTCGCTAGCGCAACCATCGAGCACGAAATGAGCATCCCTCGCCCCGGTTGGGCCGAGCATGACGCCGATGCGATCTGGTGGGGGGAATTCGTCCAAATCTGCCGGCAATTGCTGAACGGCCGCTATTCTGGCGGCGACGTCGGCGCGGTCGCCGTCAGCGCCATCGGCCCCTGCATGCTACCCGTGGACAAAGACGGTCGCCCCTTGCGGCCAGGCGTGCTCTACGGGGTCGACACCCGCGCCACGGAAGAAATTGCCTGGCTCAACGACCGGTTCGGCGAGCAGGCGATCTTCGAGTTAAGCGGTATGGCGTTGACCTCGCAGGCCGTCGGCCCGAAGATCCTGTGGCTGCGCCGCAATGAGCCCGAAATCTTCGCCCGCACCCACAAGATCCTCACTTCCACCTCATACATGGTCTACCGCCTCACCGGCGAGTACGTCATCGACAAGCACACTGGCTCCTACCTCACACCCCTCGTCGACATTGATCAACTGGCCTGGGATAACCGCTTCGCGGAGCCGATCATCGAGATCGACAAACTGCCCCAGCTCCTCTGGTCGACCGAGGTTGCCGGCGAAGTGACCCCGGCCGCGGCCGCCGAAACCGGCCTGCGGCCTGGCACGCCCGTCACAGCCGGAACCGTCGACGCGGCGGCCGAGGCGGTCAGCGTCGGCGTCCGCACGCCGGGTGACGTGATGATCATGTACGGCACCACGATGTTCTTCATCCTCGTTACCGACCAACCGCTCCCCGATCCCCGCGTCTGGGCCACCGGCTACTGCTTCCCCGGTCTCTACGACGTCGCCGCCGGCATGGCCACCACCGGCGGCCTGCTCCGCTGGTTCCGCGACCAACTCGCGCCGTCCGAAATCGCGGCCGAGCAAGGCGGCGGCCCCAACGCTTATGAGGCGCTGGCGAACCTCGCGGCCAGTATCCCGGCCGGCGCCGAAGGAGTCATCTGCCTTCCTTACTTCAGCGGCGAACGCACTCCAATCAACGATCCATTGGCGCGCGGTGTCTTCGCCGGTCTAACGCTTTCCCACACCAGGGCGCACCTCTACCGCGCCGCGCTCGAAGGGACCGCCTACGGCGTGCGGCACAACGTCGAGGCCATGCGCGAGATGGGCGCCTCACCCGAACGCCTGGTAGCGGTCGGCGGCGGCGCCAAAAACCCGCACTGGCTCCAGATCGTCTCCGACGTCACCGGCCTCGAGCAGATCGTCCCGGAGCGCACCATCGGCGCGTCCTACGGCGACGCCTTCCTGGCCGGCTTCGCCAGTGGCATCATCCCGAACGTCGATTCGCTCTCGAACGAATGGGTGCGGATCGCGCGGATCATCAAGCCGCGGTCCGAACACACCGGAACCTACGACCAGTACTACGTCGTTTATCGCGACCTGTACGAGAACGCGAAGGATCAGCTCCACGCGCTCGCGCGCCTCGGGCAGATCGCCGGCGAGCCGACCGCGTGATTCTGAGGTCTGCTTCGCGGACACACGCCGAAACGCTTGCGGATAGGCAACGTACGTGTTAGCGTGCATGATGGAAACAGACCGTGCGGCGGTCGGTGTTTGGGTTGCGCCCATATTGGGCCGGAACGCACGCGCGTCACTAAGCCTGGAGGGGACACGATGACGGCGAAGATGCCGACGGTCGAACAGCACGATGAAAGCTTCAGCCGCCGCTACTTGCTGCGCGGCGCGGTCGCGGTCGCGGCAGCCATTGGCGCGGCGGGCGGGCTGCACGGCGCGATCGCTCAGACTGACGGCACGCAGGGCGGCGACGCCACGGGCGGCGACAGCGTCGGTGGCGACGGCGTCGGTGGCGCTGGCACCGGCGGCGACGCCAACGGCGGCGCTACGACCGGTGGCAACACCTCCGGCG
>JBOGUF010000157.1:0-6035 GCA_050696075.1 Thermomicrobiales bacterium
GCGTGCTTGGGGAGGCCGGTTTCGCGGCGGCGTGGGCGGCGGGCGCCGCGCTGCCTCCGGACGCGGCGGTCGACGAGGCGCTGGCGTGGGCATCGCCGGACGCCGCGGTTCCCTCACAATCGGCCGCCCCGGCTGCCCACGATCGCCTGACGACGCGGGAGCGTGAGGTCCTGCGCCTGCTGGCCGAGGGGAAATCGGACAAGGAGATCGCCGCCGTCCTCTTCATCGCCCGCCCGACCGCCTCCAAGCACGTCGAGTCGATCCGCGCCAAGCTCGGCCTCTCCTCCCGTGCCGCTGCCGCCGCCTACGCCGTCCGCCACCGTCTCGTCTGACGGCTCGCCCGACCGCCTCCCCACCACCCGCATAGTGAATCCTCACCACGCCACCGCGCCCCGAAGTACGGAGAACTCCGTATCGACATCGTGCCCCCCGCACCTACCATGAAGAGCAAAGTGGACGTCGTTTGACCGACTGCCACAGCACGCGGATGCGTGCCGGTTGGGAACTGGTCACTGCCGCGGCGCGCGAACGGTGCCTGGGTGCGCCGCCCGCGATTCACGGCTGTCCAACTTCGCCACCGTGAGTCGAATGGCGACCCGACACCGAAGGGAGACACGAGCATGAAAAGCGGCATCCCGCACCTGGGTATCATGGTGGCACTGCTGATGCTCGCCGTGTTGGCGCATCCGGCGCGGGCACACGAGGCGACGCCGTCGGCCGCGGACTATCCCAGCTTCACCGTCACCAATACCGCCAGCGGGGTCGACCTGCCGGACAGCGTCCCCGGTGGCCTCGTCCGGGTCACCGTTCAAAACGAGACGGTCGAATCCAGCCACATCTTCTTCTACCGCGTGCCGGACGCCATCTCCGACGAGCAACTGCAGCGGGACCTGGCAAACCCGGACGCCGCTCCGGCCTGGTTCGAGCAGTCCTTCGTCGACCACACCGCCGATGTCCCCGGTACCCCGGACCACGCCCCGCCCGGCGCGACGGCGCGGGGAGTCATCGACCTCGAGCCCGGGCGGTATCTGGTTGTCGATCCCCTCTTCGACGTCCGGCGCGAGCGCCTGTTCACAGTGACCGCGCCCGCGGCGGCGACGTCGGCGCCCTCGCCGGAACCGGACATCGAGGTGACGATGGCCGAGATGAGCTTCACCGGACTGGAACAACCGCTTGCCGCCGGGGAGCACGTTTGGCAGATCACGAACGCGGGCAAGGCGCTGCACGAGGTGGCGATCGTGCCGATGCCGGCCGGCGCGCCGGCCGAGGAGGTCCTGGCGGGGATCGAGGCCCTCTTCACTGGCCAACCAGCCGAGATTGAGTTTGCGCCGGTGGCCGGCCAGGGACTCACGGCGCCGGGGCGCACAAGTTGGCAATTCATCGATCTGGCGCCGGGGACCTACGCGGCGGTCTGCATGTTCCCGGACGAGAACTTTGTGCCGCACGCCTTCAACGGCATGGTCCAGATCTTCACCGTGGTCTAGCTCTCCACCCCCGAGGGAGGATGCCATGATTCGAACGGAGCTTCCCCGAGGCGCCAGCGCGCGGCGCTCGCCCTGCTCGGCGCCGGCGCGGCACTGACCGACGCCCGCGTCGCGGCGCCGATATCCGCCCCGGCCGCGGCCAACGAAAAACTCGTCCGCGACTTCTACGCCGCCGTCAACGAAGCCATTCGCACGGGCGAGACCACCGCCCTCGACACGATCGTCGCCCCCGCCGTCGCCTGGTGCCGCCCCTGCACCGGCCAGCCGCCGACCCGCGCCGGCCTCGAACGCCACCTGACCGACCTCCACCGCACCGCCCCCACCGCGCGCCTGGCCGTCGAGTCGGTGGTCGCGGGATACGACGGGACGGTGACGGCGCGCATCCGCGTCGCCGGCTTCCCCCTGCTGGGCGCGCCGGCGCCCTGGGGGCCGGTCGACACGCTCCGCCTCGCCGGCGGCCTGATCGCCGAGCGACGCGGCGGCCCCGATGGCGTCACGCTGGGCGAACCCCTGCTCCGGGCCGAACTCGACCGCCTCCCGCCCGCCTTGACCGGCGTGACGCTGGCGCGTCTGACCTTTCCCGTTGGCTCCGGCGTGGCGGGATTACTCAGCGGCGGTCCGACGCTGGTGGTCGTCGAGTCCGGCGTACTCGAGGCCCACATCGCCAGCGGCGGGCGCGTCCTGCGCGCCGGCGGCGAGGAAACGGCAGCGGGGACCGGCCTGGGCTTGGTCGCCATCCTGCACCAGGGCGACGCGGCGATCGTCCCGCCCGGCGTGCGCCACGCGCTCCATCAGCAGGGCACGGAGCAGGCCGTGGCGGTCGGCGCCACGCTCTTCTTCGCTGGTCACGGGCGCGAGCATCCCGCGCCGCGCGGGCCGGAACTCGTGCCCTTCTTCCCACCGGATGGGTTCGATCCGACATCGCCGCCGCCCCCGCTGTGCGCCAGCTCGCCAGCGGCGCGGTGGAGGCGTGGCCGTCCGGTCCGGTCACCGTCGCCATAGGGCGGGCGATTCTCGGCCCCGCCGGGCGCATCGCCCCGCCCGCGGGCGAGACAGTGCTGCTCGCCGTCGAGGCTGGCGCCCTCGGCCTGGACGGCGAGGAACGCACGGTCGCGGCAGGCGGCGGGCTGCTCCGGCCGGTGGGGTCCGCCCACGAGGTCCGCAACGCCGCCGGCGGGCTGCTCGTCCTCCTCGTCCTCACCGTCGCGCCGGCCGCGGCGTGAATCCCCGACGTCCGGCAGCCAGTCCTTCACACGTGAGGTAGGAGCTCCCGATCTGGCCCTCGCCTGGTCGCGCTACGCGTTGGCCGCCGCCAAAATCGCATTGACATCGACCTCGCCCTGTTGCGGCGCCGATTGTCCTTCGCGTCGCGCCCGCGCCCGCATCTCCAGCTTCCGCAGTTCCACGGGGGTGCAGCCCGTGAGGGCGCGCACCTCGCGCGTCAGGTGGGCCTGGTCGGCGTAGCCGTAGGTGTAGGCCAGCGTCGCCAGGTCGGCGGATGGTTCCCGCCGCAAGTGGTAGAGCACGCACTCGAGGCGCATCGTCCGCGCCAGCGCCTTCGGCGAGACGCCGGCCAGCGCCTTGAAACCACGTTCCAACTGCCGCAGGGAGAGGCCGCTGCGCGCGACCAGGTCGCCAATCGCGATTTGGCCGTCCGCCGCCCGCATCCGGTGGGCGGCAGCAAGCAGCTCGCGCGGCACGGCCGGCGCCTCCTGCAACCGCGCCAGCAGGAACGATTGCAATTGCCGAATCGCGCGGTCGTCGTCGCCCGCCCGCAGGGCGCGCTCCATTTCGACGGCGAGCGGCGTCCAGGTACCGTCGAGCGGCAGGATCGTCTCCTTCGCCGCCTCGACGGTCCAGGCGCCGAGCAGCGGACCGGCGCCCCACGCGTGGAGTTTCGCACCCACCAGCCGCACCGTCTCCGTCACCCGCAACGTGATTGGCCGGTCCATCAAACCGACCCGGTAGCACTGGGGCATGTCGCGACCACGACCGCCCGGACCGTCGACCACCGCCAGCGGCGCGCCGAAGCCGAACATCAACTCGACGCCGCTATCAGGCAGCCACTCCCGCACCCCGCCGCCCATGGGCGCGTACTCCCAGATGTGCAAATCCTGCACGTAGGGCCGCAAACGGGGATGGGGAACGTAGACCTTCACATGCGCTCCGAATTAGGCGTTAGGGCTTAGGCGGCGTTTGCCAAGCTCCGTCCTGCTGAGGCGACGCCGACGCATCCCCCGGCGCAGCCGCTCCGTCGTGCTCCCCCAGGATTGGGGGTTGGGGGGCCGTTGCGCTTCGCGCGGGGATGCTTCGATGCCGCAGCATGACGGGGTGCCAATGCGGCCTAGGCGTTAGGGGAATCGTCGTCTCTCCTAACGCCTAACGCCTAACCCCTATCCAATGCGGTTCCAGTTGGCGACGTTCCAGTACAGCACCTCCCAGGAGCTGCCGGCGATGTTTTCCTCGTTCAGCGTGTTGGTGATGGCGATCTTCTCGGCCGCGCGCTGCACCAGGGGGATGACGACAATCTCTTCGATGACGATGTCGTTCATCCGGATGAACGTCTCGGCCGCCGTCTCTGGATCGGTCTCCACCAGCAGCGACTCATAGAGCTGGTCGTACTCGGCGTTGGCCCAGCGGGACTCGTTCAGCCCGGACCAGCCGTTCGCTTGTTGCGCGATGTTCGACCCCTCCGGGCCAGCGTACCAGCTCGCCATGTACCCGGTCGGGTACGGCGTCGAGGCGTTGTTGGCGTACATCTCCAGGTCGTCGTAGAAGTGGGCGTACGTCTGCTCGTTGCCGGGCGCGCTGTCGAAGAAGACGCCGGCATCGACCTGCTTGAGCTGCACCTTGAAACCGATCTCCTCCCAGGTCTGCTTGTTGACCGCCTGGTTCTTCTGCCGCACCGGGTTGATCGAGGTCGAGTAGCTCAGGCTCAGCTCGACGCCATCTTTCGCCCGGACGTCGCCGTCCATCACCCAGCCGGCGTCGTCCAGGATCTGCTTCGCTTGCTCGACGTTGAACTCCCAGCTGGTGTTCGGCGACTCGTAGGCCGGGATCCCCGTCAAGATGTTGCCGGTCGGCGGCTCACCCGGTGGGCCCTCATAGAACTGCTCGGACATCACCTGGCGGTCGCAGCCGAGACTGAGCGCCTGCCGCACCGCCTTGTCGGTCAGGAACGGATGCGGCGTGTCCTTCTGCGCCCGCTCCCCGCTGACCTCCGTGTTCGGATCCGAGAAGTTGATCAGCACGCGCTCGACCAGCGTGCCCGGGACAACGACCAGCTTCCCCTTGCCGGCCTTTTCCATCTCGTCCAGGATGGTCGGCTCGACCTGCACGTTCCAGGCAACGTCCCAGTCGCCGGTCTCCATCACCGCCCGCGCGGCCGAGGCCGCGTCGCCGCCACCCTTGAGGTTCACCTTCGCGAAGAACGGCTTGTTCGGCTCGCGGTAGTTCTCGTTGACGGCGTAGATGACCTGATCGTTCTCCGCGAACGACTCGACCACGTACGGGCCGGTGCCGACCGGCCCCTGGCGGAAGGTGTCGTGCGCCGCCGGCCCCGCCTCCAGGATGTGCTTCGGGTAAACGCCGCCCCAGGCGGTGCCGGTGAAGGGGTTGGACCAGTTGAGGTTTCCGGCCGTGAAGGTGATCTTGACCGTCAGGTCGTCGAGCGCCTCGACGACCTCGATCGGCTCGTACTGCGAGAATGTGGTGGCGGCGTTTTCCGGATTCGCCACCCACTGCCAGGTGAAGACGACGTCCTCGGCGGTGAACGGCGTGCCGTCGCTCCACATCACGCCCTCGATCAGGTTATAGGTGACGGTCTGGAGATCCGGCGAGAGGAGGCCGTTATCCTCCGTCGGCACCTCCTTGACCAGATTCGGGATGAGCCTGGCGTCCGGCGCGTAACTCATCAATGGCTCGGTGACGAGCGAGGCCGCCAGCAAGTCCTTCGTTCCCTGCCCCGTATGCATGCTCAGGTGCGTCGCCGCCTGCCACTGCAGGATCTTGAGCTCCCCACCGGCGCCGCGCTCTTGGTCGTCGGTGCCCGCGGCCGGCCGGGTCGCCGCCGTCTCCTGGGCCGCGACCCCGTTCACCTTGACGGCGTTGACGATGAACGATGTCACCGGCAAGCCCACGCCGAGCGCGGTCGCCCGCTGGATGAACTGCCGCCGGCTGAGTCGCCCCGCCTTCAGCTCCTGATACGCGCTCCAAAACGGTCCGTGGTTCGCCTGCTCTGCCATGTCGTCTTAACCTCCGTGTCGCGAACGACCAACCGCCCCGGTCAACGCCGGCCGGGTCACGCGGCGTCGCACCGATCCGCCCCGACCGGCGCTCCGTCCGCGCACGCATCACGCACACGCACGGCAACGCCAGGAGCCAGGCACGCCAAAGCGACCGGTCGTTGCCACCGGTCGCTCTTGACGCCCCGTGAACGTTCAGCGCCTGCCATCGTCCGCCCCTTCGTCGCTCCATTGCGACCGTGGCGGTTCCCCAGGTCATGGCACGTGCCGCTGAGTGGAGGCGTGAGCCGTGAGCCGTGAGTAGAAC
>JBOGUF010000158.1:0-26136 GCA_050696075.1 Thermomicrobiales bacterium
CGCTGGAGGACCGCATCGTCAAGCGCTTCCTGCGCGCCGCGTCGCGCGAGGACCCGGCCTGGGCCGGCATGCCGGCCGTGCCGCCCGAGGCGCGGCCGGCGACGGCTGCGCCCGAAACCGAGACGCCGGCGGAACTGGAGACCACGCGCGCATCACCGTCGACGCGGCGGACCGTCGGCATCCCGACCGCGCTCACGCTGCTCGGATTGGCGGTCGTCCTGATCCGACTTGGGTCCCATCCCGGCTTCGCCTACAACTGGGAGACCTACACCGCCTGGCGCTTCTTCCCCTTTTGGGATAGTCCATCCGGCCTCATTTTCGATCTGACGGACGGGTTGATGACCGACAGCGGCTTCTCGCCGCTGGTGGCGCTGCCGGCCTGGGTCGGGTTCACCATCGGCGGGGTCGGGTTGACGTCGCTGCGCGTGCCGATCGCGCTGATCGCGGCGGTGGCGGTGCCGCTGACGTGGCTGGTGGGGCGACGCATCGCTGGATCATCGACGCCGGTTATGGCCGCGATTCTGTTGGCGCTATCGCCCGCCTTCCTGATCTACGCGCGCTCCGCGACCGTCGTCGGCATCTCGCTGGCGCCCGCGTTACTGACGATCTACGCATTGATCCGGGTGCTCCAAAATCCGCGAAGCTGGCGCTGGCTGGCGGTGTTGGCGGCAATGCTGATCCTCAACAGCTACGCCTACGCGGTGATCCGCTTCCTATGGCCCATTGCCCTCGTCCTGTTGGCGGGTGAGGTGCTCTGGCGGCGCGGGGCGCGCCGGTGGTTCCTCGTCGCGCTCGGGATGACCGCCGCCACGCTGCCGGCCGCCCTCGTCGTCTTTGACCACCACCCGGACTATGACCCGCGCGCGGCGATCCAGCGCTATTTCAACGGCCGCGGCGAACAGGTCCTCGCCTTACGCGACTACCCGGAGGGGTATCAGTACTACCTTGAGCCGACGGAAGAGGAACTCGCCGGTGACGGCCTCGCTGGCTCGACTACGGACCTGGCCCTGCGCCTGATCGAGCGCAACGCCCGCGACCTCGGTAAGCTTCTCCTCGACCACGATACCGCGTCGGCGCTGACCGACTTCTGGAATCCGCGCGGGCGGCTTCTGCCCTGGTTCCTCGTCCCCTTTTTCGCTCTCGGCACGGTCGCCTCGCTCTGGCGGATGCGCCGCCGCGTGGAGGATCGCGCCCTGCAGGGCCTCTTCTGGGGCCTCAGCCTACCCTTGCTGCTGACGTCGCAGGTCCACATCGGCCGGTTGATCTTCGCGATTCCACTGCTGTGCATCCTGATCGCGAGCGGCGTCGTGCTTGCCAGCGCGTGGCTCTCCAGAGTGAGCCGTCGCGTGTCGCCACGCCTCGACGCGCGTCTCCTGCACACCAGCGTGGCGATCGCGGTGGTGCTGGCGGCGGCTTTTGCCGGGTGGCGGGACTACCGCGCCGCGCCCGGCGCGACACACGATGCCCACGGCATCGCCCGCCTCGCCGCCGATGCCGCGTTGCCGCGCGACACCGGCCGCGACGCCGCCTACGTCCGCGGCGGCGGCGACCAAACCGAGGTTGAGTCGATCACCGTTGCCGGCTACCGGCTCGACCTCGACGGCCACTACCAATTCGTCGACCTCAACGCCGGCGAAACACCAGACCGCGACGATCCGCGGCCCGTCCTCTACTCCGGCGGTCTCCTCGACCGCATCCAGACGCCCAATGGCATCCCCATGCACTGTACTGCCGTCTATTATGTCGAGTTCTTCGCTCTCGATCGGTTCAACGAGCTCGCCGGAGATGCCCTGCCGGGCTGTGCCGAACCGCCTTCGGTCGTGCCGCTGGAGGACTAAAGTTGGAACAGCTATTCGCCAGCCTCGTCGAGGATGGAGCGATAGATGCGCTGATCGACACGAAACCCGGTCGCGATCAACGCTTCGACTAGCGGTTTGAGCGCGGGGATAATCGCTTGATACTTTGCGGATAGGAGCACGCCGAGGGTGCCGATCAACGGCACGCCGAGCGATCGGGCAAGAGAACGGGCGTCGCCATCGTCCAGGATCACCCGCACCGCGTTCAGCTCGATCGCGAGGTGGATCGCCTCAGTCTCTCCCGGACCAAGGTTCGCCGCCAAGATCCGAGCATCCACGGGCAGGCTGATCGCTTGCGCGGCAAGTCCTGGTGTCCGAGCCAGAACAGGGCCAATTTCGCGGCGCACGGCCGGCGGAATGATGAGCTGCTTGAAGATAATGGGAAGAAGATCGAGCCGCCCGATCCGTTCCAGCGCAATCAAGGGGCTGGCATCGGAAACAACTTGACGACGCGTCACGCAAGTTCGTCAGCTAGGCAGCGCGCCGCTTGCCGCTCGGCTTCCCATTCTTCATCCGACATCCGGAAGAACGGAATGCCCATGCGAGAAGAGTATTCGATGAAATCGACTAAGCGCATGCCAAGGAGTTCGGCCGCGCGGCCACTGGAAACCTCGCCGCGCCGGTAGAGCTCCAGCACAATCAACTCCTGCGCGGTCTGGCCGATTGGCCGGTCCGACCGCCGGAGGAGGTTTGCCACGCCTTCATCCAATTCGACAGCGACACTGCCCATCGTCAGTTCCCCATCGGTCTGCCCGCACGCCGCGCCTGTCAACCTCGGTCAATGCTACTCGATTGGGAAGGGTGTCGTGCCGTCCGCGTGCATCGTGCGTTGGTCAGCAATTCGCCGCGGAGTTTGACCGAGGGGTGAGCGCAAGCCGAAATGGGGAGGATTACCCATTGACGCGATGTTCCCGCACTGTACGCTGGGAACGTGGCCGGTGGTGTCGTCGGCATCGGAGCCAAACGACCGGAGCGACGGCGAACCACGGGAGGTCCCTGGTGGCAATGCACGCTCGACACAATGATCACACCGGCGCGGCGGTTCAGCGCCGGGCTCGCCGGATCGCCGCCCCGGACGCGGCGGACGAGATCGCGTTCGCTCACGCCCCGCGCGTGACACGGACGGCCGACGCCCCCGGTGTCGGCCCCGGTCGGTTCGGCACGGCGACGGTGCTGCGGTTGCAACAGACCGTCGGGAACCAGGCCGTGCAGCGGCTCCTCCAGCGCGACGACGAACTGATCCCCACTCCCACGCTCGGTGACTGGAAGGTCGAGCCGCCGAAACCGACTACCGAGACCGACACCACCTACGACACCGAGGACGAAAAGAGACGAGCGGAGCAAAAGGCCGCGGACGAGCGCGGCGAGAGCCCGAAGCCAAACGCGTGGTGGAAGGACAAGCCGCGGCAACCCAAGCCCACCGATCCCAAGAGCTCTAAGGATCTCAACAAGTGGCACGGCAAGGAGAAGCCGAGCGGCGACAGCGGCGCCGACTTCGGCCCGCTTCCGCCCGCGGAAGAGCAGCAACCCGGCGACTACCCACTCACCCCCGCGATCGAGCCCGAAGACGCCGCGTACGCGTGATGCCCGTCGCCTTGTACCGCGTTACTCCCGGCGTGATGGGTCGCGGCGCTTGACGTTGTTCCGCACACCGACGGTCGTGCAGCGCCAGTCGATCGTCCCGCGGGACCGCGTATCGCTACGCAATGTTGCGCAGTTGCGGGTCAAGGACATCGCGTATCCAGTCGCCGATGAGGTTGATCGCGAGCACGGTCAGCACGATCGCCAGGCCGGGGATCGTCGCCAGCCACCAGGCGGTGGCCATGTAGGCACGGCCGTCGGAGAGCATGTTCCCCCAGGTGGCCCGGGTCGCGCCAACGCCCAGGCCGAGGAACGAGAGACCGGCCTCCGCGATGATCGTGGCCGCCACGGCGAACGTGCTGTAGACGATGATCGGGGTGATTGCGTTCGGCAGAAAATGCTTGAAGAGCACTGTGGCGTCGCGCGCCCCTATCGCCCGCGCGGCGACCACGTATTCCTGATTCTGCAAGGCCAGCACCGAGCCGCGCATGAGTCGTGCGTAGGGCACCCAGCCTGCCAAGGCCAGGACGAGGACGACGTTGAGCAAGCCGCCGCCCAGCACGGCAACGATCGCGATCGCTAGGAGCAGGTAGGGAAACGCGAGAAAGACGTCGCCCACGCGCATGATGATCGAATCGATCCAGCGACCGTAGTACCCGGCGAGCAGTCCGAGGGTCGCTCCAACGCCTGCGCCGAGCAGCACGGCGGTGAGTCCGACGATCAGCGAGACCCGGGCGCCGTAGATGATCCGGGAGAGGATGTCCCGTCCCAACTGGTCAGTGCCGAGGATGTGCTCCATCGATCCCGTGATCGTTTCGCTGGTGCCGTACTTGGGACAGTTCATGAGGACGGGACATTGGAGCCGTGCGGTGATCTCGCCAAGCTCCGGATCATGCGGCGCAATGACCGGCGCGAAGATCGCCGCGAAGCTCACCAGCAGGAGGATGACCGCGCCGGCCAGGCCGAGTCGATTGCGCCGGAGCATCCGCAGCGCGCGCCTGGAGACCGAGCGCCGCCTCTGGGCCTCGGCGAACGCCCCGGATAGTGTGCGTGTGCTCGTCGCCGTCATGCGCCCGTTATCCAGTGCGGCCCGTTAACGTCGGGTCCTCGTCGACAGCGACCGCGTCAGGTCAACCGCACGCGCGGGTCAAGCCAGATATAGAGGATGTCGACCGCCAGGTTGATCAGCACAAAGCTTGCCGCAATGATGAAGACGGCCGCCTGGACAACCGGGAAGTCCCGACTGCTGATCGCGGTGACCAGCAACTGTCCGACGCCATCCCACTGGAAGATCTGCTCGGTGATGATCGCCCCGGCGAGCAGGTTGCCAAAGTCGAGCCCGATGACCGTCACCAGGGGAATGGCGGTGTTCTTCAGCGCGTGACGGACGATGATCGACCGGTGGCGGAGTCCTTTCGCCCACGCGGTACGGATGTAGTCCGCGCCGAGCACATCGAGCATGCCTGACCGCGTCAGGCGGGTGAGCCGGGCCAGGCCCGGCGCGGCCAGCGTGATCGTCGGGAGAATGAAGTATCGCGGCGAGAGCTCATACCCCTGGGAGGGGAGCCAACCAAAGTTCACGGCGAAGATCAGGATAAGCATGATCCCCAGCCAGAAGTTCGGCACGGACTGCCCGAAGAGCGCCAGCAGCATGACGAAGTTGTCGATGAGCGAGTTGCGTTTGACGGCAGAGATGATCCCGAGCACGAGCGAAAGGATCACCGAGACGACCAACGCTGTGCACGCGAGCGCGATGGTGCGCGGGTAGCGATCCAGCACGATCTCCATCGACGAGAAGCCTTGAAAGCGGAGCGACTGCTGGAAATCGCCGCGTAGCGCATCGCCGAGGAAGTCGACGTACTGGACGTAGAGCGGCCGGTCAAGCCCCAGTTGCTGCCGCACGCGCTCAATGTCTTGCGCACTGGCCGCCTCGCCCAGCATCAACGCGACCGGGTCACCGGTGAGGTTGGTGATGCCAAAGACCGCGGTGACCACGCCGAGGATCACGAAGACCGACTGCAAGAGACGGCGAATGATGTACTGTGCCACTTTGGCGCCTACCCTCGTCTGGACAGAGGGTGCCACCCCTGCCTGCCACGAGGCAGGCGGGGCAGCAGCCGTCGGGTGAGCGCTACTCGTTCCACGTCATCTCCTGCGCCCACATCATCTCATCGTGGCGCGGCTCCCAGAGGAGCCAGTTGTCGATGCCGAAGATATCGACCAACTGGTACATGAAGAGCGCCGCGGCGTCGTCGTAAAACATTCGCTGCGCCTGTGCGTAGAGCTCCTCGCGCGCCTCGACGTCGAGCTCAACACGGGCCGCTAGGATCACGTTGTCGAACTCCGGGTTGCAGACGTAGGGACGGCGCCAGTCGCTGTATTCCTCATACGTCTCGCAGCTGAAGAGCGGCATAAAGGTGTTGTCGGCGTCGAAGAACCAGTTGCCCCAGGAGGCGAAGACCAGGCCCGGCGTCTCTTTCCCGGTTTGCAATTCCTCGAGGAGCGCCGCCTCGCGCAGTTGCGGCGTGCAGCGGATATTGGCCCTCGCCATCTCCAGACACATCGCCTCCGCGACCTCTTTGTCCTTCGGATAGCGCCCCTGACGGTACCAGATCTCGACGTCGATCCCATCCGGGTAGCCCGCTTCCGCCAGGAGCTGTTTCGCCCTGTCTGGATCGTGCGGGTACGGCTCAAGCGTCGGGTCGAAACCGAATGTCCAGATGGGGAGCACGGTCGACACGCGGTAGCCGTTGCCAAGGAGCACCGCGTCGATGACACCCTGGACGTTGGCCGCGTAGTTGACCGCCTGGCGCACCTGCACATTGTTGTATGGCTCGACCTCTGTGGTGAAGAAGTAGAATGGAACGCGGTTGCTGACTGCCCGGACGGCCCTGGCCCGCCCGCTGCTGTTGATATTGTCCAGTTCCTCCGGCGGCATGTCCTTCGCCAGGTGCACCTCGCCAGAGCGCAATGCCGCGACGCGGGTCGCCTGCTCGTTGATCGTCGTCAACCGGACCTTCTTGATTGCCGGCGCGCCGCCCCAGTAGTCCTCGTTGGACTCCATCACCAAGTCTTCGTTCGGGCTCCAACTGACAAACTTGTAGGGTCCCGTGCCGACGGCCTCCCGGGCGACGACCTCCGGCCCTTGGGACGCCCACCGCGGCGCGACCATGGTCATGTGGAAACCGGTCAGGCGCGCCAGGAGCGCCGGGTCGGGTTGGCTGGTCTTGATGTTGACGGTGTACTCGTCGACGACTTCGGCGTCCGAGATGATGGAGTAGGTGCTCCGGGAATCGCCGGGGGTCTCGTCGCTCAGCGGACGCAGAATGCTGTACCGCACCGCCTCGGCGTTGAACGCCTCACCGTTGTGATATGTGACGCCCTGCCGCAGCTTGAACTGCATCGTCAGGTCGTCGAGGCGCTCCCACTCGGTCGCGAGCGCCGGCGAGATGGTCTGGAGATCCCGCTCGAACGCCACGAGCGGCTCGTACATGTGGCGGAGTTGCGCCTCGGCGACCGTCCCGACGTGCAACTGCGGATCGATGCCGTGCGTGGTGAACTGGTAGGCGCCCCAGGCGATCACGAGCTCGTCCGGTCTGTCGCCCGAGGGCTCGCCGGAGGGCGGGTTATCGAATTCGGGGATCTCGACCCCGCGGACGCCGCCCTCCGCGGGCGGCGTTCCGTCCGTGGTTGCCTCCCCCTGGCTACTGCCGCCGCGAGCGGTCAGCAGTGTCGCCGCGGCCGCGCCGGCCGAGGCGCCCAGGAACGAGCGCCGGTTGACAATCGGATTGACGCTCAACAGCTTCGTGCGGTACCCGTTGGACTCCAGAGACATGGGCTCATCTCCTCCTTGTCTGAATCTGACCGATAGCCCTAACTCTGCCAGCAGGCGCGGACCCCGCCGCCTGACTTCCCCGCGGTCTCTTGCGTTCGTCTCTCCTTTCCGCTCGTTCCCAGCGTTCACTGCAGACGGCTCATGATGGAATCCTTCAGGATCTCCTCGGCGTAGGCGAAGGTGATCGGCTGACCGCCGGTGTGGACAAAGACGACCGTCTCGTGCTTGCCGATTGCGCCCCGCCGCACCTGATCGATGAGTCCGGAGAGCGCCTTGGCGGTGTAGACCGGGTCGAGGATGAGTCCCTCAGTGCGGGCCGCCAGCAACAACGCTTCCAGGCCGGCCGGCGTCGGGATCCCATAGCGCTCACCGGCATAGTCGTCGTGAACCGTGACGTCACCGGCCACAAGCCGCGCCTCGAGCCCGAGCAGCGCGGCGGCTCCGTTCGCCGCGCCGCAGACCGACGCCTCGATCTCAGCACGGGGCGGGCCAACGCTCACCGGATGCACCCGGTATGCCTCGCCGAGGAGCTTGCCAGCCAGGGCGAGTCCGCCCGACGAGGTGCCGGAGGCGAGGAAGACGTGGTCGGCACGCACACCGCGATCCGCGAGCTGCTCCAGGAGCTCGACCGCCGCGACCAGGTAGGCGCAAGCGCCATCCACCTTGCAGAAGGGGGTTCGCGGTACGGAGTAGACGACCCTCCCTTCGGCCTCCAGCCGCGCGACGAGGGCATCGAGCGCGCGGGCGATGGCGTCCTCGTCAGCGCTTGGCGCCTCGACGATCTGGGCATCCATCAGGTGGTCCAGCAGCAGGTTGCCGTTGACCGGCGCATCCTTGTGGCTGGGAATCTTGAGGATGTAGGTGGTCAGCCCGAACCTGGCCGCAAGCGCGGCGTGCAGTCGGGCGTGGTTCGACTGCGCCACGTTGGTGACGACGAGGGTGTCGGCGCCCTGTCGCCGGATGTCGCCCAGCCGGAACTCGAGGTGCCGGACCTTGTTGCCGCCAAGAGCCAGCCCGGTCAGGTCGTCGCGCTTGACGAAGATCCTGGGCGCGTCCGATCCAATGGCCTCCCGCAACCTCGTCGCTTCTTCGAGCGGCGTCGGCAGGTGCGCGATCGGCACCCGCGGCAGGGCGTCAACCCGTTCGAGCAACCCCGCGCGGCTAGCCATCTGTGACGCACCCGGCCGATCAGCCGACACGGTTCTCTCTCCCGTGCTCATGGCGTGCTCATGGCGTGCCCAGGGAGGCACGCTCACTCGCTCCGCTGGTGGCCTGCTGAGGTGAATCCATACCGGCAGATGACAGCCCAACCCGACTCAGCAGCATGCCGTTCACGTGGTGTTCTGTCGTCGCTGAAAGACTCGACGCCGGTGAGAGATTGCTCCCCGTCTCGGGATCATCCCCGCGGGTGGGATTCCAGAAATGTAACGTGCGTGTTATGCACCCTAAAGCGTGCGCGGAATCTTGTCAAGTTTCTGTCCTTCATCTTCGTCACATAGGCTTCGCATACTGCTGCGAACCGTGATGCTGGAGGACAAGGCCGTGGCGAAACGGATCTGGGACGATTACCCAGCGCGAGAGGCAAAAGGCCGCGGACGAGCGGGGCGAGAGCCCGAAACCAAACGCGTGGTGGCAGGACAAGCCGCGGCAACCCAAGCCCACCGATCCCAAGAGCTCTAAGGATTTCGAGATGTGGAATTGATCGAAGCAGCCAAGCGGGGGCGACAGCGGTGTCGACTTCGGCCCGCTCCCACCCGCGGAAGAGCAGCAACCCGGCGACTACCCACTCACCCCCGCGATCGAACCGGACGACGCCGCGTACGCCTAACGACAGTAGAAAAACAGAGCCGACGTAGCACGTCGCCACGGCACGTCAGCCAATGAGGCGCCCCAGTTGTGCCGATCATCCGGCGAGACCTTCGCCGGCCAGTGCCAGGATGTGAGCCACGAGGCGCGAGGATGCGCGGAAATTGTGCGCAAGAAGCATGTCGATGCTCGGGCGAATTTCCGAGAGCAGTCCTGCGCGCTTCGCAGCAACCAGCAACGCAAGCGTGCCGACGAGGGACAATCCAAGCCCCTCGGCAAGCCGACGAGCAGATCGATCGTCGAGGACGACCGGTGTACCACCTCTCTCCAACGCAAGGCATATCGCTTCGGTCTCATCCGGTCCGAGACCTGCCAAGACGACCCGCGGGTCAGGCAGTCGATTAAGTCGTTGAACACGAATCCAGTTGGGCCGCCGTACCGAGGGGGCAATCTCTCGCGCAATGGCCGGTGGAATGAGACATCCGACAAATAAAGGTTCAACGCGATCGAGCAAATCGATCTGTGTCAGCGCGATGAGTGAGCTTGCGTCGAAGATGACTGTCAGGCGCTCCACAGCGCCTCAATCGTTTGCCGCTCCCGCTCCCATTCTTCGTCCGTCATGTCGAAGAACGGAATGCCCAGTTGGGACGTGTGCTGAATGAAGTCGATCAGGCTCATCCCAAGCAGCTCGGCGCCTCGTCCACTGGAGAGCGTGCCGCGCCGGTACAGCTCAAATACGATCAACTCTTTGGCCGTCTGCCCGATCGGTCGATCATCTTGGCGCATCAAGTCGATGACGTCCTCGTCGAGTTCAATCGCCACGCTGCTCATGGCCGTACTCCAATCTCGCACCTCGGATGCTGGCGAGCACCTTCGATCTGCCCACGACACAATCCTACCCTACCGCACATCCAACCGCGCCCACCGCTTGACAACCCCTGAGCAGCCCGCTACGATCTACTTCATTCATTGAAGGAAGTTAGTCGCTCCGGCGTGTGGGACCTCGAGGAACTCGGCGATGGCGTTGCGGCTGCGGTCGGCCAACCGGCAGACGATGCGGGAGATCAACCAGGCGCTCGTCCTGGGGGCGATCCGCGACCGCGGGCCGATCTCGCGCACGGAAGTCGCCGACGTCACCCGTCTCTCGCCCGGCACCATCACCGGCATCACCGCCGCCCTGATCGACCAAGAGTTGGTCGTCGAAGTCGAGGAAGGGATCTCCACCGGCGGCCGGCGGCCGATTCTGCTCGCCCTCAACCACCGCGCCGGCCTCGTCGTCGGCGTCAAGCTGACCGAGACGCACGTCACCGTCGCCCTCACCGACCTCGGCGCGGATCTGGTCGAGCGGCAGGAGATCGCCCTCGGCGATGACCGGAGCCCGGAGGCGGTCGTCGCCCAGCTCGTCGGGTTGGTCGAGGAAGTCCGTGCCTGCCACCCCGGCCACCGCCTCTTCGGCCTCGGATTGGGCATGGCCGGCGTCATCGACCGCCCAGCCGGCATCTGCCGCTTCTCCCCCTTCCTCCACTGGCGCGACGTGCCGCTCCGCCACCTGCTCGAGGAGCGGCTGGGTTTGCCGGTCGTGGTCGAGAACGACGTCAACGCCCTGGCGATGGCCGAACTCTGGTTCGGCGCCGGCGCCGGCGTGCCCGACTTCCTCGTCGTCACCCTGGGGCGCGGCATCGGCCTGGGGATGGTGCTCGACGGTCGCCTCTACCGGGGCGGCCACGGCGGCGGCGGCGAGTTCGGCCACCTGACGCTTGACGTCGACGGCCCGCGCTGCAATTGCGGCAAGCGCGGCTGCCTGGAGGCGCTCGTCGCCGAGCCGGCCATCGTCCGCGCCGTCCACGCCGCGACCGGCAAAGACTTCGCAATCGATGAAGCGGCGGCCCGCGCCCGCGCGGGCGATCAGGCAATCCGCGTCGTCTTCGAGGCGGCCGGGCGAACCCTCGGCCTCGCCCTCGCCCATCTGGTGAACCTCTTCAACCCGACGCTGCTCATCGTCGGCGGCGAAGGCGCGCCAACCCTCGACCTCCTCCAAGGTCCGATGGAGCAAACGCTGCGACTCAACTGCTTCGATGGACTGCTGGATGACGTGCGGCTGGTCGTCGAGCCGTGGGGCGACGACGCCTGGGCCCGCGGCGCCGCCGGCCTGATGCTCGACGAGCTCTTCCGGCCGACGCTGTTCCACGGCGAGGAAGCCCGCGTCTCGTTGGCGGCAGGGGTCAGGAGCCAGGAGGCAGGGGTCAGGGAGCCGGCGGAGGGGGCAGCCTGATGGTCGGAGACAGCGGGATCAGGCGGGCCGGGTGGGTGGTGCTCTTCGTCGGGCCGGGGTTGGTCGCCCTGCTGACCTTCATCGTCGGGCCGATCCTCGCCTCGCTAGTGCTCACCTTCTACGAGTGGGATTTGCTGACCTCGCCCCGGTTCATCGGGCTCGACAACTTCGAGCGTCTCATCCACGACGACCAATTCTGGTCGGCGCTGCGCCACACGATCACCTACATCGTCGGCTACATCCCGCTCGTCATGCTCCTCGCGCTCGGGATGGCCTTGGCGCTCAACGCGAAGTTGCCCGGTTTGGGCGCGTTGCGGACGGCCTTTTTCCTCCCGGTCGTTTCCTCCTGGGTGGCGGTCGCGCTCCTCTGGTCGTGGCTCTTCAACCCGCGTTATGGGCTGGTCAACTACGGCCTGAGCAAGATCAACATCAATGGGCCGGCCTGGCTCTTCGACAAGGACTGGGCGATGCCGGCGATCATCCTGACCAGCGCCTGGAAAGACCTCGGCTTCGTCATGGTCATCTTCCTGGCCGGCCTCCAGGCGATCTCCCCCGACTACTACGAGGCGGCCCAACTCGACGGCGCGGGCGGTTTCGAGCGGCTGCGCTCGATCACGATCCCGCTGCTGGCCCCGACCACCTTCTTCGTCACCGTCATCTCGATCATCGGCTCCTTCCAGGTCTTCACCCAGGTCTACGTGATGACCGAAGGCGGTCCGGCCGGCGCGACGACGGTCGTCGTCGAGCGAATCGTCACCCACGCCTTCTCTTACGGCGAGATGGGGTATGCCGCCACCATCTCCTGGGCGCTCTTCCTGATCATTTTCGCCGTGACCGCCGCGCAGTTGCGCCTGCAACGCCGGAGGGCCTTCGATGCGTAGCGTCGCCATCCAGACAACCACGACGCCGGACGTCGCGCGGCAACGCGTGGTCTCCCAGCTCTGGCAGCGCCGCGCCTCGTTCGCCCTCCGCTATCTGATTCTCGTCATCGGGGCGGCGGTGATGATCATCCCGTTCCTCTGGATGCTGGCGACGTCGCTCAAGCCGCCGGAGTCGGTCTTGACTATTCCGCCGCGGATCATCCCCCGGGACGCGACGTTCGAGAGCTACCGCGCGGTGATCGACACCTTCCCCATGCTGCGCATCCTCGGCAACAGCGTCCTGGTGACCACGATCACCGTCATCGCGCAACTCGCGACCTGCTCGCTCTCCGCCTATGCCTTCGCCCGGATGCGGTGGCGGGGACGCGACGCCCTCTTCATGCTCTACCTGGCGACGATGATGATCCCAGGGTTGGTCACGATCACCCCCCTCTTCATCCTGATGTCGAAGCTGGGCTGGGTGAACACCTACCAAGGGTTGATCTTGCCCGGTATCGTCAGCGCCTTCGGCACCTTCCTCATGCGCCAGGCGATGCTGGGCGTGCCACGCGAGTACGAGGAGGCGGCCTTCCTCGACGGCGCCAACCACTGGACCGTCTTCAGCTCGATCGTGCTGCCGATGGTCCGCCCGTCGCTAGCCACCCTCGCCGTCTTCGCCACGATGGGCACCTGGAACGACTTCCTCTGGCCCCTCTTCATCACCAGCGACGAACGGCTGATGACGCTGACTGTCGGACTCTCCGCGCTCCAGGGCCGCTACTCCAGCGACTGGAACATGATCATGGCCGGCGCGGTCATCTCGGTCGTGCCAATCGTGCTCGTCTTTTTGGCCGCGCAACGCGCGTTCGTGAACGGAGTGGTGACAAGCGGGTTGAAGTAGGGGTTAGGCGTTAGGCGTTAGGCGTTAGGCGTTAGGGGTCACGGTTCGGGGCGCTCCCCGTTCTCAGCCCTGGAAGGGCTTCGTAGGTTCAGCCCGGCGTTTTAACGCCGGGGATTTGATCGGGCGGATCGGGCGGATCGGGCGAATCGGGCGGATCGGACGGATCGGACCAGTCGAACGGATCGGTCGAGACACGGAGGAGGTCGAGATGCACAGGCGGTTTGTTTCCCTGGCGATGGCGCTGGCGCTCATGGCAACCGCGATGGGCGGGCTGATGAGCGCGCGGGCGCAAGAGACGACGGAGATCACCTACTTCACCTTCTCAGCGGGATCGGATCAGGTCGATACCCTCGAAGCGATGATCGCGCTCTTCGAGGAGGCGAACCCTGGGATCACGGTCAACGTCGAGGTCGCGCCATTCAACGACTACTTCACCGAGTTGCAGACTCGCATCGCCGGCGGCAACGCGCCGGACGTCTTCGAGCTCAACTACGAGAACTTCGTCACCTACGCCAGCCGGGAGGTGTTGCTCGACCTCACCGAGCGAGCGGCGGCCGACCCGGAGTTCACGGCGCGCTTCTACCCGAAGGCGTACGAGGCGTTCAACCTCGACGGCGCGCGGTACGGGCTGCCCGGCAGCTTCTCCAACGTCATCCTCTACTACAACCAGGACCTCTTCGACGCGGCCGGCGTCGCGTACCCGACGGCCGACTGGACCTGGGAAGATGAGTTGACCGCCGCGCAACAATTGACCAACACGGACGCGGACGTCTGGGGCATGTACGCCCCGATCGCCTACAACGAGTTCTACAAGACCGCCGCACAGAACGGTTGCGGCATCTTCGGCGCCGACGGCGCGGTTACGATCAATGAGCCGGGCTGCGTCGAGGCCCTCCAATTCATGGTCGACGCGGTCAACAACGGCGTCCAGCCGAGCCCCGCCGACCTGGCCGGCGTCTCCGACAGCGACCTCTTCCTGCAAGGGAAGCTGGCGATGGCCACCACCGGCATCTGGATGTTCTCGGCCTTCTCCGAAGCCGAGTTCAACTGGGACATCGCGCTCGAGCCGGGCAACACGGAGGTGGCGCACCACTTCTTCTCGAACGCGGTCGTCGTCTCGCGGGATACGGAGAAAGTCGACGCCGCCTGGGCCTGGGCCAGCTTCTTCACCAGCAGCCCGGACGTGGCGCGCCTGCGCATCGCCGCCAACTGGGAACTGCCTGCCCTCAGCGATCAGACCCTCTTCGACGAGTGGCTGGCGATCGAGCCGCCGGCCTCCCGCCAGGTCGTCTTCGACGCGCTCGACACCCTGATTACCCCACCGGCCACCACCCAACAGGCGCAGGTGCAAGACATCATCGACGCCCAGATCGAGCGCGTCCTCGCCGGCGACGCGACGGCGCAAGAGGCACTCGACACGGCGAAAACGGAGATCGAGGGGCTGGCGGAGTAGCCAATAGGACCTGTTGGCAAACCGTCATTCCGAGCGAAGCCGAGGAATCTGACGCTGTGCAATCGGACCGGCAGATTCCTCGACAAGCTCGGAATGACGGGGTGGGGGCGCGACGCGGCTGACAGCTGACGGCTGACGGCTGACGGCTGACGGCTGACGGCTGACGGCTGACGGCTGACGGCTCATATTCGAGGGACATCTTGGTCGATAACTATCAGAGCGGCATCGATCTCATCCGCGCCAACCAAGCGTCTAACGGGGCGTACGTCGCCAGTCCGACCTTTCCGACCTACCGGTACTCCTGGTTCCGGGATGGGACGTACATCGCCTACGCGATGGATCTGGTCGGGGAGCGGGCGAGCGCGCGGCGCTTTTACGACTGGGCGCTGGGCACGGTGGCGGCGCGGGCGGAGCAGACCAAACAAGCGATCGCGGCGGCGGCGCATGGCGCCCCGCCGTCAGAGCTGCTGCTCCATACGCGCTACACGCTCGACGGGTCGGTCGGCGAGGAAGAATGGCCGAATTTCCAGCTCGACGGTTTCGGCACGCTCCTTTGGGGGGCAAGCGAGCACCTGGCGATCGGCAATGGGGCGCTGCCCGACGCCTGGCGGGGACCGGTCGAACTCGTGGCGCGGTATCTGACGGCGCTCTGGCGGCATCCCTGCTACGACTGCTGGGAGGAGTTCGGCGATCGGATCCACACGTCGACCCTCGCCGCGCTCTACGGCGGGCTTTGCGCCGCATCCCGGCTGCTGGATGACGACGCGCCCAAACAAGCGGCGGAGGCGATCCGGCGCTTCGTCCTGGCCGAGTGCGTCGCGGACGGTCGCCTCTGCAAGTCGGTCGGGAACGCGGCGGTGGACGCCAATCTGGTTCACGTCGCCACTCCGTACCGGCTCTTAACGCCTGATGATCCGATCATGCGCGGCACGGTCGACCGGATCGAGGCCGACCTGCGCCGCGATGGCGGCGTCCGCCGCTATGCGGACGACAGCTACTACGGCGGCGGCGAGTGGGTGCTCCTCACCGCCTACCTGGGCTGGCATTACGTCGATCGCGGCGAGCCGGAGCGCGCCGCGCCGCTCGTAGCCTGGATCGAAGGGCAGGCAGACGCCGATGGGCATCTGCCCGAACAGGTCGCCGTCAACCTCAACCATCCTCACATGCTCCCCGTCTGGAACGACCAATGGGGCGCCAGCGCATGCCCCCTCCTCTGGTCCCACGCGGCGTATTTGACGCTGGTGGAACACCTGCGACGCGCATCGTTCGTCGGCGGTTAATGTGCTACGATCCCACTGAATAGATCACCCGTTCTCGTCGGTACTCCCGCGAGCATCCCTGGCCACCTCGCCCCGCATGGGTCGCGTTGCGGATGGTTGTGCTGTCGCCGGATCAGCAGCGGATCGTCGAGTGCTCACCAGAAGGTGGGCACCTGTTGGTGCTGGCCGGGCCGGGGAGCGGCAAGACGCTCGTCGTCTGCGAGCGGATCGGCCATCTGCTGCGCCAAGGGTACGCCGCGCCCGATCAGGTCTTGCCGCTCGCTTTCACCCAGCGCGCCGGGGCGGAACTGCACCACCGGATCGCGGTCGCCGGCCATCCCGGCGTCGAGGCGGGCACGATCCACCACTTCTGCGCCGGGCTGCTCGATCGCTACGGAGCCGCAATCGGCATCCGCCCTCCGCTACGTATCGCCGACGAGCCGCGGCAGGTGGCGGCGCTGCGTCGCGCCGTGGCGGAGGCGTTCGGTCGCCCGATCGACGACAAGGTGTTGCGCCAGGTCCGCACGGCGATCAGCCTGCGCAAACGGACCGGCGCCGACATTTGGGACAACCGGCAGGATGACCCGTTCCCCGGCGACGCGATGCGCCGGCTCGACGAGGCGTATTGCCAGGCGCTGACCAACGACCGGGCGCTCGACTTCGACGACCTGATCAGCGGCGCCATCCGCCTGCTTACCGAGGACGAGCCGGCGGCCGAGATCGTCCGCAACCGCTACCGGTACGTCTTCGTCGACGAGTTCCACGACCTGTCGCCCGAACAATTCGCGTTGCTGCGGCTCCTCGCCCCGGCGCGCGGGCCGGGGCGCCAGGTGATGGCCGTCGCCGATCCCCAGCAGGCGATCTTCGGGTTCCGCGGCGCGAACGCCGTCGCCATAATCGACCGCTATACCCGCGAATACGACCCGCGCTTTCACCGGATGACCGCCAACTTTCGCTCCGCCGAGGCGATCGTGCGCGCCGCCGGCCGGCTCTTGCCAAAGGATGGCGTGGCGATCGTCAACCCGGGTGGACAAGAAGTGACCTGTTTCGGCTGCGAGACGGACGACGCGGAGGCGGCGGGGCTTGCCGGCTGGATCGAGCGCGCCCGCGCCGGCGGCTATGCCTACGACGACATGGCAATCCTCTATCGCACCAACTATCGAGCCAACGACGTCGAACAGACGCTGTTGCGGCGCGGCATCCCGCTACGGCGGGTGCAACACAACCGCTTCTTCAATCAACCGGCCGTGCAGGAAGCATTGCGCTACCTCGATCTGATCGCGGCGATGCACGACGAGGAGTTCGTCCCAGCCCTCAACTGGCCGCGGGTCATCGTCGACGAGCCGACAATGATCGATCTGCGCCGCCTCGCCGCCGACGCCGGCCTGCCGCTGAGCGAGTTGGCCACGCATCCCGATATCTTGCGCGGACGGGCGAGCCCGCTCACGCGCGTTGCCGTCGAGGCGTTCTCGCGGGACGTCGCCGCCGAACTGTTGCCGCTGGCGAACCGGTCCATCGACCAGATCAGCGCCCGCCTGTTGGCGATCCTCAGCCGCCGCCGGGATCCGGTCCCGCGAGCACGCCGCGCCGACCTGTTCGACACCCTCGACTTCCTGGGCCGCCGCGTCGCGCCCCTGGCGGCCGCGCTCGACGACGCGCTGCTGGCCGGACGACCGGTCGCCATCATCCCCAATGACGACCTCGACAGCGGCGCGGGCGCGGTCATCCTGCGCTGGGTCTGCGCTCGCTATCTCGACCGTCCGGTTGTAGACGGCGATCCGCCCGCCGGAGCCTTCCTGATTCGACTGGGCGTGAATCAACCGCCGGGACAAGACGGTTTCGGGCTGGCTCCTTGGGCAACGCGCATGGTCACGGTTGGCGTTGCCGCGCAGGCGTGGCGGCTCGGTCAAATGCTGCTCAAGCGGCGGGAGCCGGAGCGGCTCGGCCGCTACGTCGTCCTCGACCTCGAAACGACGAGCACGCACGCGCACACCACCGAGGTTCTGGAAATCGCCGCGCTGCGAGTCGACCCGGTCAGCGGCCGGCGCGAGGAGTTCGTCTCCCTTGTCCGCCCGCGCGACCGCTCCTCCTTGACGGAGGCGGGCGAGGAGTTGCACGGCCTCACCTGGGCACAACTCCGGGACGCGCCGCCGCCGGAGGAGGCGCTGCCGAAGCTGCTCGCCTTCCTCGGCGACGACACGATCGTCGGCCACTACGCCGAGGCATTCGACGTCCAGATCGTGCGTCGACTGGCCCGCGAGTTCGGCCTCCCCGCGCCGACCAACCCGGTGCTCGACACCTGCCTCTTGGCCAAGCGCCTGCTGCCGGACGAGGGACACCGCCTCCGCGACCTGGCGGCGCGCTTCGGGGCCGGCGAGGTGCAGACGCACCGCGCCGCCGCGGACGCCACGCTCACCGTCGACATCCTCGACGGGCTGCTCGCCGAACTGCGCCGCGATAAGGAGGCGGGCGCGCTGACCGAGGCGCTGCCGTTGGTGGCGCTCGGCACGGTCGCATCCGGTCTCCCGCTCACGGCAGACAACGAACTGCTCACCTCGATCGGGGCACGAGCCGCCCGATTTGGTCACGGAACCGCGTTGCTGGACCTTCCGCGGCAAGCGCGGGGCGACACGGTGGTCGAGGCCGCGCGCGGGGCGCTGGCCGCGACCGATGGCGCGATCACGCCGGACGATGCGGCGTGGGACGATCTTGTCAGCCAATGGCAAGAGGTCATCACCGGGTACTGCCGCACCGCGGAGGACCGGTCGCTGGCGGCCTTCCTCCACTTCGCCGCCCTGGCCGATGGCGCCGATCTGCTGGGCGACGACGGCGGCCGGGTGACAATGATGACGATCCACAGCGCCAAGGGCAAGGAGTGGCCGCTCGTCTTCCTGATCGGGTTGGAGGATGGTCACCTCCCCGACTGGCGGGCGGAGACGCCGGCGGCGATCGAGGAAGAGCGGCGCGTGCTCTACGTCGGCATGACCCGCGCCAAACGCCGTCTCTGCCTCTCCTGGTCGGCGCGCATCAACGGCCACCGCCAGGACCGCTCCCGCTTCCTCGCCGAGTTCCCGGACGGCCTCGTCACCCACCGCGGACGCCGAGCGTAGGGCGGCCAGGCGGCCAGGCGGTAAGGAAGACGATACCCCGTCATTCCAAGTTCTCTCCCGTCATTCCGAGGTCACGAGGAATCTCGCCTTCGTAGAAAGCACGGGACGATGCCTCGCCGCGGCTCGGAATGACCGGACGTGGTCTGTCACTTTTCCGACGCCTCATTCGTCTCCTTGGCGACGGTGCGGGGTTCGCCCGGACCGGGTGGCAAAGGAGCGCGATATGGGTCTCATCGACGATCGGCTTGAACGGAACGTCTTCATCACCTCGATGGACTTTGTCTTCAACTGGGCGCGGCGCTCGTCGCTGTGGTGGTTGCAGTTCGGGTTGGCCTGTTGCGGCATCGAGCTGATCTCGGCCCAGATGCCGCGCTTCGACTTCGGCGAACGCTTCGGGATGCTCTACCGCGCTTCGCCCCGGCAGGCTGATCTCATGATCGTGGCGGGCACGGTAACGAAGAAGATGGCGCCGGTGGTGCGCACCCTCTACGACCAAATGCCCGAACCGAAATGGGTGCTCAGCATGGGGAGCTGCGCCAACGTCGGCGGCCCGTACGACACCTACGCGGTGGTGCAGGGCGTCGATCAACTGGTGCCGGTCGACGTCTACGTTCCCGGCTGCCCGCCGTCGCCGGAGTCGCTCTTTCAGGGGGTATTGGAGCTGCAAAACCGGATCATCAAGTACGACACGATGGCCAAGAAGCAAGGATTTACGGCCGCGGAGACCCACCGGCAGTTGGATCGCGAGATGGCGATGGCGGCGGTTCGATAGGCGTGAGGCGTTAGGCGTGAGGCGGCGTTTGCCAAGCTCCGTCCTGCTGAGGCGAAGCCGAAGCATCCCCCGGCGAAGCCGCTCCGTCGTGCTCCCCCAGGATTGGGGGTTGGGGGCCGCTGCGCTTCGCGCGGGGATGCTTCGCTGCCTCAGCATGACGGGGTGCCAACGCGGCCTAGGCGTTAGGCGTTAGGAAAAGAGGGAACGTTCGTGAAGGTTTTTGTGACAGGCGCAACGCGAGTGTTGGGGCAACCGGTGGTGCGGTTGCTGATCGAGCGGGGAGATACGGTGCGCGCTCTTTCGCGGTCGGAAGACGGCGACCGCGAATTGCAGGCGCTCGGCGCCGAGCCAGTCAGGGCCGATCTGTTCGACCTCGCCTCGCCGCGGGCGGCGGTGGGAGACGCGGACGCGGTCCTGCACCTGGCGACCCGGATTCCGCCGGCGAGCGCCATGGGCGATCCCGCCGCCTGGGTGGAGAACGACCGCATTCGCGTCGAGGGCACGCGCAATCTGGTGGACGCGGCGCTCGCCACCGCGGCAGAGGTCGTCGTCTACCCGAGCATCACGTTCATCTATCCGGACCGCGGCGACAACTGGACCGACGCCACAACCACCGAGCCGGCCTCAGATGCGGCACTCGCCAGCACGCGCGTCGCCGAAGCCGAGGTGGCGCGGTTCGCCGCCGCGGGCGGGCGCGGCGTCTCGTTGCGCATGGGCAATTTCTACGGGCCGACCTCGTCGCACACCCAGGAGGCGTTGGCCTACGCGCGTCAGGGGATGGCGGGCGTCATCGGCCCGGATGACGCCTACCAGGCGATGATCTGGGTCGACGACGCGGCGAGCGCGATCGTGGCGGCGATGGAGCGCGCGCCCTCAGGCGTCTACGACGTGGTCGACGACGAGCCGCTGACGAAGCGCGAGCTGGTAGCCGCCATCGCCGCCGGGATTGGGGACGCGCCCCTGCAACGAATCCCCGCCTCCGCGGTGCGCGCCGCAATCGGTCCGGACATGTTCGAGATCATGAGCCGCGGCCAGCGCGTCTCAAATCAGCGATTCAAGGAGGTGACGGGCTGGGCGCCGAGCGTGCCGAACGCGCGCGAGGGCTGGCGCATCCTCGGCGGGGCGATGGCAGCCGTTCCGGCGCGGGGCTAATGACCGCGGGCCGACACGAACGCAACAATCAGCCACCACCCCACCATCAGACCGAGCGACGGGACAGCGGCGGCCACACGGCCGGTTCCGAACCAGGCGGGCCAAGGCGGCGTTGCAGATAGGTCAGCTTGTCCGGGTTGACCTGGTTGCGAATACCGACGATTGCGCCGTCGTGGACGTCGAGCACAATCAGATTCAGGATCCCACCGCCCAGCCAGAAGACCAGCGCCGGGGCGCCGTTGATCTCTTCGATGGTGGCACGCACGCCGGCGGGCGCCAGCTTGAGCAACGCCCCCAGGAAGCGCATAACCTCGACGCGGCCGTGAATCGGGCGGCGGCGAGCCTGCACCTTCCGGCCGCCGTCGCCCCAGAAGGTGACGTCGGCCGCCAGCGTCTCGGTCAGGGACTGGAGATTCCCCGTTTCGAGCGCGGCCAGAAAGCGCTCGGTGAGGCGCCGCTGATCGGCGGGCGACGCGGCGAAGCGCGGGCGTTCTTCGTCGATCCGCGCCCGCGCGCGACGGCCGAGCTGCCTGGTCGCCGTGGGCGACTTGCCGATGATCGGCGCGATCTCGGCGTAGTCGACGTCGAACGCCTCGCGCAGCACGTAGACCGCGCGCTGCTCCGGCGTCAATCGCTCCAACAACGTCAACATCGCCAGCGAGACCGCCTCCCGCTGCTCGACCGTCTGCTCGGGTGAAGGCGCGAGGTCGGCGGTCGGGACCGGTTCGGGCAACCAGTTGCCGGGGTAGTCGGCACGCTCCCGTTGACGCCGCGCCGACTTCAATTCGTCCAGGCAGAGGCGGGTGACGACGGCGGCCAGGTAGGCCTTGAGCGAGCCGATCTCCGCCGGGTTGGCGTCGAGCAGGCGCAGGTAGGCGTCCTGGACGACGTCCTCCGCCTCGCTCGCGCTGCCGAGCATGCGGTAGGCGATCGCGAAGAGGTAGGGCCGGAGCTCTTCGAAGGTCTGCTGCTCGATGGTAAGCACCTGCTCAGTCATACCGGAAAGAAGGATAGCCGGTGCGATAATGATCGTCCGGCCGATGGCGAGCGGAGGGACGGCCTGATGGTGAACGACTACCGGTTTCAGGCATACGAATCTGGCATGGCAGGCGAGATTGTCGCGCTCTGGCAGCGCGCGATCGGCGACGCCTACCCACTCTCGGAGCGGCTCTTCCGCCAGGTGATCGAGGGCAATCCGGGGGGTCGTCCTTCGGACGCGACGACCGTCTGGGACGGCTCCGAGCTGATCGGCTTCGGGTCGCTGCACCGCTACCGCGAGGATCACCCCTGGGCCGACGCCTTCCGCGACCTTGCCTGGTTGACGCTCGTCCTGGTCGATCCAGAGCGGCAGCGGCGGGGGATCGGCACGCGCATCTGCCACCATTTGCGGGAAGGCGTAGCGGACCTACCGGACGACCGCCTCCGGGCCGGCAGCGGCCTCCACCACTTCTTCCCCGGCCCGCCGGCGGACCTCCCGGCGGTCCGCCCCTTCCTCGAATCGCTCGGCTTCTCCTTCGACGGCGAGGTGGTCGACGTGCGGGTCGACGTCACCGACTTTCAGCTTCCTACATCGGCCGAGGCAGCGCTCGCGAAGCACGACCTGACCGTGATCCCCTGCCCGCCGGAGGAATGGGACCGCCTGCTCGCCTTCCTCCTCGCCGAGTTCGGCGCGGGGTGGCGCTATCGTGCCGGGTGGTTCCGCGAGAGGGGCGGCGACCCGGCCGATCTGCTGCTGCTACGGCGCGCCGACGAGATCGTCGGTTTCGCCCAAACGCACTACCCCGACTCAGCCGTGATCGGGCCGGCGAGCTATTGGAATGCCCTGCGCGGCCCATCGCCGGGCGGCTTCGGCCCGATCGGCGTCGCCGGCAGCTTGCGCGGCCACGGACTCGGCCTCGCCCTGCTTCAAGTCACCCTCGATCACCTCCGTGCCCGCGGCGTCGCCGACGTCAGCGCCGACTGGACGAACCTGATCGACTTCTACGCCAAAGTCGGCATGCGTCCGTGGAAACGCTACGCGGTCGGGGGTTGAAGGCGGCGAGAGTGGCAAGGAACCCTCTCCGTCATTCCGAGCCGTCCTCGCCGCCCTACGTTCCGGCCAGCGCCAACGTCGCGTGCAACAACACGTTGACGCCGGCTTCGACGTCGGCATCGTCGCTGTGTTCGGCTTCGCAGTGGGAGAGGCCGCCGCGACCGCGGACGAAGATCATGCCGGCCGGGCAGGCGTCGGCGACGTACTTGGCGTCGTGGCCGGCGCCGGACCAGAGGCGGCGCTGAGGGAGGCCGAGCGCGACGCACGCCTCGGCGACCGCGCCGACAACCTCCGGGGCGAACGGCGTCGGCTCGCTCGTCCAGAAGCGGCGGATGCTGCCGCGCACGCCGGTCTCGGCCTCGACCTCCTCGACCAGCCGCCGCAGCCGGTCGACCTGTCCTTCTAATTTCGCAGAATCGGGGTGACGGAAGTCGACGCTGAAGACAACGCGGCCGGGGATGGTGTTGATCACGTTCGGCTCGACGCTCAGGCGGCCGACCGTGGCGACCGCCTCCTCGTCCAGGTCGCGGGCCAGGAACTCGACCCCGGCGATCACCCGCGCCGCGGCGACGAGGGCGTCCCGGCGCAGGGGCATCGGGCTGGGGCCGGCATGGTCGGCCTGCCCCTCGAGCGTCACCTCGATCCAGGTGATGCCGACGATCCCCTCGACCACCCCGACCGGCAACCCTTCCGCCTCCAGCACCGGCCCCTGCTCGACGTGCAGTTCGAGGTAGGCGGCGGCGGGGAGCGGCCGGTGCGCCTCGTCGCCCTGATAGCCGATGCGGCGCAACTCGTCGCCGAAGTGCAACCCCTGGCGATCCGTGCGCTGGTACGTTTCGTCGCGGGTGAAGCGGCCGGCGGCGACGCCGGAGCAGGTCATCGCCGGCTCAAAGCGCACCCCCTCCTCGTTCGTCCAATTGACGATCGCGACCGGGTAGGCCGTGCTGATCCCGTGGTCGTTGAGCGTCCGCACCACTTCCAGCGCGCCGAGCACGCCGAGGGCGCCGTCGAACTTGCCGCCGCGGACGACCGTGTCGATGTGCGAGCCGATCAGGACCGGCGGCCCCGGTTCCGCGCCGGGGCGATGCCCGGTCATGTTGCCGACGTCGTCGACGCGCACGGCGAGGCCGGCCTCCTCGAACCAGCGGCGGAGCAGATCACGCCCCGCCTTGTCCTCGTCGGAGAGGGCGAGGCGGGTGACGCCTCCCCCCGCCGTTGCGCCGATTCGGGCCAGGTCCCGCACGCTTTGGTGCAGGCGTTCGCCGTTGATCCGTAGCGGCATGTGCGCGAACCTCCTCACCAACAGTCTAGTCACCACCTGCCCATCTGGACGTAGCGCCCGAAGGATGCTACGGCTACGCTAACGAGAGCGCAATCGTTGTCTCACGAACGCGTTGCCGAACGCGTTCCTACTATGAGGAGTGCCACGTCGGCTCCGCCGGCATCATCGACGATGGGGGGCGCATGGTCATCGAGTACATCCGGTATCAGATCGACTGCGAACGGAGCGAGGCGTTCGAGGAGGCGTATGCGCGCGCGGGGGGATCGCTGATCGCCTCGCCGCGTTGCCTCGGCTACGAGTTGTCGCGTTGCATGGATGAGCCGTCATCGTATATTTTGCGGATCGAGTGGGATTCGGTTGACGGGCATCTGCAGGGGTTTCGCCGGAGCCCAGAGTTCCGCGTCTTCTTCAGCGCGATCCAGCCGTATGTCGGCGACATCCAGGAGATGCGGCACTACGAGGCGACCGGCGTGGTGAGCGCCGCGACGGAGGCGTTGTGAGCACGAACGCCGAGGAACTGGCTGAACAGCGGGACACGATTCGGCTGGAGGCTTTCAGCGACGCGGTGATCGCGATCGTGGCAACCCTGCTGGTGATCGAGATCCACGTGCCCGAGGTGGGAGAGGGAGAGAGTCTCTGGCGGGAACTCGGCCATCTCTGGCCCAGCTACCTCGCCTTCTTCATCAGTTTCACCATCATCGGCATTATGTGGATCAATCACCACAACCTCTTCAAGCGCATCTCCCGCGTCGATCATTACCTGCTCGTGATCAATCTGCTCTTGCTGCTGATGATCGCGTTCATCCCCTTTACGACCGCGCTCGTCGCCGAGCATCTGACGGACGATTGGAATCGCACGTCCGCCCTCGTTTACAGCGGCTGGTTCCTCCTCACCGCCGCGGTCTACAACCTCTTCTGGTGGTACGCCGCGCACGAAGGGAAGCTGCTGTCGCCGGGAACGAGTGCCGGCGCGATCCAGGCAATCACGCGCAGCTATCAGCTCGGCCTGGCCGGCTACGCCTTCGCCTTCCTGCTGGCCTTCGTGATCCCACTGGCCAGCCTGATCGTGCTGCTGCTGCTGGCCGCCTTCTTCATCTTGCCGCGGGCATCGGCGGGCTGAGGCGGGAGGATCTTCCGCCTCCCGCCTGCATTGCCGCCTCGTTGTGTGCCAAGACGAGATCGACCAACTCCATCAGGCCGTGGACGACTGGGACATCGTGCGCCGATGGATCGTGGCGGGCGTAGCGGTCGATGAGGACGGCGCGCATGCCGACCGCGAGCGCGCCGACGACATCGGATTTTGGCTGGTCGCCGATGTGGAGCGCCTCGTGCGGCTCGACGTCGAGGGGGTCGAGAGCGGCGCGGAAGGTGCGGACGTCCGGCTTTTCCCACCCGACGACGGCCGAGGTGACGATCAGGTTCAGCTCGTGGGCGAATTCGAGTTTTGTGCAGAGGTCGGTGACGTCGGCGTCGGCATTCGAGATCAGCGCCCGTTTGACGCCGGCATCGCGGAGGCGGCGCAGGGCGGGGATGACGTCGTCGTACACATGGTAGTTGGCGCGGGTGGCCGCCGCTTCCATCTCGGCGTTGTGGGCGGGGCGTATGGCGCGGACCGTTGCCTCGTCGTGCGGCATGCCGGCCGCCGCCAACCAGAGCGCCGTGTAGCGCAGGCGGAACGCCTCGCGCTCCTCCGGCGTGCGGTCGCGGATCGGAACGCCGCCGTTCTCCGCGGTGTAGTAGTCCTCGGCGATGAGGTCGGCGGCCTTGAGCGCCTCCAGATCGGGCGTGACGCCAACGGCTGTGCAGGCCGCGGCGAGGCGCTCCCACCGCGGCGGGTGCAATGCGAGCAGCGTGTCGTAGAGGTCGAAGGTAACGAGGCGGATGGGCGTTTCGTCGTGGTCGAGATCGGGGTTCATGCGGTGCCTTTCGTGGCGTTAGGCGTTAGGCGTTAGGCGGTGGAACCGT
>JBOGUF010000159.1:0-20674 GCA_050696075.1 Thermomicrobiales bacterium
CTCCCGTCCCGACGACTGCTAGCAGCGATTCAGCTGAAGCTGATGGTTGGAGGTCATGAGGACACCAATCGCGGTCACCCATGCCGGAGAGGCGGCAGAGGAGCGGTCAGGGCGCCGGCCTCGGTCCCCCGGGTGGCTGATGGTCTTGCCGGCGGTGCTCTACCTGCTGGCCTGGACCGTTTATCCCCTCATCTTCGCGCTGTACACCAGCCTCACCAACCGCGTGCTGACCAAGCCCCGCACCGGGGAATTCGTCGGGTTGCAGAACTTCCGGCGGCTGCTGTTGGAGGATGAGACGTTCCGCACCGCCGTCCTCAACACGCTCTGGCTGACCGCCCTTTCGATCCTGATCGAGATCGTCCTCGGCTATTGGGTCGCCAAACTCTTCTTCCGCACGCAGCACCTGCGCGGCGTCGGCGTGCTGCGGACCATCTTCATCATTCCAATCATGTTGACGCCGCTGATCGTCGGCCTCTCGTGGGCCTACATCCTCAACCCAACCCTCGGCGTCGCCAGTCACCTCCTCGATTTCTTCCATTTGCCAAACGTGCAGTGGCTCGGCGACCCGGACATCGCGCTCTACACCGTGATCGGCATCAACGCCTGGCAGTGGCTCCCCTTCATGATGCTGCTGACGCTGGCTGGGCTCAACAATATCCCGCGGGATCTGCAGGAGGTTTCGACGCTGGAAGGCGCCTCCTGGCGCCGTCGGTTGCGCGACCTCGAGGTTCCCTTCATCGCCGATGTGGTCATCCTCGGCATCTTCATCCGGGTAATGGAGAACTTGAAACTCTTCGACGTCATCTACGCCACCACCAGCGGCGGGCCCGGCAAGGCGACGGAAGTCCTCAGCCTGATGGCGTACCGGCAATCGTTCCTCTACTACAACACCGCCTACGGCTCGGCGATCGCGATCGTGATCCTGATCCTGAGTAATGTCCTCGTCATCCTGCTCTTCCGCACACTGCTGCGCGGTGGGCGGCGGGAGGAAATGGCATGAGCGTCGATCGCCGGTTGGCCGACAAGATCGCCTGGGTCGCCGTGCTGCTGGTGACCACGGTCTACGTCCTGCCGCTCGCCTGGGTGGCGCTCGGCGCGTTCAAGACGCGGGCCGAAATGTTCGCGGTGCCGCCGGTCGTCCTGCCCTCGGGACTCAACTTCGACAACTTCCGGCAGGTGCTGACGAACTCGCCGTCCCTCTGGAACTCGCTGATCATCAGCACCGTCTCGACCGCGCTCGTGCTCCTGATCGCGATCCCCGCGGCGTACGCCTTTGCCCGTTTTAACCTGCGACGGGCCAAGGACATCGAATTCTGGATCCTGAGCACCCGCATGATGCCCCCGATCGCGGTCATCATCCCCCTCTTCGTCCTCTTCCAGGACTTCCGCCTGTTCGACACCCGCACCGGGATGATCCTGGTCTACACCGCGTTCAATCTCCCCTTCGCGATCTGGATGCTGACCGCCGCCTTCCGCCAGGTGCCGCGCGAGATCGAGGAGGCCGCGCGGGTCGACGGCAGTAACCTCGTCCAGATCATCGTGTTGATCTCGATTCCGCTTGCCCGCTCCGGCGTGGCGGTGGCGGCGATCTTCGCCTTCATCTGGGCGTGGAACGACCTCCTCTTCGGCCTGATCCTGACCGCCAGTCATGCCAAGACATTTCCCGTTAGCCTCTCCGAGTACACCGGTCAGGTGAACATCCAGTGGGAACTGATGGCCGCCACCTCGGTCGTCCAGGCCGTGCCGGTTCTGCTCTTGACCTTCTTCGTCCAGCGCCATATTGTCGCCGGGCTGACATTCGGCGGGGTGGAGAAGTAGGACGGCGAAGGCGGCAAGGCGGCAACGCGAACGGAGCGTGAGCGATGTCTGAAACGATGCTGGCGGTGGTGACGCACGGGCCGCGGGATTACCGGGTCGAGGAGATGCCGGTGCCGGCGCCGGGGCCGGGCGAGGTGCTGATCGAGGTCGGCGCGGTCGGCATCTGCGCCTCCGACATGAAGTGCTGGCTGGGCGGTCCGCTCTTTTGGGGCACGGGCGGCGCGGGCGGCTACGTTGAGGGTCCGTGCATCGCCGGGCACGAGTACGCCGGCCGGGTGGTGGCGTTGGGCGACGGCGCGGCGGAGCGGCACGGGGTGGCGATCGGCGACCGGGTCGTCGCCGAACAGATCGTTCCCTGCAACGCCTGCCGCTTCTGCCAGCGCGGCCAGTACTGGATGTGCCGCCGCCACTGGATTTTCGGCTTCAAGCGCACCACCCACGGCGGGATGGCCCGCTTCAATCTCTTCCCTGCGAATGCCATCGTGCACCGAGTGCCGGAGTCGCTCTCCGACGGCGAAGCGGCTTACATCGAGCCGATGGCCTGTGCTTGGCACGCCGTTGACCGGGGCGAAATTGAGGCGGGCGACACCGTCGTCATCGGCGGGGTGGGCAACATCGGCCTCTGCATGCTCCAGATTGCTAAGCTGCGCCAACCGGGGCAACTTGTCGCCCTCGACACCAAGCCGTACCGCCTGGAGCTGGCCCGGCAACTCGGCGCGGACGTGGCAATTGACGTGACGCACGAGGACGCCATCGCGAAGGTGCGCGACCTGACGGACGGGTACGGCTGCGACGTCTACATCGAGGCGAGCGGCAATGCAGCGGCGGTCAACCAGGGGCTGGAGATGATCCGCAAGCTTGGCACTTTCGTCGAGTTCAGCGTCTTCAACGAGCCCTCGACCGTCAACTGGACGATCATCGGCGACTCCAAGGAGCTCGATATCCACGGCACGCACCTCGGCCCCGGCGGCTACGCGCCCTCCATCCGCGCCCTGGCCGACGGCTCGGTGAGGGTGGCGCCGCTCCTGGCCGACGCCTACCCCTTGACCCTCTTCGACGAGGCGATGCAGGCCGCCCTCAGCGGCGACGTCCTGAAGACGATCGTGACGCCGGTGTAGCGCATGGCCGTCAGCATCACCGTCCGCCCCGCCATCGACGCCGACGTGCCCGCCATTCAGCGGGTCGCGCGCGAGACCTGGCACGCGACGTACGCCGGGCACATTCCGACATCTGAGATCGAGGCGTTCCTGGCAGGCGCTTACGGGGAGGAGAATCTGCGCGGCGCGATCAGCCGCCCAACTGTCGACCTCTTCGTCGCCGTCTCCGGAGGCACGATCGTCGGCTACGCGACCGCTGGGCTCAATCGTGAGGGCATGGGCGAACTCTTCGCGATCTACGTTCTTCCCATGTGGCAAGGCCATGGCGCCGGTTGGCGGCTCTGGCGGGCCGCGACCAAGACCCTGTACACCCGCGGCCTCACTGAGATGCACCTCTGGGTGTTGACCGCCAACGACACCGCTCGTCGCTTCTACGAACGCCAGGGCGCCGTCGCGGGGGAAACCCGCGAGTGGCCGGTCGGCGGCGGCGCCATCCACGAAACGGCGTATCGCTTGCTGCTGGCTGCTAGCTGCTAGCTGCTAGCTTCGGGCTTTTGGTTCCTCGCTCCTCGCTCCTCGCTTCGCGCTTCTTCGCGGCACGCGCTTTGCGCCAACTTTCCCCGTTTGGCCATCCAAGGCGGTGAACGAAGGGGAAATGTGATGAAATTCTCGGACCGGATCATCGAGGCGATGCCGGGACTGGACAAGGCCGCGGAGCAAATCCAAAAGCTCTGGAACCCCCTCCTGGGACCGAATAGTCCACGGGAGTTCAAGGACGCGTTGGCCGGGACCTGGTTCGGCCACCCCTTGCACCCGGCCATCGTCACGCTCCCGATCGGCTTTTGGACCTCGTCGCTGCTGCTGGACGTGGTTGGCGAGGAGCGCGCGGCCGACCTCACCCTCGGCGCCGGCTTCATCACCGGTTGGGTCGCCGCCGCTACCGGCGCGGCCCAGTGGGTCGACGCCACCAACGACACGGCGCCGCGTCGCCTCGGCGCGCTCCACGCCTCGCTCAACGGCGCGGCGGCGGTCATCTATGGGGCGTCCTGGTTGCTGCGACGGCGGGGCAACCGCGCCGCGGGCGTCGCGACGGCTGTCGCCGGATATGGAGCGGTGATGGCCGGCTCATTCTTCGGTGGCGATCTCGCCTACGACCTTGGCATCGGCGTCGATCACGCCGCCTTCGAGTCGCCGTCCAAGAAGTGGGCCGACGTCGGCGCCCTCGACGACCTGCCGGACGGTAAGCCGGTCCGCGTTGACGCCAAAGGCACGCCGGTCATGCTCTACCGCGACGGCGATGAGGTTCTCGCCATCGGCGCCACCTGCCCGCACCTCGGCGGTCCGCTCGACGAAGGGGAAATCGAGGGCGACACCGTCACCTGCCCCTGGCACGGCTCCGTTTTCGCCCTCCACGGCGGCGCGTTGGTCCACGGTCCGGCCACCGCCCCGGTCGTCGCCTACGAGGTGCGGGTGCAGAACGGCACGGTCGCGGTCCGGGCGAAGTCGGCGTAATGCGGCGCTATCGCGTGGGTACGGTGAATTCGACCGCTTCGTCCGGGAAGACGGCGACCAGGCGCAGTTCGCCGCCGAGCCCTTCGACGTACTCGCGGATCGTTTCGAGGTAGGGGTTGTCGCTGCGCTCGATCTTCGAGACGGTGCTCTGCGCCACGTTCAGCGCGCCGGCGAGTTCGGCCTGGGTCAGGCCGCGCTGGGTGCGCAAGCGCTCCAGTTGGATGATTGTGTCCATCGCCCGCCGGTACTGCTCGATGCGGGCCGTCCGCTCCGGGCTGTCCTTGCCGCGGTCGCGGATCTCGCTCCACGGGTGGGTTCTCACGGCAGCAATCCCTCCTTGCGCAATGTCGCCAAATGCTCGTCGTACAGGTTGTCGGCAATGGGGATCATCTCGGCGTACCACCGCTGCCAGCGGCCGGTCTTGTCGCTGGTCCCGATCGCAGAGAGGGATGAGGAGGATGGCGGCGCGGCGCGGGTCGAAGGCGAAGAGGATGCGCAGGTTGCCGCCGAGCGGGCGCAACTCCTTCATATTCGCGTGGCGGCTGCCCTTGATCGTGTCCACGTGCGGGCGGCCAAGGCCGGGACCGGTCGTCGACAGGGCCAGCACGGCGGCGTCGATTCGATCCTGCTCGTCTTCGGTCAGGTCGGCGTACCAGTTCTCAAGCTGGTCGGTATACTCGATCTCCTATGCCATGCCTGTATGATATTCCCCAGAGGGCATAATTGCAAGCCCCATGGGAATATCTCAAGCGTGGCAAGGGGTGCCGGAACGACCGGCCAAAGAAGCGAGCGATGCACGCTATACTCTGTTTCGTAGGAGGTAGCGTCGATGGCAGCTTACGACACCAAGGTTAGCGCGGGATTGGTTGTGCAGGAAGACCAACCGCTCATCGGCATTCCTGACGTCGCCGACGGCCAGGCGATTGTCCGCTACTTCGCCTCCGAAGCCGACGCGGACGCCGCGCTCTCCTATGACACCTTGCAGGACGCCCTCGCCCTTGCAGGTGCTTGGAGTCATCTCGATTGGGAGCAAACACTGGACGAGCTTGATCGGATTCAGCACGAGAGCACGCCAACGCCGCCGATCGACCTCGATCTGTGAAGCGCTACCTGCTCGACATGAGTATGTCTGAGCAAATGCCTGCGTGAGTCCGAACCTTTATCATCGAAGCCTACGGTACGACCGCGCGCCGGGCTTGGAGGCGATAGGCGCGCGGCGGCACGCCGAACCGCCGTCCGAAGACCCGGTAGAAGTACGACAGGCTCTCGAAACCGCATTCGGCGGCGATCTCAGTGATCTGCCGCGTGGTGGTTCGCAGCAGCAACGCCGCCCGTTCCAGGCGCAAATCGTTGACGAATGCCGTCGGCGTTTGCCCACGGCCCGCCTTCAGGGTCCGCGCCAGATGGGCCGGGCTCACTCCGCTCAGCTCGACCAGGCGCGGCAGCCCGAGCCGTAGGTTCTCCTCGTCGCGCATCGCCCAACAGGCCGTGCGCAGCCACGGTGGTAGTGAGCGATCGTCCTCGTCGGCCAGCGACGCGGGTTCGAGCAAGAACGGCAGCGCCAGCGTCCAGAAGGCGACCAACTCCAGACGCGACGGCTGCTCATGGCTCGCCAGCAGCGCCCGGCGAAAGTTGCGCGTGCATTCATCCCGTCGCGCGGCCGGCACGCGCACCGCGGGTGGCGGGGCGGACGACCGCGCGCCCAACGCGTCGTTCGTGAGTCCGACGAGCACTCGAAAGCCGTCCCAGGTCTCGGCGGGAAAGGCGATGTTGACGAAGTGCAATCCGTCGGCCACCCGCGCGGCGATGGCGTGATGGTCGTCGGGGCGGATGAAGTACAAGTCGCCGGGCGCCAGGGGCAGCGAGCGGCCGTTGATCTCGTGCGTGCCCCGCCCATCCAGGACGTACATCATCTCGAAGAAATCATGCGTATGCAGGTTCGTCCGCGCGCGGACGCGGCTGCTGACCAGGGCGGCATGGTATGCCCCTCGCGCTGCAAGGTTCTGCCAGAGAAGTCGCTGTACCCGCATCGCCGTCCCCGCCGTTGGAGATCACCACAGGAGAAGAAATCGTCAGATTAGGGCAAGCGATTGTACCCCGCGGCCGCTACGCTACGGGCATCGACCCTTCGCGCGCACGGAGGCATGAACCATGACGTCGACGGTGGCGACCGGACGCGGTCGCTTGACCCCGGAGCAGATCGCGCGGTACGAGCGGGACGGCTACGTCCTCTTCAAGCAACCGGTTTTCAGCCCGGAGAAGTTCGCGCGGCTGCAAGCCATCTTCGAGGAAGACCTCGCTACGTACACTGAAGAGGATTTGGACACGATCCATTTTCGCGACGAGCGGATGCTGGAGTTCCTGCTGGCGGACGAGTTGCTCGATCTGGTCGAGCCGGTCGTCGGGCCGAACATCGGGCTCTGGTCGAGCCATATCATCTGCAAGCCGCCGCGCACGGGGAAAGCGACGCCGTGGCACGAGGACTCGACCTTCTGGAATGGGCGCATCTCGACCATGGCCGGGATCTGCACCGTTTGGCTGGCGCTGGACGAGGCGACGCCGGAGAACGGCAGCATGGGCGTCATCCCCGGCAGCCACGACAACGGCTTCAGCGACTACGAGGCGGTCGCGAGCGACCAGAACATCTTCACGCGGCAGATCAGGCCGGAATTGCTCGACGAGAGCAAGGCCGTCTACTTCTCGTTGCAGCCGAACGAGTGCAGCCTGCACGAGGCGCGGATCATGCACGGCGCCAACGCCAACACCAGCGACAAGCGCCGGGCCGGCTACACCATGCGCTACTTCCCGACGGAGTCGCTGGTCTTCGCCGACAACCCCAGCAACCAGGGGCACAAGCTGTGGCTGGCCCGCGGCCATGACGTCGCCGGCAACCGCTTCGTCAACGCCTGACGAAGCGGAAGGCGGAAGGCGGAAGGCGGAAGGCGGGAGGCGGAAGGAGCACGAACGACGTTTCTTCTGTCGCCGATCGCCTGACGCCTTCAATCCGGCGCCTCGAACCACTCCGGCGAGCCGACCGTGGTCACGCTGACGTGGGTCATGGTCTGACCCGGCACGGCGCCGTGCCAGTGCTTCTCGCCGGGCGCGGTGTAGATGACGTCGCCGGGGCCGACTTGATGTTCCTCGGT
This sequence comes from Thermomicrobiales bacterium, assembly GCA_050696075.1. GTDB lineage: Bacteria > Chloroflexota > Chloroflexia > Thermomicrobiales > UBA6265 > JBOGUF01. The sequence continues at coordinate 7,574 of JBOGUF010000159.1, forward strand.
CTCGGTGCCGACCCGGCCTTGGCCCTCGAGGACGTAGAGGAACTGTTCGCCGGGGTGGATGTGCCAGTTGGTGCGCGCCCCGTCCTCGAAGCGCACGACCGAGAGGCTCATTCCGCCTTCTTGCTGGAACTCGAGCGTCCGCGTCAGCTCCACCGTGCCGGTAAACGTCGTTCCGGCGCGCGGCGCGACGTCGTCCTGTCGTACGACCTTCATCAGTACCCTCCTCCCGATTCCCATTCGGCCGTCGCGCTGAACCATCTCCGAATCGGCAGTCATGGTCAAGCTCGCCGGACTCGAACGCGATCTTCAGTCACGACCAGAAACTGATCGAGTTCGTCGGCGAAGCGGGTGAGGACCTCGTTGAGACGATCGATTTTCGTTGCTAACTCGGTACGGGCTCCGAGACGAAGGTAGATGACGCCAGCGTGGGCTTGCTTCTGGACAAACACAAGCCCGCCAAAATCGCGGTCGTCGGTGATCAGCACGCGCTGCTCGCGATGAGCAATCGCAAGCACAGCGCGGTCGGCAAGACTCGCTTGATGATCGACGGCCTTCGCGGAGACGTCATGCCCGGCGGACCGGAGAAATGGAGCGAGGCGTGCGTCGGCGCTTTCGTCGAGCAGAAACCTCATGCCGGGACGGGCACACTACCAACGGGAGATTTGCGGCGGGCGCGTTTGTGCCGCGTCTCCATCGCGTCGTGGGCGTAGGCGAGCGCCGCCTGCACGTCCTCGATCGTCAGCCGCGGATATGCGGCGAAGAGGTCGTCAAAATTCGGCGTGGTCGCCAGGTGCGCGATGATCCGTTCGACAGGAATGCGCGTGCCTCGGATCACCGGCTTGCCCACCATAATCTCGGGGTCTTGCACGATTCGCTCTGGGTACAACGATTCTTCTTTGGTCATGGTTATCACCTCACAGTGCGCCATTATCCCACAGGGTCCGTCCGTTGCCGCTGAATGGTGACGGCCCGGTGTCACCTTTAGATCGCTACGATGGCGATAGAGGATTCAGAATGACTTGGAGGTACGCTCGAATGATCACTTCGACCAATCTCGATGCCGCACAAACCTTTCTCTGGCTGTATTGCCGCCTGCTCGAACGGCATCGCTTCGCCCATCTCTTCAAGCAGGGCAAGGCCGTGCCGGCGCGTACTGCCTTGCGGGCGTACCAGGATACCGACGGCGGCTTCGGCCACGCGCTTGAGCCGGACGGCCGGGGCGCGGGGAGCCAACCCGTGCATACCTACTTTGCCGTGCGCGTGCTCGACGAGCTCGGCGCGTGCGACGAGGCGGCGGCCAAGCCGATCATCGACTTCCTGGCCTCGGTGACGGCGGCCAACGGCGGCGTGCCGGTCGCGCTGCCGAGCGTCCGCAACGCCCCGAAGGCGCCGTGGTGGAACGTGGGGGAGGACGATCCGCCCGGATCGTTGCTGCCGACGGCGGGGATCGCTGGCGTGCTGCACAAGAACGGCATCGCGCACCCATGGCTGTCGGCGGCGACCGACTTCTGCTGGCAGGCGATTGCCGCCGTTGCCGACACCCATCCGTACGAGGTGATGAGTTGCCTGGGCTTCCTCGACCACGTCCCGGAGCGGGAACGGGCGGAACGCGAGGCCGAACGGCTGGGCGAACTCGTGCGGGAACAGCGGATCGTACTGCTCGATCCCGATGCGCCGGACGAGGCGCGCATCTCGCCGGGCTACGCGCCGGGCGAATACCATACCCCGCTTGACTACGCGACCAGGCCGACCAGCTTGGCCCGGCGGTGGTTCTCCGACGCGGAGATCGAGCACGCGCTGGACGCATTGGAACAAGGCCAGGGCGAGGATGGCGGTTGGCCCATCAACTGGCGCCAGTGGAACCCGGTGGCCACGTTCGAGTCGCGCGGCTACGTGACAATCGCGGCGTTACTGACGTTACGGGCCTACGGTCGGTTCGCATGAATGACAAGGGCAAGTCGGTGATTCGCCCGGCCCGCCATGCCAACACCGAAGGAGTGCGCTAGTCCCGCAACCGCGGGTCGAGGATATCGCGCAGGCCGTCGCCGAAGAGATTCAGCGCGAGGACGACGAGCATGATCGCCAGGCCGGGGTAGGTGGCCATCCACCAGGCGTCGCGCAGGAAGGTGCGAGCGCTGCTCAGCATCGCGCCCCATTCGGCGGTGGGCGGCTGCGCGCCGAGGCCGAGATAGCTCAGGCCCGCGGCAGCCAGAATCGAGCCCGCGACGCCGATGGTGGAGAGCACGATCAGGGGGGCGACGATGTTCGGCAGGATGTGACGCAGGATGATCCGGGCGTGCCGCGCCCCCAGCGCCCGCGCCCCGATCACATATTCGAGCTCCTTCACCGTTAGGGTGGACGCCCGCGCGGTACGCGTGTAGACGGGGATGGCCTCGATGCCGGCCGCGATCATCACGTTGAACAGACTCGGGCCGAGGATGGCGACGATTGCAATCGCCAGCAGGATCCCCGGGAAGGCGAGCATGACGTCCATCACGCGCATGATGACGCCATCCAGCCAGCCGCCGAAGTACCCGGCGACAACGCCCAGCAGCGCCCCCGCGGTCAACGCGATCCCAACCGCGACCAGCCCGATCCGCAGGGAAACCCGCGCGCCGTAGATGACGCGGCTCAGCACGTCGCGCCCCAACTCGTCGGTGCCGAAGGGATGCGCGGCGGTCGGCGCGGCCCGCCGGTCGCGAGAAATCTCGTTCGGATCCGCTGGCGCCAGCACCGGCGCCAGCAAGGCCACGGTGATGAAGAGGAGGATCACCACCCCGCCGATCACCGCTCCCGGCCGCCGCTTCAGCCGGTGCGCCATCTGGCGGAGCCGCCCCCGCGCCAACCGCTCCGCCCCGAGCAGTACCCCTCCCTCACTTGTCGCACCGACGCTTACCGCCATTCCCGACCCCCGACTCCCGACTCCTGACCCCTCCGTCATTGGTACCGAATCCGCGGATCGATCACGGCGTACAGCAGATCGACCGCGAGGTTGACAAAGACGTAGACCGCGGCGGTCACCAGCACGATCCCCTGGATCTGGGGAAAGTCGCGCGACTCGATCGCCGTCACCGTGTAGCGCCCGAGGCCGGGACGGGAGAAAACCGACTCGACGATCACCGTACCGCCGAGCAGCCCGCCAAATTGCAGGCCGATGATTGTAATCACCGGGATCAGGGCATTCCGCAGGACGTGCCGCACGACGACGACTCGCTCCCGCAGCCCTTTGGCGCGGGCTGAGCGCACGAAGTCCTGCCCCAGCACCTCCAGGACCGTCGAGCGGGTCATCCGCGCCAGCACTGCCGCCGCCGGCGCGGCCAGCGTGATCGTCGGCAGGATCAGCGCCTTCGGCCCCGAGCCGGCAATCGGCAACCATCCGAGTTTCAACCCAAAGAAGAGGATGAGCAGGATGCCCGACCAGAAGGCTGGCATCGAAATGCCAAGCAGGGCGAACCCCATGATTCCGGCATCGACCCATCCCCGGCCGCTGATGGCGGCGGCGACGCCCAGCGTCATCCCGACCACCGCCGCCGCCGCCACCGCCAGGCAGGTGAGCGTCAGAGTCGAGGGGAAGCGCTCGCGGATCTCAGTCAGTACCGGCTGGCCGCTACGGATCGAGTCGCCGAGGTCCCCATGCACGACGTTGCTCACGTACCGCCAGTACTGGACATAAATCGGATCGTCCAGCCCCAACTCTGCTCGCAGGCGGACGGTGTCCTCCGCGGTTGCGCGGTCGCCGAGCATCACCACGACCGGGTCGCCCGGCACCAGGTGGCTCATCAAAAACGCCGCGATCGAGACCCCGATCAGCACCGGGATGAGGAGCAAGACGCGTTGCAGGGCGTAGGTGGACATAGGCGTTAGGCGTTAGGCGTTAGGGGCTCCGTCGTCGTTCCCCTAATCCCTAACGCCTAACGCCTCGTTACTCCTCCATCCAGGCGTCGAAGTAGACCGCGTAGGCGTCCGGGTGGAAAGTGGCGTTGCGGATCGCCTTGTTGAAGGCGACGTAGTACTCGTCGATCCAGAGCGGCACCCAAAGCGCCTGGTCGCTGACGTACTGCTGCATCTCCTGGTAGACGGCCGCGCGCTGGTCGAGGTCCATCGTCGAGCGGCCCCGCAAGATCAACTCGTCGAGCGTGGGGTCGTTGACGTGGCTCATGTTGAGACCGCCGCCGGCTTGCGAGGAGTGGAACCAGAGATAGGCGATATCCGGGTCGGAGTAGGTGTAGCCCATCATCTCCGCCTGGTGGTTGCCCGCCTTCGCCTCATCGAGCAGCGTCGCGAATTCGAGTTGCTGGATTTCCATCGTGATCCCGATATCGTCGAGCTGGCTCTGGACGACTTGGGCGCCGCGGTTCCAGGCATCGGTCGGCAGGTTGAGGAGGGTGAACTCGAACGCCTGCCCATCCTTTTGCAAGACGCCGTCGTCGCCGGGGTCCACCCCGCCTCGGCCAGGAGCGCCAGCGCCCCCTCCGGGTCGTAGGCGGGCGCGTAGTCCACGATCCCTTCCCAATAGCCGAAGATCGAGGGCGGCAAGAAGCCGTGGGCGAGTTGGCCGTACCCCTCGACGGCCGCATCGAAGACGTCTTGCTTGTTGATCGCGTGGTTGATCGCCTGGCGGACCCGCACGTCGTCGAAGGGTGGTTGAGTGATGTTGAACTCGAGGAAAACCGCGCCCTTGCGGAGGTAGTTGACGACCCAGAACTCGTCGCTCTCCCGGATGCGCTCGACGTCGGTGGGGGGCAGACTGAGTTGGTGGACTTCACCGGCCTCGAAGGCAGCGATACGGGAGGCCTCTTCGATGATCGATTGGAAGGTCAGCGTCTCGATATAGGCCGCCTCGCCCTGATGCAGGAAGGAGGGCGCCCAGGCGTAGTCGGGGTTGCGCTTGAGGATGATCCGGTCGCCCGTCCGCCACTCGTCGACCATCCACGGCCCGGTCAGGATCGGCTGGCGGCCGAACTCGTCGCCCATCGACTCCACCGCCGTCGGGCTGACGATGGAGACGGTGCTGCCAGTGAGGTTATCGAGCAACGGCGCGAAGGGTTCCCTGAGGGTGAACTGGAAGGTGTACTCGTCTAGGGCGGCGGTGCTCTCCATCGGCCCGATCAGCCCGGCGGCCGTGATCGAGGTGGTCGCCGGATCGAGGATGCGGTCGAAGGAAAATTTCACCGCCTCGGCATTCAGGGGCGTGCCGTCGTGGAACGTCACGTCTTGCCGCAGGGTGAAGGTCCAGGTCAGACCGTCTTCGGAGATCGTCCACTCGGTGGCGAGGGCCGGCACGTAGTTGCCGTCGAAGTCCTTCTCGATCAGCGTATCGCCGACCTGGCCGAGGATCGTGCTCGCCTGAGCGGAACCGGTTTTATGCGGGTCGAGCGTATCCGGCAGTTCGCTGATGCCGATGATGAACTCGCCGCCGACCCGCGGCTTGCCCTCTGTCTCCGGATCGCCGACCGGGATCGGGGCCGCCGCGGCCATCCCGAACGAGACCAGTTTGCCGCTCGCCGCCAGCGCGCCGAGCGTGCCGGCCAGCTTGAAACCGTCGCGTCGTGAGAACCGCATCGTGCTTCCCTCCTCGTGCGATACGCGCGGCAACATGCGCCGGTTGCGCCGTCAGATTCATCCTGGCAATCGGTGCAACAATCGGCGTGATACTATCAAAAGTCGTTCTGTCCTGATCCGCGAATAAAGGGCAATCGCGGGCTGGTACTATGGTGTCCGCGGTCCACCGCAATAAGCGCTAAGGAGAGCGGCAATGGTCAGTGTGAGCCGAGAACATATCGAGATCGTGCAGGGAGCGGGCGGGCCGAAGGCGCGCATCGCCGGCCATCGTATTCGCGTCCGCGACGTTGTGTTCTGGCACCAAGAATTGGGTATGTCGGCAGAGGAGATCGTGAAGGAGTATCCATCGATTACGATCGCCGATGTCTACGCGGCCCTGGCGTACTACTGGGATCATCGCGACGAGATCGAAGCGGAAATCGCGGCGTCGGAAGCCTTCGTCGCGGAATATCGCAAGCGGCGCCCAGAAGGATCGCTGCAGGAAAAGCTGAAGCGGCTGCGCGGTGAGTAAGATCCGGTTTCAGTTTGAGGAGCACATATCTCATGCGGTGGCCGACGCGCTTCGGAAGCAAGGGGTCGACGTGCGGACTGCAACCGAAGCTGGTTTGTTGAGCACCCCTGACGCTGTGATCCTGACCCGGGCGTCTGCTGAGGGCCGTGTCGTCGTCACCCATGATGACGACTTTTTGCGACTGGGTAACGAGCCACAGCCGCATGCCGGCATTGCCTATTGTGCTCAGCGTGCGCGCTCAATCGGCGAACTGGTCGAGGCGCTATTGTTGATCTCCAATGCGATGGAGCCTGACGAGATCGCCGGTAGAGTCTATTACCTCTGACGTATCCCTTCTCGCTATCTCCCGCGCAGCCGGGGGTCGAGTACGTCCCGCAGGCTGTTGCCGAGCAGGTTAAAGGCAAGCACGGTCACGAAGATTGCCGCGCCTGGGACGTTGACCAGGTGCGGCGAGGTGCGGATGTAGTTGCGGCCGTCGACCAACTGCGCGCCCCACTCCGGGGAGGGCGGCTGCGCGCCGAGACCGAGGAAGGAAAGCGCCGCGGCGGTCAGGATCGCGAAAGGGAACTCGAGCGAGCCGAGGACGATGATCGGCGCCAGCACGTTCGGCAGCACCGCCCGCCGCATCACCCGCGACGGCGTCGCCCCCAACACCCGCGCCGCGGTCACGTACTCCGTCTCCCGCACCGAGAGGACCGAGCCGCGCACGATCCGCGCAAACCCGGCGAATGATCCGAGGCCGACCGCGATCATCGCGTTGTTCAGCCCCGGCCCGAGGACCGAGACGATCGCCATCGCCAGCAGAAAGCCAGGGAAGGCGAGCATGACGTCGGTGAAGCGCATCAGCACCGTATCGACCCAGCGCCCGTAGTACCCGGCCACGACTCCGATCATCACCCCGATGCTGAGCGCCAGCGAGACGCTAATCAGACCGATTTGGAGCGTGATCCGCGACCCATACACCATGCGGCTAAAGAGGTCGCGCCCCAGGTCGTCCGTGCCGAAGAGGAAGTCGCGCGACGGCCCTTCCTTGATCGTCCCCACCCGCAGCTCGAACGGGTCGTACGGCGCGATCACCGGCGCGAAGAGCGCGGTCACGATCAGCCCGAGCACGATCAGGCCGCCCACCTGCGCCTGCCGCCGCGCGAAGAGCACCCGCAAGAAGGCGCGCGGCCCGGACCGGTCGGCCGGCCGGCGAACGGTCGCATTCCCGGTGAGAACGGCGGCGCCAGTGCTCATGAGTACTCGATCCGGGGGTCAAGCACGGCGTACAGCAGATCGACGAACAGGTTTACCAGGACGTAGGTCGTTGCAATGACGAGCACGATCCCTTGGATCAGCGGGAAGTCGCGTTTGGCGAACGCCTGCACCGCCAGTTCCCCGATCCCGTGCCAGGCAAAGACCGCTTCGATGATGAAGGCGCCGCTCAGAAGCCCGCCGAACTGCAAACCCAGGATCGTCACCACCGGAATCATCGCGTTGCCCAACGCGTGCCGCAGAATGACCTTGCGCTCCTCCAATCCCTTCGCCCGCGCCGTACGGATGTAGTCCTGCGCGAGTACTTCGAGCATCGCCGAGCGCACCAGCCGGGCAACGATCGACGAGGCGATCAAGCCAAGAGTGGCCGCCGGCAGCACCAACGACTTCAGCGACCCGTCCGGGATCACCGAGAACCACCCCAATCGCACCGAGAAGAAGTAGATCATCACCAGCCCGAACCAGAAGGCGGGCATCGAGATCCCGGCCATAGCGAAGAGCATCGCCAGGGTGTCGATCAGCGAGTCCTTGTAGACGGCGGCCAGAATACCGGCGATCAGCCCCACCAGGGCCGAGACGACCAGGCTCCCCACCGCCAGCTTCAGTGTCTCCGGATAGCGGTTGCTGATCTCCTCGGTCACCGGCTTTCGCGTCGTAATGCTCTCGCCCAGGTCACCCCGCGCGACGTCGCCCAGATACCGGACGTACTGCACCACCAGCGGGTCGTCTAGCCCCAGTTGGCGCCGCATGTCCTCGATCACCTCGGGGCTGCTCGAGCGCCCGAAGAACATGATCGCGACCGGATCCCCCGGCACCAACGGCCTCATCAAAAAGACAAGCGTCACGATCGCAAAGAGCACCGGCACCGTCGACACCAACCGGCGCAGCACATACGCCCCCACGGCACCCCCTCAACCAGGCGTTAGGCGATAGGCGTTAGGGGCTCCGTCGTCTCACCTAACGCCTAATGCCTAACCCCTAATGTCTATTCCGCCAGCCACACGTCGTTCAGGCGCTCGTTGGCGAGGGCGTCCCAGTGGTAGTCGTTGACGTTCTCGTTCACCGCGACCTGCACCCAGTCGCTGACGACCGGAGCGACAGTGGCGTGGTCGAGGACGTAGACCATCGCCGCGTGACTCGCCACGAGCCGCGCCTCCGGATCGACCGTCGTGTCGGCCACCTCAAGCAGCGCGTCGAGCTCCGGATCGCTCGTCTGTTGCACCCAGCCCGGCGACTTGAAGAGTTGCGACAGGATCGACTGGTCGACAAAGGTCCACCGCATGTAGTCGAAACCGATCTCGCCGCTCTCCAACATCGGCTGCATCGCGCCGAACTCGATGGTCTGGATGGTGGTGTTGATCCCGATCTCGTTCAGGTCGGCCTGGGCGATTTCGATGGTCCGTTCTTGGACCGGGAAGGGCGCGTAGCTCCAGAGCGTGACCTCCAGCTCCTCACCGTCCATCTCGACGAACCCGTTGCCGTCGGAGTCGACGAAGCCGCCCTCGGTCAGCATTTGCCGCGCCATATCGAGGTCGTAGCTGTAGCCGTGTTCGGCGCAGAGCGCGGCGTCGTAGGCGGCGTTCCCGATCGGGACCGGGCACTGGTTCGGCGTCGCGTTGCCCAGGTATGCGATCTCGGCAATCGCCTCTTGATCGATGGCGTACGCTACCGCCTTGCGGAAGAACTCGTTGTTGAACGGCGGCTTGTCGGCGAACTCGATGAAGTTGATGTTGTTCGACTCCTCCAGGGAGACGATCTCGACCGTCGGCATCTCCGCCAGCCGCGCCACGTCTTCGCGCGGGGCGCTGATGATGTCGAGCTCGCCCGCCTCGAAGGCCGCCGTCTGCGTCGCCGCCTCGGAGATGATGTTGTACTCGATGAACTCGACATAGGCTGGACCCTTATTCGTGTCGTCGGCGCGGTGGTTGACGTAATCCGGGTTGCGTTCGAGCGTGATCTTCGACCCTGCCTCCCAGGAGCTAAACATAAACGGCCCCGAGCCGACCGGGTTGTGCCCGAAGTCGTCACCGAACTGTTCGACGCCGGCCGAGGAGGTAATCGGAATCGCGGCGCCATTAATGAAGAAGGGGGCGTAGGGGGCGCTGAAGGTGAAGACGACGGTCGAGGAGTCGGGCGCTTCGGCCGTTTCCATCGTCCCCAGGAATGCGCGGTAGGGCGCGGCCATCACTGGGTCGAGGATGCGGTCGTAGGACGCCTTCACCGCGTTGGCATCCAGCGGCGTGCCATCGTGGAAGACGATCCCCGGCCGAATATTGAAGGTAATGGTCAGGTTGTCCTCGCTGATCTCCCACGACTCCGCCACCCACGGATGCGGTAGCCCGTCCGCTTCGAAATAGACCAGCGCGTCGTAGATCTTTTGCATCACGGCGCTGGCGGTCAACTCGATGGTGCGCGCCGGGTCGAGCTGATCCGGTTCCTCGCTGAGGGCCATGCGCAAGGTGCCGCCCGACACCGGCTCGCCGTCTTGCGCACGGGCCGTGGGGATCGACATCGCCGCGCCGAGCCCGATGACCAAGCAGGCGATGATCGCCAACGTCGTCAGCCGAATCCGTCTGACAGGTTTCATCCCATCCTCCTCCGTTGCACATGCCATTCGTGCCGATCGACCAAAATGTGCTGCGCCGGATCGTGCGGATGCCTGACTTGTAACACGCCAACACGACGACTGCAACCGAGTTTCAGCTGCCGAAACGTGCCAGGGGTCAATCGCTGCCCACGGCCTTCGTCGCCTCCGCCGGCTCCAACTTGGGCGCGTCTAATGCCCCGCCGCCGAAATGGTTGAAAATCATCCGGGAGACGCGGCCAATGAGACGGTCCCCCTCGTTCTCCGCCCAGTAGCGCGTATCCGGGTTTCCCTCGCTGATGATCCCGATCACGTAGCGCGTCGGTTCGTCCTCGCCCGGCCACTCGACCAGCGCCATGTCGGCCCGCATATCGGTCCAGCCGCCGGTCTTATTCGCGATCTGCAGGCCGTTGTCCTCGTCGCCGTGCTCCGGCGCATAGGGGGCGTAGGGCAAATAGCGCGGCACGAGCCCGGTGTAATGCTGCCGGCGCATGATCTCGAAGATCCCCTCGCGACTGGCCTCGCTCAGGATGCGCCCGGTCGCCAGCGCCTCCATGATCCCCATCAACTCAGCCGGCGTCGTCACCGCCAGGTTGTGCGCGTCCTTGCCGATGGCAGGGAAGTCGAGCCGGCGGACCAGCCGCGTCCGCGCGAACCCGAACTCCGCAAGCGTCGCGTTGACCCGCTCGATCCCGACCAGGTCGATCAGCATGTTCGTCGCGGTGTTATCGCTGACCACAATCATCAGCGTCGCCAGGTCATGCACGCTCAACTCGACCCCGAGCGAGAGTTCCCGCAGGATGCCGGACCCAACCGTCCGCGTCTCCGCCGTCGCCGCCAGCTTCCGGCCCAAGTCCACCTCGCCCCGTTCCACCTGCCGGTAGAGCTCGATCAGGATCGGCACTTTGATCGTGCTCGCCGTCGGCATCACCCGGTCGGCATTGATCCGGATCTCCTCCCCCGTCCCCAGGTGCTTCACCGCCAGCCCAACCGTCCCCGCGAACCCCGCTAACTCCCCTTCGATCCGCCCCACGACCCCGTTCGCCTTGGCCACGAACTGCTCCTCCCTGTTTACTTTGGCCCCTGCCGCGGATGATCTCAAAACGCCCACGCGCGCTTCTCGGTTGGCGCGACGATCCGTCCTGATATGATTGGCCGACGCGCTCGGTGCGGACCAGAGACAGGAGTCGACCGATGGTGATCGTAAGCCGTGAGCATTTCGAGGTCGTCCAGGGAGCAAGCGGCCCGAAGGCGCGCATCGCTGGCCACCGCATTCGGGTGCAAGACGTGGCCATCTGGCATGAGAAGCTGGGGATGTCCGCGGATGAGATCGTGGATCAATTTCCCACGATCACGCTTGCCGACGTCCACGCTGCCCTCGCCTACTATTGGGACCATCGCGACGAGATTGAAGCGGAGATCGCGGCGGATGAGGCGTTCTTTGCCGAGTTCCGTCAGCAATACCCCGAAGGACCGCTCCAACAGAAACTGAGACGGCTCCGGGGTGAGTAGCATCCGCTTTCAATTTGACGAGCATGTATCGCCTCGGGTTGCTCATGCGTTGCGTCGGCACGGCGTCGATGTGCTTACCGCAAGGGAAGCCGGCTTGCTGAACACGCCCGATGCGGTGATTCTGGCGGACGCATTCGCGGCGGGTCGCGTGGTCGTCACGCACGACAAAGACTTCCGACGACGCCACCGCGAACACTAGCCACACGCCGGTATTGCCTAGTGTGCGCGACGGGCCCGATCCATCGGCGAGCTGGTCGAGGCGCTACTCTTGATCTCCGAGGCCATGACTTCCGCCGAAATCGTCGGTCGGGTGGAGCATCTCTGATCGATCGGTCGAACACGATTATCGAAGGAGTAAGCACGTGGTTCAGCCGTTGACCCCCGACACCCTCGTCTACGACCTCGCCGCGGCCACCGACCCCCAGGTCTCGCGGGACGGCACGCGGGTGCTCTATACCCGCGGCCAGGCGAAGCGCGACAAGAAGCGGGCCGAAAGCCAGCTCTGGATCGCCAACCTCGACGGCGGCAAGCACTACCCGCTGACCACGGCCGGCACGAAAAACCACGGCGGCCGCTGGTCCCGTTGCGGCGGCGCTATTGCCTTCGTCTCCGACCGCGACGACCGCAACGGCATCTATCTGCTCCATATGGAAGGCGGCGACCCGCTCCCGCTCACCACCCACCTCCACCCTATCGCCGACCTTGCCTGGTCGCCGGACGGCAAGCAGCTTGTCTACTCCACCCTCTTCGACCCCGAGAACCCGAACGAGGCCGACCCTGGCGAGGAAGACGCGCCGCGCATCCGCGTCACAAACCGCATCGATTACAAGCAAGACGGCCTCGGTTACCTGGCCGACCTGCGCTATCAGGTCTGGATCCTCAATGTCCACGCCCGCGAGCGGCGGATGCTGACCCGCGACGCGGTCGACCATCACCAGCCGCAATGGTCGCCGGATGGCACGACCATCGCCGCCAAAATCCCGAACCGCAACGGCATGCACGCTCAGCTTGCGCTGATCGACATCAAGACCGGCGCGACGACGCTCGTCGGCCCGCGCGACGGCGTCGTCTCTTGCTGGGCCTGGTCTCCCTCCGGCGACCGCATCCTCCTGGCCGGCGACGACCACAACACCTGGCAGACCGACTTCTTCGTCTACGACGTGGCGTCGGGCGAGCTCACGCGCCTAACCGACGACCTGCCGATCCTGCCCGACGGTGGTTTCCCGCCCATCACCCCGCCCTCGCAACCGATTTGGCTCGACGACCAGTACGCGGTCGTCCACGCCTTCCGGGCCGGGTCGAGCGGCCTCTACACGGTCGACGGCGCCACGGGCGCCTACGAGCGGCTCCACGACTGGCAGGGGCTGAACACCCACCTCAGCGCCGACGACAAGACGCGCTTCTTCGCGCAGGCGCACGGGAACCTTGAGACGACCGGCCAGGTCGTCGTCTACGATCTGGAAACTGGCGAAGCGCGGACGGTCGTCTCACCCAACGACGCGGTGCTGGCTGAGCACCCGCCGGCGGCCTGGGAGCGGTTCGACGTCGAGCGCGGGGGCTTCACCATCGAAGCCTGGCTGCTAAAGCCGCCCGGCTTTGACCCGGAGAAGACGTACCCGGTCGTCCTCGACGTTCACGGCGGCCCGAACAGCTACTACGGCTACGCCCTCAACCC
>JBOGUF010000160.1:0-8922 GCA_050696075.1 Thermomicrobiales bacterium
GGCTACGAGGCGACGCCGCGCGCCGCGGGGCCGCGCGGGCGGTCCCGCCGTCCCTGGTGGCGCGAGCGGAAGGTGCTGCCGACCGCGATCGGGACGGCTCTCTGGATCGCGGCCTTCGTCCTCTCGCTGGTGGATGCCTCACCGATCGCCGTCGACGTCATCTACGCGACGGCGATGGTCATCGCTGGTGGGGCGTTTGCCCGCGCCGGTCTGCAGTCGATCCGCACCCGGCGGCTCGATATGAACGTGCTCATGACCGTTTCTGCCATCGGCGCGGCAGCCCTTGGCGACTGGTCGGAGGGGGCGATGGTGATCGTCCTCTTCGCCCTCGGCGGCACCCTCCAGGCGCTGACGATCGACCGTACCCGCGGTGCGATCCGGGCGCTGATGGAGCTTGCCCCGGCCGAGGCGGTGCGGCTGCATGACGGCGCGGAGGTCGTCGTGCCGGTCGCGGCGCTGCGCGTGGGCGACCTGCTTCGGGTCAAGCCCGGCTCGCGAGTGCCCACCGACGGCCGGATCGTCGAGGGCGCATCGGCGCTCGATCAGAGCGCGATCACCGGCGAGAGCATTCCGGTCGACAAGGCGGCCGGCGACGCGGTGCTTTCCGGCACGGTCAACGGCCCTGGCTCGTTGACCGTCGAAGTCGAGCGGGCCGCCACCGATTCGACCCTGGCGCGGATTATCCACCTCGTCGAAGAGGCGCAGGGGAGCCGCGCGCCGTCGCAAGCACTCGTCGACCGCTTCGCGGCCGTCTACACGCCGGTCGTGATAGCCGGCGCCGTGGCGCTGGCGGTGCTCGGGTCGCTCTTCTCGAACCCGGATACCTGGATCTATCGCGCACTCGTGCTGCTCGTCATCGCCTGCCCGTGCGCATTGGTGATCTCGACGCCGGTCTCGATCGTCTCCGCCATCGGCGCGGCGACGCGGCGCGGCGTCTTAGTGAAGGGCGGCGCGGCGTTGGAGGCGGCCGGACGTGCCCGCGTGGTCGCGTTCGACAAGACCGGCACGCTGACGCGCGGCCGGCCGGCAGTGACATATGTTGTCGCGGGCAACGACTTCACCGAGAAGGAGCTACTGCGCCTGGCGGCAGGTGTGGAAGCACTGTCGGAGCACCCGCTGGCGCGATCGGTCGTCGCCCGGGCGCTCCACGACGGGATCGCCATTCCCGGGGCCACGGACTTTACGGCGACGGCGGGTCGCGGTGCGGCGGCGACCGTCGAAGGCCGGCGCGTGCTGGTCGGCAGCTCATGCTGGTTTACGGAGCGGCGCATTGTCGCTGAGACCTCGCCCAATGGTCATCGAGGCGTGCTCGATGCGGCTGACCGTATGGCTGCTGAGGGTCAGACGCCCTTCCTGGTTGGCGTCGTTGAGCGGGATGGTTCGGTCAGGCTGGCCGGGGTGATCGCGGTTGCCGACACCGAGCGACCGAACGCCCGCGCCGCGCTGGCCGCCCTGCGCGCCGCCGGCGTCGAGCGCATCGTCGTCTTGACCGGCGACAACCGCGCGACCGGCAACGCGCTGGCCGAAGCGGTCGGCGCGGATGAGGCGCGCGCGGAGTTGCTGCCGGCAGAGAAGGCGGGCGCCGTGGCCGATTTGCGTGCCCGCTATGGTCCGGTGGCGATGATCGGCGACGGCGTCAACGATGCGCCGGCGCTCGCCTCGGCCGACGTTGGGATCGCGATGGGCGGCGCCGGCACTGACGTTGCCCTGGAAACCGCGGACCTGGTGTTGATGCGCGACGACCTCGAAAGCGTCGCCGACGCCATCTCCCTCTCGCGCCGCACCGCGCGCGTCATCCGGCAGAACATCACACTCTCGCTCGCGATCAAGGCGCTGGCGCTGGTCCTCGGCGCGTTCGGCTTCGTGAACCTCTGGATTGCCGTTGCCGCCGACATGGGAATGTCGCTGGTCGTGACGTTCAACGGACTGAGGTTGGCGCGGGGGCGACGGATGTAGCATCCCTCACCCCGGCGCCTCCTCTCTCGCGCACGGGAGAGGGGTGGCGCGATAGCGCCGGGGTGAGGGCTGATCCTACCCGCTCGCCGGCGTTGCTTCAGGTGTCGCGGCTGGCTCAATCACCGGCGGTTCGATGCGGAGCGGCTCGTCGTAGCTGATGAAGTGGTTCAGCATGTAGTGGCCGCGGGCGACCATCGTCTCGCGCAGGACCTGGCCGCTCTCGAGGCCGATCCACCAGGTGAACCAGCCGGGGTCGATGTTGCCGCGGGCGGGTACGACGAAGCTGACCATCCGCGCCATCTCGCCGTCGATCTCCTCGGTCATGCCGAGGCGCAAGCCGGTTGCCCCACGGTAACTTTCGTCCCACTCGGATGGCGGAATGACCGGCCGCGCGTCCCGCTCGGTCCATTCGCCCCCTTCCCGGCGGAACCACTGGCGGTCGCCGACGGTGATCAGCTCGAAGGTGTCAGTGCGGAGATCCATCGCCGGCGGTCGATTCGCCCCGCCCGCGTCGACGAGGTGGTCGGAGTCGACGTAGTTGCCGCCGCCGTCGGCGAGGCGCTGGACGTAGTGGACCCGCGTCGCGCCGGTCAGCGTCGCCATGCCCCGTTGGAATAGCGCCACGGCCTCGGCGGTGCTGCCGGACGGGACATCAACGGCATCCATGCCGACGACGCTCGGGTCGGGGAGCATGAAGTAGAAGGTCGCCGCGGCGTCCGGCATGCCCAACCGGCGAACCAGCGCCTGCACGCGCCACCAACCGCCGATGCTGAGCTCCATGCCGTCGCTGACGAACCCGCCCTCGCCGTTCGGCGACACATCGGTCTCCCGCGGCTCGGTTTCGTAGTTGAGGCTCTCAAAGGTGAGCCGGACAAGCGCGACCTGATCAGTGGGCGCCGGGGTGCCGTCCGCGTCTTCGAGCAGGACGGTGACCGTATTCTCGCCCGGTTCAACTGGCGCGATTTGCAGCCGGACATCGAGCGCGTGCGCCGGATCCTCGACCGCCAGCGGCGCGGCGAGGTCGATGAACTCGACCGTGCCAACCGTTGCCGTTGCCGGCGGCGACAGGAGCGCCAGGATCGAGCCGCCGAGGACGACGAGGAGCACCATCGCCGCTTCGAGGCGCACGGTCGATTGGAGGGCGGAGCCGATGCGGACCGCCGCCCGATGTAGGCGCACGCGGTGGAACGTCGCCAGGGCCAAGACCGGCACCAGAATCGTCGCCTTGGCGATCAGGATGCGGCCGTAGTCGCTCTCCCACAGCTCGCGCACGGCCGGCAGCACAAGTCCCGCGTTCAGTACGCCCGTGCCCGCGCCCACGACGACCAGCGCGAGCGCATACCGGGAGAATCGGCGGATCGGATCACCTCCGGACGGTTCATCGCCGGCGGCGTCGCGGCCGGGCGGCCAGGAGAGCGCGAGGTGGGCCAGCCCGCCGACCCAAAGGGCGACCGCAATCTGGTGGACCGTGTCCGACGCGATCGCCAGTGCCCGGTACGACTCGCGCGCCGCCGCGTGGCTGGTGAAGCTGAGCCCGACTAGCGTGACGAGCGCGACCATTCCGCCCACCAGTTCAAACGCGGTCATCGCTGGCGTGATATTGCCTCGTCGCGCGCCGAGCAAGACTAGGCTCAGCACAAACGCCATTGCCGCCGCGCAAAGGCGTAACCACCAGGCGTCCGGCATGCCGGCCAGGGCGTCGTCCAAGGTCGGCACGATCGCCCCGTCCAGTGGGAACCATGTTTGCAAGAACGGCTCGGCGGCGGTGGCCAGCACCGCGGTGAAGGCCCCGATCGTCGTCGCCACGGCCCGCCGCGCCAATCGAGCACGGTCCCCCGCGGCGCCAGCCAGCAGGACTGGTCGATACAAGAAGCCGGCCGCTGCAACCGCAATCCCCAGAAACGTCAACCACCGGGTTGCGACCGCCCACGGCTGAGGTCGCTCGCCCTCGACCGTGGCCGCGCCGGGCGCGCTGCCGGTGCCGACGCGGAAGGCGAAGCTGCCGCTCAAGGTGTGGCCGTCGTCGGCGGAACGCACGGCCCAGATGATGGTGTAGGTACCGGCCCCGACGTCGTCCACCTCGCCGACGACGTGCCGCGGGTCGTTTGGGTCGACGCGCAGGTTGCGGACCGGCAGTTCGGCGCCGTCCGCCTCGAGCACCCGCAAACCTGGCGAGCCGGCGCCGACGTCGACCCGCTCGGTCAGCCAGAGTTCGATCGCCCGCGGCGGCGCGGCCAGGAGGCCATCCTCGGGTGGCTCGGCGCGGACCAGTTCGGGATGAGCGGCAGCGGGGTGAGCAACCGCCAGCGTCGCGGCCAGCGCGAGACAGACGAGCGCCAGCACCGGCAGGATGGGTCGCCGGTGGCGCGAATCCGCGGCGCGGGGTGAAGCGGAACGGGTGTAGGTGAACAATCGGTCGTCCTGCGAGTACGCTCGAGTCGGTCGCAATCGGCAATCAAAGATACCAATAAAATGGCGTCGCGCCGAGGTGATCCGGCGCGGCTGCTCTTTCCAAAGGTACAACGTGAATCCGGCTCGTGCGGATTGCGAACGGGATAGTTCGATAGAATGAAGAATGAATGCGGACTTGGCAATGCGCCGCAAGGAGGGATGCCCGATGCGACCGACATTGTGCCGTTTGAGCATGATCTTGGCCTTTGCATTCCTGTTCGCCATGGGATCGGCGGTGGCCGCCGCGCAAGACCAGCCGTCCGGACCGACCGACGTCATCCTCGCGACGACGACGAGCACCCAGGACTCCGGGTTGCTCGACGTGTTGACGCCGCTCTTCGAGGAACGCACGGGATACCATCTCAAACCAATCGCGGTCGGTTCCGGCGCCGCGATGAAGCTCGGGGAGGAGGGGGAGGCGGACGTGCTGCTGGTTCACAGTCCGTCCGACGAAGCGGCGTTCATGGCCGCGGGCTTTGGCACCGATCGGCATCTGGTGATGGTCAACGACTTCGTCCTCCTTGGCCCGGCAGACGATCCGGCCGCGGTTGCGGAGCAGGGGGCGCTCGCGGCGATGACGGCCATCTCGGCGTCGACGGCGACCTTTGTCAGCCGCGGCGACGAGTCCGGTACGCACAAGCTGGAGTTGTCGCTATGGGAAGCGGCGGGGGTGACGCCCGAAGGCGGCTGGTACGTCGAATCGGGTACCGGTATGGGTGACACCCTCAACCTGGCCAACGAGCGCGAGGGCTACACCATCGCCGACCGGGGAACGTATCTGGCGCTGAGAGACCGCCTCGATCTGGTGGTCTTGGTCGAAGGCGACCCGTTGCTCCTCAATCCCTACCACGTCATCGCGGTCAACCCCGACCGGTACGACACGATCAATGACGTCGGCGCGCGCGCCTTCATCGAATTTCTCCTCGATCCAGAGACACAAGCGGTCATCGGCGAGTTCGGTCTCGAGGAGTTTGGCCAACCGCTCTTCACGCCATGCGCCGACAACGCGTGCGGCGTTGCCCCCGCGACGCCGACGGCAACTCCAAACGGCTAACGGCTAACGGCTAGGGAGCTACCATGACCGACCTCTGGAACGGCCTGATCGAAGCGATTCGCCTCTTGGCGACGGGCGATCGGGACGTATGGGAGGTGGTCCTGCTCTCCCTGCGCGTCTCGCTGACGGCGATGGTCGTCAGCCTCCTGATCGGCGTACCGATCGGGTCCGCGCTGGCGCTGACGCGGTTTCCGGGGCGGTTGCTGGTGGTCGGGCTGGTGCATACGGGGATGGGATTGCCGCCCGTAACGGTCGGGCTGATCGTCAGCCTCGTCCTGTGGCGGAATGGTCCGCTCGGTCAATTGCGCCTGCTCTACACGCCGACCGCGATGGCGATCGCCCAGGCGGTGATCGCCACGCCGATCGTGATCGGGCTGACGATCGCGGCGTTGCAAGGGCTCGACCCGCGCTATCGGCTGCAACTGCTCGCGCTTGGGGCGTCACGGGTGCAGGCGATGTGGTGGATGTGGCGGGAGGCGCGGCTGCCGATCCTGGCGGCGGTGATGGTTGGGTTCGGCGCGGTTATCTCCGAGGTAGGCGCGGCGATGATGGTCGGCGGCAACGTCAAGGGGGAGACGCGCGTCCTGACCACGGCGACCGTCTTGGAGGTTGGTCGGGGCAACTTCGACGTCGCCGTCGCCCTCTCGATCGTCCTCCTCGTACTCACCTACACCGTGAACCTGACTTTGACGCTGATCCAGCAACGCCGTCGCGCGGCGTGAGTAGGCGGGATCGGCCACGGTGATGCGGGCCGCACCAGGCGACGTTTTGCGGATGGTCGGCATCGAGGTGCGCCGCGATCGACGCGCGGTGTTGGATGTGCCCGAGTTGACGGTTGCCGCGGGCGAGACGGTCGCCATTATCGGGCCGAACGGGGCGGGCAAGAGCACGCTGCTCCAAGTCGCGGCGCTGCTTGTCTGGCCCGATGCCGGCGAGGTCTGGATTGGCGGTGAGGTCGCGACGCGGCGGGGGACGGTGGCGCTGCGCCGCCGGCTGGCGATGGTCTTTCAGTCGCCGTTGCTCTTCGACGTCAGCGTTTTGGAGAATGTCGCGAGCGGTCCGCGGTTCCACGGCGTCGGCCGGCGCGAGGCAAAGGAGCGCGCACGCGACTGGCTCACCCGATTTGGCGTCGACGCCCTGGCCGATCGCCCCGCCCGCGCCATCTCCGGCGGCGAGGCGCAACGGGTGGCGCTGGCACGGGCCTTCGCGGTCGAGCCGGCGTTGCTGTTGCTCGACGAGCCCTTCGCCGCGCTCGACGCGCCGACCCGCGCGGAGCTCTTGCCCGATCTGGCTACGCGGCTGCGCGAGACGGGAGTCGCGGCGGTCATCATCACCCACGATCCGGCGGAGGCTCGCCTTCTCGGCGACCGGCTGGGCGTGATGATCGATGGCCGGATCGCCCAAATCGGGTCGCCGGCGGAGGTTGTCGCGCGGCCGGTTTCCCCGGAGGTGTCGCGGTTCGTCTCTGCTGACCTTCGGCCAGGAGCATGAACCATGCGTGAAACAGGTAAATCGGCACTCTGGACCCGCCGCCTGCCGGAACCGTACGACACCCTCGCGCCTGACGGATCGGAGATCCGGCTGCTGGGGCAGGTGCGCGGCGCGAGCATGGTCCATTGCACCCTCCCGCCCGGCGGTGTCACGACGGCCGTCGTCCACCGCACGGTCGAGGAGGTGTGGTTCGTGGTCGGCGGTCGCGGGCAGGCCTGGCGATTATTCGCGGGCGGCGAGGAAATCATCGACGTCGAACCGGGCGTCAGCCTGACGATCCCGCTCGGCGCGGTCTTCCAGTTCCGGACTATCGGCGAAGAGCCGCTGCAGATCGTGATCGCGACGTCCCCACCCTGGCCTGGCGACGATGAGGCGGTGGTGCGACCGGGGTATTGGTCATGACCCAGGCAGACGAATCGCTGACGACCGACCGATGGACGACTGGCGACGACCCGGATCAGACCGGCCATCGCTTCCTCGAAGCGCGAATAGACGAGTTCAACAAGGCAGTCACCGGTGTGCATCAGGTCGAATCGGTTGCCTACTTCGTGCGCGACGAGTCGAACGCAATCGTCGCCGGGCTGTCAAGCTGGATCTGGGACAACTGCCTGCACGTCGAATTCTTGTGGGTGCGTGAGGACCGGCGTGGTTGCGGCTACGGGACACGGCTGATGGAGTTGGCCGAGCGCGCGGGCCGTGAGCGTGGTTGCCGTGAGATGATGCTCGACACGCATAGCTTCCAAGCGCCCGACTTCTACCGGCGCCTTGGCTTTGCCGTCTGCGCCGTGATCGAGGACTATCCGCTGGGCCATCAGAAGTTCACGTTGCGAAAGGTGTTGACCTAACGTCTCGTCGCTCGACCGGTGCTACGCGGGCGAGTCGCCGACTCGCCTGCTCGCCCACGCGTCCGCGCTGCTCAGCGTGTCTGTAGCGCCTACGACAGCTAGATTGACATAGTCGTCAACTCCACCGAACTCCTGGCACCCGCCCTGCAACTGTTCCAGGTTGATGCCCGCGTCGGTCGACGCTAGGCAGAGCGTTTCTGAATATCAAACGGAGGAACAGTTTATGGCCAACGTTGAGAAGACGATCACGGTTGACGTACCGGTTCGGACGGCGTACGACCAGTGGACACAGTTCGAGCAGTTCCCGCGCTTCATGGAAGGGGTGCAAGAGGTCAAGCAGCTTGACGACAAGCGGCTGCATTGGCACGCAAACCTCGGCGGCAAAGAGGAGCGGTGGGACGCGGAGATTGTCGAGCAGATCCCGGACCGGCGCATCTCTTGGCGCAGCACAACGGGCGCGGAGAACAGCGGCGAGATCTCGTTCGAGCCGGCCGGCGCGAATAGCACGAACCTCACCGCCCGCATCGGCTACGACCCGTCCGGGTTCGTCGAGAGCGTCGGCGACAAGCTGGGCGTCGTCTCGCGCCGGGTCGAGGGCGACTTGAAGCGCTTCAAGGAGTTCATCGAGTCACGCGGGACTGAGACCGGTGCTTGGCGCGGTGAGATCCACGGTGGGCAGGTCGAGCGGGACGCCGGCAGCGCCGGCATCGGCTAGCCGATCTACCGGCATGGCACGGTTGATGCAAGCACCGTGGTAGGCAACGAAATATGTTGCCCAGAACTAGAGGGAGGAACAGATCATGGCGATGACTGATCGCACTCAGATTCAGGAACATATGCCGGTCGTCTGCTCGAACAACGTGCAGTTCGGCACGGTCGACCGGGTCGAGGGGAACTTCATCAAGCTGACCAAGGACGACCAGGGCCAGCACCACTGGATCCCGATGGATTGGGTGAACAAGGTCGACCAGCACGTTCACATCGACCGCCCCGGCCAGCAGGCGATGCAGGAGTGGATGAGCAGCCCGCCGGCGATAGCCGGCATGGGCGACGAGGCCACCCAGCCGCCTCCGATGTAGCTTCGGCAGAATCCGTTCCGACACCGGCGACCGGCGGGCGCAAAGC
>JBOGUF010000161.1:0-49122 GCA_050696075.1 Thermomicrobiales bacterium
TCGGCACACCAGACCGCGTCCTGTTCCTCCGCGCCGAGCAGAAAGAGTTCGACACCGAGCCAATCGATCTTTCGATAGTCCAACCGCGCGCCATAGAGAGCGATCGCGCGGGTGCCGCTCTGAATCCCGGCGAAGTGACCCCATTCCGCCAGGCGCTCATCGAAGGTGTTCAGGTCGAGTGGGTCGCCATGGGCCAGGTACCGCGAAAAGAGCACTTTCGGCGTGGCAGACGCGCGCGACGCGGCGTGGACGATCAGGTTGCGGGCCTGAGAACCGAAGCCCTTTGCGGCGGTCCCGAGCGCGTGCGAGACGCCGAGGTGGCTGGTCAGCGCCAACCCGCTGTCGCGCTCCGCCCCTTCGTGGATCGCGGTCGGGTATGCGGTCCCAGCGATCAACTGGAGGACGTAGTCCGGGACGTAGTAGCCGCGCGTCGCGAGGTGGAAGGCGGAAAACCCGCTCATCCGGTCGAGCCCGGCGCCGTCGCCGAGTAACCGCTCCTCGTCAATGAAGCCATAGAGGAGCGACTTCATCTGCCCCGACGCGCCGAGGACATCGGGCGGGTAGGCGCGGCAATAGGGTCCGGCGAACTGGGCGAGACCTCGGTGGTAGTGCGTCGCGGCCTGGAGCCAGAGGCGCTCCTGGATCATCTCCGCCTTCTTCACCGTCAGTGGATCGGCGGTGTGATTCGCCAGGGTCGCGACTGTGCTCAACATCTGCCCGAGATAGGTTGGACTGTTGTAGTCGCGGAAGCCACCGTGGCGGTTGGTGTACGTCAGAAAGTCGTCGAGTTTGGCGACACCGCAGGCGATCGCGTCCGCATCGCGCAGGAACTCACCACCGAGGATGCGGTTGGCGACGTCGAGGACGACGACGTTGCTATAGGTGAGGTGGGCGGCGATGTTATCGAGCGCCTGAAGCCCGGCACGAATCGAGGTCCGCAACGCGTTCCGTATGTTCGACGACAGGCGATTCCCGAACAGTTTGGCAATCGGGATCAGCTCGATGAGGAAAAGTTGGACCGCGTTGAGATCGGCGATACCGGGATCGAGGAAGCACATCCGGAAGTGGCCGTAATCGGGATGCCCCGGTCGCACTTCCTGTGAGGAGAGGACCGTCGTCAGGATCGTCTCGGCGCGCGCCCTCGCCGCCGCGCTCCCATCGTCCAGCAGCACCCAGGCGTACCCGAGCGATGGGGGTGGGAAAAAGGGCGGGGGCCCGACGAGGTTGTGGGTCGGGTCGAACTCCCGCTCGAGCGCCTTCCGGGCAATCTTCATGAACTCCGCCCGCTCGAACCGGGGACGTGCGAGAGCCGTCACCGCTCA
Organism: Thermomicrobiales bacterium; assembly: GCA_050696075.1. Taxonomy (GTDB): domain Bacteria; phylum Chloroflexota; class Chloroflexia; order Thermomicrobiales; family UBA6265; genus JBOGUF01. The sequence goes on from JBOGUF010000161.1 coordinate 1,323, forward strand.
CCTCCCACCAGGGTCTCATCCCGATACATCAGGATGAATCACATCATAAAGTCAGCACCGCTGGGCGTCAAGGTCTGAGTCATGCTTGACACCCCGGTCGAATCGCCCTAGACTCGCCGATGTCATCATGATCTTTCAGCCCACCATGTGGCCCCTCGGCGATTGGGGACGAGATGTTCCACTACCAGCGCACCATCCCGACGCTCTGGTCGACCGACGTGCTCGTCGTTGGCGCCGGTTCGGCCGGCTGCTCAGCGGCGATCGCGGCGGCGCGGCCGGGATGCTCGGTGACGCTTGTCGAACGCTACGGGTTTCTCGGCGGGGTCAGTACCGGGGTCCTCGATACATTTTACGGGTTTTATACCCCCGGTTCGGAGGCGCGGCGCGTCGTCGACGGGGTGCCGGGCGACATCGTCCGTGAGCTTGGCGCCCGGAAAGCCGCCTTCGAGCGACCGAACACCTTCGGCGCAGGGACCGGTATCACCTATCACCCGGAGACACTGAAGCGCGTCTATGAGGAGATGGCACTGACGAGCGGTGTCCAGATCCTGCTCCATACATTCTGCACCGACGCGATCGTGGAGGACGGCCGTCTCGCCGGGGTCGTCGTCGACAGTAAGAGCGGTCTGCAACGGATCGACGCGCGGGTGACGGTCGATTGCAGCGGGGACGCGGACGTGGCGGCCCGCGCCGGAGCGCCGTGCGAACAAGCCGGGGTCGAGAGTCCGGTTCAGACGGCGACGACGACCTTTCGGGTCTGCAACGTCGATGTCCCGAGGGCGGTCACGATCAAACGTGACCGGATGGCAGAGTTGATGAAGACCGCCGTCGCGCGCGATCGGTATGACCTCCCGCGGTTGGACGGCAGTATTCACCGGACACCGGTGCCCGGGGTGATGTTGGCGATCATGTCGCGCGTGCCGGACCTCGACGCGACCGATCCGGTCGATCTGACGCGGGCCGAGATCGAAGGGCGGCGTCAGGTTGAGCAGTACGTCCGGTTCCTGCGGGAGTATGTCCCCGGCTACGAGCGGGCCGATCTCATCGCGACTTCGGTCCAGATCGGTGTCCGGGAATCGCGGCGGATTCGCGGCGAGTACTGGCTGACGGAAGCCGACGTCGTCGCCGCGCGGCGGCACGACGACGACGTCGTGCTCTGCGGCGCCCCGATCGAAGATCACCACACCGGCAGCGACACGCGTTGGCAGTACCTTCCAGACGGCGAGGTCTACGGCATCCCCTATCGCTCGCTGCTACCGCTTCAGGTCGAAGGGCTGCTCGTCGCCGGGAAGTGTCTCTCCGCCAGTCACGACGCCCACGCCTCCGCGCGCAACATGGCCCAGTGCATGGCAATGGGTCAGGCGGCCGGCACCGCCGCGGCGCTCGCCGTCGAAACCGGCCGCACGCCGCGTGCGATCGACCGTGGACAACTCCGCGACCGGTTGCTTGCCGCCGACGCAATCCTCGAATGGCCGGCCCTGATGCCGGCGAGTGTGTGAGATCGGCCATGACCTTTGTCCGCACCGTTCTCGGCGATATCGAGGCGACGCAACTCGGGGTGACCAACGCCCACGAACATCTCTTCATCATGGGCGGCCTGCCGGTCATGAAGGAACCCGATTTCCGGCTCGACAGTGTCGAGCACGCGGTGACGGAAGTACGGAGTTTTCTCGCCGCCGGCGGCCGGAGTCTGCTCGACGCGATGCCGCTCGACTGTGGACGGAGCGCGGCGCGGCTGATGACGGTTGCCCGCGAGACGGGCGCACACGTCATCGCCTGCACCGGGTTCCACCAGCGATCGTTCTACGATGATCTGCACTGGACCCATCATTACCCGGTCGATCAATTGACCCGCCTCATGATCGTGGAGATCGAGGAGGGGATGGACGAACACGGGTGCAACGGTCCAATCCCGGCGCGCGTCGAGGCCCGCGCGGGAGCGATCAAGATTGCGACCGACTACCAACGGATCGCCCCCGTGACCGAAAAGCTGATCGAGGCCGCTGTCGCGGCGCACCGCGCAACGGGCGCCCCGATCATCACCCACGCCGACCAGGGCACGATGGGGTTGGAACAGGCGGAACGGCTGATCCGGCTCGGCGCGAACCCATCCCATGTCGCGATCGGTCACCTCGATCGCAACCCGGATCTCGCCTACCACCTCGCGATTGCCGCGACAGGTGTCTTTCTGCAATACGACACCCCAGGCCGGATCAACTACCAACCGGAGAGTGTCGTCGTCGCGCTAATCGCGGGGATGATCGAGGCAGGCTACGGCGATCGCATCCTCCTCGGCGGTGATACCGCGCGCCGATCGTCGTGGCGTTCCCACGGCGGCGGACCAGGGATCGCCTATATCGTCGAACGGTTTTTGCCACGGTTGCGCGCCGAGGGATTCGCTCCAGCGGCGATCGATGCACTTGTCGTCGCCAATCCGGCGCGGGCGTTCAGTTTCGCGGAGCGAGTGGGATGATCGGGCTGACTGGGATGACGCGGGAGATCGCCCGCGAGGCGGGGGCGCCACTTCATCAGCAGGTCTCGCGCGCGCTGCGGGGATACATCGTCGCGTCGCTCCAACCGAACGACACGATTCCGACCGAACCGGAGTTGGAAGTCCATTTCGGGGTCAGCCGGGCGACGATCCGCCGCGCCGTCGACGATCTCGTCGACGAGGGGCTGCTGGCCCGGCGGCAGGGCGCGGGCACCTTCGTCCGCGGCGTGAAGGTAAGCTACGAACCGGCCAAACTGGCGAGTTGGTCGGAGTCCATCCGCGCCCTCGGTCAGACACCCCGAACCCGGACGATGCAAAGGCAGGAGGTGACCGGTCCCGATTGGGTGCGAGAGCGGCTGCGACTGACGTCCGGCGAACCGGTCATCTGGCTCTGGCGATTGCGGCTGGCCGGCGACGAGCCGATGTCGGTGATGGTCAACTATCTCCCCGGCCGGTTGGTGCCGGGGTTGGCTGAGCGAGGGTTGATGCACGAATCGCTCTACGACGAATTGCGGATGAACTACGGGTTCGTCCCGGCACGGGCTGAGGATGAAGTCGAGGCGAAACTCGTCACCGACGACGAGGCGGCGTTGCTGGGCGTCGCGCCGGGGAGTCCGCTGATCGAGGTCTGCCGCACCGCCTATCTCGCCGACGAGACACCGATCGAAGTCAGCGTCGTCCGCTCGCGCGCCGACCGCTACCGCTACCGGGCGACGTTTGTCGATCCGGCCGTCGCCGGTGTCAGGAGACCGCGATGAGTGACCTCGTCGTCGGTCTCGATCTCGGCACCTCGTCCTAAAAAGCGGCGGCGTTCGATGCCGACGGACGACTCGTCGCCGAAGCGGCGGCCACCCCGACGCACGCCCATCCGCGACCGGGATGGGTCGAACAAGATCCGGCGGATCTCCTGGCGACGGCGGCGCTGGCTTTGCGCCGGTTGATCGACGGCGGGATCGATCCCGATGCCGTGCGGGCGGTGGGGTTGACCGGTCAATTGGGCGGGATCGTTCTTGTCGACGAGGCGGGACGGGCCGTCGGCGTCCACGAGGTCTGGCTCGACAACCGTTGCCAACCGTATCGTGAGGCGCTGTTGCACGCGCACGGCGAAGACGTCCTTGGCCTGACCGGGATCCACCCGTTCCAGGCGCCGCGTCTCCGCTGGCGGGCCGCCGAGCGGCCGGCGGAATTAGCGAGCAGCGCCAAAGCGGTCCAGTGCTGGCCATTCGTCGGGATGACCTTCGCCGGGTTGACCGCGACCGGCGTCTACAACGATTGGACCTCGATCGGCATCTTTGGTGTTGCCGATGTCCGGAATGCCGCCTGGTCGGCGCGGCTGTGTGAATTGGCCGGGATCGATGCCGCGCTCCTGCCACGAATCGTGCCGCCCTGGGAGCTCATCGGGGAACTTGCCTCCCCGTGGGCGGAGCCAACCGGATTGCGCGTGGGGACGCCGATCGTCGCCGGGCTTGGCGACGGGATCGCCGGGTGGCTCGGCTGCGGCGCGGTGGCGCCGGGCATCGCGGTCGATACCGCCGGCAGTTCCGACCATTTCGGTGTCGCGACTGACCGCTACGCCCCTGATCCGGCCGAGCGGGTCCTGACGACCTTTCGCTCGGCGATCCCCGGTCTGTGGCACGTCTTTGGGTTTACCGCCGGGAGCGGACTCTCTCACCAGTGGTTTCTCCGCGCGTTTGGTCGCGGTCTCGACGATCCGCTGGAGATCCTCGATGGCGCCTGGGATGTGTTGGAAGCAGAGGCCGCGGCGATCCCGCCGGGGAGCGAGCGGCTGGTCTGCGTCCCGCATCTCGAAGGCCGGTTTTGTCCGGACGAACCTGACGTGCGAGGTGTCTGGCTGGGATTCACCTGGCAACACGGTCGCGCGCACTTCTATCGCTCGATTCTCGAAGCGGTCGCCTATGAGTACGCGCACTACCTGGCAGCGGCGCGACGGCTCGGGATCGACACCGCGTTGCACGAGGTCCGCGTCGTCGGTGGCGGCGCCAAGAGTGCGCTCTGGAATCAGATCAAAGCGGACGTGCTTGGGATTCCGTACGCCCAGCTCGCTCCCTCGAACTACACCTGCCGTGGTGCCGCACTCTGCGCCGGTTACGCGAGCGGTTTGTATGCCGATCTCGCCGCGACGGCGACGCGCGGTATCGAAGTCACGCGCCGGTTCGAACCGGATGCCGAACACCATGACCGGTATCGACCCTACGTCGCGCACTACCGGGACCTGTTGAAGGAGTTACGGCCGTCGTTTGCGCGCGCGGCGACCTTGCCTTAGCCGCATCCGCCCGGTCCGAAGGTGGATCGCGAAGAAAGGAGACTGCCCAATCGGGTCCGCCGAGGCGATTTCGTCACGGTTTCAGTCGTCCAGATAGACACTTTGAGAGGAGACAACGATGTCCGAATCAATGCCATCAACCGGTCGGCAGCTCACCCGCCGTCAATTCGTCACCGCCTCGGCCGGTGCCGTTGGAGTGGCGCTGGCGAGTCGCGGTCTCCCGATCCCGGCACTCGCAGCGCAGGAGGCGATCGCCCGCGGCGGGACATTCCGCACCAATCTCGGCACCGGATTGCCGACACTCAACCCGACCATCTCCTCGTTCCTCGGCGGTCTCTACAACCTGATGTACGACTCGCTGATCCGCTACCGCTTGGTCGATCCCGCGACGCGCACCTATGAGGTGCTGCCGGCGCTGGCCGAGACCTGGGCGTGGAACGAGGACAATACCGAGATCACCTTCACGCTTCGACAGGGTGTGAAGTTCCACGACGGGTCGGACTGGAATGCCGATGTTGCCAAGTGGAATTTCGACTTGATGATGACCCACGAGCAATCGTTCGCGAAACCGTTCGTGGAGAGTATCGAGTCGGTCGAGGTCGTCGACCCGGCAAATGTCCGTCTCAAGCTAAAGGGACCCTCCGCCCCGCTGCTGGCGAATCTCTCGAACAGCTCAGGTCGCGTCTTCTTCATCTCGCAAGCGCAGTACGAGCAGTTGGGCGAGGCCGGGTTCGGCGAGAATCCCTCCGGCACCGGTCCGATGCGGTTCGATTCGTGGATCAAGGAGAATCAGGTCACGCTGACCCGGTTCGACGGCTACTGGCAGCAAGGGGAAGACGGGCAACCGCTTCCCTACCTCGACGGCGCACAGTACCGGCTGATCCCCGAGGCACAGACGGCGCTGGTCGAGTTGATGTCCGGCAATCTCGAATACCTCGAGATCGACCCGAAGGACGCCGCGACGGTGCAGGGGAACGGCGATCTCACCCTCGATCCGATTCCGGCCTCCGGCTCCTTCTACGTCGTGCTTGGACTCAACCAGACAGTTGGACTGTTTGGCGAGAACATCGGGGTGCGGAAAGCGGCGCTGACCGCGCTCAACCGCGAAGCGATCATGAATGTCATCAGCTTCGGCCAGGCGACACTGGCCCCGTACCCGTACTGGTACGAAGGGATGATCGGCTACGATTCGACACTGCCGCGCTACGACTACGACGTCGAGGCGGCACAGGCGTTGCTGACCGATGCCGGGTTCCCCGATGGGGTCGATATCAAACTAACGGTGATCCAGCGTCCGCTCGAACAGCAGATGGCCGAGATCATCAAGCAGATGTGGGACGAAGTCGGTATCCGAACGGAGTTGGAGATTCTGGAGCGGACGGCCTGGATCGCCAAGTTGCGCGAGGGCAAGGACTACGACGCCGCCTTCTGGCGGGCGATCTTCCCGGCCGATCCGGACCAGAACGGGCAACTCCTGCTGACCGGCGCCCAAAGCAACTGGGGCAGCTACTCCAACCCGGAGATCGACCGGTTGATGGGCGAGGCGCGGACGACACTCGACACCGCGCAACGCCAGGAGTTGTACCGGCAGGTCCAACAGCACATCTACGACGACGCTTGCGTCGGGCAGGCGTTCTACCTACCGACACTTGCGGCCTACCGGAACGCGCTCAACGGCTTCACCGCCGATGCCAATCAACCGCGTTTCCACGAGGCGTGGTTGACCCAGTAGGCGTTTTCGGATTTCGGACCTCGCCGGGGCGAAATGGACATCGCCCCGGCGAGAGCCGGACATGATGTGGAGCAGCCATGGGGCGATTCGTCGGGCGGCAAATGATGCAAACGGTGCCGGTGTTGTTCATCGTCACCGTGGTTGCCTTTGCCGTCACGATGCTGCTGCCCGGCGACCCAGCGCTGGCGATCCTGGGGGTGGAGCGGGCGCGGGACGCGGAGGCGTACCAGTCGCTCCGCCGCGAACTGGGACTGGACCAGCCGCTGCCCTTGCAGTATGTGAGTTGGTTAGGCCGACTTGCTCACGGTGACTTCGGCGAATCGGTGATCAACAACCAACCGGTGATCGACGGGCTGCGCCAGAGACTCCCAATCACGATCGAACTCGGCGTCCTGAGTATGCTCTTCAGTGTGGTCGTCGCTGTTCCGTTCGGAATCTACGCGGCGCTCCGACGCGACACAATCGCCGATCTGATCGCCTCGATTGTGGCGCTCGCCGGGGTTGCGATGCCGAGTTTCTGGCTCGGCATCCTGCTCATCTACCTTTTTACGCTCGATTGGGGTCTGTTCCAGGCGAGTGGGTACGTCTCCTTCAGGGACGATCCGGTCGACCATCTCAAACATCTCGTGATGCCGGTCTTTGTGCTCTCGGTCGATTCGATCGGCGGGTTGCAGCGCCAGGTGCGGTCGGCGCTACTGGAGGTGATTGGGCAGGACTACATCCGGACGGCGCGGGCGAAGGGGTTGGCACCGAATGCCGTCGTCTGGACCCACGCGCTCCGGAATGCACTGATCCCGGTCGCGACGATCATCGGGTTGCGGGTCGCACGGCTCCTGGGCGGGGCGGCGGTCGTCGAGACTGTCTTCGCCATCCCCGGTGTCGGCCGGTTGGCGGTCGAGTCGATTTTCAACCGTGATTTCCCGGTCATCCAGGCGATCGTGCTGGTGATGGCGCTCGCGGTGCTCCTCAGCAATCTGCTGACCGACCTCGCCTACGGGTTGCTTGACCCGCGGATTCGCTGCGGATGAGCCGCCTCGCCGTGACCCTCTCCTCGGACGCCGGTTTGGAGCAGACGCGTCTCTCCAATCCCCGCCGGCTGCTCTGGCGTCGTCTGCGGCGGACTCCGGCGGTCGTTATCGGACTCTCGGTCGTCGTCGGCCTGACCATCTGCGCCGTGTTCGCGCCACTCCTGGCCCCGGCCGACCCGCTCTACCAGAACTACAGCGCCGTACTCCAGGACCCCGTCGGCGATCACCTGCTCGGGACCGACAATCTGGGGCGCGACATCCTCTCCCGTCTGCTCTACGGCACACGCACCTCGCTGCTCGTCGGTGTCGTCGCCGTCGGGATCGCGACCGTGATCGGGGTCGCGATGGGTTTGATCGCCGGGTATGTCGGCGGCTGGGTCGACGATCTGCTGATGCGGATCTCGGACGCCCTCTTCGCGTTCCCGGCGCTGCTGCTGATCCTGGCGATCGCCTCGGCCCTCGGTCCGAGCATCCTGAATACGATGGCCGCGATCGGGATCGTCTTTTCGCCGAGTTACGCCCGGATGATCCGGGGCGAGGTGCTCACCCTGCGGGAGCGGGATTTCGTGATCGCGGCACGGGCATTGGGGGCCGGCGACACGCGGATTATGCTCCGGCACATCCTGCCGAACGGTCTGTCGCCGATCATCATCCTTGCGTCGCTGAGTGTCTCCGGCGCGATCCTGACCGAGGCGACGTTGAGTTTCCTCGGCGTTGGCACCCCGCCGCCGAACCCGTCCTGGGGATCGATGCTCCAGAATGGCTACCAGTACCTCCAGATCGCACCCTGGCTCTCAATTTTCCCAGGGGTAGCGATCTTCGTCTCCGTGCTCGCCTTCAATCTGCTTGGCGACGGGCTGCGAACAGTACTCGACCCCCGATTGCGGACGTAGTTGGGCGAATCGGTTCTTTTCAGGAAGGATGAACGCGTGGGTCTGCCACTCCTGCCGACGAGTGTCGTCGGATCGTACGCCTGGCCGGGTTGGTTTTGTCACGGAATGGCCGCCGCACAACGAGGGGATTTTGGGCCGGTCGATCTCCAAGAGATGCTCGACGATGCGGTCGACACCGCCCTCCGCGATCAGGAGGACGCCGGGATCGACATCGTCTCCGATGGGGAAATGCGTCGCGCCGGGTTCTTCACCGCCGAGTTCTACCGGCACCTGACCGGACTGCACCCTCTGCCACCCGACCGCCGGTTTGGCCCGGCCGGGCACGATCAGCAGCATCGCTTCGCCGTCGAGGAACCGATCGCCGCGCCGGACGGACTCGGGGTCGTCGCCGAATTCATGTACGCGAAGCGGCGGACGACGAAACCGGTCAAGGTCACGATCCCCGGTCCCTTCACCCTCGCCGGTCGCCTGGAACCAGGCCAGGTCTATCCGACACGGATGGATGCCGCCTGGGCCTGCGTGCCGCTCATCAACGCCGAATTACATGCTCTTGTCGCGGCGGGCGCGGACTTCATCCAGATCGACGAACCGTCGCCGGCGATCCGTCCGAACCACCCAGGTGATTGCGCCGCGCTCTTCAATGCCGTGGTCGATGGCATCGACGTCCGGTTGGCCGCGCATCTCTGTTTTGGCAACTACGCGGGTCGTCCCTTGGGCCGGCGCATGTACGGTCCCGTTCTCGCGCAGATGCTCCGGTTCCGGGTCGATCAACTCGTGCTCGAGTTCGCCAACCGCGAGATGGCCGAACTCGACCTCTGCCGGGATCTGGCGGCCGAACGAGATCTCGCCATTGGGGTCGTCGACGTCAAGAATTCGTATGTCGAGACCGCGGAAGACGTCGCCGAGCGCATCCGCGCCGTTTTGCACCATGTCCCCGTGGAGAAACTCAGTCTTGCTCCCGACTGCGGTTTCAGCCAGACCGCGCGCGCTCAGCCGCGCCAAACTCCATGCCCTCGTGGCGGGAACGCGGATCGTCCGAGATGACCTGACCCGCGGTTAAGCGCTATGGTGTCGAACGAGTCGACCTCGCCTACCGCGACAAACCTCGTCATGACATCCGGCACGCCGAGCAGCAGCATCGGTGGCCGATGACGGCGTGAGCGGCGTCTCACCCCACGGACGCCTCATCGTGACCGGGGAACAGCGGTTCTTGCCGCTCGTCGCTGCTGCGTGTGCGGCGTGGACGGTAGGGTGCTACCGGCTGGGCAGGATGCCAGTCGGTCTCCTCCAGCGGCAGCAGGAAAGGTTGCCTCGAGGGATGGCGATGCGGGAAGAAGCGCGGCTCGCCGACCGCCCGCGGCCGGCGTCCGTCCGTCTCGGTGCTCACCCGATCCTGCGCCAGGCACTGGCGCAGGTCCCTCCCCTACGATGCCTCCGCCATCCGCGGTCGTGCCCGCCGCCGCCGTACCCAGTCCCAGAGCAACCCACGATTTGGGGCGAAGAAGAGGGAGATGAGAACGACGGCGCTGACGCAGACGACGATGGTGGGGCCGGTGGGGAGGCGCTCGGTCGTGCCGCTCAAGGTGGCGCCGGTGACGCCGGAGAGGGCGCCGAAGCCCGCCGAGAGTAGCACCATCACGCTCAACTTGTCCGTCCATTGCCGCGCCGCCGCGGCCGGGGCGACGACCATCGCGCTCATCAGCACCACGCCGACCATCTGCAAGCCGATCGCGATCGCGACCACCAGCAGCGTCGTCAGCAGCACGTCGAGCAGCCGCATGCGGAAACCCAAACTCGCCCCGAACTCCGGGTCGAAGCTGAGCAACTTGAACTCCTTCCAGAGCAGGGCCAGCACGATCAAGGTGCCCGCGCCGACCGCCGCCATCGTCTCGACGTCCCGCTGGATCACCGTCGCCGCCTGCCCGAAGAGGAATTTGTCCAACCCCGCCTGCGAGGCGTCGGGCCGCCGCTGGATAAAGGTCAACAGCACCAAGCCAATGCCAAAAAAGACGGAAAGGACCAACCCGAGCGCGCTGTCGAACTTCACCCGGCTCGTCCGCACGATCCCCATTACCGCCAGCGTGCCGAGCCAGGCCGCGAGCGCCGCCCCGATGAGCAGCACCAGCGGCGCCTTGCTGCCGGTGAGCAGGTAGGCGAGGGCGATCCCCGGCAGCGCCGCGTGCGACATCGCGTCGCCAACCAGGCTCTGCCGCCGCAGCACCGCGAACGCGCCGAGCGCCCCGGCGACGATGCCGAGCGTCGCCGCCCCAAGGGCGACGGTCCGCAGCGTGTAGTCGAAGATGAGATCGTGAAGGACGTCCATAGGCGTTAGGCGTTAGGCGTTAATCGGTCGATGGTGACGGGTGAGTCTGGGCACTGGGCACTCGGTACTCGGTACTCGGTACGCGGTACTCGGCACTCGGCCCGCGGTACTCGGCGCTGACGGTGGCGATCCGGCCGCCGTAGGCGAGGCGCAGGTTGTGTTCGGTGAAGACCTCGGCGACCGGGCCGCTGGCGATCTTGCGCACATTGAGCAGCGTCACCCAATCGAAGTATTCGGGGACGGTCGGCAAGTCGTGGTGGACGACGGCGACCGTCTTCCCTTGCGAGCGCAACTCTTGGAGAAGGGTGACGATCGCCCGCTCGGTCGTGGCGTCGACCCCCTGGAACGGCTCGTCCATCAAGTAGACCCGCGCGTCCTGAACGAGCGCCCGCGCCAGGAAGACGCGCTGCTGCTGGCCGCCGGAGAGCTGGCTGATCTGCCGGTGCGCGAACTCCTCCATGCCGACCTTCGCCAGCGCGTCCAGCGCCTGGGCGCGTTCCCGCTTGCCCGGCCGCCGGAACCAGCCCAACGCCCCGTAGCGGCCCATCATCACCACGTCGAGGACGCTGGTCGGAAAGTCCCAATCGACGCTGCCGCGCTGCGGCACGTAGCCGACGATCTGGCGCTGTTCCTCGTACGACTTGCCGTGGATCAGCACCTGCCCTGCGACCGGCTCGATCAAGCCCAGCACCGCCTTGATCAACGTCGTCTTCCCGGCCCCATTCGGCCCGACGATCGCCATCAGCACGCCGGACGGCACCGTCACATCGACATCCCAGAGCACTGGCTGCTCGTGGTAGGCCACGGTCAGGTCGGCGACGTCGATCGCCGGCTCTGAGGCGGAAGACGGAAGACGGACGCCGGATGCCGCGTCCGCCGCTGGCGGCGTTGCCGGTTCGGTCGATCTGTTCATGTTCCCTTCGGTCATCCTTCCGCCATCCGTCTTCCGCCTTCCGCCTAACTCAGGAGAGCGCCGACGATCGTATCGATATTCGAGCGAACCATGCCGAGGTAGGCGCCGGCCTCGGTGCCGGGGTCGCCCATGGCGTCGGAGTAGAGGCTGCCGCCGATCTGGACGTCGAAGCCGCGGGAGCGGACCGCCTCCTGGAGGGCTTCGATCGTCCGCGGCGACACGGAGGACTCGACGAAGATCGCCGGAATCTCCCGTTGCGCGATGAACTCGGCCAAATCCTGCACGTCGGCGGCGCCTGCCTCCGATGCAGTGCTGATCCCTTGCAAGCCGCGGACCTCGAAACCGTAGGCGTTGCCGAAGTAGTTGAAGGCGTCGTGGGCGGTGATCAAGACCCGCCGGTCCTCGGGCACCCGCGCGGCTTGCTCTTCCACGTAGGCGTCGAGCGCGTCGAGCTCGACCAGATACTCCGCCGCCCGGGTCTCGTAGTCGCCCGCATGCTCCCCGTCAAGGTCGCTCAGGGTGTCGCGTACCGCTTCGACGGCGAGCTTCCAGAGGGAGACGTCGAACCAGACATGCGGATCGAAGGCGCCCTCGAACTCGGGTGGGGCGAGGAGGAGATCCTCGGGGACGACCTCGGCCACGGCGGCGGTCGTTGTCCGTTCGCCCATCTCCTCCAGCACGTCGCCCAGCCCGGCTTCGAGGTGAAGGCCGTTGTAGAAGATGACGTCGGCCTCGTCGAGCGTGCTGACGTCCCCTTCGCTTGCCTTGTAGAGGTGCGGGTCGATGCCGGGGCCCATCAGGGTGGTCACTTCGACCCGATCGCCGCCGACCACCTGCACGATATCGCCGACCATGCCGATCGTCGCGACCGCGTTGATCGTCCGCTCCGAGAGGTCGTCATCCGTATCGGACCCGACCGGGCCGCAACCGGCCACGATCCCGGCCGCCACGACGGCCATCGCTAACCAACCAAGTGCGTGTTTCATTCGTTCCCCTCAACCAGCGGCTTGTGCCGCGTGCTGATCGTCATCATCTCACTGGCGCGGCAATAATGGAAATAGGCATCTATCCATCACCCGCGCCGGCTTTTCGCCTCGGCCGTGGGCGCGGTCAGTCTCGCCAACCTGCTCCAGGTCGCGCTCTCCGACGCCCCGCTCGGGTTCGTGGCCGATAACGCTGGCGTCGTCAGCCTCGTGTTCGTGACCGCGCTCCTCTCTGTCGTCAGCATCGTCTTCGGCAAGTTGGTCCCGAAGAAGCGCTCAAGGAACTTGAGTATCAGGAAGACGACCTGACCAAAATGGGAGGGAGAAGGAACACGGGCAGATGTTTGTCCAGCCCGACTATTACCAAATCGCCTTCCTGACTGTCCGTATTGACACCTTGTCCTCGTGGCCGATAGAGTCGTCTGGGAAGCGAGGGCATGGCTGAGGTCTTGCGGTGCAGGGATCAATGGGGGCGTGAAGTCATCCTCACGGAAGGATGCTGGGAGTACCACGTCTTATCACGGCGTCGCTACTTCCGCGGCCATGAACGGGATTGCGTGCAGGAGACGATCCAACACCCTGATTTTGTTGTTCACGATGTCGACTATCCAAACCGAGAGAACTTCTACCGGAGTTCGCCGCTTCCGCCTCCATACGATCTGGTCTTCGTAAAGGTCGTCGTAGAGTTTCCGCAGCGTGAGTCGCATCGTAATGGAACCGGTGAAGTCGTGAATGAAATGCGGAAATTCCCTCCTCGACGTCAGTGGATCGAGCAGTTAGAGCGCGTCGATCCGCGGCATGTCGCCTTCGATCTTGATCGGAGCGCGGATATTCTCTACGTCTATTTTGCAGGCGAACCACGGCCGTCCATCGAGGTTGTGGTGGATGACCATGTCCTCTTCAGCGTCGATCCGGAGAGCGAAGAGTTGGTCGGGCTTCAACTCGACGGTTTTCTGGCACACGTCGTCTATGAGCTCCCGTCGTTGCTCACCATCGCCGACGACATCGGACTCTCGCCGCAAGAGGTTGAGCTGATCCAGCAGAAGGTCGCGCCGGAGGCTCGAAGGCGCTCGGTCCTTGAGGCGTTCTTGGGGCATATGGAGCCATTGGCCGCCGCGGGTTAGGGTTCAGTCGACGCCGGCATCCCCCACACCACCGTACAGACCACCTCCAGCGTCACCAGCCCGTCATCCGCATGCGGGCTGACCAGGCGGGTGACTTCAGTGTCGAAGGCGGCGGCCGATGCCGGGGTCATGCGGTCGCGGGAGAAGCCGTTGCGGGCGTGGAAGGATTCGACGTAGCCAGCGATCGGCTGGCGGAAGATGAGCGGGTCGGTCGTTTGGCGGCCGAAGACGCGGAATCGGCGTACCCCTCGATCCAAACCAGGTTTGGATGATCGCCGCCGGGCAAGCCGCGGCCCTTTGCAAGCATCCTCCGCGAGAGATCGAGCGCGTCCACCCGCGCAACCTGCCCCGCGAGCCCGCGTGCGATCGCGCCTGTCCCGGTTCCAACGTCGAGCACCGTACGCGGCTCGGCGGCGATCAACCCGACCAGAATGTCGTAGACCGCATCCGGGTAGGGCGGCCGGTGGTGGTACGCCGCGACGACACTCGGATCTTGAAACTGCGCTCCATACTCCGGTCCCAGGTGATCCGGCTTCGGCAGCACCTCGGTCACGCTAGTGCCCTCCTTTGACCGTGCCGCGTTCCCCCCTCTCCCTCTGTTCAAAGGGAGAGGGGGTCAAGGGGTGAGGGCCGCTCCCATCAACACGTCCCCCGAACGCCCGCGCCTGGTCCGCGTATCCCCGCAGCCGGTCCTGCACCAGCCGGTGGACCGACCCTTCGGGATACGTCCCGTCCGCCCCCCGTTCGCCCGCGGGATTGCCGGTGAGGATCTCGATCCCCTCGTCGATGCGCTGAACCGCCCAGACGTGGAACGTTCCGGCGCGCACCGCGGCGACCACCTCGTCCTTCAGCATCAGGTTCTTGACGTTGGCGGCGGGCACGATCACGCCCTGGTCGCCGCTAAGCCCGCGGGCGAGGCAGATCTCGTAGAACCCTTCGATCTTGTGCGTGACGCCGCCGACCGCTTGCACTTCGCCGTGCTGGTTGACCGCCCCGGTCACCCCGATGCCCTGTTGCAGCGGCAGGCTGGAGAGGGCGGAGAGGAGCGCGTAGAGTTCAGTCGAGGAAGCGGAGTCGCCGTCGATCTCGCCGTACGATTGCTCGAAGGTGATCGTCGCCCCCAGCGAGAGCGGCCAATCCTGCGCGTACTGCTCCTGCAAGTAGCCGGTGAGGATCAGAAAACCCTTCGAGTGGATCGGGCCGGAGAGTGCGATCTCCCGCTCGATGCTCTGGATCGTGCCCCGGCCGAGCGAAACCCGCGCCGTCACCCGCGACGGCCGCCCAAACTCGTAGTCTCCGACGTCGAGCACCGACAATCCATTGACCTGGGCCACGCGCTCGCCGTCGGTGTCGATCATCACCGTGCCGTCGACGATCACCTCGCGCGTCCGTTCTTCGGCCAGGTTGCGCCGGCGCTCCTGCTTGGCGATGGCCGTGGCGACGTCCTCCGCCAGCACGACCTCGTGCCCGGCCGTGCCCGCCCAATGGTTTGCCTCGACGGCAAGCTTGGCAATGTCGAGGAAGCGCGCGGTCAGCTTCCGTTGGTGGTCGCGCAGGCGCGCCCCGTGCTCCGCGATCCGGGCTACGGCGGTCCGGTCGAAGTGGCGCAGCTCCCGGTCGCGCGCGACCCGGCTGAGGAAGGCGGCGTAGCTGGCGAGGTTCTCCTCGGTCCAGTCCATGTCGGGCGCAAAATCGGCCTTCACCCCGAACAGCTCCGGAAAATCCTCGTCCACCTGGTGCAGCATCTGGTAGAGCGGCGCCGGGCCGATCAGGATCAGCTTCAGGTCGAGCGGGACCGGCTCCGGTCGCGGTCGCGCCGTCGGCAACGCCGTGACCTGCTCCCCCAGGTTCTCGATCTGGACCTCGGCGGAGATCAGGGAGCGCTTCAACGCCTCCCAGGCAAAGGGATTGCGTAGGACGTCGAGCGCGTGCAGGACGAGAAAGCCGCCGTTGGCGCGGTGGAGCACGCCGGGCTTGATCTGCCGGAAGTCGGTCACCATCGCGCCCAGGACCGCCCGGTAGTCGAGCCGGCCGATCAGGTTGTAGTAGGTCGGGTTGCGCTCGACGACAACCGGCGCGCCGGTCAGCCCGCCGTTGTCGATGAGGACGTTGACCTCGTAGCGGGCCAGGTGCTCCTGGCGTTGGGCCAGGCGCATAGCGGCCTCGGGGCTCTCGGCGCTGATAACCGGCCAGAAGTCGTGCAGATGCTCGGGCAGGTCCTGCTCGATCCGCGCGATGAAGGCGAGGGCCTCGGGGAGGTCGGCGTACGCCTCTTGGAGCTCGGCGAAGAGCGGACCGGCCGCGAAGAGGGCGACTTCCCGGTCGAGGGCCTCGACCCGCTCCTGCGCGTCCTTCTCGATCTGGCGCATTTGGCGCACCGAGGCGCCGACCTCGGTCTGGACCTGCTTGCCGCGCGCCTCGATGTCGGCTTTTTCGGGTGGGGTCAGTTGCTCGAAGGCTTGCGGCGTCATCGGCTGCCCGTCGCGCAGGGCGATGGTGCCGATGCCGGTTGGGGTCATCTCGAGGGCGTAGCCGCGTTCCTGGGCGAAGGCGCGCAACTCCGCGATCAGCTTGTCGCGCCGGGTCGTGACCTCGGCCAGCGCCCGCTCCCGGCGTCGCGCGTAATCCTCGCTCTCGAAGGCGCGTGGTATTTCCTGCCGCGCCGCCTCCACGAACGACGCCAGGTCGCGGGCCAGGCGGCGGCCTCGCCCCGCCGGGACCGGGAAGACCCGCGGGCGGTCGGGCTCGGCGAAGTTGTGGACGTAGAGCCAATCCGCCGGCGTCGGCCGCGCGGCGGCGAAGTGGCGGACGGCGGCCAGGACCGTGCTTTCGCGCCCGGTGCCGGGTGACCCGGCGGCGAAGAGGTGGAAGCCGCGCGCGTCGACCTCGAGGGCAAACTCGATCGCCTCCGCCGCCCGCGGTTGCCCGATCGTCGTCTCGACCGGGGCGACCTCTTCGGTCGTTTGGAACGCCAGCGTCGCCGGGTCGACGCGGCGGCGGAGATCGTCCGGCTTCACCGCCAGTCGGTCGCTTAGTGCCCGCATGAGATCGTCACGTCTCCTTTGCTGCCGGTTGCCGGTCGGACCAAGCTCGCTAATCATCTCACGGGCGCACCGATCGCTCCGCGTCGCCGGTGCCGCGCTTGCCCAGACGTGCGACCGATTGACGCCACCGGGCGGACGCAAGTCCGAGAAAGACGCGGCGCACCCGGACTCGCATCGTGTGTTCGCCGGTCGGGCGGCGGCCCTCTGGTTTGGCTCGGACGCCGCCTTCGTCACCGGCCACATCATGGTGGTAGACGGCAGGTAGTAGGCCCGGCGACGCCCCGCGCGCGTCCTCATCCGGCGACGGGATACGAACGAGCCTACGTAGACCCGCCTTCGGCAATCTTATCCGCCAATCTCCGTACCTTTGACGATGTGCGCCGTCCCGCGGAAGCGCATGCTGATCCCACTCCCGCCAGTGGGCGGCGCGACGCGGCAGCGCTGGGACGGCCTATCCCGGCTCAATCCAACGGAGTCAGGGCTCATGACGATCACCCCCCGCCAGAGCCGCATCACGGTGGCCATTCTCTTCCTCGCCGCCTTGACCGCGTCCACGAGCGCGATGGCGATCAGCCCATTGCTGCCCGGTATCGCCGACGAGTTCGACCTCTCCGTGGCCAGAGCCGGGCAGTTGGGCACGGCCGCGGCGATCATGGCGATGCTGGTTGCCCTCGTCGCCTCGCCCTTTATGGGCCGCGCATCGCGGGCGAACTGGTTGCGCGCGCAGGTCGCCGTGCTGATGCTGGCCACCCTCTTCGCGGCGTTCGCGCCCGGCTTCGGCTGGCTCGCCGTGGGGCGCATGCTGGGTGGCCTGGGTGGGGCGGTCGTGTTGGCCAATTGCCTCTCCGCCGTCGGCGACTACTTCCCCGATCCGGCCAGGCGCAACCGCGCCATCGGCATCATCGTTTCCGCCGTGACCCTCGCCATTGTGGCCGGGCTGCCAGTCCTGGCCCAGATCGAGGACGCGGCAAGTTGGCGCTGGGCGCTGGGCGTGCTGCTCGCGCCGCTCGCCATCGTCTTCGCGAGCACGTGGCTGCTGCCGGCCGAAGCCCGGCCGGAAACCCACGCCGCCCGCGCATCTATGATGGCCTGTTACCGCCGCGTCCTCGGCCACCGGCCCACCGCCTGGCTGCTGACGACGATGGCGCTCATCGTCGCCGTCTTTATCGGCTGGCTGACCTACTTCGGCGCCTACGTCGTGGAGGACCTGGGGCGCGGTGCGCGGACGCTCGGCGCCCTCTTCCTCGCGGCCGGCGCGCTCGAACTCGTGGCAAACAACCTGGCCCCGGCCGCGCTGGCGCGCTGGTCCGCGCTGCGCATCTTCGCCGTGGCGATGGTCGTTTGGTCCGTGCCGATGCTGCTGACGGGGATCCTGGTCGAGCGGCTCTGGACCGTTTTCGTCGCGGTCGCGGCCATCAACGTCGGCGCGGCGATCCTCTTTATCGTGATCAACACGCTCTTGCTCGACGCACTCCCAGCCGAGCGCGGGGCCGTGATGGCCCTCAACGCTGCCAGTATCAACCTGGGCGCGACCATCGGCGCTGTCGGCGGCGGCCTGGCGCTAACCCTCTTCGACAGCTACGACGCCGTCTACCGCCTCCTCGGCCTGCTCCTTCCGCTGGCTCTGCTCTCCCTCTATCTGGCGACCTACCGTCGCGCCGACGCGGAGATTGTCGTGCTCGAACCGGCGTGATCTCCTTCTCAGACCCACGGCTTAGTTCGCTGATGCGTACCCACCAAAGAGGACGTGCCCGGCCCGCGCCCAAAAGACGTCGATCCCAGTGAAGCCGGCGCCGGCCAGCCACTGGAGTTGCTCGACGGTGGTCGAGGAGTGGTCGATGTCGTCCTCGGCGACGGGGAACTGGTAGATGTTCCATTGGTCGGCGCTGAATTCGCGGAAGGTGCGGTCGTCGCCGCCGATCTCGCGCGATTGCCGTTGCACGTCGTCGTTCCAGGCCCGGGCCAGGTGTCGCCGGCCCCAGTCGTTCGCCGGCTCGACCACGTCGCAGATCAGGAGTGCCCCGCCCGGCGCCAGCTTTGCGGCTAGCTCCCGAAAGAGGGCCGCCTTGCCCGGCCCGTCGAGGTGGTGGATGACCAGGCTGCTGACGACGCAGCGGGGCCCGTCGGGCAAGGCGCCCAGCCACCCTGATTCTTCCAGGCGGAATCGCCGTAGGTCGAAGCGCCCGGCGAACGGCGCCAGTCGCCGCTCGGTGGCTTGGAGCATCGTGGCCGAGCCGTCGAGGCCGATCATGTGCGCCTTTGGATAACGGCGCAGGATCGCCTCGCTGAGCCATCCTTCGCCGGTGCCGATCTCGACGGCGGTGAACCCCTCGTCCTCCGCCGCCGGGATCAGGTCGCAAAAGGCCTCCGCCAGCTCGTCCCGGCGCGGGGTATAGATGCGGCCGAGGTCGATGAAGTGGGCGGAATCGGTTTCGGCCCAGCCGACCTCGCGTGATTCTGCCTGGGTAGAGGTCACAAGTGTCTGCCTATTACTCATTGAATGCCCACTTTCGCTTGACGGCAAGGACTGGAGATCTCTTGTCAGCTGGGGCTCGGCTCGCGTTGACGCCGACAGCGCAAGCTGCTACGGTCGCGGGAGAAGGAGCCGTTCACTTCTCGTAGAGGGTACCGGATTGCAAGGTTCGTGGGAGTGACGGGCAATCGATCGGCGTTCTCTCGTTCTATCGAGTAGTGAGAACCGATCCTCCTTCGCTTACGGATTTCATGTCCGCCGAAGCGCTCGGCCGGGAGTTGTCGAATCCGACGCCGGAGCGGCGTCGCCTCTGGCGCGGACTTTCGGTCTACGATGCAGAAGGTCGAACGGGCGGAGGATACCAATGGCCTACGAACTTTGGGATATGGAAACCGCGAATCTGATCGGTGACTTCCCAACTGAGGAAGCGGCGTTGACCGCGATTCGCCAGGGCGGACTAGGCGCCGTCGCGACGCTCGCCTTGGCGTTCGAGGATGAGATGGGCGAAACCCATTCCATCGCGGTCGGACCCGCCCTGGCTCAGCGGGCTCAGGCGTCCAGGCATGACAGCAGGGCTGTCCGGTCTCGGCTCGTCGGGTAAACGATCTCTCGCATCGTTCAAGAACAGCCGCGCCGATCGCGTTGTCGTCATTCTTCACTCCTACGCCGGTCCTCCATCCCACGGCCGCCGCGCCCGCGTGAGATTCCGACGCCTCCGCAGGTCCGCAAGCTGGTCGTCCCGGCCAAGGTCGATCAGCCGCTGCTCCATGTGCTGCCGCGAGCAATAGAGGTCGGGGTCGACGCCGGCCGCGAGTTGGTCCTGGAACGGGTCGGTAACGGAGGCCGGGCCGGTGGTGTAAGTCCAGAGCCAATCGAGTAGGCGGTGATCGAGGTCGGCGACGATCTCCGGTCGGTCCGCGGCGAGGTTCTGGCGCTGCCCCGCATCCGCCTCCATGTCGAACAGGTAGAGCGAGTCGTAGGGGTAGAGGCCGGGGTGGATCGTCCGGATCAGCCGATGGCGCGGCGTGCGTACCGCCCGTTGGAAGGAGAAGATGCCCGTGCCCAGGACGAGGTGTTCGCGCCCGGCAAACGCCTCGCCGCGCACGGCCGGCCCGAGGCTGGCGCCGTCCCACCCGATTGGGACCGGCATGCCGAGGAGGTCGAGGGTCGCCGGCGGTAGGTCGAGTTGATAGACCAGTTCGTCGACCACCTGGCCACCCGGCATCCCCGGCCAGTCGACGATCAGCGGTACGTGGGTCGTGCCCTCGCAGCAGTTGCTGTGGTCGAAGTAGACCCCCAACTCGCCGATCGACTCTCCGTGGTCGGCGCTGACGACGATCGCCGTCTCCTCCCGGACGCCTATTCGATCGAGTGTCTCCAACAGGCGGCCGATCTGCTCGTCGACGTAGGCCAGCCCGGCGTCGTAGCCGTCGAGGAAGCCGAGGTAGCGTTCGTAGGTGTCCGGGTTGCCCACCGGCATTCGCGCCTGTCGTCCCTGCTGGTCGTTCGTCCAGCCGGGTATGTGCAGCCACCAGTCGCGGGCCGAGCGCGGGCCGTAGTTGTGTTCCGCGTCGAAGGCGACCTCGTCCGCGCTTGGGTGGGCCGGGGCTGGGAGACCGCGCATCCGCTGGTAGTACCGGTCCGGCGCGGCGTAGGGGGTGTGGACGTCCCAGAAGTTGACGTGCATGACCCAGTTATCGGTCGCGCCGTTCGTCTCCAGCCAGCTATTTGCCTTGCCCGCAACGTCTTCCGCCGACTCCCGGCCGCCCGGTAGCTGGTTGCCGAAGTGCTGGGTGAAGCCGGCCGAGAACCACCAGGCCAGGTGGCGTTGCCCAAACCCGGAGAAGCAGACCGTTTCCCAACCCGCGAGCTGGAAGGCGCGCATCCACATCGGCCGGTTCGGGTCGTGGCTGTGCCCGCTCCCGGCGTAGCGCATCTGGCTGGCCGGCCCGTTGTGACACGTCACCCCGTTGTTGATGCCGAACCGCCCGGAAAAGAGCGCCGCCCGACTCGGCAGGCACGGCGCGTCCGACGTGTGGCAGTTGGTGAACCGCGTTCCCCGCGCCGCTAGTTCGTCGATCACCGGCGATGTCGGCCGCTCGTATCCATAGCAGCCGACGTGATCGGGCCGCAAGGAGTCGATGTCGAGGTAGAGGATGCGCATGGTGGGGTATCTCCTGAAACTTGGTTCCGTAGGAAAGCGCACGAATGCATACGGCCTCGAACTACAGCGTTCGAGGCCGTACCCGCTGACATTGCTACATATTAGCGCGTGGGCACCACCAGCGTGACGGTCTCATCAGGGAAAACGGCCCGCACTTCCAGTTCGCCGCCGAGCGCTTCGACGTACTCGCGCAGGGTTTCGAGGTAGGGATTCTCGGCGCTCTCGATTTGCGAGACGCGCGCCTGCGAGACGCCCATGGTCTCGGCCAGTTGCGTCTGCGTCTTGCCGTGCTGATTGCGCAGCTCAGCCAGGCGCAAGACGTCGTCCATCGCTCGCTTGTACTCGTTAATGCGAGCCTCCATCGCGGGGTCTTCCCGTAACTTGTCGCGGATCTCGCTCCAGGGGTGGCGTCCGCTCACAGCAATCCCTCCTTCCTCAGCGTTTCCAGGTGCTCGTCGTAGAGGTCGTCGGCGATGGGAATCACTTCGGCGTACCATGCCTGCCAGCGCCCCGTTTTGTCGCCGCCCATAAGCAGGATCGCGGCGCGGCGTGGGTCGAATGCGAACAACACGCGCAAGTTTCCGCCGCGGGGCCTCAGCTCTTTCATGTTCGCATGGCGTGAGCCTCCAGGCGGCGTTTGCAAAGCTCCGTCATGCTGACCGCAGGGAAGCATCCCCCGGCGACGCCGGTCCTTCGTGCCGCCGCCGCGCTGCGCGCGGGGATGCTTCGATGCCTCAGCATGACGGTGTGCAGACACGCCCTAATCGTGTCCACGAGTGGACGTCCTAGACCTGGACCTCCGACTTCGAGCTTGTCCACGGCCGCGGCGACGGATGCACGTTCCTCTCTTGTCAGGCCGTTGTACCAGTCGCCAAACTGGTCTGTATACTCGACTTCCCACGCCATGGGCTAACGATACCCCGCGACCCATGATAAGTCAAAGATTATATTTCGATGGGGCCACGCGCGCGATCTGAACCATGCGTTGCCGAGCCTCTACTGATCGTCGTTCGACTGCCTATAGACGGCGTCAGTATGGAGGAGCGGGCCACCGGCCGCAATCGCGCCGGCGTGCCCGCCCGTGGCTCACTCCGGTTGGTTCGGCGTGTCGTGGCCGACCTCGAAGGGCGTAGTGACGCCGTCGTAGGCGAGGTGCATCGTCATCCCTATCGCGGCGTGGTCGAGGTTGTGGCAGTGGTCCATCCAGACGCCGGGGTTGTCGGCGTGGAAGGCGAGCTCGTAACGCTCGCCCGGCGCGACGTTGAGGGTGTCGATCCACCAGGGGCTGCCGGTCACCTCGTCGCCGTTGCGACTGAGGACGAGCAGGTGGTGGCCGTGCAAATGCATCGGGTGGTCCATGGAGCTGTGGTTGACGATGGTGACCTTCACCAAATCTCCCTCGCGCACCATGAACATCGGCGTGTCCGGGAAAACCTCGCCGTTGATGGTGAAGAGGAGGTTGGGCTGGCCGTCGTAGAAGCCGATGCGGTTGCCCAGGCGCATCTCGAATGCGCGGTCGAACTCGCTGCCGGCGTCAAAGGGCGTCTCGGCCGGGCTGCCGTAGTCGCTGGGGTTGAAGGTCGGGCCGGCGTCGATATCTGGGACGTCGCCGTTGCCGTCCCTGCTCAGCAGGAGCGTCGGGCCGTCGCCATCGCGCGAGAGCGCGACCAGCGTCTCCGGCATAGTGAAGGTGAGGTCGTAGCGCCCGCCGCCGGCGAGCTTGAGCGACTCGCCGTCGAGGTCGGACGGGTGGTTCAGATCCGTGCCGTCGATGGCGGCGACCTGGAAGGTCGTCCCGGCGAGGGCGAGTTGCATCGGCGTTGAGTCGCTGTTGATCAACCGCAGCCGGACCTTTGTGCCGGGCACGACCGCGCGGCGGTCGACGGAGTCGACGGTGCCGAAACTCGTCGCGATGGAGCCGAATTGCCGGTCGCCATCCGGCCAACCGTGGGCGACGACGGTGATCTCCTCGACGGCCGACTCCTCATACCCCTTGGGTCGGACGATGAGGGCGCCGAAGAGGCCCTTCTTGACCTGCTTCGACGACTGCTGGTGGGAGTGATACCAGTAGGTGCCGGCATCCTCGGCGACGAAGCGGTACGTGTGGGTCTGGCCCGGTTGGACGGCGTCCTGGGTGACACCGGCGACGCCGTCTTCAGCGTTCGGCACGTCGACGCCGTGCCAGTGGATCGAGACGCCGTCCTCGATATCCTCGTTGATCAGGATCACCTCGACGAGATCACCCTGGCGCACCCGCAATTCGGGACCCGGCGCCCGGCCGTTGAAGGTCCAGGCGGCGATCGTCGTGCCGGAGCTGAGCTCGACCGTCGCCTGCTTGGCGGTGAGGGTGAAGCGGTGGTCGGGCTCGCCGGTACGGGGACCGGTCAACTCGGTGACGCTGATCACGCCGGGGCCGTGGTTGTGCGCGCCGGCCGGCCCGCCGCCCCAATCGACGTTGTGGGCGGCCATCATGCTCATCCGGTCGGGCAGCCTGCTCGCCTCCATTGACCAGACGAACCAACCGCCGAAGGCGAGGACGAGGACGACGGCGATGCTCGTCGCTCGAATCAAACGGACGGCCAATCGCGGGCTGGGGCGCGCGGTCCCCTCGCGGAGTGACAGCGCGCGCCGTCCCTGCCAGACCCAGCGCACCGTCGCCAGGACGACGAGTACCGCGACCAGGGTCACGGTCGTGTCGAGATACGGCGGCGAAGGTGGTGAGAAGGCAAGCCAGGCGGCGATGACCGTGCCAAGGGTCGTCATCTGGATCGGTACGATCAGGCCGGGGGCGGCTGCCTCGGACCTGATGCTGGCGTCGAGCGATGCGCGACTGGCCCCGGCAGCGCGGGCGAGACGCCAAATCAGCGGCATCGACCAGACGAGCGTGATGAGCGCGGCGGGTAGAAAGACTGGCAGGCCCACAAAGAGTCGGTCTTCGGCAAAATCCGGATCGATGGCCCACGTCCCGAGGATCGTCCCGAGTCGCACGAGGCCAAAGAGTTGGGCCACGACGAGGACCAGCAGCGTGGCCCAGGCCGTGAAGCGGAGGCGATGTGCCGTGCGCGCGGCGGGCAAGTGTCCGCCGAGGAGCGCCGCAATCCCCCAGACGATGGGAAGAAGGACGGCGATGCTGATATCGATCCAATAGAACCCGGTCAACATGATCTGGACTCCGATGCGTTAGGTCGTGTCTGCGAACCGTCATCCGCCGTTGTTTGCCGCCCTCGTCTTGCTGAGCCCGAAGGCGAAGCATCCCCGCGCGAAGCGCATCTCCGGCACGACCGACGCGGCTTCGCCGGGGAATGCTTCCCTTCGGTCAGCATGACGGGGGGCATCATGTCATTGGGCGCGGCGGGAAACCTCGCGTTGCGCGGCGCTGTTGGCCGAGCGGGTGTCGCCGAGGCCGCCGACGGCGATGACGAGACCGGCCGCGAGCAGGATCAGATCCTTGAGCACGTACTGCCCTTCGAGCGTCGGCGCGAAGAAGCGGCCGGCAAAGAGCTCGTTCGGGAAAAGGGCGACCGGCGAGAGGATGCCGATCATCGCCATGCCCAGCAGCGCCAGGCCGATGCCGATGAAGCGTCCGGTGATCAGGCACAAGCCGATGGTCGACTCCATCGCCGCCACCAGCAGGACGCCGACGATGCCGGGTATCAGCCCGAAGGTGAGCGCATCGACCGTCTGCTCGACCAGCCCTTCGGCCGGGCTGAGCCCCGGTATGAACTTGAGCACGCCAAAGCCGAGGAAGACCAACCCCATGCTGATCCGCAAGAAGGTCAGGCTGGCTTGCCGCGGGTTGCCGCCGCTCCGGGCGAACAGCCGCACCAAAAACGCATCGTGCCGTACCAATATGGCGTGGGCTCGATTCATCATCTCGTGAACCTCCATCACCGGCGCCGTTTCATGTATCCCAAGACGGCGCGCTGTCTCAGGCTCTCCCGCTACCGCGGAAAGTAGCCGCGTCCGCTACGAAACGAGAGGCGCGTGATCGGCCGTGTGCCGTCCGGTCCTCCACTGAGACGAGTCTGGGTGCTGAAGCTAAGAGGGTTCTAAGAGTGTTCGGAACGAGCGCTCGCCGCGAGTAGGTCCTCCAGGCTGTCGATGAGCGCGTGGGCGCTGGCCGCGAGGCGACCGTCGTCCCAGGGCGGCACGGTCGCGGCGATCAAATTGCCGACGAGGGGTGCTAGGTCGGGCGGTAGGAGGGGGCATTCGGCCCGCGCGATCGTGAGCAGGCGCGTCTCGCCGGGATGCGGAACGCGGTTGAGGGCGAAGAGGACGTCGAAGAAACTGGCCAGGAGCTCGGTCGTGCGGTGGTGGACGCTCACGGGATCATTCCGCTCGACGGCACACTCGATCTGGTGGAGGAAAGAGGAGCGCGCCTGACGGAGGAGGGGTCGGTTGGTGGCGATGATGGCCTGACGCAACGGCTCTGGGTACGGCCGATCAGCCGAAGCCTGGAGCGCTGCGAACCACCCGGTCGGGTCGATGAGCGGCACAGACGATCGCACGGTACGCCAGAAGCACGTCGAATAGCCAACCGACGGAGCGTGCTGATCGAGGACGCGCGCGAGTTGCTCCTCGATCCAAGCCGGGCTCCAGTAGATCACATCGACCGCGAGACCGGTCGCCTCGTCGCCCCACTCGTCGCCCGGACCGAAGGCCCGATTGTCGATCTCGGGCGCCGGATCATAGGTCCGGGCAAGGTCGGCTCGTAGGTCGAGCGGGGGCGGCTCCGGGGCGTAGACATAGAGGTCGACGTCGGAGCACCCGTCCGCGCTACCGCGCGCCGCCGATCCCCCGATCGCGACCGCAATCACCCCGGGCATGTCACCCAACCGCCGCGCGATCTTCCGCGCGACGTCTTCCGTCGCATCGGCCCGCCTACGTACCAACAGCCCCTCCTCTTGCCATCGCCCAGAATCACCTCATCGCGGACGTGACCAAGGCTGATCTGGTTAGGCCGCGTTGGCACCCCGTCATGCTGAGGCATCGAAGCATCCCCGCGCGCAGCGCGGCAGCGGCACGACGGACCGGCGTCGCCGGGGGATGCCCTTCGGTGCCTCAGGGCGTGCTTCGGCTTCGCCTCAGCAGGACGGAGCTTGGCAAACGCCGCCTAACGCCTAACGCCTAACGCCTATTCGTCGCCGCTCCTACCTCAGCCGGCTGCCGCGCGGGAACGCGCTCCCGCATCAGCCGGCTCGGCCACCAGGTCTTTGGGCCGATCTCCAGCGCCAGGGCCGGGACCAGGATCGAGCGCACGAGGAAGGTGTCGAGCAGGACGCCGAAGGCGATCACCACACCTACCTCGACCAGGAAGACGAGGGGGAAGACGGTCAGCACGGCGAAAGTCGCCGCCAGGACGATGCCGGCGCTGGTAATCACCCCGCCGGTGACGGCCAGGCTGCCCAGCACCCCCTCGCGGTGGCCGTGCTTCTCCACTTCTTCGCGGACGCGGGTCATCAGGAAAATGTTGTAGTCGATCCCCAGCGCGACGAGGAAGATGAAGGCGAAGAGCAGGAAGCCGAAGTCGACGCCGGCGTAGCCGAAGATCCAGTCGAAGGCGACCACGCTGGCGCCGACCGCGGCCAGGAAGGAGAGGACAACCGTCGCCATCAGCACCAACGGCGCGACGATTGCCCGCAACAGCAGCACCAGGATGATAAAGACGACGAGCAGCACCAGCGGGATGATCACGCGTTCGTCGCGGGACGATGCCTCGCTGATGTCGAGCGCGACCGCGGTGTCGCCGCCGACGATGGCGCCGGCATCCGGTACGGCATGAACGGCGTCGCGCAAGTGCTCGATCGTCTCTTTGGCCGCCCCGCTCGACGGATCGTCGGCCAGGATCACCGGGATCATCGCCAGTGGCTCGCCTGACGCCGGATCGTCCGCCGTGAGCGGCTGCTCGACGTTGGCCACGCCCTCGACACCCTGGGCCGCCTCGGTCACCGCTTGCGCGGACGGTGCGTTGGCGATGACGTAGGCCGGGGTCGATGCGCCCGCCGGGAAGTGGTCGGCGATGATTTCCTGCCCCTCGATCGATTCCGGTTTGGTCGTGAATTGTTCCGCCGCGGTGAGGCCGGTTTCCATCCGCGTCAGTCCGAGCGCCAGCACCGCGAGCAGGACGACGGTGCCGATCCAGGCCGGGCGGGTGGTGCGGCCGACCCAATTGGCGACGCGCGTCCAGATCCCGAGCTCGTCGCGGGAAGGCTTGCCGAAGCGCGGCACGAACGGCCAGAAGAGCCAGCGGCCGAGGATCACCAGCAGCGCCGGCAGCAGCGTCGTCATCGCCAGGAGGGCGCTGAAGATGCCGGCCGCGGCGACCGGGCCGAGGCCGCGGTTCGAGTTCAGCTCGGCGGCGAGGAGGCAGAGCATGCCGACCATCACCGTGGCGGAGGAGGCAAGGATGGCCGGACCGGCGCGGCGCAGCGCGAGCTGCATCGCCTCGTGCTTGTCCTCGTGGTTGTGCAGATCCTCCCGGTAGCGGGCGAGCAACAGCAGCGCGTAGTCGGTGCCCGCTCCGAAGACGAGCACCGTCAGGATGCCGGCGCTTTGGCCGTTGACGGTGATGTCGGCGTACCTCGCCAGCAAATAGACGAAAGCGTTGGCGAACTGACTGGCGATGCCGACCGTGAGCAGGGGAAGCAGCCACAAGACCGGGCTGCGGTAGATGATCAGGAGCAGGACGGTGACGACGGAGACCGTGGCGAGGATGAGCGTGCCGTCGATCTCGTCGAAGACGTCGATGAAGTCGGCTAGGCTGCCGGCCGGACCAGAGACCTTGACGTTCAACCCCTCCGGCGCGCCTTCTTGCACGGTCGCCTTGATCTCGTCGATCTGATCGAAGAGGAGCTCGTCGTCTTCTTCGTCCTCGACGAGCGGGATGGTCAGCAGCAACGCCTGACCGTCTTCCGACGTCGTTACGGGCGGGATTTGGCCGCCAAAGGCGATGCTGGTGAGCGCTTGCCGATCGTCCTCGACGGCCGCTTGGTCCTCAGCGGTGATCCCGCCCTCGCGTTCGTAGACGATGACCGCGGGGATCGTCTCGTCGCCGAAGAAGGCCGGTTGCAGTTCGACGACCTCGGTCGACTCGGCCGAGCGCGGCAACCAGGCGGAGGCGTCGTTCTCTTCGACCTCGCCGAGCCGGTTGCCGAACGCCCCAGCGACCACGGCGAGCACGAGCCAGACCGCGAGGACAACCCATTTTCCCGTACGCGATGCGATGAAGTCGGTCAATCGCGTCAGCGCCATCTATGCGACTCCTTGAGAACGTCGATCAATCACTACGGATGGGTGGCCCTAAGGCATGAGGCGGACGGGTCATCGACCCGCCGCCTCTGGTCGCGGTATCGCCGGGACGACGGCCCTGGTCAGTCGCCTGTCATACCCGTTCGCGCTTCTGTTCCCACGAGGGGTGCTCCCACTTCGGCGGCTGCCAGGGGCGAACGATGGTGGTCGTCCGATTGGCGATCACGACGCCGACCCAGCCGGCGGCGACTGTCAGCGCGAACCGCAACGTCTCGATCAGGTCGTTGCCGCCGAAGGCAAAGACCCCAACGCCGGCGGCGATCAACCCGATGATCGCGCCGTGGACCGGCTTCAGGCCGCCGCGCACGGCGCGGGACGCCCACCAGGCGGCGCCGGCCGTGGCCAGCACCGTCAGGGTCGGCAGCAGCCACATTGCCAGACTCGCCACCAGCGGGGGCGCGAGACCCGCCGCCAGAATCCAACCCCACTTCGCTTGCCGGATCTCTTCCGGAATCATGTCACGACCTCCGCGTCTCCATGCCTGGATGCCTGAATGCACGCTGTTGAACCGGGACGGCGCCCGATGCTCAACTCACCAGGTTGATAGTATGACGCCGGTGACGCCCTGGCATCAGGGCGAGCTACAAAATCGGGGGTAGGGTTATCCCCCAGGTCCGAGGCGTGAGGCGTGAGGCGTTTGACGAAGGCATGCGCGTGAACGAGAAAACACTCACATGGAAGCAGGTCGCGGCGTGGCGGCTGCGCCGCCAGCGCCTCGACCGGCGGGTGCCGAGGGCCGAGATGCTCGATGTGACGACGGCGATTTGTGGGCTGCATGCCCAGCTCATGTCGTCCGCCGAGCTTACCCTCTGGGCGCGGGTCGATGATCTGGAGCCGGACACGGTTGCACGGGCGCTCTGGGAGGAGCGCAGCCTGGTCAAGACCTGGGCGATGCGCGGCACGCTCCACCTCCTCCCGTCGGCCGAGTTCGGGACGTGGGCCGCCGCGCTGAACACGCGCCGGGACTATCTGAAACCCTATTGGCTGCGCAACTTCGGCGTGACGCGGGAAGAGCTCGAACGCCTCCTCAACGCCGTCAACCAAGCGCTCGACGGCCGCGAGTTGACCCGTCAGGAACTGGTCGACGAAGTGACCCGGCGGACCGGATCGCCGGCAATCGGCGACAAGTTGCGCCACGGTTGGGGCGTGTTCCTCAAGCCGTCGGCCTCTCGCGGCGAGCTCTGTTTTGCCCCGAGCGCCGGCCAGAACGTCCGCTTTGCCCGCCCGGACCAGTGGCTCGGCCCGTTCGCAACCATCGACGGCACCGATGCGCTCCGCGAGGTGACCCGCCGCTTCCTGGCCGCCAACGGACCCGCGACGCGCGACGACCTGGCCCGTTGGTGGGGCACCCAAGCGGCGCCCGCGGGCAAGCTCCTCGCCAGCCTCGGCGACGACCTCGCGCCGGTCACGATCGATGGCGTGCCCCACTGGATGCTCGCGGAGAAGATCGCCGAGGCGGCGACGGCGCAGACGCCCGGCGTGGTCCGCCTGCTGCCCGCGTTCGACCAGTATGTCGTTGCCGCCTCCCGCCACGCGGGCAACTTGATGCCGGGCGACTTTCGCGCCCGCGTCTTTCGCTCGCAGGGCTGGCTGTCGCCGGTCCTCCTCGTCGACGGCCGGATGGAGGGTGTCTGGCGGCACGAGCGGAAGGGACGCCGGCTCGTCGTCCAAATCGAACCCTTCGCGAAGCAGCCGGGGTGGGTCCGTGCCGCCGCCGAGGCCGAGGCGGAGCGTTTGGCGGGGTTCTTGGGCGGGGAGCTTGAGCTCGGGTGGCAGGTCAACTCGTAGGGGCGGCGTGATATGATCGAATCGTTATTGAATTGCCGCCTGGATGGAGTGATCCTCATGCACCGGTACCTTCACTGACGATTCGCCTATTCATCGTTGCCGCGTGGTCCTCCCGTGGTCGGGTATTGTGCGTTCAGGTATTAGTACGACCACGGAGACCGATCCATGACCGAACTGACCATTGCCTTGTTGCAAATGACGGCCCGCGACGGCGACCAGGCGGCGAACCTCACCAAAGGGGAGGCATTCTGCCGCCGGGCGCGGGCGTTGGGCGCCGACGTCGCCCTCTTCCCGGAGATGTGGAGCGTCGGGTACACCTCGGCCATCCCTTGCCCGCCTGACGCGCCGGACCTTTGGCGCGCGCCTGGTCGCTGGGCCACCAACGGTAGCGAACCCGCTTTCCCGCACCTGGCCGACGTCTGGAAGGGCCTGGCAATCGGGCGGGACGATCCGTTCGTCCTTCATTTCCGAAACCTGGCGCGTGAGCTGGAGATGGCGATCGCGCTCACCTACCTCGAACGGTGGGACGGTCTGCCGCGCAATGCGATGTCGCTCATCGACCGGCACGGCGAGATCGTCTTCACCTATGCCAAGGTCCACACCTGCGATTTCTCGTGGCACGAGGCGGCGTTGACCCCCGGCGACGACTTCTACGTCGGCACGCTCGACACGGCGAAGGGCGACGTGCAGATCGGCGCCATGATCTGCTACGACCGCGAGTTCCCGGAGAGCGCCCGTATCCTGATGCTGAAGGGCGCCGAGATTATTCTCACACCCAACGCCTGCGACCTGGAGGCGAACCGGATCGGCCAGTTCCGCGCGCGCGCCTGCGAGAATATGGTCGGCGTGGCGATGACGAACTACGCGGGACCGGGCCTCGGCCACTCAGTCGCGTTTGACCCGATAGGCTTCGACGACAAGGGCTGCTCGCGCAACAGCCTGCTCGTCGAAGCGGGCGAAAACGAGGACGTCTATCTGGCCCGCTTCGATCTGGACACCCTGCGCGACTACCGCCGGCGCGAAACCTGGGGCAATGCTTTCCGCCGGCCGCATCTGTACGGTCGGCTGACCTCGCTCGCCGTGGCGGAACCCTTTCTCCGGGTCGATGCCGCGGGCGAGCGGTACGACCCGACCCGGCGCACGGCTGGGCGGCACGGTTCTTGATCGCCGTGGCGATCATGGAAGTCCGCGGCATGATGCACCGTTACCGCAAGGAGACGCACCAATGACCCGCTGCCGTCTGTTGATCGTCCTCGGTTTGTCCTCGGCGGTGCTGATCGGTGGGCTGGCTGACGCTACGGTGGCGCAAGAGGCGACACCCGACGTCGCCTGCGCCGTCGAGCCGCGCGCGCCGGAGGAGGTGCAATCGGTGATGGGCTCGCCGCCAGCGCCGGACTTGCCGGCGCTGGCGGCGGAGTTGCCAGAGGGGGAGTCGGTCGACGCCGAGACGGTCGCCGCGCTGGAGGAGACGGTGGAGCTAGTCCGCGCCTGTGCCGAGGCGGGCGATCTGCCGCGCCTGCTCGCCCTCTACAGTGACGACTACATTGCCGCCGAGGTCGCGCCCACCGAAGCGACTCCGATCGTGCCCGGCCAGCCGCCCGAGGAGGCCGGCACGCTACCGGCCGGATCGCCGGTCCCGCCGGCCGCGCCGACCGTTCGCGAGGCGCACTTGCTCCCCGATGGCCGGATCGCGGCAGAGATCGTGACGGGCGATCGGGTCGAGCTCGTCCTTTTCCGCTACGACGAGGAGCGCCAGTTCTGGCAGATCGACGGGGTTGTGGCGTTGACCACCGAATCGACAACTCCGGCCGCGGATCAGCCCGCGGCGGTCGACGCGGCATTGGCAGACGCCGCGGCCCAACTCGGCGTCGACGCGGCAGAGTTGACCGTAACCACGGTCGAGGCGCGGGAGTGGCCGGACGCCTCCCTCGGCTGCCCGAAGCCGGACGAGGTCTACGCCCAGGTCATCACCCCCGGTTACCTGATCGTCGTCGAGGCCGCCGGGCAAGCGCTGGAGTACCACGGGGATGAACACGGAAACGTGGTGCTCTGCGAAGACGAGGCGAGTTAGCGGAAGATGTCGGCCACACGGAGCGGACGAAGGGTGGGGAGCACGTCGCCACCGTCGAGGAGGTCGTGCTCGGTCAAGATGACCGGCTCGCGGCCCGCGCCGTCGACCAGTACGCTCTTCGTCTCGGGAAAGGCGACCTAAATGAGGGGGATGCCGGCCTCGCGGTACGCTTCGACCTTCTCCATCACCTCGCGTCTCGTGTTGGATGGCGAGACGACCTCGATCGCCAGCGTTGGGATACAGACGTGCGTCGTGAAGTCCCGTTCGTCCGGTGGCGGGAGATCCTCGTTCGCGATAAACGCCGCGGCCGGAGCGAGCACGGTATCCGGGTCCCGGCGGAGGCGGTATCCGCACTCCCCGACGGTGGCGATACCGGCCTGCTCGTTCTCGGCCAGGACGATCAGGGGACGTGCTAGCCGGGCGGCAACGATGCCGTACGCAAAGCTCGCGATGGTTCGCTTCCTGATTTCTCCCCGAATCAGTTACTACCTGTAGCCGTTGCTCGGCAGTGCGTCCAGGTCTGAGGCGGTTGCCAATGGCGTTGTCACCGTATGCCTCCTTCGATCCGCTGATACGTCACCCAGCGGCCGACTTCGCGGAAGCCGGCGGAGTGGTAGAGGGCGCAGGCGGGGTCGGTGTTGCAGTAGACGATGGCGGTGTGCAGGCCGCGGGCGCGCATGCGGCGCAGCCCTTCGTGGAGAACGGCCTGGGTGAGGCCGCGGCGGCGGTACTCGGCGCGGGCGCCGACCGGCTCGAACTCGGCCGTGCCGCCGTCATCGTCCGGCCAGGCCAGGGCATAGGCGGCGTAGCGGCCGTCCGGCGCGACGGCGACCAGATCGAGGTCGGGAGCGTAGCCGTCGAGGGCGCGGAGGTACCGGTAGGCCGCGAGGGTGAACCACGAGGGATGCCAGACGTCGCGGTGGACGGCGACGCGCTCCGCGTCCTCCGCCTCGCTCGCGACCTGGCGCACGACGAAACCGGCGGCGGGTTCGGCGTGGGGTATGGGTGTAGCCAGATCGCGCGCCAGGCAGAGCATCGGCCGCTCATCGCTCGGCGCAAACCCTTCGGCGGTGACGAACGGGCGGAGCGGATCGTCGTCGCCGAAGACGATCACCGAGAGCGGCGGTGGATGGTCGAGTGCGCGCCGGCGCTCCTCGGCCCAAGCCAGCATCTCCCGCTCGATGGCCCCCTCGCCGCGCACGTCACGGTGTACTTGCAGTTCCACCGCGCAACGCTTCGGATAGAACCAGGCAAAGCCGAGCAGCCTACCGTCCGCCCCTTCCCAGAGGCGGTCGCGCTCTTCTGGCACAACGTCGCCCGGCATCGCCCGTTGCCGCCACAACAGATCGCCAACATGGAAATACCCGCCGGTCGGCCCGTAGACGCGCCAATGCTCGGCGAGGAAGGCGCGCATACGAGCCAGGTCCCGGTCGTCGCGGTAGGGGCGGTTGGTGATAATCATGGGTGGTTCCTTGGAGAAGATGCGACCGTCGTCACGGGTGTTGTCGACCGGTTACCGGTACGTTCGTCTGACATCCTGAGGTGCTGCGCGAATAGCTTCTTCGGCAATGGCGCTCAATGTTGCTATCTCACGTAGCATAGCTACTGGGATCGAGACGCCAAGAGCCGTGAGCGCGGGGTGCAGGCGTTCGACCTCGGCGCAGAGGGCGCGGATCACACGGAGCGTTTCCGCTGGGTCGATCGTCCAGCCCAAATGGGGCAGGCGTGCGTTGAGGTCGGGTTCGAGCGGTCGATTCGTCGTCGGCAGCCACGGATTCGGCCCGTCCGGAAGCTCCACTAGGCGCCAGAGGGCGATGAAGGCGGTCGTGAGCAGATCGATCTGGCTGGCCGCTTGCCGGCTCGCGCCACGACCGGCGTACTTGATGGCGATCGGCGTCATGGCCCAGAAATAGGACAGCCAGTGGTTCGCCTGAGCCTGCCGCTCGGCCGGGGTCAGTGGCGGCGGGGTCAGGATCGGGATGTCGGCGCGATTGACGAGCAGCGTCGTGGCGGCCGGCCGCTGGGCCTGGCTGGTGGGGCCGATGTTCCAATCGACCTCGATGGGACCGGTGTAGAGCACGAGTTGAAAGTGACCACCGGGCATGCTGTTCGATGGAATCCTCTCCGGCTGAACAAGAATGGGCGTACCGACGCGCCGATAGAGGGCTGGGCGCTCAAGGAGGAAGGCCGAAAAGTGCTCATCCTGCACCGCGACGTGCAGGTCGAAGTCGCTCCACTCGTCGGCTTCGCCGCGTCCGAATGAACCGGAGAGCCAGACCGCGCTCACCCGGTTGTCGCCTTCCAAGGCCTGGACGATCCGACCCAAGAGGGCATCGCGCTCGCACGCATAGCGTTTCAGGCTTGGGATCTCTTGAGGCGTGTCGGAAGCCATCACGTGCGCGGTCTTTCGGCCAGCGTCAGCGCCGCTCCCGTGGCGACGGGCGCGTCCAGATGTCAGCGTATTCGCGCGACGGATGCGTGTCGGCGGCCAATTGCACGTGTCCGTTGTGTATGTGCCCACCAGATTGCTACTGTCCGTGTCCCAAAGCTCGTAGGTCGTCATAGATCACCATTTGCTGCAACTGGTACGACCTTCTTGTTCGCACCCGCCACGGTCCGCATTATCCACGACCCCACGGTATCGTGCTTGTAGGGGCACCCGGTCTGCCCCTACAAGATGCCCGCCCAATAGGAACAGAGAAAAAGCCCCTCTCCCGCGCATCGGGAGAGGGGTTGGGGGTGAGGGCTGCCAACTCTATGCCGCCCGCTTCACCGCCATCGTCGGGCGGGTACGGCGGACGATGAAGAGGAGGAGCAGGCCGCCGAGGCCGCCGGCGATGGACCAGAGGGCGGCGTGGCCGGCGGTGCCGGGGGCGGGGCCGACCCCGACCCCGGTGTTCGGGAGCTGGCTGACGTCCTTCTTGCCGCAGTTGTAGACGAAGACGTCCGTGTCGCCGCCGTTCTGAACCAGGACGTTGCCGGCGGAGTCAACATGGTCTGCCTCGGCGTGGCACCAGTCGCCGGTTGTCTCATCCAGGCCGTAGGCGCCGTCGTCCAGGTTGGCGAAGGTGGCCAGGCCGTTCAGGTTCGTCGTGCGGCGGACGATCGGGTCGCCGCCGCTGGTCTGTAACTCAAACTCGGCGCCGGAGCCGAAGTTCACGCACTCCTGCTCCCAGTTGTACGTGTTGTCGTCCTTGCCCTGGCAAAGGAACTTGTGGATCGTGATCGAGCCGCTCGGTCCTTGCGTGGGCGGGATGTTGTACCAGTTGCAGGTGACCTCCTGCCCGGCCTTGACCGGCAGGATGATGCGCAAACCCGTCGAGTCGTCGTAGGTGAAGGAGACGCTGCCGTTGGCGTCGAAACAGCCGACGACGTAGACGGCGACATTGATGTTGTTCGGCGGCAGCTCGGTGACGACGTAGTTGCCCGCGGCGAGGTTCTCGAAGAAGGCGATCCCCTGCTGACCGGTGGTGGCATTCTCGTCGTAGCCTTGCGGGCCGTCGGCGTTGAAGGTGACGTCTTGGACCGCGTCGTCGCAGTCCTGGAGGTAGTTGCCGCCGCCGTACCCCTCCGGGCAGAGGCGCTTCTGGATCGTGATTTGGGCGTCTGCGCGCAGGTCCGCCGGAATGTTGAACCAGTCGCAGTCGAAGGCCTGCCCGTCGGCGTCGACCTCGATGTAGCCGTTGCCATCGCCCAGGTTTAATTCAAAGACGTCGCCGCCGTTGACCGCGCAGAAGGCAACCGGGGCGGCGAACTCGTCCGGCACGTCTTCGGAGATCTGGTAGGTATTCGGGTTCGCGATGTTGTCGAAGAAGACCCCGCCGTTGCCGTCGGTGGTGTCGACGCGCGGCTCGATCTCGCCGAAACCGGTGACGAAGAAGGTGACGCCCTCGGTCGGTTTGTCGCAGTCGGCGAGGAAGTCGGCGTAGGAGGCGTCGCCGTTGTAGCCGGTCGGGCAGGTGTACTTGGTGATTGCCAGCGTGCCGGGGTCGAACTGCTGGACCGGGATGTTGTACCAGTCGCAGACAACCGCCTGGCCGTCGGCCAGATCAAGCGCGATGCCGCCCTGTTGCGTGTACTCGAACGGGACCACGTCGTCGCTGGTCGCCATCGAGCAGTAGACGAA
This sequence comes from Thermomicrobiales bacterium, assembly GCA_050696075.1. Lineage (GTDB taxonomy): Bacteria > Chloroflexota > Chloroflexia > Thermomicrobiales > UBA6265 > JBOGUF01. The sequence goes on from JBOGUF010000161.1 coordinate 38,068, forward strand.
GACGTCGGTAACGTCGTTGGGAACGTCCTCGTTGATCACGTACTCGCCGGCTTCCAAACCGTCGAAGGCGGCGATGCCGGGTCCGGGGTCGTTGATGATGACCGTGTCGGCGCTGTTGGCGTAGCCGTTGGGGCCGTCGATGGTGAACTCGACACCCTCGACGCCCTCATCGTGGCAGTCCTCGAAATAGTTGCCGTCGTCGTAGCCGGGCGGGCAGACCGCCTTGTGCAACTCGATGTAACCGGTCGCCGCGGGCGGCTCCGGGGCATCGAACGGCGGGATATTGAACCAATCGCAGGAGACCTGCTGACCGGTGCCGTCGATGCCGAAGCTGGTCGCGCCGTTGACGACATCCTTGGCGTACGGTGAGCCGTCATTGACGTTGCAGACCAGGACGATCTCATCGACGCCGGCCGGCACGTCTTCGGTCAGGAAATAGGTGCCGGGAACGAGCTCGCCATAAACGACGCGACCGCTGCCGCTGGTGACCTTGACGCGCTCGAAGGCCGGGTCTTCCTGGCGGGTGAGGGTGAAGGTAACGCCCGCGGTGACATCCGGGCAGTTCTCGAGCAACTCGGCATAGAAGGCGCCCTCGGCGTCGTAGTCGCTCGGGCAGGTGTGCTTGACGACTTCGAGGCGGGCGTTCTCGAATTGCTGGATCGGGATGGCGTACCAGTCGCAGACGACCGCCTGGCCCTCGGCGAGATCGATCGCGATGCTGCCCTGATCCGGCTCATCGAAGGGAACCACCTCGTCGCTGTCGGCCATCGAGCAGTAGACGAAGCGGTCGGTGAGGTCGCCGGGGATGTCCGCGTAGAAGACGTACGTGCCGGCTTCGAGGTCGCTAAAGGCGGCGATGCCGGGTCCGGGGTCGTTGATGATGACCGTGTCGGCGCTGTTGGCGTAGCCGTTGGGGCCGTCGATGGTGAACTCGACGCCCTCGACGCCCTCATCGTGGCAATCTTCGAAATAGTTGCCGGCGTCGTAACCCGGCGGGCAGACCGCCAGGTGCAACTCGATGTAGCCGGCGCCGTTCTGGGCGGCCTGGAAGTCGTCCTCGATCTCCTGGTCGTCGCCGTCGCCCTCTTCGGGTTGCTGAACTTGCTCCTGGCCCTGGTCCTGGTCCTGGTCTTCGGCGTCGTCCGCTTCGATCTGCTCCCCGCCGTCCGCGCCGTCCTCACCGTCCTGGCTGCCTTCGTCGCCCTCGAACCCGGGGATGACGAAGAAGTCGCAGGCGATGCGGTCGTCGCCTGTCGAGACGTCGACCGCGCCGTCGCTCAGCTCGGCGGGCGCGACGTCGGTGGGGCCGCCGCCGTCGGCCTGGTTGCCGGGGAAGGTCAAGCAGAAGGCGACGTTCGCCGCCTCCTCGCCCTCGGCCAGGTCGACGAGCTGGTAGTCGCCGGGGGTGAGGTCGACGATCGGGGCACGGCCGGAGATGCCGTAGGCGCCGGTCTGGACAGTCAGGATCTCGGCCCCGTTTTCCTCCAGCCGGAAGGGGTTGCCATTGACATCCTCGGCGCAGTTGGCGACGAAAGCGTCGTAGCTGGAAGCGGGGTCGAAGCCGGCCGGACAGACATATTTGTAGGCGGAGATGGAGCCGCGGTCGCAATCATCATCGAACTCGGTGGTGAAGCTGACCGAGGCTGACTCGCCGTCGGCGAGCGGGCCGACCTCTTGCGGGTCGGGCGCGATGCCGCAGGAGGGCGGGACGCTCTCCTCGACGGTAAAGGTGAGGTCCTCGGCCGTGTCGACCGTGAAGCTGACCGAACCGTCGAGCGTCGATTCGAGCGGACCGTAGGTCGCTCCGTCGGAGGCGGTAACGGTGAAGCGGGCGAAGGGGAGCGGCGTGGCGCCGTCCGGCCCGAAGCTCTGGACCTGAATCGTGGCGGTCCCGTCCTGCGCGCTCGCCTGGCTCAACCCTGCCAGGGGCACGAGTGCCAGGACGGCGATGACGGTGACCAGGACGCGGAGCATGCGGAGCGAGCGTGCCGCCCCGCCGCCACCGAGTCCCCAACCGATCGTGTTCATTGAAGCCCTCCCCCGCGCCGGCGGTCTCTCCTGTGGCCGCTTGGGCGCCGGTCTGCGCGTCTGTGTTCGCGTTCGTCTCGTCCGATAGCGCGCGGCCTCCCTCTGTGCCTCCGCGCGTTGTGTTCCACCATCTTCAACGCGCCGTCGCGGGCGCCGGTTTCGGAGTGCGGGGTAGGGCGAGAGCGAACCGGGGCGGCGCGCGGTGTGCCCGACGGGTGGTTGGACGGCGGGTGGCGAGCGCGTGCGGGCACGTGGGGTATGGATGAGAGTATAGCAGGCGAGGCGTTCGGCGTTCGGCGGTGATTCCGCTGCCCGCATATTGCGGTTCGGCGGATGGGCAAGCCGGGACCGAGGAAAGGATGGACTTTCGGCATGGACATCGATCAACCGATGACGAAGTTGCGGTTTCTGGAGCAACTGCTGGCCGAGCGGGAGCGGTGGGATGCGCTGTTGATCGAGGTCGGCGAGCGGCGGATGACAGAGGCGATGGAACCGGGCGGCTGGTCGGTAAAGGACGTGGTCGCGCACATCGCCTGGTCCGAGCGGGAGATGGTGGGGGTGATGCGGGAGCGAGCGCTAGTCGGCTCGGATCTGTGGAACCTCGAGCAGGACGAGCGCAACCGGATCGTCTACGAGGAGAACCGGGACCGGCCGCTGGACGAGGTGCTAGCTGAGGCGCGCGACGTCTACCGCGACTTCCTCGAATGCGTCAAGCACCTCGCCGACGACGACCTGCACGATCCCGGCCGCTACCTCGGCATGCCGCCCGACTGGACCCCCTGGCGCGTCCTCGCCGGCTGCTGCTATCACCACTACGCCGATCATCATACGGAGGTCCGCGCGTGGCTCGATGGCCAGACGGGGGATGAGTGACGGTCGGGTCGGTGGCGCGGCTTGACGGACAATCCGGTAGAGACGAACGGGCTTCGGAGGCAGACTGAGAACAGCAATGGCCAGAACGACCCGCCCACGCATCAACGTGGCTGATTTGCCGGTCGAGGATGTAACCGCCCTGGAACATGCCCTGCCACCGTCGCTCAGTCACGTCGCCGCCGCGATTGTGGCCTCGCGCTCCATGCTGGACCTCGATGACGATTGGGATGGGGAAAGCAGCCCTGGTTATGCGGAGGCTATCTGGCGGCGTGCCGTGGGTTTGCTGCTAATGAGCGCGCTGGAACTGGTCGAGGAGCGCGGGTTGACGGCTCCGCTTCCCAAGATTCGCAAGGGCCCGCTCGGCAGCATCGACCTCCATTGGCGCACGCCCTCGCGCGAACTGCTGGTCAACGTGCCGGCCGATGTCGATGAACCAGCCGACTACTACGGCGACGACCGCGCCGGCGGCCATGTGATCAAGGGAACACTCGACCCGGACGAGGAGAACGACTGGCTGATGATGTGGCTGGCGAAGCCATAGGCCCTTGGCCGGTCGAGGAGATTCCCGACGTCGACGCGCTCTACATGCACGTCCACCGCCGGTGGCTCGACGAGAACGGCGACCTGGAACCGGGGTGCTTTCAGAATCACCCGAAAAGACCGGCGGCATGTCGACCGATTGGAGCAAGGACGCGACGCCCGAGGAGACTCGGCAGCGTGCCTTGCGAAGCGCTCCTGCAGACAACGCCGTCCTGGCGCTGAACGTGGGAAGAGTGCGAGCCATCCCCCATCAGACCGTTGTCCACGCGCCCACGCCGAGGTCTTCGGGCCGAAGAATGCCGAGGCCCGCGTGCATTACTCGCGGCTCTATCGATTGGTTATCGAGCTTGACCACGATGACAGCGAGGTGGTAGTCGAGGGCAACGATGATACGATGGACGTGCGACATGAGGGTTCGTCCGCCCATGCCCCAACGGGCCTCCACGGAGACGACTGGCCATGGTGATGACCAAGCTCGCGACGGCAGCGGATCTGGCCGCGCTTCCTGATGACGCCTTCCACAGGTTCGAACTGATTCGGGGGGAAATACGCGACGTGTCGCCAGCCGGAGGGGATCACGGTCGGATCGCGGGGCGCACGCTCAAACCACTGATCGCGCTCCAGGATGCGGGGATCGGCGAAGTGCTCGTCGCCGACACGGGGTATTTCCTCGAGTATGAGCCGGATACTGTCCTTGCACCTGATGTAGCGTTCGTTCTGCGGGAGGATCTGCGACCGCTGGGCGAGGAAAAGGGGTTCATCCGCTCCGTGCCCACTCTCGTCGTTGAAGTCGTCTCCCCGTCGGAGTCGATGCGCGAAGTGCTGGAGAAGGTCGATATCTATCGTCGGGCCGGTGTGCGGTTGATCTGGGTCGCCTTCCCGCGGACGAACACCGTCCTGGTTGACGGGGCGGAGCGAGAACGGCAAACCTTGGGCATTGATGACGTGCTCGATGGCGGCGACGTGTTGCCAGGATTGCGGTTAGCAGTGGCAGACATCTTCCGCTAGGCCCGCCTCGCGGCAGCGGCGGCGAAGATGGGCGACTGGCGGACGATTTTCACCAGGCAAGGCATCTCCATGTCGACCCGGACGCCTGCCGACGATGCCCCACCCCGACAGCTGAGCCCCCTGCCGCGCGCGGATCGCGGTCGATCCTACCAACTGCCCAAACCCTTGACCCCGCTCATCGGCCGGGAGCACGAGGTCGCGACGCTGACGGCCCTCCTGCGCCGCGCCGACGTTCCCTTGCTCACCGTGACCGGTCCCGGCGGCGTCGGCAAGACGCGTCTGGCGCTGGCGGTGGCGTGGGAGCTCGCCGGCGACTATAGCGACGGCGCCGTCTTCGTCCCGCTCGCGCCGATCCGCGATCCGGGTCTCGTCGCCGCCGCGGTCGCGCGGACGCTCGACCTCCGCGAGCACGACGATCGGCCCGTGCTCGACCTCCTAAAGGTCTCGTTGCGTGAGCGCGAGCTGCTGCTGGTGCTGGACAACTTCGAGCAGGTCAACGCGGCGGCGGCGCTTGTGCCGGACCTCCTCGTCGCCTGCCCGCACCTCACGATCCTGGTCGCCAGCCGGGCGCGGCTCGGCGTGACCGGTGAGCGCGCCGTGCGTCTTGCTCCGCTGGCGCTGCCCGACGTCTCAGCCGTCCCGTCCGTCGCGCGTCTGTGCGACGCCGCGGCCGTTCGCCTCTTCGTCGAACGGGCGCGGGCGGTGAACAGCGACTTCCGGCTCACCGAGGCGAACGCCGCGGCAGTGGCTGAGATCTGCCGCCGCCTCGACGGGTTGCCCCTGGCCATCGAGCTGGCCGCGGTGCGGAGCAGGGTGCTCCCTCCGCCGGCGTTGCTCGAGCGCCTGGCGCCGCGGCTGCCGCTGCTGACGGGTGGTCCCATGGACGCGCCGCCTCGGCTCCAAACGATGCGCGCCGCGATCGCCTGGAGCTACGACCTGCTCGGCGAGGATCAGCAGGCGCTGTTTCGGCGGCTGGCCGTCTTTGTCGGCGGCTTCACGCTGGCGGCGGCCGAAGCGGTGCTGGCGGACAGCGGACGTCCGCCGTCCGCCTCCATGCTCGACGGCGTCAGCGCGCTGGTGAATCAGAGCCTGGTGCATCCGGCGGCTGCCGGCAACGACCACGGGGCGGCGCACCCGCGATTCGTGATGTTGGAGACGATCCGCGAGTACGCCCTGGAGCAACTGGGCGGGACTGAAGAGGAGGTGGTCGCGCGGGGAGCGCACGCGGTGTGGTGCTTGGCTCTCGCGGAGCGCGCGGAGCCGGAGCTGACCGGACGCGAGCAAGCGACCTGGCTGGACCGCCTCGAGGCGGAGGCGGGCAACATGCGCGCCGCCCTGGCGTGGTTTGCGGAGCGCGATCAGGGCGAGCAGGCGCTACGCCTGTCAGGGGCGCTTGCCCGCTTCTGGGAAGTGCATGGTCATCTGGGCGAGGGCCGGCAGTGGCTTGAAAGACTGTTGACTTTGACGGCACAGGCTCAAGGCGCGAATGCGGCGGCAACGCGGGCCAAGGCGCTCAGTGGGGCGGGGAGGCTTGCCTACTGTCAGGGCGACCTGGCGCGGGCGGTTGGCTGCCATCAGCAGAGTGAGGCGCTGTACCGGACGGTGGGCGACCGGCAGGGCATCGCTTTCGCCCTCACCTGCCTCGGCTTTCTCGCCTACCTTCAGGGCGACACGCATCGGGCTGCGGTCCTCTATGACGACGGTCTGACGCTCTACCGGAGGTTGAGCGACAGGCGGGGGATCGCGTTGGTGCTCGACCACCTGGGCGTGATCGCGACCCAAGATGGCGACCAAGAGCGGGCGACGACACTCCTGGAGGAGAGCCTGGGCCTCTCTCGGGAACGGGAAGATCAGTGGCAGCAGGCCGTGACGCTCATCAACCTCGGCGTCGTCGCGACTCACCGGAGCGACTACCGGCGCGCGGAGCAGTGCTTCGCGGAAAGCCTGCCCCGGTCTCGGGCGATCGGGAGCAACCGCCTTGCGGCGTACGCGCTCGCCTACTTGGGACTCATCGTCCAGGAACAAGGTGACGCCAGGCGAGCCGTCGCGCTGTACGCGGAAGCGCTGACCCTCTGCCGCGACCTGGGGGGGCAGCTCCCCACGACCCGGTGTCTGGAGGGATTGGCGCGAGCCGCTGGATCGTGGGGGCAGCTCGATCTCGCCGCGCGTCTCTTCGGGGCGGCACACACGCTGCGGATCGCCAGCGGCCTACCCATGCTCCCTGCCGACCAAGCGATCCACGATCGCGGCGTCGCGGCCGTCCGGAAGCAGATGGGCGAGGCCACCTTCGCCGCCGCCTGGGATGCGGGCCGGACGCTCCGACTGGACGACGCCGTGACCGCGGCACTCTCCGTGGCCACCGAAGCGGCCGCCATGGACCCAGCCGCATCCCGCCCCGAGGAAAAAGGAGCCAGCAGGTTGACGCCGCGCGAGCTCGACGTTTTGCGTCTGCTCGTCGAGGGGCAGTCCGACCGCGAGATCGGGGCCGCGCTGGGGATCAGCCCGCGCACCGTCGAGACCCATGTCGCCCACGTGCTCAACAAGCTCGGTGTCGAGACGCGCACGGCGGCCGCGACCTTCGCGGTGCGGCTGGGCCTCGCCTGAACAGACGACGCGTCCCGCGCGTCCGTAGAATCCCGGACACCGTTTCCATCGACAGGTCCGTAGATCACCGGATGTGCATCCCGCCCTGGGTCGCTACCATCGCCAGATGAGGCCGACCGCGAACGGCTCGAGGCGACGCGGCATCAGCTCGGGCCGGCGCTCGCCCAGGCGATAGAGACGCCGATGGACGGCGAGCGACCGGAGGAGGCCGATGGTGCATCCATCCTCGCGGCAGCGGCACGGGCAACGGCGGATTACTCCGACGCGGTCGCCGGTGGCACGGGCGCCATCACCCGCGGCGTCGTCCGGCCAAGCTGATGCCGACGAACGGACTTGGCTTCTCGGCGGAATACGCTCCCACGGCTCGACGCCGCCGGGGAGGGGCGCTCCCCGCCGTGAGTACGAGCGCATCCTCGCGCTCCAACGCGTGAGCGGGAACGCCGCCGTCCAGCGGTTGCTGCGCGTGGACGCCCCGGCGGCGCCCACCACGGGAGCCTCGGTCCTCCAGCGCTGGTGGGGCGACGACGAGGAGGCCGAATCGGACGGCGAGTCCCCCGCCCCCTTCGACTGGGTCAAGGAGACGGCGGGCGACGTGGCCGATTGGGCCGTCGAGACCGCCGGGGGCACGGCCGACTGGGCGGCGGAGACGGGCGAGGCAGTGGTCGACGCCGCCCCCGCGGAGGTCGGCCAGGCGATCGACTGGGTCAAGGAGCACATCCCCGGCGTCGGGGTCTGGGCCAGTGGGTTCCTCGTGCCGGAGGCAGAAGACGACGAGGATCCCGGGGGGTTCATCCCGCCGTGGCAGCAGACCTATTCGTTTGCCCCCGGCTCTATCCCCGGCTACCTCAACTCGGAGGGCGACGAGCGGACCGCCGACACCGACTGGGTCAGGGACGCGGTCGGGACCGGGGTCCTCTCGGCGGACTCGGGGCTCGCGGGGGCCGTCGTCGTCCGTCTGATCCCGATGTCGGCGATGGTCGCCTATTGGGTTTCCACGCTCAGCGGGGCTGCCTCCGCGTACTGGCGGTCCTACAAGGAGTATCAGGTGCAGGAGCGCATCATCACCGACGTGGTGACGGTGCATGAGTGGTACGGCCGGTACCGGTTCGATCCCCTCACTTGGAAGATCGCCGCCGTCGACTTTCAGGGCGTCGGTCAGTCCCGGCCGACGTACACCGCGCTGCGGTACCAGCAACGCCTCACCGATGCCGAGGGCAACGTGCTCTACACCCACCCGGCGGGCCACATCCCGATCGGCCTGGGCCTCGACCACGAGAACCTGCCGGAGCACTCGTTCGGCCACTGGTAGCCGGCGCTTCGGCGCCGTGTGACGTGCCGGTTCGGGTCAGTACATCACCGTTCGGACTCACGCGTGGTGGCGGGTGACAGAAGTAAAGGAGAGACGGAGATGGAGGGGTCGCACTTCGACGAGCTGACCCGAACGTTGGGGCGGGCAGGAACTCGCCGCGGAATGCTCCGCGGCCTGGCGGCGGGACTGGCGGGGATCGTCATGCTTCAGCGACCCATCGCCGCGGCGCGCCCGCCGCGGAAGCCACTCGGGTCCGCATGCGCCCGCGCCACCGAATGCGTCTCGTTCCTCTGCGTAGATGGAGTGTGCTGCGCCGGTCCCTGCACCGGGCAGTGCGAGGCATGTACGGCACAGGGCGTCTGCGCGCCGGTCACCGGGGCGCCGCTCGGCACGCGCACCGCCTGCCCAGGTAGCGGGCCGTGCGCCGCGAGTTGCGACGGCCAGACGACGAGCCACTGTGCGAACTTCCCCGATGGTGAGACAGCTTGTGGCGCGTCGACCTGTTCGGACGGCTGGCAGACGTTCTATGCCTGCGGCGGGGGTGGCACGTGTCATCCGACCACGACGAATTGCGGTCTCTTCGCCTGCAACCAGGAGAGTACGGCCTGCCTCACCAGTTGCACGTCCAACGAGGACTGCGTGGGCGCGGCCTTCTGCTCCGCGTCAGGCGACTGCCAGGGCGACAAGGGGCTTGGCGAGCCCTGCGCGGGGCCGGACGAGTGCCAGCAGGGCTACTGCGCCGGCGGCGTCTGCTGCAACGATGCCTGCGACGGCGCCTGCCGTTCCTGCACCCTCCCCGGCGCCGTCGGGTTCTGCTCCTTGGTGCCCGCGGGCGGACCGTGCGGCGACGGTGGGATGTGCTGCGATGAAGGCTGCGTCGAAACGGACACCGACCCCTTCAACTGCGGCGGCTGCGGCGTCCGCTGCCGCGTGGCCGAGCTGTGCTCCAACGGCGAGTGCGTCTGCCCCGGTTTTCCCACATGCGGAACGGGCTCCGGCGCCTGCTGCAACGTCGACGGCAACCCGCTTGCCTTTCAGTGCGTCTGTGCCCCCAGCGCGGCCGTCGACCCGACGACCTGCGACTTCGTGGCCTTGGACCAATGTCCCGCCGGATCGACCCTGTGCGCCGGCCCCACCGGTACCTGCGGCTTGGGCGAGACCAGCTCCTGCTGCCCAGCCGGAACCACGTGCGATACCGCGACCGGGACATGCTTCTTGTAAGCGCTCGGCTGCCGATCGCCGGAAGGCAAGCATCGCGCGTGCTGCAGAGCTCTCGGCCTTGCCTGGCGGCGCGGTCAAGTCACCGACTCGCCCCTACCGGCAGCGTATGCACGTAGGAGCGATCCACCGCTACGCGGTGTTTACCCCGTCGCCGGAATGGGCAATCGTGATAGGCCATTCCGCGGATGTGCCCGGCGTCGGTGCGGGCTAGCCTCGGATCGGTCCTGGTCTCCGGTGGCCGGCCGTGGTCGCGTTGCCGCGTGACGAGACCAGGCGCGGCAGGGCAACCAGGCGTGAGGAAAAGGCTATGCCACGCGTGCTCTGGCTCGGCGACTATCGGGTTTCGCCGCACCAGCTCAGCCTGGAGTTCGGCGTCGATGCGCTGCGCTTCACCACCTCCTATTGGTACAGCGACGTCGACCTGCTGGCGATCGAGCGTGCGCTGGGGCGGCCCTTCTTCCGGAAGCTCGTGTTCCACATCGCCGCCTTCGAGGCGAACAAGCTGGGCAGCCTGGCGCCGGATCGCTTCGATCTCGGGCCGTTCGCGGACCTCTATACCGATGCCTTCGAGCGCCTGTGGCGGACGGTCTTCCGGCGCGTCTGGGCGCAGTGGCGGTATGAGCACGATCGACCCCACTACGACGGGCCGCGGATCGACGGGACATCGCGGGCTTGTCCGTCGCCGGTGGCGATCGGGCGGCCGGGGCCGGTCGAGGCGCTCGTCTTCCGCGGGGGCGGCAAGGACAGCCTGGTGGCGATGCGCCTCCTCGAAGAGGCCGGCATCCCCTATGCCAGCTATGCCTACGCGCACTCGATCTATGGTCGGGCGGAGACCCAGCACCGGCTGATCGATGGATTGCTCGATGCCTGCCGTCCTGTATGGACTGGGGAGATAGATGACAGGTGTTCGGGGACATAGGGTACACCTCCGTCGGGTGGTGCAGATTGATCTGCCCGATCTGCTGGTGGCAGAAATAGACGGCGAAGACGCCGTCGGTGGCGGTGGGCCGGACCGCCACCGTTAGGCCGGCCAAGCCCCGGCCGACGAAAAGCGAGCGGTGGTGGAAGGAGCGTGGGCTCGGCGCGTAGCGGCTGGCGGGCACGGCGTGGTCGAGGGCGGCATGGGGACGCTGGTGGTTGTCGGTGGCGCGGAAGGCGTCGAAGGTGATTTGGCAGGCCGCCAGGTCGGGCAGGTGGCGGGCGCCAAAGGCCTCGGCGGCGATGGTGCGGTGCCAGCGCCCGCTGCTCATGCGGGCAGGCGAACAGGCCGAGGGCGAAACGGGAGTGGTCAGCGAGAAGGGTGAGCGGATGCACCCGGGCGGCCGCCAGCGGCCGGTGGCCCATGAAGTCGAGCTGCCACCGGTCGTTGGGCGCGGCGTGTTCGAAGCGCTGCCAGGGATGGGTCCGCTCGGCCGGCGGCGCGAGGTGCCCATGCCGCTCCAGGATGGCGGTGATCGTGCTCGGTGCCGGCC
>JBOGUF010000162.1:0-4408 GCA_050696075.1 Thermomicrobiales bacterium
AACCGCCAGCTCACCGACCTCTGTCACGAGATCGGCCGAGACCCCAACGCCATCATGCGCGGCTGCAGCATCCCGCTCGAAGCCTGGGAATCCCCAGACGCCTTCGGCTCCAAGATCGACGCCTACCGCGCCGAGGGCTTCACCGACTTCCAAATCCCCTGGCCCCGCACCGATGCGGCACGGAACGTCATGCGCGACGTCGCGCGCAACGTCATACCAGGGTTACGTCAGGCCGCCGAATCCCGTTGATTGTCGCTGAGAGACCGAAACAGGGCGGCAATCTCCGGGCTCATGAGATATCCCTGTTGCGCCTCACCCCACGGGCGCTTGATGCCAAAGGCGGCGCACGCCTCGCCGATGCGATAGGTAGCGCGGCCGACATCCTTGTGTTCGGGCAGCCCAAGATCATCGGCGATGGCCGCTCCCCGCAGGCGCTCCCCGGCATGGTCGACCAGGAAGTCGAGAACGGCGCGGTCCGTCGGATGACCGATACTTGCCACCAACAACGACGCGAGGTCCCGATCCTCGGGGCCAAGATCGCGCATGGAACGTGTCCTCCCCGTTGCTTTCACCAGTTGGTTGCCTGCTCGGTACGGTATCAGGCGGCCCGCGGAATCGCCAGCGCTACATACTGAGCACTAAACCGGCCACGACTCCTGCCGATACCCCATCTCCCAGAACATCCATTCATACCGACTGGTCGCGATGAAATGTCCGGTCATCGCGCGCCAATCCGTCTCGCTGAGGCCCGCTCCGATGCGGTCGGTCAAGTTCAGAACCTCGCGGACGACGGCGGAGAACTCCTCGCCGCCGTAGGTGTCGATCCAGCGTTGGAAGAGGGGGTTGGGGGAACCGCGCGCGATCAACGCTTTGCCCACTTCCCAGTAGATCCAATAGCAGGGCAAGACCGCGCCGAGGGCTTCCGCGAAGGAACCGCCATGCGTGGTGGCAAGCAGGTAGCTGGTGTAGGCGAGGTTCGTTGGGGCGAGCGGCGTGGCGGCAATCTCGGCATCGCTCAGGCCGAATTCGGCGAAGAAGCCTTCGTGCAGTGATCGCTCGACGGCGATGGCGCCGGCCGCGTGCTCGCTGAACATGCGGATCGCGTCCTCGTCCGGCGCGCGAGCGGCACAGACGTTCAGGGCGCGGGCGTAGCGGGTGAGGTAGAGCGCATCCTGCACGACGTAGAAGCGAAACGCCTCTGGCGCCAGCGAACCAGCGGTCAAGCCGGTCAAGAAGGGATGGGCGAGGATATTTTGGTAGATGCCGTCGATGCTGGACCAAAGATGGCCAGTGAGCGATCCGGCCGTTGCGCTCGTCGTCTCGGTTGCAGTCACAACTTACCTCCTCCTTCGTCAGACTCGCCAGCCTACGCCGGACTCGTCGTGGACGTCAAAGGTGGCGAGCCGACGTGGGTACAATAGCGAGTGCGCTCGCTGAGCGGCTGCTGACCAACGACGATTCACCGGAGGAGCGCCCATGGCTATCCAATCGACCACTGTATCGCGTCCAACCTGTCAGCTTGTCCGCGCCGAAACGACGTTTACCGGCAAGCAGGGACTCGACTATTTCCACGGCATCTCCGCCGAATCGGTCGGCGCGCACGCGATCTGCCTGCACCTCTTGACGATCCCGCCCGGCGCCCGCGCCAACGCGCATTTGCACGAGAACCATGAGACGGCGATCCACGTCCTTTCCGGTCACGGCGAGGTGTGGTACGGCGAAGGATTGACCGAACACATGACCTTCGGCCCCGGCGACCTGATCTACATCCCCGCTGGCGTCCCGCACCTACCCGCCAACACCAGCGACACCGAACCCTGCTCGGCCGTCCTGGCTCGCACCGACCCGAACGAGCAGGAGAGCGTCGTCCTGCGCCCGGACCTCGACGACCGCGTGCCGCCCGAAGGTGATACGATCCGCCACCAGTGACGACGAAACGCGACGTCGACGGAGAGGGAAGAGGGATTCGATGCGGTTCCAAGGAAAAGCGGCTATCGTCAGCGGAGCGGCGCGGGGGATCGGCCGCGCCATCGCCCAGCGCCTGGCGGACGAGGGCGCCGGGGTCATGGTCGCCGACGTCGATGAGGCGGCCGGCGCCGGTGCGGCGGCCGCGATCGGCGAGAACGCGGTCGCGCGGGTGCTCGACGTGACCTCGCCCGAGTCGTGGGAAGCCGCCGTCGAGGCCGCCGTCGCTACATGGGGCCGGCTGGATATCCTCGTCAACAACGCGGGCATCGCCGGTCGTGCGGCTCCGACCTGGGAACTCCCGCCCGAGGAGTGGCACAACGTGATCGCGATCGACCTGACCGGCGTCTTCCTCGGGTGCCGCGCGGTGTTGCCGGCGATGCTGGCGGCCGGCTCGGGCCGGATCGTCAATATCTCCTCGATCGCCGGCAAGGAGGGAAACCCGAACGCTGTGCCCTATTCGGCCGCCAAGTCGGGCGTCATCGGCCTGACCAAGGCGGTCGCGAAAGAGGTCGCGACCAAGGGGATCCTGGTCAACTGCATCACCCCGGCGGTGATCGAGACCGACATCCTCAAGCAACTCACCGACGATCACGTCGAGTACATGAAGAGCCGCATCCCGATGGGCCGCGTCGGTCAGCCGGAAGAGGTCGCCGCCCTCGCCGCCTTTCTTTGTTCCGACGACCTGACCTTCGCCACCGGCGCCGTCTACGACCTCTCCGGCGGCCGCGCCACCTATTAGGGCAAGCCTCGGCAGGTGGACGTATGTCGTAGGGGCGCTGCTTGCTGCGCCCGCGTGCCGAAGGCACGCATCGGCCAACGGCCGAAAACCGTCCTTCGACCGCCCGTCTCACGTCTTCTCAAACGCCAGAATCATGAAACGCGGAAATCGACAATGCATCGGCAGGAGCCATTGCAAGCCGGAGACGTCCATCACGTCCACCAGCTTAACCAGCCGCAATCCGGCGTCGAGAAAGGCATCGATGTACTCCTCCAGCGTCCGGTGGAAGTACCGCGCCTTCACCCCCTCAGCTGATAGCCCGCCATACGTGCCCATCGTGCCCGAGGCGAAATAGTCGCTGATATGCTCGCGAACCACCGAGGAATAGGGATTATTGAACGCCAGCGCCAGCCGCGCCCCCGGTTTGGCCAACGATGCCAGCGTGGACGCAAACCCCTGGTAGTCCCGCACATCGTTGAGAACCAAGTAGCTGCCGACCAGATCGAATCGCCCCGCGAACTCCGGCAACGGCCGGCTCAGATCGGCAACCCGGTAGTCGATGGCGCCGTCCGCATCCTTCTCGCGTGCCATTTCGATCAGCCGCGGTGAGAGATCGATACCGGTCACATGCGCCCCGCGGGCGGCCAGAATGCGCGCCAAAAACCCCTCGCCGCAGCCGGCGTCGAGCACGTCCCGTCCCTCGAGTTCCCCCATGAGATCCAGCAGACGCGACAGGATGCTGCCAGTCTCTATGGCGACCGTTTCGCGCCGCGCGATCAATCGTGCGTATTCGTCCGCGTACTCGTCCCACGGGTTGTCATCTGGTTCCATAAGGGCACCTCCGTGATGACCTCGGGAGTCACGTCGCCACGCACCGGCGGCGTCTCGCGCATCCGGCGGACCGGGGACAAGGCAAGCCAGAGTGCCCCGGCCGAGATCGCCGCCGAGGAGATGACGATCGTCGAACGCAAACCGACCGTCTCCCCCAGCCAGCCGCCGATCAGCGCCCCGATTGTCATCGCCCCGAAGTCCAGCACCCGCATGCTCGCCGTCACCCGCCCCAGCCACCGTTCCGGCGTCACCGCCTGCCGCAGGCTGACGACATTGACCTCGAAGGCGCTCCAGGCCGGGTCGGAGATCAACTGCTGCGCGACCAGAAACACGACCGCGGTAACCGTCACGCCAGTCGCCAATGCGGTCAGCGATTGCCCGATCCCAACGACGACCAGCATCGCCATCATCGCCGGACCGATGCCCAGCCAGGCATTGACCCGGCTTGTCGCGATCGCGCCAGCGAATGCGCCAATGCCGCCAATGGCCCACATCATCCCCAATGCACCGGGGTCGAACCCAACCTCTTGCGACACGTAGAGCAGATAGACCGTGCCGGTGATGCGCGATGCCAAACTGAGCGTCATGCTGGCGGCGTTGACCGCCCGTAGGGTGGGGTCCTGGATCAGCCGCCGCATGCCGTCGACGATCTCCCGCCGGATCGGCTCCCGCTCTGCCGATGGCTTAGGGGGCGGCTCCGGGCGCCTGATCCTCCAGACGAACCACGCCGACCAGAGATAGGTCAGGGCGTCGATCACCATTGCCCCACCTGGCCTGAGCAGTTGCACCAACCATCCGCCCGACCCGAACCCAACGAACTCGGCGGCCGAGGCGCTGGCGGCCAGCTTGCTGTTCCCTTCGACCAGTTGGTCCTTGCGCACCAACGTGGGC
>JBOGUF010000163.1:0-2778 GCA_050696075.1 Thermomicrobiales bacterium
GGCGATAGAGAGATGAGCCCTGCTCGCCACCCACGACCACGACGCCCGCCCTGACTGGGCGATGCACGACCCCCCCAGTTGACGCACAGCCCTTCTTCATAGAGAGGGGGTCGACGGTTCGAGTCCGTCAGAGGGCTTCGCGTTTTCTCCTGCTTAGCTGATGCTTTCGTTGTCTCCGCCGACGGTGACCGCGAGCTTCGACGTCCACGTAGCGTCCACCAGCGTCCACCGTGGACGCTGGCCGGCGCTGAGCTCGTCGAGCAGGCGGATCGCGTGCTCGCGTCCGTCGCGCGCGAGGTGGCCGTAGTGGCGGTCGATCATGGTCAGGCTGGCGCCCATGTAGCGGGAGAGGTCGAAGGTAGAGATGCCGGCACGAAGAGCGAAGGTGGCAAAGGTGTGCCGGAGATCGTAGATCCTGCGCAAAGGCTCGACCCCGGCCGCGACCTGAGCGGGCTTCCACTCGCGGTTGCGGAAGTTGTGCAGGTCTCGGGGGGTGGCGGTCGGGTAGGCGGGAGGCGCCTGGCGCCGCACGGCAGCAGCCGACTGGCGCTGGTCTCCTCCCGCCCCCCATCGAACCGGGCGTGCGGTTCTCCCGCACCCGGCTCACCGACGTCCTTCACCGGCGGCATTCGGTCGTTCCCGCCAGCCCCAGATCGGTCGCGGGGAGACGGTGCTTCCGTTCGGGTTGAGCAGTCCGAGCTGATCGGTTGACCGGTAGACGACCAGCCACCAGCCCCAGGCCGGCGGACGCTCGTGGCGCGCGGCCACGAAGAGCGCGAGCCGGTTGAGTGCGTGGTGTCTGATCTTGTCGAAGTCGCGGGCCGAGTTTCCGTAGCGGAAGTAGCCCGTCCAGCCGCGCAGGAAGCTGTTTAGATCCTGCACGACCGCTTCGACCGGTAGCCCGAGCCGCTCGCGCGCCGTGAGCGCACGGATGCGCTCGCGGGCGTGCTGCATCGCCCGGTGTGAGGGCGAGCGGGCAAGGAAGGTGACGTGCCGGGAGCGCGGGCTTCGCGAGCGCACGAGGCGGTGCTGGAAGCCGAGGAAGTCGAACCCCCTCGCCTCCTTCCCGCAGCTGCACGATCCGGGTCTTGGCCTCTTTCGGCTCGAGGCCGAGCTCGGCCAGGATCATCCGGAGCGCGCCGAGCGCCCGCTCCGCCTCCTCCTTTGTCTTGCACATCACGACGAGATCGTCGGCGTAGCGGCAGAGCACGCCCTCCCCGCGCGTCCGCCAGTCCCGGTCGAGCCGGTGCAGGTAGACGTTGCAGAGCAGGGGCGAGATCACTCCGCCCTGGGGCGTGCCGCTGACGCTGCGCCTGACCGCTCCCTCCTCCATCACCCCGGCACGCAGGATCGCGCGCAGAAGCTTGAGCAGGTGGCGGTCGACGATCCGCTCCTCGATCGCCTGCATCAACCGCTCGTGCGGGATCGCCTCGAAGCAGTTGGCGATGTCCGTCTCGACCACCCAGCGTCTGCCCCGGAAGGACCGTCGAGGAGTACCTGCAGGGCATCGTGCGCCGTCCTCCTCGGGCGATAGCCGAAGGAGCAGGGCTGGAAGTCGGCCTCGAAGATCGGCTCGATCACCGTCTTCGCCGCCGCCTGCACGATCCGGTCGCAGATCGCCGGGATCGAGAGTGGCCGCCGCTCCTGCGATCCGGGCTTCGGGATGAAGACCCGGCGCGCGGGAAGCGGACGGTAGCTCCCGTCCCTGAGATCCGCGGCCAACTCGCCGAGCAGCCGGCCAATCCCGTACTGCTCGACGTCGGCCAGGGTGATGCGGTCGATGCCGGCCGCGCCGCGATTGGCGCGCACCTGCCCCCACGCCCGCTCCAGGACGTCCCTGCGGGAGACCTTGTCGTAGAGCGCGTGGAAGCGTCGCCTCGGGTCGGCCTTGGCCGCCCGGTAGAGCGCTCGTTGCAGTTCTCGGACTCTGTCTTTCCCGGTGGGACTAGCCACGATCGGCACTCACCAGCCCTTCCCTGCACGCGACGCACAGACGAAGCAGCGGCCCTTCCCATCGCCGGCGGTTCTGTTGTCCGACCGGCTCGAGCGGTACTACGGCCGCCTCCGACGCCCTCCCGGCTCACCACCCACTTCCCGGCTCTTCGCCGGTTATAGAGCGCGAGACTCCGGCGCTTTCCGCAGCCGCCGGGCCGGGGAGGGCCTCCCCAGTTCCCGCCGCCACCTTCTGAGCGTTCCGCGCCCCCCACGCCGGGAAGTTCCTCGGGGCTGCGCTTCCAGGCTCTTCACCCCTTCCATGGCCTTCGCCCTGAGGGACTGGGCTCGGCTCTTCCTCTCTCCCGCCTTGCGGCGGGCCACGCTCACGGCGCGGCAGGCTTCGCTTCATGCTGCGGACCGCTCAGTCGCTCCCCCTCAAGGGCTCTTGACGCTGGGCTTCGACCCGACCCGTTTCCAGACCGGGCCGCCAGCCTGCTACCGGGCCTCCTGGCAGCTACCCGGACCGGACTCACACCGGCTGGCGACGGCGAGCTTATGTTGGATCAGGTCAAACTCAATCAACCACCTCCAACGCTGGGCGCACTCCCAGGAGCCGGGGAAAAGTTGAGGAGGGCGTAGCCTCCGCTCTGACCTGACACGTCGAGTAGGAGGTACGCCCCGAGGACGAGGATAGTTCCGAGCGAGCGTTTCCGTGCCGAGCTGGAGGATGGGCTCGCCGGCGTCGATCGCGACGCCGACCCGATCGAGACGATCGCCCGCTTGGGCGCGCGGCTGATCATCCAGCAGGCGCTTGAGGGCGAGGTCGAGCTCTTTCTTGGCCGT
>JBOGUF010000164.1:0-21404 GCA_050696075.1 Thermomicrobiales bacterium
GAAGGTCGAGCGCACATTGAGCACAGGAGGCTTTGCCTTCCCGGAGGATGATCAACAACTGGACCTCTTCGGGGACCAGCAACGCACAAGCTCTCCACAAGAGGCCGCGAGCTCTCCACAAGAGGCCGCGAGCTCTCCACAAGAGAAGTTGCTCGTTCTGGCCGCGCCGGTCCGCAATAGCCGAACGGCGCCGAAACACGTCGTCGAGGCGGTGATCTTAGCGTTATGTGAAGGTCGATTCCTGACACCGCAAGAGTTGTCGGCACTCCTCAACAGGAATCCAGAGACACTACGTAACCATTACCTTGGTCGCATGGTGCGCGAAAACCGCTTAACGCCCAAATATCCTGAAACGCTCAGTCATCCCAAGCAGGCATACACGACGCGAGATCAACAATGAGCTTGGAACTCACCGAACGCAGCCAAGTGGAATTGCCGCTCATCGCCCAGCTCGTAGGAATGGGTTGGCAGCATCTTGCGGGCGATATCGACGTTCCGGAGTTGACGGAGCGGACGAGCTTTCGGGAAGTGCTGTTGAAAAATCGGCTGCGGGAGGGGATTCGGCGGATCAATCTGGACGAGGATGGGCGGCTATGGCTGGATGAGCGGCGGGTCGACGAGGCAGTGGCGGCGCTGGAGCGGCTCGGGGCACTGAGGCTGATGGAGGCGAACCAGGCAGCGACGGAACTGCTGCTGAAGGGGACGAAGGTCGAGGGGGATCCGATCCGGCACCAGGGGCGGGATCAGACGGTCCACTTCATTGACTTCGCGCACCCGGAGCGGAACGACTTTTTGGTGATCAACCAGTTTCGGGTCGATCCGCCGGGGAACCAGCCGTACATCGTGCCGGACGTGGTGCTCTTCGTGAACGGCATCCCGCTGGTGGTGATCGAGTGCAAGAGTCCGGCGGCGACCGAGCCGATGCAGGAGGGGATCATGCAGCTCCTGCGCTACTCGAACCAGCGGGATTGGGTCGCGGAGCAGGAGGGGGTCGAGCGGCTCTTCCACTACAACCATCTCTTGGTCTCGACCTTCTTCTACGAGGCGCGGTGCGGGACGGTCGGGGCGTCGTACGAGCATTATCTGGAATGGAAGGACACCAGCCCGGCGCCGATGGCCGAGGTGGCGGCGGCGCTGGGGGTGGAGCGGCTGAGCAGTCAGCAGACACTGGCGGCAGGAATGCTGCGGCCGGCGCATCTGCTCGATCTGGTGCGCAACTTTACGGTCTTCGAGCAGGACGGAGGGCGGACGATCAAGAAGGTCGCCCGCTATCAGCAGTTCCGGGCGGTGCATAACGCCATCCACCGGCTGCGGACGGGGCAGACGCGGCGGGAGCACGGGGAGCGGGACCAGCGGGGCGGGATCATCTGGCATACCCAGGGGTCGGGGAAGAGCCTGACCATAGTCTTCCTCGTGCGCAAGCTGCGAACGCTGCCGGACTTGCGGCGGTTCAAGGTCGTGGTCGTCACGGACCGGACCGCCCTGGAGCAGCAACTCAGCGACACGGCGGCGCTAACGGGCGAAACGGTGCTGACGGCGCGGAACGAGCGGCACTTGCAGGCGCTGCTGCGGGATGAGAGCCCGGACCTGGTCTTCGCGATGATCCAGAAGTATCAGGAGTCGGAGACAGGCGCGGAGGTCCTCGCGCTGCCCCTGCGTGAGGGCGTGGCCGAGCGGTTGGTGGCGGAGGAGCGCCCTGCCTACGACGGTGAGGAGGACGACATCGAGCGGTTGGTCGTCGACAATGGCGACTATCCGATCCTGAACGAGTCCGAGGCGATCCTGGTGCTGGTGGATGAGGCGCATCGGTCGCACGGGAGCGTGCTCCACGCCAATCTGCTGCGGGCGCTGCCGGAATGTGCGGCGATTGGCTTCACAGGCACGCCGATCATCATGGGAGCGCGACAGAAGACACACGACATCTTCGGGCCGTTCATCGACCGTTACACGATCCGGCAGTCGGAGGAGGATGGGGCGACGGTGCCGATCCTCTACGAGGGGCGGACGGCAGCGGGGGATGTGGCGGACGAGCGGAGCCTCGATCAACTCTTCGAGGATATGTTCCGAGAGCGGACGGCCGAGGAATTGGAGGCGATCAAGCGGAAGTACGCGACGACGGGGAACGTGCTGGAGGCGCCGAAGCTGATCGCGGCGAAGGCGGCCGACATGCTGCGGCACTACGTCGCCGTGGTGCTGCCGAACGGCTTCAAGGCGCAGGTGGTGGCAACAAGCCGGCTGGCGGCCGTGCGGTATCGGCAGGCGCTGCGCGACGCGCACGCGGCGCTGGTCGAGGAACTGGAGGGGCTCGATCCGTCGCTCCTGTCGATTCAAGAGGAGGAACGCGAGCGGCTGGGTGCGGAAACGCGGTTTCTGGTGCGGGCGTATGGGCACCTCGACACGATTCGGCGGCTGGAGTTCGCGGCGGTGATCTCGGGCAACCACAACGACGACCCGGCGTGGCGGGAGTGGAGCGATCCGGCGCGGCAGAGGGTGCGGATCGAGCGGTTCAAGAAGCCACTTGTGCATGAGGACCCTGAGCGACAAGATGGGCTGGCATTCGTCTGCGTCCAGAGCATGCTGCTCACGGGGTTCAATGCGCCGATCGAGCAGGCGTTGTACCTCGACCGGGCGATGAAGGACCACGAGTTGTTGCAGGCGATTGCACGGGTGAACCGGACGGCGCCGGGGAAGTCGCACGGGCTAGTGGTCGATTACTTCGGGGTAGCGCGGCACCTGACCGAGGCGTTGGCGGTCTACAGCGGAGACGAGATCGAGGGGGCGCTGGTCAGCCTAAAGGACGAGATGCCGAAGCTGGCGGATCGGCATCGGCGGGTGCTGGCGGTCTTTCGGGATCGCGGAGTTGCAGAGATTGCCGACGTCCACGCGTGCGTCGATCTGCTGCGGGACGTGCGGTTGCGGGCCGAGTTCACCGAAAGGTTGCGGCTGTTGCTGGAAAGTCTCGACATCGTGTTGCCGCGACCGGAAGGGCTGCCGTACGCGCGGGACGCAAAGATCCTGGGGTTCATCAACAAGGCGGCGCACAACCGGTATCGCGACAGTCAGCTCAATTTGGTGGGAGCGGGACAGAAGGTCCGCCAATTGATCGACGAGTACGTGGTGGCGCAGGGGGTGGACCCAAAGATACCGCCGATCTCAATCACGGCGGCCGAGTTCCCGGCCGTGGTCGACGCCTTGCCGACGACGAAGGCGAAGGCGTCGGAGATGGAGCACGCGGCGCGGTACCACATCAGCGTCCGCCTGCGCGAGGACCCGGCGTATTACCGCAAGCTGAGCGAGCGGCTGGAGGAGATCCTGCAGCGGTTCCAGGACAACTGGGAGGAACTGGTCGAGGCGCTCAGGGTCTTCACCGGGGAGGTCCGCGAGGGGCCGCCGGCCGACGGGACGGGGTTGGACGCGCGAACACAGGCGCCGTTTCTGCGGATATTGGTTGAGGCGACCGGGCAGCGTGACGCGACCGCCGACGGGCTCCGGGATCTGGCCGGGGCGACGGTGGAGATCGTCGAGCATATCCGGCAGGAGATCCGGCTCACCGACTTCTGGTCGCGGCCGAACGCGCAGGCCGTGCTGCGGCAGTGGATTATCGAGTTCCTGGACGAGCGGGAGGTCGTGCCGCTTCAGCGGGCGCGGGCGGTGGCCGACGAGATGGTGCAACTGGCGAAATATCGGCATGTGGAACTGGCGGCATGAGTGATGTCCTGCGGATCGAGGACCTGACACTGGATTTGCACAGGAGTCCCCGCCGCAAGACCGTCGGCATCACGATCGCACGCTCAGGCGATCTCTCGATCGCCGCACCGGTCGATTGTCCCCCCGACATCATCGAGGCCGCGGTGCGGCGCAAGCTGCCGTGGATCTATCGCAAGCTGTCGTTGAAACGGGAGCTGCGCCGGAGCCTGGCAGACAAGGAGTTTGTGCCGGGGGAAGGGTTTGCCTACCTCGGGCGCAGCTATCGGCTGGCGCTGTTCGACGCATCGTCGGACAACGTATCGGTACCGGCCCTTCGCCTTCATCAGGGACGGTTTCTGTTGCGTCGGGAGGAGCGGAAGCGCGGGCACGAGCACTTCGAGAGTTGGTACACGGCGCACGCAACACCCTGGCTCATCAGGCGGGTTGACCTGCTCTCCGACCGATGTGGAGCGACGCCGCGGGGCGTTTTGGTGCGAGAGATTGGGAATCAGTGGGGCATTTGCGACGAGATTCGCGTGCTGCATTTTCACTGGCGAACGATCCTGCTGCCCCCGCGCATCATCGAGTACATCGTCGTCCACGAGCTGGTCCACTTGATCGAACCGAACCACGGCATTGAGTTCTGGCAGCGATTGGAACGCGTCGTGCCCGACTTCGAGGAGCGCAAGGCATGGCTGGCGGCGTGGGGTGGTCGCTCTTGACGCTTGTTACGCGTACCGTGCGCTGAGTCCTCCGTCCACCAACCAGGCGGCGCCGGTGACGAAGCTGGCCTCGTCGGAGGCGAGGAAGGCGATGACGTTCGCGATTTCGGCCGGGCTTGCGATGCGGCGCAGGGGATGAACGTCGACGACGTTGCGCTCGGCCGCCGACGAGTCGGGTTGGCGGTCAAGCCATTCCTGGACAAGGTGCGTGCGCGTCCAGCCGGGGCAGATGGCGTTGACGCGGACGTTGTGCGGTCCCCAATCGAGCGCCAGGCTCCGGGTCAAGCCAATGAGACCCGATTTCGCCGCCGCGTAAGGGAACATGCGCTCGGTCGTCATGAAAGCGTGGATTGAGGCGACGTTGATGATGGCGCCGCCGCCCCCCTCGCGCATCGCCGGGATGACGTATTTGGCGCAGAGCCAGGCGCCTTTGAGGTCGACCGCGAAGACGTGCTCCCACTCCGCCTCGGTCATCGTCGTCGCGTCAAAATAGGCGTTGATGCCGGCGTTATTGACCAGGACGTCGAGCTGCCCGAAGGCATGGATTGTCTCCGTCATCGCCGCGGCCACGTCGGACTCGCTGGTGACGTCGCACCGGATGAAGCGGGGTGGATAGGACGCATCGGCCAGCTCCTCCGTCGTCGCCTCGCCCGTCGCCGGATCGACGTCGAGGAAGACGACCCGCGCCCCCTCGACGAGGAACTTCTCGACTGTCGCTCGTCCGATGCCCCGCGCGCCGCCGGTGATCACGGCGACCTTACCGTCCAAACGCATGCTCCGCTCTCCACCCTAACCGGTCCATCACCGCGCCGTCGCGTGTGCGTGCGGTAGCATTGTCGCACCATGCACGGTAGCAACAGCCGAGCGACCGTCAAAGAGGCCGCGCATGCGCACGAGGCTGAGCCTGCCGCTCCTGCCGAATCGGCGTCGTGTTCGCGGGATCGCGCACGCCCTGTCAGTCGCTGCACTGGCCCTGGCGTGTGCGGCACCCGCCACGGCCGCGCGTTCAAGCCCGGACCTGGACGGACTCGACGCCGCCCTCCTCGACGACTACGCGGCCGTCATCGGCGTGGCGCACAACGCCGGCAACAGCCTCGACGCCACGCGACAAGCGATTGCCCTCGGCGCCGACGTCATCGAGATTGACGTCGCCTTACTCGACGGCGCACTCGTCGCCGCCCATTTTCCTCCCCACCTGTGGCCCGGATCGCGGGCGTTCCGCGGTTCACACCTTGAGGAGATCTGGCCGCATGCCGCCGAGGCAGAGGCGGTGCTGCTCGATCTCAAAGAGTCCTCGCCCACCTTCCTCTATCTGGTTCTCACCTTCCTCGCCGAGCACCACACGCAGCAACCGGTGATGGTGGCGTCGAGGGATGCTGCCGTCCTACGCGTTCTCGCCCGGCGAGCGCCTGAGGCACATTTGCTCCTCAGCGTGTCGACCAACCGACATTGGCAGCAACTTCAGCGCGACCCCGAGCTGGCGGTGCTGATCTACGGCGTGACGATGCGCCAAGATCTGATCGACGCGCCGACTATTTCCTGGTTGAAGGCACGCGGCCTCTTCGCGCTCGCCTGGCCGGTGAATGACGTCGGCCGCCTGAATGAGCTCGTCCGCCTCGGGGTCGACGGGATCACCACCGACGATCCCGCGATCCTGGAGCTGCTCGGTGGTCAAACCCGCGGCGAACGGCGACTCGACCGGACCCAATCAACGGCCGAAGCGCGGCCGCAGCCAACCCAGCACGAAGCCGAAGACGCCCGCTCCCAACAGCAGCCAGGTGCGCTGGACGTCGAACCGCCAGGCAATGAGACGGATCTCGTCGTCCTCGTAGTTCTGGACCATGAAGACGATAACGAGCGTCAGTACGATCGCCGCCACCACCACTCGGGTCGTGCGCCACCATTGCCGCGGCTCCGCCGGCTGACTCGGCTGCCGCGGTACAACGCGTTGCTCCGCCATCGTCCCCTCCCGACTCCACCATACGCTCGATCGAGGCAGATTTTCCCGAGGCGCGCGCTAACGGGCCGCGAACCGGCGTTCGCCGCCATGATACCGTCCACGTCGCGCCTGATCACCTCGCGCGATTGGCGAGGAGTCCGGCCATGAACCGGCTGAAAGTCGCGCTCAGCGACTCCATCGCCTCAGGCCATGGCCTCAACGACGACAGCACGTCCGACCGGCCCTCGGGTTGCCGTCGCTCGCAAGGAGCCTATCCTCACAAGGTCGTCGACCGCCTCCGGGCGCGCGGGTTGACGGTCAACTTCCCGCTCGCACACTTCCTCGCTTGTTCGGGCGCGTCGGTCCAACCTGCCGATCCGCTGCTTCACCCCTATCGCTGGCTGCGCAACCAGGTCGAGGCGGCGCGGGCACAGATTGCCACTCTCCCAGCCGACCGTCCGGTTCTCATTTCGATCTCGATCGGCGCCAACGACTACCTGTGGGCACCAGCCTTCCTGCAATTCTTTCAGTCCGACGACGCGGGGTTTCGGCGCAGCATGACCATCAGAGGAGCGGAGGTTCGGCAGGCGGTGGCGGCTGAGATCGAGCCGCTCCGCACATTGCCCAATGTGGCCGTCGTCTTCACAGAGTATGCCGACCCGTTCAACCCTGAGAGCATTTTCTTCCCGCGATCGGACCAGCTCTGCCCTCAACCGCGCCCCTGCCACGCGCGGACGGTGTTGGCGGTCGATCTGCTTAACCAGGCGCTGGCGAATGCCGTCGAAGACATCGACGCACCTGAGCGCATCGTCATAACCGACGGCCTGCCGTCCGCCTTTCGCGGCCACGAGGCGCCTCGCCCCGGCTGCGGCGGCGAGGCGCCCGACGTCGCGGAGACCTGGATCCAATACCCGGCTGACCCGGCCTCGATTTCGTATCCGTTCGCCGACCTCGACACCTGGCAGCGGACGGCCCTGCTCGATCTGGTCGGGTCGGAATCACCCGACGACTGGCGCGGTGACTGCCTCCACCCCAACGAGCAGGGAGCCGACGCCTACGCGGCCGCGGTCGTCGACGCGGCGCTGCCGATCATGGCATCCTGTTTGACACCTTCTGGAACCTACGCTACCGTACCGCCCGGAATCCCAGGCTCCATGTCGCCCAACCGCGCCGCGACGGCGTCGGCCAATCAGGAGACAGCACCATGAACGGCGAGCGCGTTCGTCTCAGTCGTCGTCGGTTGCTTGAAGTGGGCGCCGGTACCGCGGCCGCGGTGGCAGCGACCAATCAGTTCTCCTCCGTCCATACGGCGCGGGCCGCCAGCGCTCGCCAGATTGCCGAGGTTCCGCGCGAAAAGACGCTCATTCTCGTCGGTGTCGGCGGCGAGTCGCCCAACCAGTTCACCGACGTCGATTCGGTCAATCCCTACCTCACCGGCGTCAGCCGCGGCGGCTATCAACTCTCCTACGAACCCCTCGCCTTCTACAACATGCTCACCGGCGAGGAAACGCTCTGGCTGGCCGAAAGCTACAAATACAACTCCGACTTCACCGGACTCACCGTCAACATGCGACAGGACGGCACGTGGAGCGACGGGACACCGATCACCGCCGGCGACGTCGTCTTCACCCTCCATATGTTGCGCGACGACGACGGCACGCTCGGTTGGTCGACGCAGATCAAGCAATGGGTCAAGGAGGCCACCGCGGTCGACGACTACACCCTCACGATCAGCCTCAATGCGCCCAACCCCCGATTTTTCTTCCAGTTCCTCACCCACCACGCCGACATCGGCATCTTCATCGTGCCGGCCCACATTTGGCAGGGCCAGGACCCGCGGACCTTCACCAACTTCGATCTGGCCCAGGGTTGGCCGGTCGTCACCGGTCCTTACAAACTCGTCCAGTCGACCGCGGAGCAGAAGGTCTGGGATCGCCGTGACGACTGGTGGGCGGCGCAGAGCGGTTTCAAGCAACTACCGGCGCCGGAGCGCCTCATCTTCCTCCCCGGCTACGACGAGTCGAAGATGGCGCAGATGGTGATCGCCAATGAGGCCGACGCCACCCTCAACATTTCGCCGGCCACCATGCCGACCCTCTTCGCTCAGAACCCGCACATCATCACCCACAGCGGCCAGGATCTTCCCTACGGCTACACCGACTGGTGGCCGAGCGGACTCGGATTCAATTGCGAGACGGAGCCCTGGAACGATCCGGAGATCCGCTGGGCCATCAGCTACGCCATCGACCGGGACCAGCTTGCCCAGTTCGGCTACCGCGGCGCGGGCGAGCCGACTGTCTTGCCCTATCCCTATTACCCACCGCTGATGGAATACATCGAAGGCGTCAGCGATCTGCTCGACGAGTACCCAACGAACCAGTACGACCCGGCGAAGACCGAGGAGATCCTCACCGCCAAGGGGTACGCCAAGGACGGCGACGGTTTCTGGGCGAAGGATGGCCAGCGCCTAAGCATGGTCATCACCACCTTCTCCGTCTTCGCCGACATCGCGCCGTTTGTCACCGAACAACTCCAGAACGCCGGCATCGACGCCACGTTCCAGATGCCGACGAACTTCATCGACGAGCTGATGACCGGCCAGGGCGAGGCATATATTTGGGGCCACGGCGGCAGCGTCCGCGACCCCTTCGCCACCATGGAGTTGTACCACCAGAAATTCTACAAGCCGACCGGCGAGGCGGTCTATCCGTTCTACCGTTGGCGGAACGACGCGTACGACGCCGTCGTCGATGAGATGGGCGTCACCGCGACCGACGACCCGAAGATGATGGAGCTCTTCCGGGCAGGGACCGAGATCTGGCTCCGCGAGCTGCCCGATCCGCCGCTCCTCCAGTTCTATCACCGCATCCCGATGAATCAAACCTACTGGACCAACTGGCCGACCGCCGAGAACCCCTACATCAACGGCGCTTTCTGGCATCGCACCTGCCTGCTGATCATTCTGGGGTTGCAAGCGGCGACGGCGTAACAGGCGTTAGGGCTTAGGCGTTAGGGGAGACGATGTGCTCCTGACGCCTAACGCCTAACGCCTAACGCCCTCGGAGCATCAATGGTCGCCATCGCACCACCAGTTGAACGGCAGCGAGTCTTGGCGTTCCGCCGCGACGGCTGGGTCCGGTACGCGATCCGCCGGGTCGGCATCTTTTTCCTGATCGTCTGGGCGGCAGCTAGCCTCAACTTCTTCCTGCCCCGCCTGGCGCCGGGGCAAGATCCGGTGCGCGCGCGCATGGGCCAACTCGCCGCGACCGGCGCGGCGACCAGCGGCATCGAGGAGATGGTCGCCTCCTACCAGAAGCGCTTCGGTCTCGATGAACCGCTCTACATCCAGTACGTCCGGTATATCGGCGACTATGCCCGCTTCGACTTCGGCTACTCGCTCGCGCTCTATCCGTCCCGGGTGATCGACCTCATCGGCCGCGCGCTGCCGTGGACGCTCTCGTTGCTGCTGATCTCAACGATCATCGCCTTCGCCCTCGGCACGCTCGCCGGCGCACTCCTGGGTTGGCAACGATCGCCCACCTGGCTCGGGCATCTCTTTATGCCCTTCCTGACGCTTTCGGCGATCCCCTATTACCTGCTCGGCTTAGTGTTGATCTACTTCCTCGCGTTCGAGGTGAACGCGTTCCCGCTCTCCGGAGGCTACAGCGTCGGCGGCGAGCCGGGGCTGAGCATTGCCTTCATTCGCGACGCGGTAAACCACTCGATCCTGCCGGCCTTTTCGATCGTCCTCGCGCAGATCGG
Organism: Thermomicrobiales bacterium; assembly: GCA_050696075.1. Taxonomy (GTDB): domain Bacteria; phylum Chloroflexota; class Chloroflexia; order Thermomicrobiales; family UBA6265; genus JBOGUF01. The sequence continues at coordinate 10,111 of JBOGUF010000164.1, forward strand.
CTTCTGGGCGCTCGGCATGCGCGGCATGATGGTCATGACCGAGGGCGAGGACTTCATGACCTACGCCGAAGCCAAGGGGCTTGCTCCTCGCACCGTTTTCTTCCGCTACGGGATCCGTAACGCGCTCCTGCCCCAGACGACGGCGCTGGCACTCCAACTCGGCGGCATCGTCTCGCAGTCCGTGCTGGTCGAGGTCGTCTTCGGCTACCCAGGGATCGGCACCCTGCTCTACCGCGCCATCTCAGGCTTCGACTACTTCCTCATCTACGGCATCGTCTTCCTCGTCATCGTCTCGATTGGCCTGACGACCCTCATCCTCGATCTTGTCTACCCATTACTCGACCCGCGGATTACGTATCACCGGCAGTAGACGACGTACCGAGTACCGAGTACCGAGTACCGAGTACCGAGTTGATGGGACTGGGGACGAGAAGCTAGGAGCTACGTGCTTTGGTCACGACGCAACCGGCAGCGATTCCGACGACACGGCAGATGGTTTTCGCGGAGCTGGGCCGCCGCACTGTTGGCGTCACCGGGCACCTCCGGCGCAACCCGAAGCTCTTGGTTGGGCTGCTCCTGCTGGTGGTCCTCCTTGGCTTGGGCGCGCTGGGGCCGCTCGTTCACGATGTCTCGTGGGCCGACCCAATGTCGGTCCCGCCGGACCTGCCACCGTCGCGCGATTACCCCTTCGGCACCGAGTCGCAGGGGCGAGACATGCTCGCCCTTGCCATGCGCGGCATCCCCCTCACCATTCGGATCGGTCTCCAGGCAGGGGCCATTGGGCTCGGCATCGGCATCGTCCTCGGATTCATCGCCGGTTACGCCGGCGGTATGATCGACACGATCATCCGTAGCGCGGCGGATATCATGCTCTCCGTCCCCGGCCTCTTGGTCCTGATCGTCATCGCCGCCTCGATCAAAGGACTGGTCAGCATCCAGACCATCTCCCTCGTCGTCGCCTCGTTAGCCTGGATGTTCCCGACGCGCACCATCCGCGCCCAAATCCTCTCGTTGCGGGAACGACCCTACGTCGAGATGGCAAAACTGAACGGCATGAACGGCGGGCAGATCGTCCTGCGCGAGCTGATGCCGAACCTGCTCCCCTACCTCGGCGCCAGCTTCGTCGGCGCCGTCGGCTCGGCCATCCTGGCGGCCATCGGGTTAGAGGCCCTCGGCCTGGGCCCACAGCACGAGCCGACGCTCGGCATGACGATCTATTGGGCCATCTTCTATTCGGCGCTGCTGCGCGGCCTTTGGTGGTGGTGGGCCGCGCCGGTCGGGGTCATCGTCATCCTCTTCATGGCGCTCTTCCTCATCTCCGTCGGCCTCGACGAAATCGCCAACCCGCGCCTGCGGAAAGCGGGGGCCTAATGGCATCGGCCTCCGCAACAGCCGCCAAACCTCTCCACGTCGACGACCTCCGGGTCTACTTCGACACGCCCCGCGGACCGGTCAAGGCGGTCGACGGTGTGACCTTCACGCTCGCGCCGGGCGAGCGTTTCGGTCTGGTCGGCGAGTCGGGCAGCGGCAAATCGACCATCGCCCTTGCGCTGCTGCGCATGATTAAGCCGCCGGGCAGGGTCATCAGCGGGCGGATCGCGCTCGGCGCAGACAATCTGATGGCGCTCTCAGAGCCCGAGATGCGCGGCGTCCGCATGGCGGAGGTCGCCTTCATTCCCCAGGGCGCGATGAGTTCGCTCAACCCGGTCGCGCGCATCAAGCATCAGCTCATCGACTGTATGCGCGCTCATGGTCTGAACGGCCCAAAGGCGGAGCTCGACCGGCGCGTCGGTGAGTTGCTCGTCTCGGTCGGCTTGCGGCGGGAGGTTGCGGATCGCTATCCCCACGAGCTGAGCGGCGGCATGAAGCAGCGCGTTTGCATCGCGATCGGAATCGCCCTCAGTCCCTCAGTCATCGTCGCCGATGAGCCGACGAGTGCCCTCGACGTGGTCGTCCAGCGCCAAATCATGCAGACCCTCGCGGTCGTCCAGGGGCGGCTGCGCGCCTCGGTTCTGCTCATCGGGCACGACATGGGGCTGATGGCGCAGTTCGCCGATCGCATTGGTGTGATGTACGGCGGCAAGCTGGTAGAGATCGGTCCCACGCGCCACCTCTTCCGCGAGCCGCTCCACCCCTACACCCAGGCGCTGATTGCCAGTCTGCCTTCGTTCGAACGGCGCACGACCTTCGTCAAGATCCGCGGCACCCCGCACTCGCCCCTCAACCAGCCGAGCGGCTGCGTTTTCCATCCTCGCTGCCCGAAGGTGATGGAGATCTGCCCGAACCTCGTCCCGGCCTTCCGCGAGGTACAACCCCAGCGCTCGGTCGCTTGCCATTTGTACGATGAGTCGTGAGGCATCCTGACGGTGTTCCTCGAAGCGCGCAACGTCAGCAAGGTCTTCGGTCAGGGCGAGGCGACAACCATCGCCCTGGAGGACTTTTCCTACCAGTTCGCCGAGGACGCACCGGCCATCACGGCCGTCGCTGGTGAGAGCGGCAGCGGCAAGAGCACACTCGCCCGCTTACTGCTCGGCTTCATCCGTCCCACCGAGGGCCAGGTCTTCTACCGGGGCAAGGATCTGCGTCAGCTCTCTCGTCAGGAGCGCAAGAACTTCCGGCGCGAGGTTCAGGCGGTCTTTCAGGACCCCTTTGGCGTCTACAACCCCTTCTACAAGATCGATCACCTGCTGACGACACCGATCAAGAACTTTAAGATGGCCGCATCCCGCGCCGATGCCCGCCGTCAGATCGACGATGCGCTGCTGACCGTCGGGCTGAACCCCGTCGAAATTCTCGGCCGCTATCCACACCAGCTCAGCGGCGGGCAGCGCCAGCGGATTACGATCGCCCGCGCCTTGCTGCTCCGGCCGCGGTTGATCATCGCCGACGAACCGGTTTCGATGGTCGATGCCTCGCTCCGGGCGACGATCCTGGAAAGTCTGCTCACGCTCTACCGCGACTTCGGCATTTCCTTCATGTACATCACCCACGACCTCACGACGGCCTACCAGATTGCCGAGCGCCTGATCGTCCTCTACCAGGGCTCAGTCGCCGAAGCGGGACCGGTCGAACAGATCGTCGCGCATCCTCAGCACCCGTATACCCAACTCCTGATCCACTCCATCCCCGCCCCCGACCCTGACCGACGCTGGTCCGACGATGCGATCTCCATAGGCGAGGCCGGCGACGCCACCGAGAACCCCGGCGCCATCGTCCACCGCGGCTGCAAATTCGCCCCTCGCTGCCCCCACGCGATGCCGATGTGCCGCAACTCGGCGCCGCCGCTGTTCACGTCCGAGGGTGTGGCTGTTTCGTGCTATCTCTATCGGAAATCAGCCGTTGCGGACGGGCACGAGAGGCTGACGATTGCGGGTGAGAAGCCGAACCCGAATGTCTCCCCGCTTCCCACGGCGAGGCGTAGCCCCAAGGAATAAGGTGATGTCCTAAACCACCTTCCGCGTGCGCGGGTTGGCCAATTCATCAAGGCCGGCGGCGATGGAGAAGAGGCCGACGAAGAGGACGATGATGATAACGACCGGCGGCAGGAACCACCACCAGATGCCGTGCAGCAGGGCGGCGTAGTAGTTGACCCAGTAGATCGTCATGCCGAGGGTGTTGGCCTCGATCGGGCCGAGGCCGATCACTTCGAGGCCGATAGAGGCGAGGATCGCCGCGCCGACCGCGCCGACGAAGGTCGCGGCAAGGTACGGCAGCAGATTCGGCATGATCTCCAGGAAGACGATCTGCCGCCCCTTGGCACCGGAGAGGCGAGCGACCTGAATGTACGACCGTTCCCGGATCGACAGCACTTGCGACCGGATCGTGCGCGTCGGCCAGAGCCAGGAGAGAGAGGCGACGATGAGCGCCATCTGGTTGACCGACAGCGCGGAGTGAATCGAGACGGCGATCAGGACCAACACGAGGAGCGGCGGGATCGTCAGCCCGATGTCGACCACGCTGCGAATGAAACTATCGACCGGCCCTCCGTAGTAGGCCGCGATCAGCGCCAGCGACGTCCCGATCGCCACGCCGATGAACCCGGCCAACAGACCGATGTAGAGCGTCTTCGGCGTGCCGACGATCATCACCGCCAGAAGATCGCGCGCCTGACGGTCGGTGCCGAGTGGGTGGTCCCAGGATGGGTGCAGGTTCGGCTTGTCCGCCGAGAGCGGCGCCGCCTGGGAGACGTCCCAAACCAGGCGTCCGACCCCGGCGAAGAGGAGGACGATCAGCACAAGAATCAGCCCGAAGGTGAGACTGCGGTTGCGGCGCAGGTAACCGAGCATCGATCCGCCCCCCTCTCAATTCCGGTGATAACTAATGCGCGGATCGAGCAGCGGATAGATCAGGTCGAGGATCAAGGTGGCCAGCGTCACGCCGAGCACGATCGTGAAGATGATCCCCTGGATCAGAAAGAAGTCGAACCGCCGCACCGCGAAGAAGAGCACCGACCCGATGCCCGGATACGAAAAGATCACTTCCACCAGCAGCGCCCCGGAGAGGATCTGCGCCAGCGACAACCCGAGCGACGTCGTCTGCGGCAGCATCGCGTTCCTGAGGGCATAGGTGAAAAAGAGGGTTCTCCCCTTGAGGCCGGCGGCTTCAGCGAAGGTCATGTAGTCCTCGCCTTCGACCGTCACCATCATGCCGCGCATCCCTAACGCCCAAAAACCCATCGAGGCGAGCAGGATGGCGCACGCCGGCAAGACCGAGTGCCTGAACACGTCCCAAGCGAAGCTCAGGCTGTAGTCGGGGAAGGTGCCCGCCGCATACCCGCCAAACAGCGGGAACCAGGGCAGCTTAAAGGCGAACAGGTACAGCAACACCAATCCCAACAGGAAATAGGGGACGGCAGAGAAGGTAAGCAAGGGCGGGAAGAGGACGCGCACGAAGCTTGGCGCCCGCGGCCAGGCCAGCAGCGCCCCCAAGAGCGTTCCGATCGCAAAGGCGAGGAGCGTCGTCGTCAGGAGGAGCCCCACGGTCCACGGCAAGCCATCAGCTACCATGCTGACGACGGTGCGGGGGTAGTTGACGATCGAGTAGCCGAAGTCGAGCCGGGCAATATCGCCGAGGTAGGTGACGTACTGCTCCCAAAGCGGCCGGTCGAGGCCGAACTTGCGGTTGTACTCGTCGACCATGTCCTCCAGGCCGGCCTGGACGTAGCCGCCGGCTGCCGCCTGCTCCAGCAGCCGCAGCCGAATCGGGTCTTCTCCCGAAATCCGAGGCAAAAAGAAGTTCAGCGTCGCCGCCACCCAAATGACGACGACAAAGAGCAGCAGCCGCCGCACGACGTATTCGACGCTCACTCGTCTGCCCCTTGGGAGTACCGAGTACCGAGTACCGGGTACCGAGTCGTTTGGTGCGCGCTTCGGTCCTCAAAGACAAGTCGCCTAGATAAGAGCAACGATCGTCATTGAACGGCTGGGCACTCGGTACTCGGTACGCGGTACTCGGTATTCGGTACGCGGAACGCGGTACGCTACTGCGCTGCCTTCAGCCGGTTGAGGATGAGCTGGAACGTCAGGTGCCAGAAGGCGCCGTTGACGTACAGATCCTCGGCGGTCGGCCAGCCCGTCCAATAGGTCGTGTTCATCGGGATGCGGTGGTACCACTCCTGAATCGGGAGATCGGGGAGCGCCGGCAGCCAGATCTCCATCGCGCGATGGAACTGCTCCAGCAACGTCTCCTGATCGTCCGGCGGCGTGACGTACATCTCGTCGACGATGGCGTCGTACTCGGCGTTGTTCCACTTCGTGAAGTTCACCTGGTGTGATCCAGGCACAGCCTCGGTCTTCGACTGGAACAGACGCAGGGTGAAGTAGGGATCGCCGCTGACGCTCCCGCCGTGGCCAAAGAGGGCAGCGTTGTAGTCGCCCTGCGGATCCGTGAAGCGACTACCGAAGTCGGGGGGCATGGCATAGGAAGACTGCACGCCGTGCTGCCGCAACTGCTCGGCGATCACCGGGCCGATGTCGGCCATGACGGTGAAGCTCTCGATGGGCACATCGAGCACCGTGCCATCCTTTTCCCAGAAGCCATCGCCGTTTTTCGCCCAGCCCTTCGCTTCGAGCAACCCGTCGCCCTTCTCGACGTTGTACTCCAGCGTCGGGTACTGCTCGAGGAGATCGGAGACCGAGTCGACAAACGGTTGCAGGCCCGGATAGGAGGGGAGCGGCAGCGGCCAGATGGAGCCGGCGCCGGCATAGGCGACGTCGATGATCTGCTGCCGATTGATGTAGGAGCTGATCGCCCAGCGGACGTCCGGGTCGTCGAAGGGCGGCTTCGTGTAGTTGATGTAGAGCGAGGTCGGCCACCAGTCGACGTAGCCGTAGGGTGGCTCGTTGCCGGTGTGGGTGGTGACGCTCGGGTTCTGCGCCAGGATCGTCTCCATCGTCAACGGCCGCAGGTCGAGCGAACAGTCGATCTCATTGCTGATCACCTGCTGGGCGACCTGCTCTTCCTGGGTGAACGGGAGGTAGATGACCCGCTCGACCTCAGGCAAGGCTTCGACCAGGCCGGCGTCGACCGCCCACCAGCTATCCCGCCGGTCGATCACCTTCTGCTCCGGCGAGGCGAAGACGACCTGCCAGGGACCGGTTGTGACCGGCAATCCGTTGGCAATGTCGAAGTTCTTGAACGTCGTCCAATCCTGCCCCTCGAAGATGTGTTTGGGCACGACGTAGACGCCGATGTCGTACTTGTAGGTGATGAAGTACATGAAGCGCGGCGCCGGCACCACGAAGTTGATGACGACCAGATTTTCGGTCTCGGCGACCGCCGATTCGACGAACTGCTGAACGTCGACGCCCCACTTCACCTGCGACCCCAGATCCTTCAGCGAGGTCAGGGTGAAGGCGACGTCTTCGGCGCTGAAGGGCGTGCCGTCGCTCCAGGTGACCCCGGAGCGCGTGGTGATCCGCAACTCGGTCGAGTCGTCGTTGTATTCCCAGCTCTCGGCGAGCCAGGGGATCGTCTCATCGGCAAACGCGCTGTAGAACGCCAGCGGCTCGTGCAGCAGCCCGAGGCCATTTTGATGGTTCGAGCCGACCGGGTAGCCGCTCCACAGCTCGTAGTCTTCGTGCCGTCCGGCGACGCCGCCCCAGCGCAGGATCAAAGTCCGATTCCGCGCCTTCTCGGGGAAATCCTGCGCCATTGCTACGCCCGGCGCAATCTTGGGCGATGCGGCCACAACCGCCGCGCCGGCCGCGCCGGCTTTGACCAGGTCCCGCCGCGAGAGTTTCCGGGAATCAATTTCAACCACGGTCACTCCTCCTCGTGGAGTTGCCCATTCGCCGACCGGTGACAACCGTCCGCAATGACCATCATTCGAACGCCGAGGCGTTAGGGCTCGCAGATAGGGTTTTGTGCGCTATCATCTTAGCCATAGCGCACAGCCTGTCAATGACGCCTGCACAACGGGGTGCGTCACGGCCGATTAACGGTGGTCGCGCATTCGCGCGATGGCAACGCAAGGCGACCGAGGGAAGTAGATTGGTGACGCTGCCCGCACCCGCGACAACTATAGACGAACGGCAACAGATCGCCGTCCTCCGGGTCGACAATCTGAAGGTCTACTATCACGTGCCGGCTGGCGCGGTGAAGGCGGTCGACGGCGTCTCCTTCAGCCTGCAACCGGGCGAGCGCCTCGGCTTGGTCGGCGAGTCGGGCAGCGGCAAGTCGACGATCGCCCTCGCTTTGATGCGCATGATCAAGCCTCCCGGTCAGATTCTGGACGGCGCTGTCGTACTTGACGGCGTCGATCTGCTCACCCTCGACGAGGGGGCGATGCGGCGCACGCGGCTGGCGAAGATCTCGCTCGTCGCCCAGGGCGCGATGAACTCGCTCAACCCGGTCAAGCGAGTGAAGGAACAGATCCGCCTGGCGTTGCGCGATCACGACGCCGAGAAGTCCGGCGCTGAGCTCGACCGCTTCGTCGCCACCCTCCTCGAGCGGGTGGGCCTGCGGCCGGAGGTCGGCGACCGTTTTCCGCACGAGCTCAGCGGCGGCATGAAACAGCGCGTCTGCATCGCGATCGCGATCAGTTTGGAACCGCGGGTGATCGTGGCCGACGAGCCGACGAGCGCCCTCGACGTCGTGGTGCAATGGCAGGTGATCGACACCTTACGTAAGGTGCAGCAGGAGCTGGGCGCCTCGGTCGTCCAGATCGGTCACGACATGGGGCTCATGGCGCAATCAGTCGAACGCATCGGGGTGATGTACGCCGGCAAGCTGGTCGAACTGGCGACCGTGCGCGACCTTTTCCGCGAACCGCTGCATCCGTACACCCAACTGCTGATCGCCAGCCTGCCGTCGCTCGACGGCAAAGGCAAGCTGCACGGCATTCCGGGCCTGCCGCCGTCGCTCCTCCATCGCCCCACCGGCTGCCCCTTCAACACCCGCTGCCCTCACGTCATGGACCGCTGCAAAGTCGAGGAGCCCCCGCTCCGCGAGCTGCGACCGAATCATTGGGCGGCGTGCCACTTGTACTGAGGGATTAGGCGTTAGGGCGTGTTTGATAAGTGCCGTCATGCTGAGGTATCGAAGCATCCCCGCGCGAAGCGCCGCGCCGGCAAGACGGGGAGCGGCTTCGCCGGGGGATGCTTCCCGTTGGTCAGCATGACGGTGTGCAAACACGGCCTAGAGGTTAGGCGTTAGAGGTTAGGCGTTAGGAGTTAGGGGAATGACGACGTTGTCCCTAGCGCCTAATGCCCAACGCCTAACGCCTACGGAGGAACCATGACGGCGTTGCTCGAAGCCCGGAACGTGACCAAGGTTTTCGGCGCCGGGCTGATCAGTAAGGCGCGGACGGTTGCACTGGAAGACTTCTCGTTCAGCATCAGCGGCGAGACGCCGGCGATCACTGCCATCGTCGGGGAGAGCGGCAGCGGCAAGACGACGCTGGTCCGCCTCCTGCTCGGCCAAACCGGCCCGACGGAAGGCGAGGTCCTCTACCGAGGCAACGACGTGGCCAGACTCACCAGTGAGGAGCGCCGCGCCTTCCTGCGCGACGTGCAGGCGATCTTCCAGGACCCGTTCGAGGTCTACAACCCCTTCTACAAGGTCGACCACGTCCTCGAAGCGCCGATCAAGAATTTTGGCCTGGCCAAGACGAAGCAGGAACGGCGGGAGATGATGGTGGAGGCCGTCTCGGCGGTCGGCCTTCGACCGGAGGAGACCTTAGGCCGCTACCCGCATCAGCTCAGCGGCGGCCAGCGGCAGCGGATCATGGTGGCACGGGCGCTGCTGCTTCGGCCACGAGTGATCATCGCCGACGAGCCGGTCTCGATGGTGGACGCCTCGCTGCGAGCGACGATCCTCGGCAGCCTGCTCACGCTCAACCGGGAGTTCGGCATCTCACTCGTCTATATCACCCACGACCTGACGACGGCGTACCAGATCAGCGAAGACATCATCGTTCTCTACCGCGGGTCGGTCGCGGAGGCAGGCGACGTGCAACGAGTCGTCGGCCACCCGACTCACCCCTACACCCGCCTCTTGGTCGGCTCGATTCCCCTCCCCGACCCCGATCACTCCTGGGAAGGCGAGCGTGCGCTCGGCCGCCCCGCCAATGGGCTACCAACGCGTGGCGAGACCTTCTGTAAGTTCCACGAGCGCTGCCCGCACGCCATGCCGATTTGCGTTGAGAAAGCCCCGCCCCTCTTCCGCACCGACCCCACCGCCGTCACCGCCTGCTACCTCTATCGGGAGTCGCCAGCCATCGACGGCGGCGATCTGTCGAAGGTGCTGGATTCGCACGCGTCTCGTCCGGCTGCCGTCGAGATGAGCGGGACGCACGCCGAGCCCTAGAGGACTGGGCTCAATGCACTTCACCGATGGAAGGAGTGATGCCAATAGAGGTCGAGGCCGGGGATGTCGTCGTAATCGGCTCTGTTGCGCGTCACCAGGGTCAAGCCGTGTTCGAGCGCCGTGGCGGCGATGATGAGGTCCAGTGCTCGAGGACGCACGCGCTTGCCCTGCCGCTTCAAATTCGTGCGTAAAGCCGCGCACCGACGAGCAGTTTCGCGTGACACAGAGATGACTGGGGACTTCGCCAGGAAGACTTCGAACTTCGCCTCTGCCTGTATGGGATCGGGACTCTCCAGGACGCCTTGATAGGTCTCTAAGTACGTGACGATGCTGATCGCGACTCCCGCATCGGCAAGTTGGTCAAGAAGCCGTGTCGCTGGGACATGGTCGGCCAAGTGGTCGATGACCAGATCGGTGTCGATCAAATAGGCCATACCTTACGCCGGCCGCCCGATACTGTCCTGGTCCCGCTGCGCGCGCAATTCGGCCTTGAGCGCGTCCACATCAACGCCAGCCAATGCGCCGGCGCTGTACTTGAGAGCGGCACGCATCTGCGCCGGGTCGTAACCGGCCCAGATGTTTTCGTCCTCGCGAATGACTCGAAAGCGTTCCCCATCTGTCTCAAGCACTATTGGCGTGTCGGCAGCGCGCGCGAGCAAATCCGCGATCTCGCTGCCCGCCGGCACCCTGAGCGTCTTTGTCTGGCTCACCATCCGAACGATGCCTCCTTCTCACACGTGGATGGTATCACGCGGTGTCATCGATGCAGGATCCACGGCGAAGGAGCTGTCTAGTGGCGTGGACGGGGAAAGCAGTCGGCCACGGTCATGCGGAAGCCGAGCAGCACGTCGTCGCCGTCGAGTTCGGCGGCCTCGCCCAGCACGGTCGGCTCGCGGTCGGGGGGCATAGACGGTGATGGTGCGACGCCGGGGATCGACGAACCAGATCAGGCGGACGCCGGCGGCCAGATCGATGGCGATCTTGCGGTCGAGGTGCGCCCGTCGCTCGGACGGGGAGATGATCTCGACGACCAGATCGGGCCGAATCTCGAAGAAGGCCCGCCAATCGGACCCGGGCGGAAGGCGATCGGCCCGCACGAATGAGACGTCGGGTGCGAGCAGCGTGTCGGGATGGTGGCCGAAGAAGTAGCCGGCGCTGGAGTCGAAGACTTCTCCGAATCGGTGCGTCTCGGCGTGATCGCGAAGACGCCATCCAAACCAGTTGCCAATCCAAGCGTGCTCCGGTGTGGCCGGCGACATGCGTTCCAGCTCTCCTTCGATCAACTCGTAGCGGTAACCGTCGCCCTCCAGGAGCATGAGGTCGGCGGCGGTCATTAGCTTGGTGGTCGCCTTAGGGAGTGCGCTCCCAGGCGTCCTGAAAAAGTCGGATGGGATCGGCTGCCGCGAGGAAGCGGCTGGCGCTCGCGGTCCGAGTGTAGGATGGGGTACTTCAGGGGAAGTGGCGTAGGTGGTTCGACCGACGGTGAC
>JBOGUF010000165.1:0-6181 GCA_050696075.1 Thermomicrobiales bacterium
CCGCCGGAGCCGCCAGTCGCGTCGCCGCTGGAGCCGTCGCCGCCGCCGCCGCCGGACGCGTCGCCAGTGGTGTCCTGGAAGCGCATAACCGACAAGACGGAGGTCCGACCGCCACCAGCGGCATCCACGACCGGCGCGTAGAGCAGCGTGCTGAGCAGGAGCATCAGCACACCGATCACGCGTAAGGTCGCGTATGTCCTTGCTGTTCGTTTCACAGTGACCCCTCCCGATAACTGAAGGTCCCAAGCCCGAGAATCCGAGGGTCCCGATATCCCTGGTCTCCCGGCCGCCGCGAGGCGGCGTTCGTTACTGCCTACTCACCGCACCTCCTCGCCGTCACGGCCCTGACCAGGGGGGGGGGCGCCGTCGGGCGACGCCCGTCCACGGGGTATCAATTTGAAGTGAGCGCCCACGCGGGACGACCAGATCTGGTCGAATGCCGGGGCGTGTGCATAGGCGCTGGGCATCCGCCATGCGGACACGGCAATGCCCGAGGTGCGCGTTGCATTCGCGCTCCCCGGGCAATCTCGCCAGTATCCCGGCGTGGCCCATCGCATTTCGAGTGTTCCTTTTCACACGGACTAGAGGGTGGAGTTCGTTTGGTTGCGCCACCCCGCTAGGCCCGGGATCCTGTGCAAGTTCCCGTCGCGTTCAGTTGTCCACCGTGCCGGTTGCACCAAGTTTGATTGCATCTTAGCAAGGCCGGGGGGGTTCCGCAAGCGGTTTCGTGGGCAATTCTTTCAGCAGTTCCTCACACCGATCATGCGTGTGCCAGCCCGACAAGGCTAGTCACCATAGTACCGTGGTCCTACGCACCATGTCGCACGGGCGACACTGTTTTTGCGTGACGGCTGGACACACACGGTCCGAGCCGATGCGAAACGCGATCCGGTGCGCGAGGACGTCACCGGAGATCCCCAGGTTAAAACCAGGGGATGAACCTACGAAGTCCCTCCGGGACAGCGGTGGGTGCGGCGATTTCCGTAACCCCGGAGGGGTTTGGTCGGTTGAGCGCGGGGTTGAAACCCCGCGATACCCTGGCCGAGACGGATCAGGGGGCGTATAGTCATTGGCACCGGTCGAGCTCGTCTGGCCGGCCCGATCCAGCCCCAGGCGCGACTACCGGCGGGGCTGAGGCGACGGGCGGTGTTGTGCCGCCCCACGTGGCCCGGGCTGGTCATGAGGCAGAGAGAGTGGCATGGCACGATCTCCTCTCGTGATGTTGGCATTGGTCGCGTTCCTGACGGCGGCTGGATTGTTGGTCAGCGCGGCGGCGCCCCCAGCGCGCGCCCAAGACGACGCGGGCCCGCGGATCGAGACGCTCATGGAGTTTACGCTCGAGGACCAGGAGTTGCCGGCCGCGCCCAGTTTCGTCCGCCTCCTCCGCATCACGCTCGAACCGGGCGCCAAGAGCCCGCTCCATACCCACCCCGGTCCGGAGTTCAATTTGATCGAGACCGGCACCTTCCGGGTGCTAGTCGAAGGGAAGGCGCTCTTTAATCCGCGCGAAGGAGAAGGGACGCCGGAAACAGGGTCCGCCCAGCCGCCGGACGGCGAGTTCATCATGCGCAGCGATGAAGCGATCGCCTACATGCCCGGTACGGCCATGACGTTCCGCAATTCGGGCAGCACCGACGCGGTCATGCTGGCTGCTGTGGTGCAGCCCGCGGGCAACCAGCGGCCACCGGGGCTCGTCTGGGTGGGCCAAGCGCCAACTGATGAAGATCTCGCCGGCCTAACGTCGCAGGTCCTCGGTGATGGCGTCGCCACCGCCTTGCCGGATGGCCAATCGGTCCTGCGACTGGAACGCATGACGCTGGCATCGGGTCAGGCGATTCCGGCGTTCAATGGACCGGTCATGCTGTCGCTGGCAGAGGGTGCGCTCGAGTTCACGGTCCAGGGCGGCAGCGTGCAGGTTTCCCGCACCGCGGATGACGGTCCGCGACCAGATGCGGAACCTGGCACCGCGTTCAGCCTCGAAATCAGCGACGCCGCCTACTTTCCCAACGGCAACGCCGAAGCGACCCGATCGGACGAAGAAGGGGATCTGACGCTGCTCCGGTTGACGATTTCTCCGGTGGAACAGGAGGTTCAGGCTTCGCCGGTTGCCGTGGAACCAGGCGTGATCGAGATCACCACTCCGCCGCAACCGTCGCCGACACCGGAGCCGACCGTGACGCCGACGCCCGAGGCGACGCCTGAACCTGAACCCGCGGTGATCGAAGAGGGCGCGACCGTCGTCGTCATCGAGGACAGCGTGCGCTTGCGCAGCGGCCCGTCGACCGACACGGAGATTCTCGGCGCGGTCGACACCGGCCAGGTGCTGGTGATTACCGGCCCGTCGCAGGACGGTAGCGGCTTCGTCTGGTGGCCGGTCGAGGACCCGAACAACCCCGCGGTCTCCGGCTTCATCGCGGCCGACTTCATCGAGGTGCAAGAGGACGACGGCGCGGGCGAATAGTGCAAGAAGAGGGCGACGGCGAGGCGAATAGTTCCCCAGGTTGAAACCAGGGGCTGAACCTACGAAGTCCCTCCGGGACTCCGGGACTGAGGTGGGTACGGTGATTTCCGTAACCCCGGAGGGGTTTTGTCGGTTGCGGAGTTCAGCGTGGGGATTGATCCCCGCGAAGAACAGCCAAAGGGAGTGGCATGGCACATTTTCGCGTCACACTTTTGGCGTTGCTGGCGCTGGCGGCGTCGGCCTGGTCTGTCGTTCACGAATCACAACCCGCCGGGGCGCGGGAGTCCGGCGATCCCCTGATCGAGACGCTGATGGAGTTCACGCTCGATGAGGGAATCATGCCGACTGGCACGTCGGTCATTCGGCTTCTGCGCCTCAGGTTGGAGCCGGGGGCGCAAAGTCCTCTTCACACGCACCCTGGTCCGGAATTCAATCTTGTCACCGAAGGGACCCTCCGAGCGACGGCCGAAGGCGAGGCGCTCTGGATCCCACGCCAATCGTCAGGCACGCCCGAGGCCGCGCCAGCCGCGGCTCCGGAGGGTGAGTTCATCATGCGCCGCGGTGACGCGATCGCGTACCTGCCGGGTAGCGCGATGGCCTTCCGCAACACGGGCAGCCGCGATGCATTGATGCTGGGAGCGGTGATCCAACCCTTCGGCCCAGACGCGCCGCCTGGTCTGGTCTGGATCGGCTCGGCGCCGACCGAAGAAGAACAGGAAGGCGTCTTTTCAGAGGTGTTCGGCGACGGTCTGGCGAGCGATCTTCCCGCGGGCCGGGTCGTCTTCCGCGTTGAGCGCATGACGTTGCCCGCGGGGCAGCCGGTTCCCGCGTTCGGCGGCCCGGTCTTGCTTTCGCTCAGTAAAGGCGGGCTCGAATTCAACGTCCAAAGCGGGGCCGTGCAGGTGACGCGAACCGACGACCCAGGGCCGCGGCCAGATGCCGAAGCGGGCGCAGCGTTTACGCTCAATGCCGGTGATGGCGTCTTTTTCCCGCATGGGATGGCCGAGGCCGCCCGGCCCAACGATACGGGCGCGCTCGTCATGTACCGGTTGACGATCTCTCCCGCTCCACCATCGGAGGCGTCTCCAGTCGCCGGGCAACCGGGCGTGATCGAGATCACGACGCCGCCGCAACCGACGCCAACGCCTGAACCGACCGTCACGCCGACGCCAGAGCCGACGCCGACACCCGAACCCGCGGTGATCGAAGAAGGCGCGACCGTCGTTGTCACAACCGACAATGTTCGCCTGCGCGGAGGCCCGTCGACCGATGACGAGATCGTCGGCGAAGCCAGCACCGGCGCGATTCTGGTCATCACCGGGCCATCGCAAGAGGGTGGAGACTTCGTCTGGTGGCCGGTTGAAGACCCGAACAACCCCGCGGTGGCAGGCTTCATCGCGGAAGAATTCATCGAGGTGCAGGAAGAGGAAGAACAAGCCAGAGAATCCTCGCGTCAGTCGCGGGCGTAGATTCGGATACATCTCAGGTAAGGCTGGCCCGGCGGTCGTCGACGGTGGTCTGGCGAAAGAGGTAAGCGCCGATGGCGCGACACGGAGGACACCCAAGCTATGTTGAACAGCGCGTAGCCTCGATGCCGGCGCCGATGCTCCTCCTCCTGACTGGGCTGGCGGTGGCAGTAACATTCGCCTCGACGCTGGATAGGACCGGGTCCGCCGCCGATGAACCGGCCACGCCGAATGTGGTGGTGACTGGTTCGCCGGTACCGTGCGGCGTACCGGCGTCGAGTTGGGGCAGCGCCACCGCAAGCGACGTGCGAATCCAGATCCGCGCGGTTGCGCACGATGTCCGGTTTGAGGGAACGCCGACCCCGGCGCCTGCCGGCAGCGCGACCGTCGTTGCCCTGGAGATCGCCAACCTCGGCGACTCGGTGGTTCGCATCGAGGCGAACGACGTGACGATTCGCACCTGTGGGGGGCAGGAGCTTCATCCCGTGACGCGAGCAGACGTTTCGTCACTTGCACTTGGATCGTTCTCGCCGGATGAATCCAACGTGGGGACGCTCGCGTTTCTGGTTCCGGCCGGGGACCAGGCGCAATCAATTACCATCGGCATTCAGGAGAAGGAGCGGACGGGGGCTCGTGTCGAGTGCGACCTTGTTGTTGCGCTCGACAACGAAGGTGAGGTCGCTGACGTTGCGGTCGGGTGCAGCGCCTTTGGCGGAGACGCCAAGCCGGGTGGCGACGCCACTGGTGACAAAGCAACGGCGCCGCCTGATTACGACGATTGAACCCGACCATTCGCGCGCCGGTTCGTCTTCGAGCGGTCATGAACCGGCCGAATCTGGTAGCATCCGTATCCCGCGTGGAGGATCGCAGGGCGTTTCCGGCGGTCGTCCCATCCGGCGTGGCGTCCGTGTGGACGCCATTATCTTGTGAGGTTTAAGCATGGTAGTCGGAAGGGTCAGAGTCTTCGCCATCGTCCTGGCAGCACTCGCGGTTCTTGGTACGGCGACTTCACTCGGAGCGGTGTCGCAGCCGAGCTACGACACGATTCGAATCGAGGAAGAGGGGGCCGGCATCCCCTATCAGGTGTGGGTCGAATGGACCCCGCTGATAGTCACCACCCCTGACGGCGGGGCATGGGCTTTCTTCAGCGCCGAAGTAGTGCGCGGAGAAGAACTCGGCACGAAGAAGCTCTATGCCGCTCGCTTCGATCCCGAGGCCGGCGTCTGGCAGCCGGCGACGGCGCTGCCGGGCGGGGAGATTCAATTTGGGCCGAGCGCCGAGGTAGACGGCGACGGCGCGGTGCATCTGATCTACTCCAACCGTGCCTCGGACGACCCGGGCGCCTTCTCGACGCTGGTCTACACGCGGACGACGGCAGAGGGCGCTTGGACGGAGCCGGTGCAGATCGCGGCGAACGAGAACGCCGGGCATCAACTCAGTCCATCGCTGGCGATCGACGGCAACGGTGCGATGTATCTGGTCTGGCAAGATCAGCGCGGCGTGACCGCCGAGATGCGCGAGGCGTCGCCCTCGAATGCCGACATCTTGGGCTGTGCCCTGGCCGAAGACGGCGCCTGCGAGAGCCCGGTGACGGTAAGCGTGCGCCCGTCACCCGATACGAACGCCAGCCGGCCGCGGATCGAAGTCGACGGCAACCGGCTGATCGCCGTCTGGTCAACGTACGTGGGCTCAACGCCGGAGGAACTGAGTACGGCGCAGCGCGTCGAATGGAGCCAGCTCACCCTGGGCGAAGAGGACGCGAGTTGGGCGACGCCGCAAACGCTGATTGAGCGGGAGGGCGGCCTGGTCGGCGGTAAGCTGGTCGACGCGGCCGTCGACCCGAACGGCGGCGTCGTCGTCGTCTACGGGCGGCGGACCGATACGAACGTGCTGTACCTGACCCGCCTTGCCGCGGACGGGACCGAGTGGTCCGAGCCGTTGCCGATCGTCAGCGGCGATCGCGGCAGCTTCCCGTCGGTCGCGGTCGGGCCGGACGGTTCGGCGTACGTCGCGTTCAACGCGGGGAGCGGGATGACGGTCCGGGTCGGGGCGGTCGCGCTCGGCGCGGATCAGCCGCTGGCCAGCGAGGTGACGATCATCTCCGAAGCCGAAGAGGGGGCGCAGGGGCGTCCGGTGGTCGACGTTGACGCGAACGGCAAGGTCTGGGTGCTTTATCTGCGCGAGCCAGCGGGGGGCGTGGCCAACGAAGTTCGCGCGCTGCGCGGCGCGGTGCTGACGACCGCGCCGGCCGCCG
>JBOGUF010000166.1:0-22616 GCA_050696075.1 Thermomicrobiales bacterium
TCACCCCCCAAAGTTGGAGGGCTGGGGGGGCCGTCACCCGCGCTGTATTGCTTGAACGACATCGATTGGTGGCCGAAGCTGGCCCGCGAGCACTCGATCATCACCCGGCAAAAGGCGAGTTTGAGGAGGTCGGTGGCGGCATCGGGGAGCGACGGCGCTGCCTCGCGGATGGCGGCCATCGCCCGGCCGAGCGCGGCCAGGGTCTCCGCGTCCCACCATTTGTCGATCCGGTGGAGCGGTGGAACCCATGCTGGCCGCTCGCCGTCGCCGGCCATCGCCGCGGCGACGCCTGCCGCGGCCTGCACGAACGCCTCGATCTCACCAGGAGAGTAGAAACGCGTCTTGGCACGGGTGAGCCAGATGAGGAAGGGGTTGATGTCGGTCGTGTCGCAGGCGACGCCGCGCTCGGCGCAGACCAGGGCGGTGGTGCCGGTGCCGCAGAAGGGATCGAGCGTGATGGGTGATGGCGGGGCGTCGTCCCCCATTCCCCATTCACCATTCCCCATCACCCACTCGGCGACGAGGTGGACGGAGTAGGCGGGCGTCAGGCGCAACCAGCCGTAGCGCGTCTCCTTGAGGTTGCCCTTGAAGGTGAGATGGTCGCGCCGACCGGGGGCACTAGTGCTCATTTCACCAGCTCACCAACCGGCCATCAGGGCGTCGAGCTGCGTCTGGCTATCGAGGACGCGGCTGCACGTCTCCCAGTCGATCGCCTCGACCCGGTCGTAGCGCATCTCGAAGGGGTGCTGCTCGGGGACCTCGTCGATGACCTGGCGGGCCTTCTCCTCGTCGCGGAGGGCGACGTTGACCCAGACATCCTCCAGGGTGTCGGGGAGCTGGCCGAAGAGATCGCTAATCGCCTTCAGGCGGGCGGAGAGGAGCTGGTGGACGCGGTCCTCGACCGAGCCACGATAGCGCAGGTTGGCGATGTAAACCTCGTCGCGGACCTGGCCGATGCGCTGGATGCGACCCTTGCGCTGTTCCAGCCGGGTTGGGTTCCAGGGCAGGTCGAGGTTCACTAATGTGCCGAGGCGTTGCAGGTTGAGGCCCTCCGAGGCGGCGTCGGTGCCGATGACCAACTTGATTGCCCCGGCGCGGACCTCCTGCTTGATCGCTTCTCGGTCGATGCGCGTCAACTCGCCGCCGCGCAGTACGCCCGACTTGCCGGAGCCGGCGTAGAGGGCGACCGTCTCCTCCGGCAGCCGCCCGGAAAGACGCTCGGCGATCCAGCGCGCCGAATCGTAGTATTGCGAGAAGACGATACAGCCGAGGTCCAGCCACGGCCCGGTGCCGTCGAGGCCGTCAAGCAGGATTCGCTCGACGGCGCGGTACTTCGGGTCGTCCTCGCGCGCGTTTTCCAGCAGTCGTAAGAAGAGGCGAAGCTTCTCTTCCTCGTTGGGGAGGAGCGGATAGAGCTTTGATCTCGGTTCCTCGTCCGAATCGTCTTCCTCTTCGCCAGCATCGCGCTCGGGACCAAGCATCCGCTCGGCAGTTTTGCGGCCGGCGATGATCGTGCTACCGACGCGGCGCAGCAACAACGTCTCGAGAAAGCCGGCGTTGAGGCCGGGGCGCTGTCCAACCTCTTCGCAGAATTCCGCCGCCGCCTCGTAGGCATCCCGCAGAAACGTCGGCAGGGGGACCGATTCGTCCGGTTCTTCCCCGAAGAGGCGAACGCGGATCGGCGCCAGGTAGGGCTCGTTGGTGTGCGGGTCGAGCGTGTTCTCCAGGTAGTCGCGGGTCCGGCGCACGATGTGCCGGATGAAGGGGTTGTGGTCGTCGAAGAAAACTCGCGCCAAGTCACGGAGCCGCGCTCTGTCGGGTAAGCCGAGGCGGTCGAGCGCTTCTGGCTTCGCATAGCACCGGTCATCGGGCAGGTGGAGGGCGGCGCGGATGATGTCGAACTCGCGCGCTTCGTGGGGCGGCGGCAGCGGGTCGCGGATCCACTCCCAGGACTCGCCTAACTCGTCCGGCCGCACTTCGCGGCCAAGGACCAGATCGAGCGCGGCGCGAGGGCGCGTCTCCCAGCGGCTGAACATCGTGCCGAGGACGCAACTGTTCCCCATGTTGAGCGCGTGGAGGAGGTCCCAGGCCTCGATGGGGTCGATCTGGACGGGAGTGGCGGTGGCGAGGAGGAGACTCCGCGTTTGGCCGGCGACCTGATAGAGGAAATGCAGGAGGTTGTTCGGCCGCGCGCCCTCGTGCTTGTGGGTCGGGCCGCGGTTGGAGCGGCGGGCGTGGTGCGCCTCGTCGAGGATGATGCACTCGTAGCTCAGCGAGGACAACGCGTCGCGCACGTCGGCCCCCTGCTTCGTGATCTGGCTCGTCGAGACGAGCGCGACGCGACGTGGGCTACGGTGGATCGGCAGCGGATGGAAGACCTCGCGCTCGTCCTCCCAGCCCTGCCCGGTCCAGATCGCCGAGGGGAGCCGGAGGAGGTTCCAGAGCTCGTCGCGCCATTGCGGCAGGAGCGGCTTCGGCACGAGCGCCAGCACCCTACCGCCCCCCCAGAGGGCCATCAACTTGGCGGCGAGGGCAAGCTGCACCGTTTTGCCCAGCCCGACCTGATCGGCCAGGACCAGGCGCGCGCCGCCCTGCTTGTGCAGATCGAAGGCGTGGCGGACGAACCACTTCTGGTGCGCCCAGAGTCCGTTTTCCCGGCGGTAGACCGGCAACTCGACCGTCGCCGCGGCGTCGGCCTCCCGGTCGCGCTGCCAGTCGTCGAGTTCCGGCACGACGACGCGGCGGACCAGCCGCACCACGTCCTGCACGACCGCCTCGGCCAGGTCGGTCGCGGCCGGGTGCGCCCAGAGGGCGTCGAACTCCTCCTGCACCCATTGGATGCCCTCGGGGCTGTCGTCGGTCCAGACGATCTCGTAGTTGAGCTGCCAGGCGCGGCGCGACTCGTTGGCGCTGCCCATGAAGGCGATCGGCGGGGCGTGCGCGCGGCGGATGACGCCGGCTTTGCCGTGGATCAGACCGAGGCAGTTGTCCGGCAGGACGCGCACCGCCAACCGGCCGCTGACCAGGAAGCCGTAGAGCCGATCGAGGCGGGCGCGCAGGGCGGGGGAGACGTCGTCAGGCAGGCTCGCCTTCCACTCGCGCGTCATCGCCTGCTTGGCGGCGCGGGCGGTGAGGACGTCGAGCGGGTCGAGCTCCGAGTTGCAGACGACGCGGGCGCGGGCGCCCTCGGCCATCCCTTCGAGCGCTTCGCCGGCGACTTCGAGGATGGAGGAGCTGAAGTAGCCGGCGATGCGGTCGTAGGCGGTGGCGCCGCCGAGGAGATCGGGCAGGAAGGTGTGCAGGGGGGTGCGGCGGGAGGAGTGGCGGGTGATCATGGGCGGCCCCCCCGGCCCCCCAATCTCGGGGGGAGGCGACGGGCGGCGCGTGCGTTTGGGAAGGTCCTCGGCAATAACGGAAGGAGCTGGTCAGCGACGCCGCCCGGGAAGGGGCCGGTTTGTGTCCGTAATCCGCGGTCGCGGGCAGCGACGCCGCCCGGGAAGGGGCCGGTTCGCGTCGGTAATCCGCGGTTGCGGGCAGCGGCGCCGCCCGGGAACCAGTTCCCGGGCTCAGTGACGGAAGTCGGATGAATCCGACTGCATGCGGACCGGGTGTGCCAATTCGTCGGCCGGCGCTTAGGGCGCGTTTGCAACCCGTCATGCTGAGGCGAAGCCGAAGCATCCCCCGGCGAAGCCGAAGCATCCCCCGGCGAAGCCGCGTCTACCGTAGGAGTGCTGCGCTTCGCGCGGGGATGCTTCGCCCGCGGGCTCAGCATGACGGGCCTTTTCAAACAGACCCTAGCGCGGGGGGTAGATGGTTGTGCGATTGGTTCGATGTCAGTCGGCTTCCAGCCGACTTCCGGGAATGAGCCCGGGAATGAATTCCCGGGCGGCGTCGATGACCGCGTCTCCGCATCACCATCACGACTCATCCCAATCCCGGGCGACGCCGACGGCCGCGACCGCGGAGTACGGACGCGAACCGTCCCATTCCCGAGCGATCCGGCACACCAAAACGGTCTTGTCATTTCACACCGCATCGTGCTCGATGCTGTCGCGCAGGAGGCGGGCGGCCTCGACGTCGCCCCGCCAATGCGGCAATGGTTCGGCGGTGTTGACCAGGAAGCCGAGCAGATCGACCAACGTCAAGCGGTGGGTCCAGTAGTCGCGGAGCTCCTGGCGGAGGTAGGTGCGGGCGGCGCGGGGGTCGCGCTCCGGGTCGGCGGCGGCGGTGGCGACGGCGAAGAGGAGTTGGCGCAGCAGCGAGCCGGGGAAGCCGGGGTCGCCCAGGCGGCGCAGGTCGCGGTTGCCCAGCTCGGTTGGGGTCTTGAAGCGGACGTTGTTGGCGGCGCGGCTGGCGTAGAGCTCGCGGTGGGGACCGGCGCCGTAGCCGCGGGCCAACTCCTGGTAGACCCCCTCGCGGGCCTCGCCGCCGGCCTCGGTCTCGATCCCTTTCAGGTAGAGGCGCTCCTCCGGGGTGAGCTTGCGCCAGACGTCGCGGCTCAGGCCGTTCGGCACCAGGTAGTCGGAGGCGATGCGCACGGCCTGGCCGATCAGCTTGGCCAGCGGCGAGACCTCGCCCCGTGTGCGCGGGCGACGCAGCTCCTGCTCGACGTCGATCTCGTCGATGACCGCGTAGCCGGTCAGCACCCGCAGGGCGGCGGCGTAGGCGGCGAGCTGGTAGTCGGCGTCACCAAAATTCGGGTCCTCCTTGTCGTCCAGATCGAGCATCGACTGCATCTGCCGCTGCACCTCGGCCTGGATGTCCGGGTAGAGGTCCGACAGGTCGCCCCGCCGATCCGTCGTCCGCTTGCGGAGGACGAGGACGACGGTGCCTTGGACGTAGTTGCCACCGCCCTTGATACCAGACGTTGGGGTCTCGGTCGCGATTGTCCAGGCGGAACTAACTTGGAGGCCAGCTGCCCAGAGCGTTAGCCCGACGTCTGCCCAGACCTCCGGATCCTGGTGAGTGAACATCACGACTTGGAGGCCGTCGTCGGGCATTTGCCGTGCGAGATTGGCATAACATTCGGCGAGAGCTAGGCGGAAACGTTCTCCTTCACCCTTGACGCATAATGCTCGCTTGCTTTCCGCATACCAGCCAGGGAATAGAGATGGAAGATGCTTATCCCACCAGGCAAGGAAATACTCAGAAATCTCATCGTAGCGTACAGCGTCTCCATAGCCAGGGTCGGTGATCCAGATGTCAGCCAATTCTCGGACAGCACGTGCATCGGCCAAACCAAGAGACCAATTGCCTTGCACTCTTGAAATAGTCAGGTCCGACAAAAATGCACGTTCCAGAGTCTCCGTTGGTCGGCAGCCGTAGTTGGCAAGCGTGTTGAGAGCTTGATTGTAAAACGTTTGCTCACTTCCTCCGATTCCACCACCCTGACCATCTTTCCATCGAGTGAGGCGGCTATTCCAATCAAGAACCTTATTTATTGCCAAGCTTGAAAGTGACATGTCCTCATGCCCAAGACGATCAGCTGTAAAGAGGAAGGTAGCGTTGGTTAGCAACTGGCGTGGATTGAACAGGTGATGCCAGTACGTCCAACCACGCGTTCGGATCGGCTCGGCGGTCTTGTCACCTGGTTCGATCCGGCGACTGGGAATGCAGCTCTCCGCCTGCCAATCCGCGAAGCGCTCCTTCAGCAGGGAAAGGACGCGGGCCTCTCGGTCGAGATCGGCGGTGGTCGGGGTGGCGTAGCGACGTTCACCGGTTTGCGGGTTGACCCAGCGGATGCAGTAGAGCCGTTCCTGAAAGATGTCTTCCGGCCGGGGAACGAGGTCGTTGTTCTCCCAGCGCCGAAGCCCATCTCGGCCGCGAATCTGCTCGGCGCTAGTTATCTGACGTTGTGTGGTCGATAGCCATGTGCCGTCGCGATCCACGGGACAGCGAACGCCATCACTCCACGTGCCTGCGGCGGCTGCCTGTGCTAACTCAGCGGCTGTGACGTTCTCCACGATCTCAATGTCGAACCACCTTCGCTCAGGGTCGGCGATGAGGCGGGCGATCACGTTTGTCTTAGTAGCGACCACCCATGATGGAGCCAGCGGCACACGCCAGCCCGTCGCGGGATCGAGAACATCGTTGCAGTAGAGATAGGCATCGGCAATCCAGCCCTCCTCGTTCCGCTCGATGCCCCACTCGTCGACCTGCTTGCGAACCGCCGCGAAGACGCGGCGCTGGGCGGCGGAAACCCGTTCGACGACTTCTTCACCGCCGCCAATGATATTGAGCGCCCCCCAGGTCAGCAGTCCGGCGACGGGATTGAGATCCGAAGCGTAGGCGTCGCAGCCGATGCGCGCCGCCTCGAAGGGGATACTGCCGCCGCCGCAGAAGGCGTCACCGACACGCGGCACATGGCCGAACCGGCGCTCGCCAAGCTCGCGGACCAACTCCGGTAGGCTCGTCGCGTGGGTGCCGAGGTGGGCGTTGATCTTCGCCCATGCCTCGGTGCTCGGTCCGTCGATTTCCTCCGGCCGCTTGCAGTGCGCCAGCCGCTGGTCGTAGCTCATTGCCCGCAGCGCGCGGATCTGCAACCGCCGCCGGTCAGCCGCGGACAAGCCCGGCCGCCACTTCGGTTTGCCGTTCTCGACGACGAACGTCCCGGTCCGCTCGTGGGCCGGTGTCAGGTCGTAGATGGCTCGGGCCGGGATCGATCCCTTCAGGCGACGAAGGAACCCCTCGTCGTCCATCGTCATCAGCGAGAGGAAGATCTCGCGGTCCTGCTCCGGGTCGCCGGTCGCCGGCATCAGCAGGCCAAGGATGATCGCGCGGACGAGGACGAGCGGCTTGCGGCCCCACCACTTGCCGAGCGCGGTCAGTGTCTGGCCGGCAGCCGCCTTTCGCTCCTTATAACTCTCCTTCGAGAGTTTGGAGACGGGGAATTGGACCTCGATGAAGGCGCGGGGTTCGGGGTCGAGGGGGAGGCGGGATTGGGTGAGGTCGGCCAGGGGCGTCGTGGTCATGCGATGGGGTCCTCGTCGCCCCAGAGGCCGAGGCGGCCCTGGGTGATGTCGTCGGCCGGGGCGGGCGGCTTGCGGGCGGATGCGGCCCGGCGGGCCTTCGGTTTCGGTTCAGGCATGGGGCCGACGAGCAGGGCGGAGGAGGGGAGCTGGACGGGGTTCTCGGCGAAGGCGATCTTGATCGCTTTGCGCCAGCCCTTGTCCTTGCCGAAGCCGGCGTGGGAGCTGGTGGCGTTGATCGTAGTATAGAACCACCAGCGCTCCTCCGGCGCCAGCCCGGACCAGTTGGCAATCATCGCCGGGATGACGGTCGGGTCGGCGTCCTCGACCGCCCAGGCGAGGAGGGTCAGCTCCTTGCCCAGGTGGGGGGCGAGGACGGTTTCGCGTTTGGCCCAGGCGCCGGAGGGCAGGTCGGCGGCGCGTAGGCGGCCGTTGAATTCGGCGGCGACCGCCTCGGCGATGCGGCCCCAGAGGTAGTCGCTGAGGGTCGCCTTCGGGGTTTCGGCGGGGGCGTCGGCGGCCGCGTCCTCCCCTCTGCCTTCGGCATCTCCCCTCCCCCGGAGGGGAGTCTCCCCCCAGGCGAAGCGCTCGACGATGGTGATGTTCGTCCCGTCCGGCACGACGGCGAAGTGGTAGGGGGAGCGGTCGGGGTCGAAGCCGAAGCCGTGGGTTTTGCGGCGGCGTTTGGTTGGTGGGCGGTGGGTGGGCGCGTTCATGGTTGGCGCCTGGCCGGAATGGTGGCCGACCGTTTCGTCGTAGGGGAGGGACCTGCGCCCTCCCCATCGGCCAATGGCCGATATGCCGGTTTACCGGCCGTCTTGCCCTCATGGACGCGGCCGCATGCGTGTGGTCGCACGGGCCGCTGTCGCGGCATGTCGGCCTGCGGCCGACGGGAGGGCACGGGTCCCTCCCCTACGACGATGGATCCGCGTAGGCGCGGCGAGATTCCTCGACAAGCTCGGAATGACGGGGGGGGCGCTCCGAGTGACGGGGTGGTGTAACCAATCACGACTGTTCAACCTCACCCGGCTTCAGGGTCGTTTTCAGCTCGCGCACCAGATCGAGCAAATCCTGGCCGTGGCTGAATTGGAGGGCTTGCACGTCGAGCGTGACGTGGCCCGCCTTAAGGATAGCCGTCAGCATGGTCGCCTGGTCGCGGACGACGGCGGGTTCCTGGAAAGTGTGGTCGTCCGTCAGCAACTCGACCCAGCGCTGCTCCCGCTGGGCGGTGAGTTTAATGCCGCCGGGCCAGGCCTTATGGCGGTCGAGCTGGTCGAGGAAGGTGTAGGTCTCCGAGGTGCCGTCCTGGCCGAAGCGGCGTTTCCAAACGGCTGGTTTCTGGGGGTCGACGGTGACCTGGTCGAGCCGCCCCTTGGGCACGTCGCAGCGCGCGGACTCGGAGACGATGCCGTCGCCGGAGGCCTGGGCGAGGACGTAGCGCGTGCCGTCCGGGACGAGGACCGGGCCGTCGTAGGGCAGGCCGGAGGTGTTCGGGCTGGCGCCGTCGATGGTGTAGCGGATTTCGCCACTGGGGATCGCCTTCAGCTCGCAGCGCAGGGCGTCGCCGTCCTGGAAGAAGCGGTGCTTGACCTCGATCGTGTTCTGCCAGAGGTAGGCGTTACCGGTCTCGTGCTCCCCCTTCGAGTCGACGCCGAGGAAGGAGAGGCTGAGATCCTTGGTGGTGACGTCGTAGGTCTCGATCGGCGTCGCGTACTCGGTGGCGACGCCCTCCTCGGCCATGAAGACCTTGTCGGCGTGCAGCGGGCGGACGCGCAGCTTGACCTCGCCGGTCTCCAGGTCGCGGGAGAGGAGCTGGACGGTGACGGAGGCGGGCGGCTTGGGGAAGGGGCCGCGCTCGATAAAGCCGCCGCCGATGTCGCGCCAGATATCGCGCTGAATGAGGGTCTCTTTGAGCTCGTCCATCGCCCGCGGGTGCTGCCAGGTCCAGGAGGGATCGGTGGCGGCGCGGCGCTTGACGTCGGACCAGAGGATTTGCTTCTGCCCCTCCGGCCAGAGCTTGTTTTCGAGCGAGGTGCGGAAGCTGCCGTCCGGAGAGACGTCGACGCGGTACTTGTGGGTGTCGGCCAGCGCGGTGACGATCTGGGTCTCGCCGTCGAAGCTGTTGGCCGCGTATTGGGCGTCGAACTCCTTGCGCACCAGCCCGTTGCGGTGAGGGTAGTGCAGGGTCTGGAACGACTCGCGGCAGGCCAAGTAAAACTGCGCCTCCTCCCGCGTCTGGATTTCGAGGGCGTCCATGAACTGGGCGTCGCCCTCTTTGAGCCCCTGCTGCCGGAACTCTTCGATGATCGCCTTGATGGCGCGGAGGTAGGCGGAGCGGTGGAGGACGCGCTGGTAGCCCGCCTCGCTGCCCATCAAAAAGAGGAGGCGATTCTTGAACTGCTGGTGCTCGTAGAAGCGGGTGATCTCGTCGAGGGCGTACGGACCGGAGCGGAAAGCGACGAGGGTGACGCGGTCCTGCGTTGGCTGGACCTGATCGAGCGCGGGAAGTGGGGCCAGGTCCTGGTAGCAGGCGGCGGTGGACGGCTTGAACATCAGCTTGAGGCGTTCCCGCAGCTCGTTCTCGCGCTGCTCGGAGAGCATCCCCTGGGCGTAGTTTTCCAGCTTGGCATTAAGGTTCTCGACGTTCTTGAAGAGGAGGACGCCGGTGCCGGCGGCGTGGATATACCAGGCTTCGGCTTGCAGCCGGTCGAGCGCGGCGCGCAGGCCGCCGAGGTCGCGGTTCGGGGCGGCGAGGTAGGCGACGACGTCGGAGCGCGCCAGCCCCAGCGCCGGGTTGACCGCCTGGGAGAGGGAGGCGACGAAGATCAGCTTGGCGGCGTCCTGGGCGTCGCTCCGGCCGGGGCCGTCAATCTGCTCGGCGACGGAGGAGGCATTTTCGCTGGCGACGTCGTGGGCGATGGCGCTGTCGAACGTGCCGTTGATCTGGCGGATCTCGCTCAGGACGTCGGCGCGATGTAAATCGAGGTCGTGGACGCCGATCAGATGCTGGTGATGCGCCGCCTCCGACTGCCAGAGACCGGCGGTGACAATTCGCATCAGCTTGATCAGCGCCCGCGTCTGCTGGAAGCCTGGGTTCTCGCGGAAGCGGGCGTAGAGGTCGCGGATGCCGGGGTGAAAGGGGTACGAGGTGACGATGTTGGCCCGCATCTGTTGCGGCGAGGCGGTCGTCTGGTCGGTCCGCTTCGCCTCGTCGACCGCCTCGCCGTAGGCATCCGCCACCGCGGCGACCTCCTCGGCGCTGGGCAGCGTCTCGAAGAGGCGGGCGCGCATGATGTGGTAGAGCTCGTCGGAGTTGAGGCGGACCGGGTCGATCCGCATCACGGTGCGGTTCGCCTCCCGCTCCAGATTCGTCAGCGACTCGGTGATCCGCTCGCTGCCGACGCCGTAGGCCGAGCCGCGCAGATCGGTCAGGACGACACAGGCGTTGCTGAGCTTGCCGCTGGTGACGGCGACGAGCAGGTTAGCGAGCGCCGTGGTCGTGATCACGTCGAGGGAGGTGCTGCCAACCGGAACCGCTTGCGCCCCCTGAAAGTAAGGCGGCAGTTCGTCGAGCATGATCAGGACGGGGTCGCCCTCCAAGAGGGTGATCCAGTCCTCGTCGCCGGGCGGCTTGAGCGGGCTGTAGAACTCCTTGAAGACCTCGTCGCGACCGAGCTGACCGGCGATCTCGCCCCAGAGGCCGTAGGGCGTGTTCGTCTTGCGTCCGCTAAAGGTGACGACGCGGACGGCGCCCAGTGGAGCGGCGGTGTAGAAGCCGCCCATCACCCGCTCGCGCAGTTCGGGGTGTTTCGCCAGCAGTCCGAGGGCGATCAGGTTGTGCGTCTTGCCGCCGCCCATCGACTGGCTGAGCAGGAACGCGCCAGGAGCGTTCGGCGAGCTACCGTCCAGCCGGCCGAAGGCCTCGGTGAGGAGCTGGCGCATGCCATCGGTGACGTAGTTCTCAGCGAAGAACGCCGCGGGATCGAGCCGCGACAAGTCGTCGATGTTGTAGACGGTGTCGCGGACGGCCGGATCAAAGACCGATGGACGCGGCGTACACGCCTCGGTGAGCGATTTCAGGTACGGCACAAGATTCCCCTCGTGGCTACCCCGGGTGAGTAGGTTGTCTGATGGACAGATTGTACCGCGAAAGTTCGTGGCCGTGGAAGGGAACCATTTGCGGTGCGCCGTTGTATGGGGAGCGAACGCCATGCACAGGCGAGGCGGGGTTGCCTTGCCGACCATGTCGAAAGGAGGAGGCTGCTATGTTGGCGCGGTCGATCGTTCGTCTCCTCGTTGTCGTTGCCGTGTCGTTGTTCGTGGCTGGGCCGGTAATGGCACTGGCCGGCGGCGGGGGCGGGTTGCCGGCCGTTGAATTGGACGAGCCGCCACCGAGCGAAATCCTGGTCGGTCAGCCGGTGACGGTTGGCTTTATGGTGCTGTCGCACGGCTCGCCCAGGGATGGCGTTGCCGCGCACCTGGAGGCACTGCACAAAGAGAGCAAGGAGTCGTTCCGGGTCGACGCGATCGCGGACGACACGCGCGGCCACCTGATGGTAGAAGCGATCTTCCACGAGGTGGGCACCTGGTTCTGGGAGATCGTGCTGCCTGAGTTCGGGACGAGCACGACCCTGTCGCCAGTGAACGTGGTCGCGGAGGGCAGCGCCTCGGCGGCCATCTTCGGTCCGGGATTCGTCGGGGTGCCCGCGGCGATCCAGGAGGGCGGCTGTGGCAGCGTCGGGCCGACCCTCTTCGCGCTGGAAGACTTGAGCCGCAACCGAGTTGGATCGACGGACGTCGGCTCCAAGATGGCGATGCCGGTCTCGATGAGCGAGTCGACGATCGACGCCCGGCTTGACGATCTGGTGGCCGGCGACCACGCGATTACGGTCGCGATTCAAGATGCCGCCAATCTGCTGGCCTGCGGGGAGATCGGCGGCATCCGCACGGACGACACGCTGGCCTTTGGCCTCCAGGGCGCCGATGACTCCGGCTGGACCGGGATCGCGGTGCTGGAGGCCGACGGTGACCAGACGAACGTCTCGGTCTACCTCACCTACAACGCGTCGTCCAGTCCGACAGCCGCCAGTGGCGCGGCAACGGGCGAGACCGTGACCCTCGACATCGTGGGGAGCGTCTTCAGCGCGCCGTCACTCACCGTCGACGTTGGCGACACGGTGACCTGGACCAACCGCGACCCGGTGGCGCACACCGTCTCCTTCGACGACATGGCGCTGGCCGACTCGCCGGTCATGGAGCAAGGCGACGCGTTCAGCGTCACCTTCGACACGCCGGGCGCCTACAGCTACATCTGCAACCCGCACCCGTTCATGACGGGGATGGTCGTCGTTCGATAGCCGTCAGCCGTCAGCCGTCAGCCGTCAGCCGTCAGCCGTCAGCTTTTCAGAGGCCGGTCCTCGTGCATGGGGACCGGCCTCTGTCTGCAACCTATTCGCTTCCTGTTGAAGCACGGGATCATCAACAACTGCAAGCTGACGGCTGACGGCTGACGGCTGACGGCTCGGCAGGGATTCCGGCGCGAAGCGGGCGAAGCCCAGGCCGGCGACGATGGCGAGAGCGGCGGTGATGGCGAGGGCGGTTTCGGCGGACCAGAGGTCGGTGGCGAGGCCGAGCAGGAGGGGCCCGGCGACGTAGCCGAGGTCGGCGATGAGGCGATAGTTCGACATCGCGGCGGCGTTCATGCCGGGCGGGGCGACGTCGGCGGCGTAGGCGGCCGGCGCGGCGCCGCTCATCCCCGAAGCGATGCTCCAGAGCAGGCAGGCGAGGAAGAAGCCGCCGAAGCCGCCGGCAATAGCGAAGGCCGACATGCTGACGCCCGTGACGACGAGCGAGGGGACGATCACCGCTTTCCGCCCGAAGTGGTCGACCAACATCCCCGAGGGATAGGCCATCACCAGGCTGACGATGCTGATGATGCCGAGGCCAAGGCCGATGGCGTCTGGGGCGAGACCGAGGTCGTTCTCGGCGTGGATAGGGATGACGTTGAAGAGGGCGCCGGTGCGGCCGAAGAAGCTGACGAAGGAAACGATGCCGATGGCGAGGAATCCGGGGGTGTGGGCGAGGACCGCCATCTGGGCGCGCCACGGCGCGGTGGCGTGCTGGTGCGGGGGCGGCACCGCGCGGCTCGCATCACGCAGCCAGCGCGTCTCCGGCACGCGATACCAGGCCAGGAAGGCGACGACCGCGGCGAGGACGGCGTAGCCGACGAAAGGCGCGGTCAGTCCGAAGTAGCTGGCGAGGAGGCCGCCGGGTATCGGGCCGAAGCCGACGGCAAAGAGGAAGACCCCCTGGTAGATTCCCATGACGCGACCACGGTTTTCGGGCGAGGCGATGTCGGCGAGGACGATCGTGCCGCCAAGGAGGACCATCGAGGCCCCGGCCCCGGCGACGAAGCGGGCGACGAGAAAGGTCGCAAAGTCGGGTGCGGCGGCGCAGGCGAGGTTGCCGACGACGGAGACGACGCCGCCGAGGGCGAGGGTCCAGCGCCGGCCGCGGCGGTCAGCGATCTGCCCGGCTGGGACGTTGAGCAGAAAGCGGGCCAGCCCGTAGATGGCGATGGTCAGCCCGACGGCGGTCTTCGAGACGCCGTACTCCTCGGCATAGAGCGGGATGACCGGGACGATCGCGCCGAACCCGAGCTGGTTGACCGCGATCAGGACGCACATCCAGACCAGGATCCGCCGCCGCTCGGCATTGAGCGGCACGCCGCCGCGTCCCTCGCGCTGGGAGGCGCCGCGCGTGGCCGCTCCAAGGATCCGCATCCGTCCTCCCTGCTCCCTGCACCCTGCACCTCGCGCCGGGGTTGCTGGTGCTGGGCGCGAGGGTAGCATCGCAGAGGGGGCGGCGATGGGCAATGGAGTGGCCTGTCGCGTGAGGGCGCGTCCGCGGCGTTCGTAATCGTGGGGCTATCTGGTAGAGTGAGATTCTTGACCGCGGCGCGCTTCATTCCACGACGCGATAGGACGTGGGGATTGGATCGTGGACGATCGCCGGCAATGGGTGCGGCGCCACCCCTGGGCAACGGGCCTCTGGATCGTCTTTGCCCTGGCGATCGTGTTGATCCTCGCCTTCCCCGGGGGGGACGCAAGCCGGGTCGACGGCATCATCGGCTGGCTCATCATCGCGACGCCGGCCGCCCTCATCACCTGGGGTGGGACGGCCTGGATCGACCGTCGCGCCAAACGCCGGACCGCTGTCGCGACCACTCCGGCGCCGGTTGCGTCTCCCACCGAGGATGTGCCGGGCGATCTGTCGGCTTTCGAGGAGACGACCCATCATCAATTGCCCGGCACGGCCGCGGCCGCGGGATTCCGGCCGGTCGCCCTCAGCGACTTGCTGGCGATGACCCCAACCGAGTTCGAGCAACTCTGCGTGCGCGCACTGGTGCGCCTTGGCTACGACGACGTGCGGCGGACCGGCGGCGCGGGCGATCTCGCCGCGGATATTGTCGCTCAGGACGTCCAAGGCCGGAGCTGCGTTGTGCAGTGCAAGCGGTACGCGCCCGGATCGGGGGTCGGCAGCCCCGTCGTCCAGACCTTCATCGGCATGAAGGCGGTCCATCACAAGGCCGATCGCGGCATCATCATGACGACCGCCGAGTTCACCAAGCCGGCGATCACCCTCGCCAAGCAGCACGACATCGTGCTGATCGACGGCGACGACATCGTCAAAATCCTCAACCTGATGGGCGCTCGGTAGCGAGGCGCGGATGGAGGATGAGCTCCGCCGGTCGAATCTCCTCGACGACGCTGATGTCGCCAGATTCTTCTGGCGCGGGCATGTCGTCTATGAATCGGGCGAGCATGGCGATACGTGGCTGGCGCTCGATTTGCTCTTTGCGAATCCCCGGCGGCTCCAGCGCGCCGCGGCGCGGTTGGCCGAGCGACTACGACCGTTCGCTCCTGAAGTGGTGTGCGGACCGCTGATCGGCGGCGCACTGGTCGGCCAGTGGATTGCCTACGAACTGGACACGACCTTCGTGGTGGCGACGCCGCGGCCGAGTGCTTCGGTGGCAGGACCGATCTATGCCGTTCCCTCCGTGCTTCGTCCGGCATTGCTCGGCAAGCGCGTGGTTGTCGTAGACGACGTGATCAACGCGGGCGCGGCCACGCTCGCCACTGTTCGCGAAGTCGAGGCGTGGGGCGGGAGCGTGGTCGCGGTCGCCGCGCTGATCGTGCGCGCGCCGGGCGCGGTCGATGCGTGGAAAGCGCGTGGGCTCGCGGTCGAATATCTCGTCGGGCTGTCGTGGAATACGTGGGCCGTGGCTGATTGCCCGTTGTGTCGAGGCGGAGTGCCGATCGAGTCGCCGGCGTGATGATTGCCGGTCTGTCACGTGCAATCCTGGGCTTGGGTACGAACACGGATTTCCGCTGTTCTACTCGACGTAGCGAGCCAATTTCTCCAGGGACGACCGCGTGCCAGCGTCGTTGTCCTCGGGCCGGATGCCGGACGGGATGTGATCGAACATGATGGTCACGTCTGTCCCGCCGTTTCCTTCCTCAAATGTGACCGTCATGGTCATCTCTCCTGCGAAGGCGGGATTCTCTGAGTCGAAGGTTATTGCCTGGACGATTCTTGATGGGGGCGTGAGCTCCACGAACCGGGCCGTGAAGCGGTCTTCCCGCTCCGCGGTCTTGCCGCGGAACTCCTGCTCGGATGCGGGATAGAAAAGCGACATCTGGTAGCCGCCGCCAACGCGGGCGTCGAAATTGTGGACCTTGCCGGTCATCTCTCCCGGCGCCTGCCAGACAGCCAGGGCTGCCGGATCGGTAAACGCGCGATAGAGCGCTTCGCGCGACGCCCTGATGACTCTCGAGGTGCGCGTACCGGCC
The DNA here is from genome assembly GCA_050696075.1 of Thermomicrobiales bacterium. Taxonomy (GTDB): domain Bacteria; phylum Chloroflexota; class Chloroflexia; order Thermomicrobiales; family UBA6265; genus JBOGUF01. Next base: position 15,821 of record JBOGUF010000166.1, read on the forward strand.
GCGGCGTTCGCATCTGTCATGGATATGTCCTGGTCGTCAAGCCCTTCGCGGGCAACGTGGAGCGCGTGCTCCTCGTGCGCAATCTCTTCGATTTCCTGCCAAGTACGAGGCGGATCGAGCGCCGGCACAGATTGGTAACTGTCTCTCAGAAACGACTCCATCCGCTCAATTCGCACGCCGCCATCCTCGAGGATGAACCGGACACGATCACCGGGCTTGAGGCCGAGGCGGTCACGGATTGGGGCGGGGATGGTGATCTGACCCTTCTGGTTGATGCGGCTGGTGAACATCAAGCTACCTGTTCGGAGAAGTTACGAATTCGCGAAGGCGTGTATTGGCGATCAAATCATCCAGAGTTGCTGTCGTGAAGACCTTGCCGTCAAGGGCGAGGAGCAATTGCCGCATATCTTCCCGCCGTTGCCGAAATCCTCGCCCATCGACGCAGGCGACAACTTCGTAGGGCCGGAATCGGCCGCCGGCAACCTGATCATTTCGTTGAGTTACAAGGTTCTTGATGCGCGTCACCTTGTCGCGCGCTGTTCCGTCATCGCTGGTGATCTTGGCCTCAATAACGACGACGGGACTGACCTCGTCCGGAACGCAGAAGTCAGGCGCTTGATCGAAGCCGGGAATGCGTTCAGCTCGCTTTGTCTTTCGGTAGGTAATGGCAGCGGCTCGCAGACGCTCTTCTATGGCGTTCTCCATGACCTCACCGACAAGTTCCGACTCCGCATCCCGGTGGCCCGCGAACGGGCGTCCCAAATAGCGTTCGTAACGAAGAACTGGGTACGGGACCGACTCGGTGGACGCGTATCGCAGGGATCCTAGCCCCTGGTGGGTGTCAAACTTCGCGAGGCGATGCACGACTCCGTCGATATCCGCCGGCGCACCCTGAGCAATATACCTCACGGCAATTGCCACCAACGCAGCAATTCGTGCGAGGCTCTTGGGTCGTGGGATCAAGCTAGGGTCGCATCGCTTTCGCAATCTGTCCGCGTAGCGATGCTCGATCTCCGCCACGTAACGAGCATTGGTCCGACAAGACTTGTCCAGATTCCGCGCCGCTCCCTGACCTACGTCACTCCCCAACTCGGTCCGTGCAAGGTCGGCCCACTCCGGCAAGGTCATGCCCAAGATGGCCCGAAGCACGACGAAAACCTGGCTGTTCTCCCGGATGGCCTGATCGACTGTGGTCTGACTGAACGCGGTGAAGTTCTGCGTGTGTCGCTTGAGTACTTCAAGTGCGTCACGAAAATCGGGGAACTCGATATAACTCCCGCCCTTGGGCATGAGTAAGAATTCGGACGAGAGATCCGAGATGGTGACCCGCACCATCTCGTCCAGGTGTTCGCGCAGATAGGTTCGGTCGGCTTCAAACGGTCGCTGCAATGCGCTCCTCTGACTTCTGACCGATGCCTTGTCCATCTACGTTAAGACGACCACCGGTCGCTGCTCGCCGAACTGCCTCGCGAGCGAGCCCCATGCGATCCGCAAGCGGTGCATACGCGTCCCAGGAATGGCGAAGCCGATTGATTGCCACGCGGGCCGCGTGGCCTGCGATGAGGCATCGAACGTCGCCGTCGGTCACGCGCACTCCGCCCGCTTTTATCGCTGCAACATCCTGAGCAAGCGACTCAGCGATATCGTCATGCCCGATGCACGCAGGCATCGGACGACAGACGAACACCGAGTCCAGGATGGACGAACCGGTGCGCGCAATGTGGAGGGATGCCCCCATCTCGCCCGGCGCCGGGAGTGTCGCCGTGCAGTCCAAGCCCGCATCGAGAATCGCAACCACGAGGGGAACGTAGGCGGCAGCGTCGTTATGGTGGTAGGTAAAGACAAAGGGCGCGCCGGGCTTGAGCGCAGCGGCATAGTGTCGGAATACTTCCGAGAGTCCCTCTGTGAAATGAACCAGATCTCGACCCAACGTTTCGTTTCCGGTCAGCTCTGCATCGGATCGCGTTGTGCTCGATCGGAACGCTTCAACTTCATCTGCCAATCCGATACGAAGCCAGGAGAAGCAGAAATCCATCAACTCCGCATACTGGACGTTGTTGAAGTAGGGTGGGTCGGTGAACACTCCGTCGAGCGATGAGGGGCGCAGAGGGGTATCGGTTGCGGGCGAAGCGAGGAGAAGCGCCTGTCGTCCCTCATTGTTGGGGAAGGCATCGACAAATTGAGCGGCAATTCGCTCCCCAATAACAGAAATCACCTCTTTGCGATGTCCAACCTGCCGCGTCTCAAAGGGGGCGGCGCAATACTCCTTGGCACGCCGATATTTTTCCACAAAGTGGCGGAATGATCCCGATCCCACGCGCGACACACCGAGGAGATTGTTCTCGCATTGGATGAGCCCAATCGGGAATCCATGGACGCTAAAGATGTCTTGGCACTTCAAGGCATACGTGTCGTAGCGACAGAGCATGTTCTGGTATCGGAGGAAGTCGGAAAACACCGTCAAAAGAGCGTGCCGAATCTCGACATCCTCAACAGCGCGAATTCGCCGCAGGAGCAGTCCCAAGCCGAGCAACTGCCGGTCGTTGAACATCTCGCGAAACCGCGTATACCCCCAACGATGAAGTCGATTCGTCTCGTCGCCCGGCGGGATTGGGTCATCAGGAAGCGCAAGCCCACCGCTTAATGCGACCAGCCAATCTGCGGCGTATTGGTATCGAGCAAGGTCTTCTCCATCCGGGCGTTTGAAAAAGCGTCCCACATGTGACGGCTTGCAAACCGGGCAGTGATATTCCATCGCCCACAAGCGATGTCGCGGCGGCCCGGTGAGTTGCTTCGAAGGATAGGGGAAGACTGTTTGACAATTCCGGCATCGAACGCGGCTGCGCTGTGCAGGCCCCTCGACGTGAATGGGTTGCTTACACTCGATGCACGGTTCCGCATGCGTCAGCCTCGGCTGATGCTCGCACTCATTGAGCGCGCCGCAGTGGCCACACAGGATCACATGCTTGGGATGGCGAGTCGCCTCCGCGAGTAGGTATCCGGGAAATAGATCGTTGTCGGTGCCGCAAATGGGACACGATTCGGTCTTGACCCAGAGGAAGTACTTGACCGGAACGGCGTTATCGCAGTGGTCACACCGGGTAAGGTACAGATCGGCTATCTCAACCTCGACGTCAATAATGACCGATTCAGCCGTCTGCAGAAACGCTGCCACATCGAGTTCAGCGAGCGATTGTCTTACCACCCAGTAAGCCATCGGATTGACATCGGTTCCGATGACGCTAAATCCGAGGCGGTTCGCCTCAAAGACCGGAGTGCCACCACCCATAAAAGGATCTGCAATGACTCCGCGCATTTCGTGGGCACGCCAGTACCCCGTATCGAGTGGCTCGGCGCCGTTGAACTCAGCGAGCAGCAGGTTACGGAAGACCGTGCCCGGTCGTCGAGCAAACCACTTATGCACACCGATGATCGGCCGGTAGTTTTGCTGGATCTGCTTCTCCCGCAGCGCGAGTGCCGCGGTGAAGGTCGGATCAAAGTGATCTTCTAGGCTCAAGAGATCAGCTCCATTGCGATGGCCAGCACAGGGCTCGCACACATGATCTATACGAACACCCATTCCGTCAACGTATGGAGGACTACGACACCTGAATGCAAAGCGACCAGAAGACGTCAATCTGAAGGTTCTCGCACCGTCCTCAGCAGGCGCAGCCCGTTCGTCACCACGACAATCGTACTCCCCTCATGCCCGACGACGCCGAGGGGCAAGGGGATGCCGATGGTCAGGGTGGAGGCGACCAGGACGGCGATGACGGCGAGGGAGAAGGTCAAATTCTGGCGGATGATGCGGCGGGTGCGGCGGCTGAGGGCGATGGCGTAGGGGAGTTTTCCCAAGTCGTCGGCCATGAGGACGACGTCGGCGGTCTCCAGGGCGACATCGGTGCCGGCCGCGCCCATGGCGATGCCGATCGTCGCGGTGGCGAGGGCGGGGGCGTCGTTGACGCCGTCGCCGACCATCACCACGTCCCCTTCCCGCATCAGGTCGCGGACGACGTCGAGTTTTTGTGCGGGCAACAAGTCGGCGCGGACCTCGTCGATGCCGAGCTCGGCGGCGATGGCGGCGGCGACGGTCGGGTTGTCGCCGGTGAGCATGACGGTGCGGCTGATACCGAGTCGCTTCAGCTCGCGCACCGCCGCGGCCGCCTCGGGGCGGACCGTGTCGGCGACGGCCAGGACGCCGCGCACCCGCTCCCGATCGCCGGCGATGAGGACCGACTTGCCGGCCGCCTCCAGCCGGGCGACCGCGTCGAGCGCGGCGGGGTCGACGGTGACGCCGAGCTGGTCGAAGAGCGCCTCGTTGCCCACGATCACCGACTCGCCGGCGACAGTGGCGACGATGCCTTTACCGGGGATCGCCTCGAAGCCGGTCGCCTCGCCAAGCGAGAGGTCCCGGGCGGCGGCCGCGGCGACGACCGCCTCGGCCAGGGGGTGTTCAGAGAGGCGCTCGGCGCTGGCGACCAGGCGCAGGAGGTCGTCGGGCGGGGTGCCGTCGAGCGGGACAACTTCGGTCAGGCGGGGGCGGCCCTCGGTTAGGGTGCCGGTCTTGTCGAAGGCGACGATCGAGACCGCGCCGGCGTTCTCCAGGTGGTTGCTCCCCTTGAAGAGGATGCCGTGGCGGGCGGCGTTGGCGAGGGCGGCGAGGGTGGAGGCGGGGGTCGAGATCACCAACGCGCAGGGTGAGGCGACGACCAGCAGCGTCATCGCTCGGTAGAAGGAGTCCCCGAACTGCTCACCGAGGACGAGCCAGGGGAGGAGCGCGACGAACGCCGAGGTGAGGATGACGCCGACCGCGTATTTGCCCTCGAAGGCGTCGGTGAAGCGCTGGGTGCGGCTCTTCTGCTCGCGCGCTGCCTCGACGATGCGGATGATCTTGGCCAGCGTGCTCTCCCGCGCCAGCTTACCCACCCGGACCTGCAAGGCGCCGTGCTGGTTGATGGTGCCGGCGAAGACGTTGTCGCCGGGCTGCTTGCCGACCGGCAGCGACTCGCCGGTGATCGCCGCCGGATTCACCGCCGACTCGCCGGCGCCGACGCGACCGTCGACCGCGACCCGCTCGCCGGGGCGGACGAGGACCACGTCGTCCAGCGTCAGCTCTTCAACCGGGACGACCGCTTCGCCACCCGGCAGATCGGGCCGGAGGAGGGTGGCGACGTCGGGGCTGAGCTCCATTAGCGCCCGCACCGCCCGTCGCGTGCGGCCGAGGGCGTGGTGCTCCAGCGCGTTGCTCGTCGAGAAGAGCGCAAGCAGGACCGCCCCCTCCCCCCAGGCGCCGACGATGGCCGCGCCGGCCGCCGCCGTCACCATCAGCAAGTCGACGTTGACGTGGCGGTGGCGGAGGTCGGTCAGCGCCTCAATCGTGGCGAAGGTGCCGCCGCTGAGGTAGGCGGCCACATACAGCCCGAGCACCACCGCGGGCGGCGCTGACGTGAGGTGATCGAGCGCGGCGGCCACGAGGAGCAAGACCCAGCAGCCGATCGCCGCGCCGGCCAACCGCCAGCGCTCCCACCGGGTTTCGCTGTCGTGCCGGGTCTGGTCGGGCGGCGCCTCGGTCGTGGTCGCCGGCGTATCCCGCGGTCGGTCATCCACCGCAATGGGTTCCGCGTGGGGCGGCGCCAGCGTCGTCGAGAGAGTCGAGGTAGTCCGCGTCATTGGTGGCGCCAAATCTTCTCAGGCCATACGCGAGGAAAGGTGAAGTCCCGGTTTGACACAATTCTGATGCGGGTGGTCAGAATTATTACTCTACGAGAAGTATACCAGATTGGCGACTCGGTTTCATGATCTTCGGATATCTGATGGCTGGCATCAGGACTTGCGTGGCTGAGTCACAGCCTGTGACGAAAGACCGCGGCGAACGTCCGCGCGGCTGCCTGGTTGTCACACGCGCGTGGCGGATTGTGTATAACTTGTCCGCAATGGTGGATAAGGGTTGTGGATTGTGGACAACGGTGCGGACAGCGTGCATGGGGCCGGGGGATAGTTCGCGCCGTCATCGGGGACTCGGCAGGACCTGTGCGTGGATTGGCACAGGTCGCTACTCGGCTCTCCACGACCGAAGTGGGGGTATGTGGAGACTTTCTGCACAGGGTTTCCTCCGCGAAAACGGCGGCGCCAGGCCGCGTTCTCGAATTCTCCCCATTATCCCCACCACTACGTTTACCACGTCCTCTCGTACTCGTTAAATCAACAATGAATGAGTACGGACGACGAGCGGGCAGCGTGGATAGCGCTCTCCTTCGTCATGCCGAGCGTCGGAGCAGGTCGAGGCATCTGGCTCTACTCAACGACGTCTCTCATCAGGGACAGATCCCTCGACCTGGACTCCGCGCTCGGGATGACGGGTGGGAGGTGCGCAAGATGACGGAGGAGGTGCGCGTAGGTTGACGCATAGGCGCCGTGTCATGCCGGGGAGGCATTTCGCGTGACCGTCGTGGCACACACCGTCTGAGCAGTTCGTCGTATAGCACGAGGAGCTGGCCCCAATCGGTTTCCGCGTAGGCCGGGGCCGTGGCGTGTAGCGCCGCGAGGTCGTCGCGGGTCAGCATCTCCCCGGACGGCGCGGTGTGGCCGGTGGTGAACAAGAGGTGGATCACGGTCAGTGCGGCGTCGAGGCGGTCCGGCAGCTCGCGGGCCTCGGGCATGCGGAAGGGGATGCGGGCGGCGGCAATCTTCTTTTTTTGGACCTGGTGATCCGCGCCGCCATGGTCGCCTCGGAGACCAGGAACGCCTTCGCCACGTCGGCCGTGCTCACCCCGCGGACCAACCGCGGGGTGAGCAC
>JBOGUF010000167.1:0-34099 GCA_050696075.1 Thermomicrobiales bacterium
TTGCCGTTGGAGACGTGAGGCGCCGGTTGATGGGGTTTTCAGCGAGATGCGGGGGAGTGTGGTTGGCGGCGGCGCGCGGGGGATGGTGGGGGCGGGAAGAGATGCGAGGGGTGGTGGTCATCGGGCGCCGCCCTGGACTGAAGTCCGGGCTCAGTGACGGAAGTCGGATAAATCCGACTGACGGTTGGGGGTGTGGTTGGATGATGGCGTTGATCTCCATTAACGGCACACGCGGTTCGATTGCCAGTCGGCTTGAGCCGATTTCCGTCGCTGAGCCCGGACTTCAGTCCAGGGCGGCATCCGATGTCCGCGGTGGTCCGACTACCGGATTGGCCCGCCTCCGGGCGGCGTTCGATGGCCAAGATGGTCCGAACATGTTAGGAGAACCGTGACAGGCGGCTGATTGCGGACGGCGGTAGGTGGTTGGAGGTGAGCGATGCCCTATTGGCGGCTGTATTATCACGTGGTGTGGGGGACGAAGGGGCGGGAGGCATTGATCGGGGAGGGGGAGGAGGCGGTGATTCGGCGGTCGTTGAAGCTGACGTTCGAGGATTTGGATGTGGTGCCGCATGCGGTGGGGATGATGCCGGATCATGTTCACGTAGCGATTTCGGTTCCGCCGAAGGTAGCGATGGCGGAGGTGGTCAAGCGGATGAAAGGCGCGTCCGCGCACGCGGTTAATGATGTGAACGGTCGGGGAATGGGGCGGCGTTCGGTTGGCAGGGTGAATACGGCGTGTTGTCGTTCGGCGAGAAGACGCTGCCGAGGGTGGTTGCCTACGTCGTTGACCAGGCCGCGCGCCATGGGCGCAACGATCTGTGGCCGACACTGGAGCGCGCCAGCGACGATCACTAGCCAGTTTGTCGCTTTCTCGCCATTGATTGGAACACGCGGTCCGCATGCAGTCGGATTGATCCGACTTCCGTCACTCAGCCCGGATTTCAGTCCAGGGCGGCGTGCGATGTCCGGGCTGGTTCGAGTGGGGATTGGTCAAGAGCTCCATGATTTGGGTGGCAGCGTAAAGGCGGTTTCGTTTTTGGCCGGTGATTTCGGTGAGGATGTTGTCTCGTTGGAGGCGGTCGATGACGCGCTGAACCTGTTCGATTCGCAGAGCGAGGTCTGCCGCCAGCTTTGGAGCCGACGTGATTGGGTGAGCGAAGAGGCGATCGATCGTTGGCAAGAGGTGGGCCGGGGTACGGCCGGTCTGATAGCGCTGTCGCCAACCCTCTCGGAGGTCCAGGAGTTTGGTGACGACGGTGTAGGCGTCGGCAGCTTGCTCGTTCACGGCGGTGAGGAAGAAGACGATCCATTGTCGCCAGGCGCCCTGTTGGCTGACTGCCAGCAGGTGATTCAAGTATTCGGGTTTGTGCCGTTCAAAGTATTCGCTGAGATAGAGCAGCGGTTGCTCCATCACGTTCCACTCACGCATGAACAAGGTAATGAGTAAGCGGCCGAGACGGCCATTGCCGTCCTCGTAGGGGTGCATTGTTTCGAAGTGATAGTGCATGAGGGCAAGTCGGATCAGCGAGGGGTTGCCGTCGTCCGATACGAGCCATCGTTCGAAATCCTGGAGGAGACCTGGAAGCGATGTGGGTGGTGGTGGAATGAAGTGCCTCTGCTCCAACCGCTCGACCGGGGTGCCGACGGTCGATGCGCCAATGACAACCTGGAGGTGCCGTGGCTGTCCCGGCCGACGTTCGCTCCCGCGAACGCCCCCAAGCAATAATCGGTGCAGCTCATTCAAGAAGCCCCAGGTCAGTGGGCGTTCAGGGTGGCGTTGCAGTCCGAGTTCCAGCGCGTTGAGATAGTTGAGAATTTCCTGGACATCGGCGTCTTGAGAAGGGATTCCGTCTCCGGCCTCGAAGCGGAGGACGTCCCCGAGGGTTGCGGTTGTCCCTTCGATGCGGTTGGAGGCGACCGCTTCGCGACGCAGAAGGGGACGGATGAGGATGTATGGATTTTCGAGACCCTGGCCGCGACCATCGAGGCGACTGAGGGATCGAGACGTGGTTTCAATCAGGCGGACGAGTTCTGCGTCCCAATTGATCTCGGGTGGCAAGGGGCTGGCTCGAAGGCGACGTGACCGGCCGCGTCGATTTCGACCAATCTGCCCGGCATCTTCGTGCTAAAGTCGGATGCGCGCATTGTGCCTCCAAGCGACTGCCGGCACTCGTTAATCACACCATGTGAGTAAGCCGCCGCCATAATCACAAAACCGGCAGGTTCTGTAAATAACGAGGAGTTCGCCGCAACGATGGCAAGCAACCATTCCCAGCAGATCGTCCAGAAGTTGTGGAACTACTGCAACATTTTGCGGGACGACGGGTTGTCGTATGGGGATTACGTTGAGCAGTTGACGTATCTGCTGTTCCTGAAGATGGCGGACGAGCAGGCGAGGGCGCCGTACAACCGGGCGTCGGCGATCCTGGCGGGGTACGACTGGGGGAGTTTGCTGGCGCGGGATAAGGCGAGCCTGGATATCTTTTGGTTGAAGGACGAAAGCCTGGAGGACTCGGATTTGATTGCGGCGGAGATCGTCGAGGATTTGCGGGCGGCGTTGGAAGAGTTCGAGCTGATCGCGGCGGATTTGGGGGTGCCGGTTGCGGAGCGGGCCGGGATGGTGCTTGCGGGAGACGACTAGCGGAAGATGGCGGCGACGGGGAGGCGGAAACCGGGGAGGACGTCGCCGCCGTCGAGGGTATCAACCGCGGTGAGCGTCCGCGGTTCGTGGCCGGTGGCGTAGACGGTGACGGTCGTGCGGCGCGGTTCGACGAGCCAGAGAAGCGGGACGCCGGCGCGCTGGTAGAGTTCGATCTTTTGGGTAACTTCCTCGAAACGGTCGTCGGGCGAAACGACTTCGACGACGAGGTCGGGGGCGAGGGGCATGGGGCCGATGCGTTCGTGCTCGGGTGGGAGGCGATCAGTGCGGACGAAGGCGACGTCGGGCATGCGGACGGTGTACGGGTCGCGGGAGAGGATGAAGCGGGTGTCGGAGGTATAGAGCCGCCCGAGCCGATGTTCGGTGACAAAAATGCCGACGTGAAGACCGAGGTCGAATCCAATTTCGCCGTGTCTGCCGCCCATCGATCCTCGCTCGTGGAGCACGCCGTCAATGAGCTCGAACCAGCGGTAGTCCGGCCCGAGCGCTTCCAAGTCTTCGACTGTCATGAGCCTCGTAGTTGCCATTGCTTGTTGGCTCCGAGAAGGGGTTGAGGGAATGCGATAGCCGCCGTCCCTAGGTAGTCCGCGCTTCCGATGATACCACCGGCGGCGAGCATGGCTTGGGGTTGGAATTGGCGAAGAACGCCGGCGACCGAGCGGCCGACGTTCCACGACCAGATGCGATCAGTCGATCTGCAGAAAACCGCGCTCCAGCGCCACGGTCACCGCCGCCGTGCGGTCGGCGACGTCGAGCTTGCGGAAGATGTGGATCAGGTGGGACTTGACGGTCGCCTCGCTGATGGCGAGATCACGCGCGATTTCGCGGTTGCTGCCGCCGCGCGCGACGCGGCGCAGCACCTCGACCTCACGGTCGCTCAACGACTCGTCGGCTGGAGCGCGCATCCGGGCCATCAGCCGGGTGGTGACGGATGGCGCCAGCAGCGGTTTGCCCTCGGCCGCGGCGCGGATGGCGCGATAGAGGTCGTCGCGCGGGGAGTCCTTCAGCAGGTATCCGGTGGCGCCGGCCTCGATGGCGCGCAGGATGTCGGCGTCGCTGTCGTAGGTGGTTAGGACCACGACCCGCGTGCCCGGCAGGTCGCTGGTAATCCGCGCCGTCGCCGCCACCCCATCCAACCCCGGCATCCGCAGGTCCATCAGGACGACCGCGGGGCGCAGCCGCGTCGCCACGGTCACCGCCTCCGCGCCGTCTACCGCCTCGCCGACGATGGCGAAGTCGGGTTGCCCAGCCAGCATCCCTTGGAGGCCGGTGCGGACGACCGGGTGGTCGTCGACGATCAGGACCGTGATGCGGCCGTCAGTCATGCGCCCTTCTCCTCGACCGCGGCGACGGTCAGAGCTGGTACCGCTGCCGCGATCGTTGTCCCCTGGCCGGGCGCACTCTCGACGCTCAGCGTCCCGCCCAGTCCTTCAACGCGCGCGCGCATCGCCGCGAGTCCATAGCCATCTTGAGTACTGTTTGCGCCGTTCCGCGCCGCCGGGTCAAAGCCGCCGCCGTCGTCTTGGATGTCCAGGCTCGCTTCGTCTTCCATATAGGAAAGCGTGAGCGTCACGCGGGTCGCCCCGGCGTGCTTCCGCACGTTCGCGAGCGCCTCCTGTGCGGCGCGCAGCAGCGTTACCTCGACCTCTGGGTGGAGTGTACGCGGCGCGCCATGGACGGCGGTGACGAGGCCAACCCCGCTCTCCTCGCTCCAGCGCGCGGCGAGGCGCTTCAATGCCTCGTGCAGGCCATCCTGCTCCAGCGGAGCGGGCCGCAACGCCCAGACGAGGTGGCGCGCCTCGGTTAGGCTCTCGCGGGCGGTGCGGCGCGCCTGGTCCAAATGTCGCTCGACCGTCGGCAGGTCCGGCGTTCCGCCCTTGAGCGCGCCGTCGGCCGCTTCCAGGTTCATCACGATTGAGGCGAATCCTTGGGCTAGCGTGTCGTGGATCTCGCCGGCCAGCCGCTGGCGTTCGGCGGTGCGGCCCGCCTGCCACTGGGCGGCGGCCAGTTGCCCACGGGTTGCGTGCAACTCGTCGATGAGCTGCCCCCGCTCGCTGCTCTGACGGATGATGGCGTCAATGTAGAGCGCCATGCCACCGGAGAGGGCCAGACTGATGAGGAAAATGGCGGCCGTTTCCGGCGTGAACGCGATGCCCCCGTCGTCGCCGCTTGCCGCGCCGCGCCACCAGACGACGAGGGAGAATGGCCCAACGATGGTGAGTGACCAACGGGTCGGCACCAGGCTGAAGAGGTTGAGGTACATGACGAAGGTGAGCGTCATGAACGCCGGATGGAGCTCGGTGAGCCCGACATAGAGGAGCGTGGCGCCGCCCAGGTAGACAAGCATCGGCCTGGCGCGCTGAATGTCCTCCGTGCGTCGGATGACCATCTGCCAGTGCCAGGTTCCGAACGCGAGGCTAAGCCCGGCCATCGCCAGCCACCGCCAGGCCGCGGGCGACTCGCTCGCCCACCAGTCGAGGACCGTGCTCAGGACCGAGAGGAGGAGCAGGCCATACAGGGCGACGTTCCACCAGGGGAACCACCGTTCCCAGGCGTCGACCGAGCCATCACCGCGCGCTCGCGCTACCGCTTCAGCCCATATCTGTCGCGGGTTCTTTCGCCAGGTGCGGCTCATGATTGCTCCGCCGGACCGCGTCTTCCCTTCCCGTCCGAAACGTCCCGTCCAAGTTACCATCGCCGCCTGCTCACTCCCACCGGAACGTCCGCGCCGAAACGGCGACACCGGCGACCAACAGGCCGGCTAGGACGGCGGCTGAGACCCAGGCCCAGCCCTCGCCGAACCAGAGGTCGGAGAGCAGGATGACGATGTGCGTCATCGGCAATGCCTCCGCGAGGGCACGCACCGTATCCGGCATCATCTGCCGCGGGAAGGTGGCGCCCGACAGGAAGAGCATCGGGAAATAGATAGCCTGCCCGACCGTTTCCGCCACTCGTGGCGTCGGCAGCAGGCTGGCCAAAACGAATCCGGCGGCATAGAAGCTCAGGCTGGCCAACAGGAATGCGAGGACGGTTGTCGCCGGCGCCCGCGGCCACTGCAATCCATAGACGATGCGCCCCGCGATGATTAGCAGCGTCACACCGATGATCGTCATGGCGAGCTGCACGGCGATGTGCGCCCCAAGCACGGTGAGGGGCCGCACCGGTGTCGCCCGCAGTCGGCGGAGGATGCCCTGCTCCCGATAGTTTGCCAGGACGAGCGGGAGCCCGAGCAGACCGGTTGTGGCGATGATCAAGGCCATGTATCCCGGTACCGAGCTATCGACCGATCCCCGGCCGTCGAGTTCCGCCGACGGGTCGTTGCCGAAGATGCTGCCGAAGACGAAAAGGAGCATCAGTGGGAATATCAGCGTGAAGAAGGCAGCCGCCGGTTCCCGCGTGAAGAGCTTCGCCTCGGTCACGGTCAAGGTCCAGAATCCGCGCACGAAACACCTCCATCAAGGCGGAAGGCGGGAGGCGTTAGGGGTTATGCGGAATGATGTTGTGCCCAGCGCCCGATGCCTCGTCCCTCATACCTGATAGTGTGAGAAAGACATCTTCCAGCGTTGCTTGTTCGGTGCGCAGGTCGGTCGGGATGATCCCCTCGTCGGCCAGCGTCGTGGCGACGTGCGCCATCAGGGGGCCGGCGCCGCGGACGGTGACGGCGTCGCCGTCGTGGACGACATCGGTTACGCCCGGCAGCCGGCGCAGGCGGGCGGGGTCGAAGCCGTTGGCCGTGGTGAACCGAATTGCCTGGCCAGGCTGAGCGTGCGCCCGAAGCCCGGCCGGGGAGTCGAGCGCGACGAGCCGGCCGCCGGCCACGATCGCCACGCGGTCGCAGAGCTGCTCCGCCTCGTCCATGAAATGCGTCACCAGGATGACGGTCTTCGCCTGGTCGCGGATCGCGCGGACCAGAGCCCAGGACATCCGCCGGGCTCGCGGGTCGAGGCCGGTCGTCAACTCGTCGAGGACGACCAGCTCGGGGTTGTTCACCAGCGCGAGCGCGATAAAGAGGCGCTGCTTCTGCCCGCCGGAGAGGTCGGTGAACGCCGTCTGCCGCTTCTGGGTGAGTCCCCATTGCTCCAGCAACGGTTCGGTGGCCGCCGGAGCGGCGTAGAAGGAAGCGAAGAGATCGAGCGCCTCTTGCACCCTAATCCGGTTCGGCAGTGCCGCCTGCTGCAACTGGATGCCGATCCGCTCGCGCACCTCGCGCTCGCTGCGCCATGGGTCGAGATTCAGGATGCGCACGGTCCCGGAGTCCGGTTCCCGCAGGCCCGAGATGCACTCGACCAGCGTCGTCTTCCCGGCCCCGTTCGGCCCGACGATGCCGAATATCTCGCCCTGGCGCACCGCGAAGCGAACGTCCTCGAGCGCGATGGTTGCACCATAGCTCTTCGATAGTCCATCGACGACAATCGCGTCTGTCATGCTCCCGTCCTTTGCAACCGCACCCATTCGGTCATGGAGCAATGGTCGGGCAAGTACGCGCACGAGACATCGGCCGACAGAACGAATTTCGTGTGACGAGTGGTGGAGCAGGTAATCAACCGATCGGTTGATTGCATCCAGATACCGGTGTGCGGCGGTAGAATGGCCCGCGGCTTGCTGTTAGGGAAGCCAGAGAGGAGGACATTTCCGCGTGAGCGCAACGATGACGAAGCCGGAAACGTTCATGAACTACATCGCGGGAGAGTGGCGGGCGGCCGCCTCGGGCGAGACGTTTGAGAACCGGAACCCGGCCGACACCGACGAGCTGATCGGGCGCTTTGCCGCGTCCGGCGCTGAGGACGTAGAACGGGCCGTCACCGCGGCGGTAGAGGTGGCGGAGTCGTGGCGGCAGACGTCCGCGATCGCGCGGGCGAACATTCTGTTTAAGGCGGCGCAGATTCTCGAGTCGCGGATCAATGAGGTTGGGCGGGATCTGACGCGTGAGGAAGGGAAGACCCTCAAGGAGGGAATCGGCGAGACGACCCGCGCGGTGCAGATCCTCCGCTATTTTGCGGGGGAGGCGCAGCAGCCGAGCGGGGAGCATTATCCGTCGGCGACGCCGCGGACGCTGCTCTACACGATCCGGGAGCCGCTGGGGGTAGTGGGGATCATCACGCCGTGGAACTTTCCCATTGCAATCCCGGCCTGGAAGATCGCGCCGGCGTTGGCCTTCGGCAATACTGTCGTCATCAAGCCGGCGAGCGACACGCCGTTGTGCGCCGTGCGGCTAGTCGAAGCGCTGGCTGAAGCCGGTCTGCCGGCGGGGGTGCTGAACCTGGTGACCGGTAGCGCGGGGCAGGTTGGCGACCCGCTGGTGCGCGACGAGCGCGTGGTCGGCATCACCTTCACCGGCTCGGATGTTGTCGGACAGGAGCTGCGCCGGCTCGCGGCCGAACGCGGAGCGAAGCTGCAACTCGAATTGGGCGGCAAGAACCCGGCGATCGTGATGGCCGACGCCGATCTGGAGCACGCGCTGACCCACGTCGTGAACGGCGCGATGATGAGCACCGGCCAGAAGTGCACGGCGACGAGCCGGGCGATCGTCGAGCGCTCGCTGGTGAGCCAGTTCACGGAGCGATTGGCCGAGCGGATCCAGGGCTTGAAGGTGGGCAACCCGCTCGACGCCGAGACGCAAATCGGGCCGGTGATCACGGCGCAGGCGGCGGACCGGATCGCGCGGGAGATCGAGGACGCGCGTGCCTCCGACGTGGAACTGGTGGTCGGCGGTGGCCGCCTCGATGGCGATGGCCATGGGCGAGGTCACTATGTCGCGCCGACGCTCTTTGGCGGGGTCGATCCGAGCTCACGATTGGGCCAAGAGGAGTTGTTTGGCCCGGTGCTCGGCGTGATCGCGGTCGATGGGTTGGATGAGGCGGTCATGGTCGCCAATCAGGTGCGATTCGGCCTCTCGGCGTCGCTCTTCACGCGCGATCTGGGCAAGGCACTCGCCTTTGTCCAGGGGATTCAGGCGGGCGTCGTCCACGTCAACAGCGAAACGGCTGGGGCTGAGCCGCATGTACCATTCGGCGGGATGAAGGGCTCCAGCTCGTATTCGCGGGAGCAAGGGAAGGCGGCGCGGGAGTTCTTCACGCAGGTGAAGACGGTCTATATCGACCCGCCGCCGGCGTAGGACGAGTACCGAGTACCGAGTACCGAGTACCGAGTGCCGAGTACCGAGTGCCCAGTCCGCTGGGAAGGACGTTACCAAACATCGCAGGGCGCGATACTTGGACCAACAGTCGACATTAGCCGACTGGGCACTGGGCACTGGGCACTGGGCACTGTAAGGAGGAAGGACGTGGCGGCTGAGCGGAGTGCGACGACGGTGTGGGACGGGGACCTTCTCAATGGGTCCGGAGTGCTGAACACGGGCACGGGGGTGATCAAGGATCAGGCGGTTTCGTGGCCGGCGCGGACAGAGGATCCGGGCGGCAAGACGAGCCCGGAGGAGCTGCTCGCGGCGGCGCACGCCTCGTGCTACGCGATGGCGTTAAGCCACGCCCTGAGCACGGCGGGCACCCCGCCGGAGCGGCTGGAGGTGACGGCGAAAGTTGGCTTCGGGCCGAAGGACGGCGGCGGGATGGAGGTGAAATACTCCAACCTGAGTGTCAGCGGGCGCGTGCCGGGCCTGGACCAGGCCGGTTTCGAGGAGGCGGCCAAGCAAGGCGAGGCCGGTTGCCCGATCTCCAACGCGCTGCGCGGCAACATCCCGATCAGCGTCGAGGCGACGTTGGCGTCGTAGTCCCCTGGGAGCGTTCTTTTCGACGTCAACACCGAGCCGGTTCCCGCGAATGCGGGGACCGGTTCGGTTAGCTGGCGCGCTCTTCGAGGATCGCCTTGATCCGCTCCAGGCTCTGGCGGTTTTCCTTCGGGATTTGCCGCCTTCGCATGACGGCGAAGACCGCTCGACCGAGTACGTTGGTCGGCTGCCAGTGGCTGCGCTGGATCAAGTGCGTGCCGCTATTGCGTGGGCTGAGCTCGAACGACCATTCGACCCGCATCATGCGGCGATCGGCCGAGTCCCAGGCGATGTGGCGTGGAGGATCGACCGCGGTGATCCGGGTGTAGCTGGTGAACTTGGTTGGGACCGATTCGCGGGCTGAATATTCCGAACCGACGCCGAAGGGGTCGTTTGTGGCGACGGGAGCAATGTCGGTGACGCTCCGCGACCACTCCTTGTGTCGTGGAAAGTCAGCCAGGTAGCTGAAGACTTCATCGACCGGGGCCGCGATGTCGGTGCTGACGTCGGACTGCCACATGGCTGACCTCCCGTGACTATGGTTGGACGGCGACCTCGAACCGCTCGACCGCCGTGATCGTCGAGGAGCCGCGCTCAGCGCTGTCATCTCGAATCTGGGTCGCCGCCTGTTCGCTGGCCCGCAGGGCCTCCTCATTCTCCCATAGTGTAATAACCAACCACTTGCCGGCTTTGCGGTCGACGAGAACGTAGAAGCCCTCGAATCCGTCCAGTTGTCGTAGCGCCGTCTCGATGCGATTCTGATTCGCGGCGATGTGTTCGTCGATGGTTTCCGGACTTCCCGCAAATGTGCTGACTCGCGCAAACATCACTGCCTCCTCTTTACGGATGATCGGGCGCCAGCCCGAGCTGGCGCAACAAGGTGAGCCGGTCGAAGTAGACGCGCACCTCGGTTAGCCGGCCCTCGCCGTCGAGGCGCCCGATCGAGCACTCGCGAAGCTCGATCGGGCGGCCGCCGTAGGTTGCTCGATAGATCCACTCGTGGCAGATGCGGTTGCCGTCGGCCAGGATGGACTCGGACGTGAACTGGATGTCCGGCAGCATGGCGAAGAATCCGACGAGGTCGCGGCGGACGGCATCACGGCCGCGCCGCGGCTCGTCGTAGCTCGGTTCCCAGAAGACGACCTCAGCGGCGAATGCCTCAACTGCCGCCTCGGCATCGTGCCGGTTCATCGCCTCGACCATTCGGTGGATGGTCGACCGTGCCAGGTCGGTCATCGTCGTCCACTCCGCATTCCGCGCGACAGGCCGTATCCTCCCGCCAAGACCGTATTTCTACCCCTGAAACGTGAAGACGAAGGTGAAACTCGGGGCTGGCGCCGCGAAGTCGGGCGTGATCTGGATCAGGGTGTCGTTCTCTTCGCGCACGGCTGCGGTGAGGATGCCTTGCGCGCCCGCGTATCGCCCGTGGCCGCCGGTGATGACGCGGATCACGTCGAGCCCAGGCTGAGGCTCGAAGCCTTCGGTCGCGATCGCGTCGGCGGCCGTACCGAGACTGCCCGCGGTCGCCGACAGCCCGTCACCGAGGACAAACTGCACGGTGGTGATGACCGCCACGTGCATCGGCTCCAGCGTCGCCAGGTCGGCGAGGAACACGCCCCGGCAGATCCAGCGCCCGATTGAGCCGGCCTGGGTTGGACCGGTCAGCCCCTGGTCGATCGTCCGTTCCGGGTAGATACTGCCGGAAAAGATAAACCAGTCGCCAAGCAGTGGTGGGCCCGGCGGATCGGTTGGGTTCTGGCGCATTAGGCGAAAGCTGCCGCCGTCCGCGGCAACGTCCAGCGTCAGCGTTGGCGCTTCCACGGCGGCACGCGATGCCGCCGGCGCGGCCAACATCGCCGCCGCGCCTGCCAGCGCCGCCCCGCCCCGCAGCACCCGACGTCGGTCTACCCGTATCGATTGGTCCAACGTGTGAGTCAGTCGGTCCATGGTGATCTCCTCTCAAACAAGCTCACGCAGAACGGGCCGTAGTTCCTCTGCCATCGTCGTTGGGCGATCAAAGTAGGGTGTGTGGGAGCCGGAAATCTCCCGCAACTCTGAGTCGACCTGATTGGCGACCCACTGGGCCGCGTCGTGGTAGTAGTTGCCGCGACTCTCCTCGCCGGCCAGGACACGGACAGGAATCCGCGAGGCGGACAGCGCCGCGGGTTCGGGGAGATAGGAGGTGAAGGCGGCCAGTTCGGTCGCGAAGAAGAGCTCGGCGTTGTTCAGCATCCGCTCTCGCAACACTGGGTCGAGCCCGTCGAATGCGGCGTCACCCGCGGCCTCCCGGATGAACGCCTCAAGTGCCGCGCGCGGGCCGCCCCTGGGCATATGCTCCTCGACCAACTGCTGGAGCATCGCATTGACCTCGGCGGCATACGGCAGAACTCCGATCAGCGGTGGCTCGTGGACGATCGCTCCGCGCAGCACATTCGGGTGACGCAGCAGCGCGTTGAGAAGGATCACCGCGCCGCCGCTTGTGCCGAACACCGCCGCCGGCGCCATGTCTAGCGCCTGGATGAGCGCGGCCGCGTCATCGGCCTGTTCGTCCATAGAAGTCTGGGTCCAACCGAGTGGTTTGGGACTGCGCGAATTGCCGCGCCGATCGTAGGTGACGACCGTGAACTCGTCCGCCAGCTCGCTGGCGACGTGCTCGAAGTGTCCGGCGTCGCCAGTCGCGCCGGAGATGAACAGGACAGTAGGCCCCTGGCCACGTGTCTCGTGGTAGAGATCGATGCCGTTCACGTGGACGAGTTGCTGTTGAACCGATTCGGCCTGCTTCATTGCTTTCCTCACCTCCTCTCCGGCGCGCGCTGCCTTCGGCGCGGCCAGCATCGCCACCGCGCCCACCAGCGCCGCACCACCTCGTAGCATCTGCCGTCGGTCCAACCTGGCCGATTTGGCAGCCGTGTGCGTCAGTCGTTGGTCCAACGTGACCTCCTTTCAAACAACGCCGTGCAGGCTGGGCCGCCATGCTTTTGCCATGACCCGCGCCACTGCTTGCCACCTCCCGTTGACACATGGCCCGTGGTCCATGGTCACGGTAGGGCGGACAGGCAGCCGCCGGCATCTGGAGAACTACCAGGAAATAGTCGGGGTTGATGTCAGATTGGCGCGTCCTGGGGCCCATCGGGATGGCGGCGCGCGACGTAGGCGGCGATCTGGGACCTGGCGGTGAAGTCGAGTTTGGTCAGGATCGCGCTGACGTGGTAGGCGGCGGTCTTCTCGGTGATGAAAAGCCGCTGGGCGATGTCGCGGTTGCTGCAACCGTTGCCGACGAGTTCGGCAACTTCCCATTCGCGGGCGGTGAGCGGTCCGGTGCGACGGTCGATCCGCTCGGCGAGCCCGGCAGCCGTGAGGAGGGCGGTGGTTGCCGCCTCGTCGCGCGCGGCGCCAACGTCGGCGAAGTGTCGCTGTGCCGAGCGCAGGTATTCCGCGGCGCGTGCCCGATCCCCGCGGCGGCCGCGCGCGAGCCGGCCGAGCGCCGCTTCGCGTTGGGTGCGCGCGGCCTCGTAGGGCATAGGCAGGGCGTTGAGGATATCGACGGCCGCATCCCAATCGGCGAACGCCTCGGACCAGCGATCCATGGCGCGATGGACCTGCCCACGGGCGCGGAGGAGCAATCCTTCGGCTGGGACCGCGCCCAACCTTCGGGCCATTGCTATGCCGTCCGCACAGGCCGCCGCCGCCCGGGGGTCGCCGAGTCGTGCCAGTGCCTCGGCCTCGCGCGGCGCCAACGGCATCTCGAAACTCACCGCGCCGACGGCGCGCACGCGCTCGAGAATGCCGCCCAAGAAAGTCAGCGCTTGCTCCGGCCGGTCGAGCAACAAAAGGAGGTCGGCGACGCGGCGCCCGTGCGCCTGGAGGACTTCGAGATCGGCCGACGCTTCCATTTGCGACCAGGCGCGCATCCAGGCGTCGGCCGCCTCTTCCCAGCGACCATCGAGCCAGCGCTCGAACCATTGCGCCGTTTCGGAGAGCACGCCCACGCCCAGCGCCTGAAGCTCGGCCAGCTCGTGTCGTGCTTCGGGCCACCGCCCGAGGTGATAGAGAGCGTTGGTGGCAAGGTTCCACCGAGCGGTTGCCTGGTCGGTCGCGACGCCGCGACGATCGGCGATCGTCAGGCAGGACGTGAAATGGTCGACCGCGTCCGCGAAGGCGCCGCGGTAGTACCCGACCGTGCCGAGCGCGGCATGCGCGTCGTGGCGGAGCGCGAGCTGGGCGTCGTCATCGCCGGTCGCGCCTTGCAGCACCGCTGTTCCCGCGCGTTCCAGCGCGGACCAATCGCCGCGCAGGGAACGGAGGCCACCGAGTTCGTAGGCGACGCGCCAGCGCGCGATGTCACCGCCATTGTCCGAGGCGCGCGCCACGTCGGCCAGCGTCATTTCGGCTGATTCGTAGGCGCCGCTCGCCGCAAGTTGCCGCGCCAGTTCGACGCCGGCCTGCCATCGTTCAGGGTGCGCCAGCGGTAGGTTGGCGAAGGCGATCGCAAGATGGCGCGTTGCCGCGGTGCGTTGCCGATTCCGGCCATAGGCGATGCCTATCAGCCGATGCAAATTAGCTGCACGGATCGTGTCGTCGTGGGCGGTGTAGATCTCGTGTGCCTGTCCGTAGTGGGCCACGGCCGCGTCGCATTCGTTGAGCGCGGCGTAGTGGTCGCCGAGCGCGGTCAGCACGGAGGAATCTGGCGTGGCCTGACCGAGCAGCGCCTGCTCAAAGTGCGCGATCGCCTCGCGGTGGGCATGGACGGCCGCCGCCCGCTCCGCCGCGCGGAGCGCGAACGGCGCCGCACGAAGTGGTTCGCCCGCGCGCTCCCAGTGTTCGGCGATCGTCGCCGGTGAAATCGACGGATCGACTTCGACCATCTCCGCCACCGCGCGGTGGAGCGCTTGACGTTCCGGGGCAGGCGCGCGCGCGAGTAGCGCGTCGCGAGTGAGGGCGTGGCGGAACGCCAGGTGGCCGTCTGGCCGAACCTCGATTATTTGAGCGTCGACCAATAACCGGAGGATGGGCCACAGCGTTCTCTCATCGATCAGCCCGATGCGCTGCAGCAGGCCGGCGTCGACGACTTGGCCGACGACGGCCGCCAGCTCGGCGATTCGCACGACTGTCGCCGGTAGATGGTCCATCCGCGCGTCGAGTGCTTGCCGCAGTGATCGTGGGATCTGGAGCGTCGCGCCGGAACGACGTCCCCAGCCCGTTTCGGTTGGCTCGATACCACCGTCCTCGACGAGCGTACGCAGCACCTCCTCGACCAGAAAGGGAATGCCGTCGGTCGCCTCTACCATCTCATCGAGCAATCCGGCGGAAAGAGGCCCATCGAGCCGAAGGGTTGCGCTGATCATGCGGGCGACCTGGGTACGCCCAAGCGGCCGCAGCACAACGTCGTAGGCCGTCCGCAACCGGTTCAGTTCTGCCAGAAATCGGGCGAGGGCGGACGAGGACTCCTCGGGGCGGTAGGTCAGCACGAGCAGTATCGGTCCGGGGCGCTGGGCGAGGCCGAGCAGCACGTCCAGGCTCGATGCGTCGCTCCAGTGCAAGTCTTCGGCGACGAGGATGACCGGACGGAGACCGGCGGCGTGCGCGAGCAGGCCGCGGAGCGCCTCTTGGACGCGCCGTACCTGTCGGTCCGCTTCTGGGGCGACGCTGGGCAGGTCGGTATCGCCCCCCGCCGCGCGCGCTAACTCCAGCGCCAGCGCATACGGTTCGGTTCGATCCGATTCCAGGCATGCCGTCCGCACCGTCAGATAGTTATGGGGGTCGGTCTCTGCCTGGAGCTCCGCGATCAGACGACTCTTACCGATACCGGCTTCGCCGGAGACCAACGCGATGCCGCCATGTCCAGCCGCGAGCGCGTCGAGCGCGACGCGCAGGTGCGCCAGTTCCGGCTCGCGACCGACGAGCGCCGGGGAGATAAGCGGTCCGCCTGTCGCCATCACTTGACCTCGGGCGTGCGCGCTGTGCGGGCGATGACGGTGACATCTTGCCACGTTTCCGTAGGTCGTCCAAACGCGGTCGATGCCAGTACAGGGACATTCCGCGGCACGCGGATTGACGTAAAGGCGGAGTGTCGGCCAAGATTGAGGCCGTCACCCCGCTCGCGTCGAGGCGTGCCATGGCTGATAAACGGCTGGTCGAAGACCGCACCCACCGACGGTGTCGGTGCGTTTCGCATGTAGTCTGGGGCGAGCGATGACGCAAGTTCTGGCCAGCCTGCGCGTGCGGTTTGTCGCCCTGGCCTTGTTGGCGGTGTTGCCGGCGCTGGGCTTGCTCTTCTACACGCTCGATGAGCAGCGCGATCAGGCGGTCACCCGCGCTCGCGACGAGATTCGGCGGTTGGCGAATCTTGCGGCCTCTGAACAAAGCCGCCGGATCGACGCGACCCGACAACTCCTGCTCATCCTCTCCGAGTTGCCACAGGTACGCGCCGGCGACTCCGAGGGGTGCGGTGCGTTGATGTCGGATCTGTTGGCTGACAACCCGCGCTATGCCAACGTGGGGTCGTTTGCCAACACCGGCGCGGTGGTTTGCAGTGGGGTCGACCCGCCGCCCGGCGCCAACGTCGGCGGGCAGGATTTCTTCGTGCAGACCTTCCATACGGGCGAATTCGTGGTCAGTGACTACGAGCGAGATGTCGTCACTGGTGCCGAGGCATTTATCGGCAGCCTGCCGATGCTTGACGAGAACGAAACGGTTATCGGCGTTGTGTACGCCGCGCTCGACTTAGATGACTTCCTGGCGGTGACGGAACTCCCGGAGGACGGGGTGCTGACGATCGTCGATCGCCAGGGCCACGTCCTGGCGCGCAACGCGGACTTCGACGACTGGAGCGGGGCGTTGTTGACCGGCACGCCGCTGGTCGATCAGATGTTGGCGGAACGCCGGGGCGAGACCACGTTGCCGAACGAGGAGGGAGAACCGGTTCTCTACGCGTTCGCGCCGTTGGGGGGCGACCAGGCGCCTTACGCCTACCTCAGCGTCGGCATCCCGCGGGCGGCGGCGATCGACGCGGCAAACCGGGCGTTCAACGACAACCTGACCTGGCTTGGACTCGTTACCGCGCTGGCGCTGGTTGCAGCATGGGTCGGCGGTGATCTGCTCGCTCCGCGCGACATCGAGGCGAACAAAGAGCTGGTGCGCCGCGTCTACGAGGCGTTTCGGATGGGCAACGTGGACCAGCTCGACGAGGTCGTAGCGCCTGCCTTCGTCGATCACGACCCGATGCCCGGCCAGGCGCCAGGCCTGGTTGGGCTGAAGCAGGCGGTCGGTCTGTTCCGCGCCGCGTTCCCGGACGGCGATCTCGCGATCGAAGAGTTGATCGCCGAGGATGACAAGGTCGTCGCGCGCGTCACGATGCGCGGGACGCAAGCGGGCGAGTTTTACGGCATGCCAGCAACCGGCGAACTCGTCCGCGCGGACGGCGTGGACACCTACCTCATCCAGCGGGGGAAGATCATTGAGAGCTGGAGCCGCTTCGGACGGTTGGAGTCGGAGCCGGGCGCACCGCCGCCAATCGAGGTTGCCGAGGTCGCACAAGATAAACCGGCAACCGGCCAGAGCCAGAACGGCAATCGAGACGGCGCCTGGTGGCAACGTCCCGGAGAGGCAGCACGCGCCCTGCGACGGATCGTCGATCGGAGGCTGGGCTGATGGTGCTGCGGATTGACACGACGGTGGCCGAAGAGGTGGGCGTTTCCTTGCGGCCGGTGGGGTTGAACGGCATGGGATCGACGCGCGAGACCGCGCGGCGCTCCGGGCCGTGGCAGCGCATCCACCGTCCGATCTCGCGGGCGTTCTTTTGGGCGCTGCGTGGGTATCAGGAGGCGAATGCGGGCGATCTGGCCGCCGCCGTCGCTTTCAATGCGCTGGTGGCGCTGGTGCCGACGTTTCTGCTCTGTCTCTCCGTGGCCGGGCTCGTCCTCAAGAATGACGAAGTGTTGACGACGACGATCCATTCCCTCTTCTGGGGGTTGCCCTCCGGTGCGGCCGGCGATGCGTTGGAGGCCGCGCTCACCGTCCGGCGAAATAGCGGCTGGCTCGGCGCGCTGAGTTTGACGATCTTCGCCTGGACGGGGGCTGGCTTCGTGAGCTGTCTCGCGCGCAGCATGAACCGCATCTACGGCGTGCCGAACTGCGGCTACATGTGCGAGAAGCGTCGCGGGTTCTTCGTCGTTCTTGCATTCGCCTTTTTCTTCATCCTCGCGGTGCTGGCGTCGACGGTGCCGACGCTTTTTCTGCGCGCCCGTCTGGAGCCGTACTTCGAGGATTGGCCAATTGCCTCGCCGGCGTACCAGGCGCTCGGCTACGGCGTTGCCCTGGCGGCGGCCGCGATCTTCTTCGGGATGCTCTATCGGATCATCCCGAACGCGGGTCAGACGTTTCGGGACGTCTGGCCCGGCATGCTGACGGCCGCGTTCCTCTTCGTCCTCATGGCCCAGATCTTTCCGCTCTACCTGCGTCTGATCGGCGGCGCGAATCGGTACGGCACGGCGTTCGTCTTGATCACGTTGCTCGTCGCCTGGTTCTATGCTCTGGCCCACCTGATCCTCTTCGGTACCCACGTCAATGTCACGCATCAACGCCGGCGCCGCGTACGCCGAACGTCGTAGGCTCCTAGGTACGTCCTAGCCGCAAATACGTCCTTCGCGCGACGCGGGGCGGGCGTGGTGTGGCCCATGATGACGTCAGGCCGGCGGGATCGGTCGCATGAGATACACAACGAAGGCGCGGGATGAGGGTTTGTTGGCAATGTTGGGGGTTGGACATGATAGTTTCGAGTGTTAGGACGATGCACTGTTGATCGGCACATGGGAACCGGCGGGCGGCGGGCGCCGTTGTCTAGGAGAAAGACTGCTCTTGTCCCGCGGGGGAGATTCCTCGCGGACTCCGAAGCTCCGGTTGACCGAGGGTTAGGCCGTTTTTGCAAAGCGCCGTCATGCTGAGGCAACGAAGCATCCCCGCGCGAAGCGCCTCGCTTTCACGACGAAACGGCTTCGCCGGGGGATGCTTCCCAGTGGTCAGCATGACGACGGGACGGTCGGCAGGACGGGGTTGGCACGCGGGCCCTATCCCAGCCGGGACGAAGAACAGAAGAACCATCTGACGAAGGACCGATTAAGTCAGCGGCGGCGAAAGGCCGCCAGGGAGGGAGACTGTGCATCCACGCATGCTGTTCGCCATGGCTATGGCTGTGGCCGTGTTATTTGGAACTTTGTTGGTGACCCCGGTCGCAGACGCGGCCCAGGGGAGTAACCCCGGCAGTGGCGTTGAGGGGAATACTTACACGAGCTCGACGTTTGGATATTCGGTCACCTGGGATGGGACATGGACAGTTATCGACGAGTCGTCGGTGGATGGATTCGACAGCCTCGGGCTGTCGAACGACGTCAGCACCGTCTACTTCTCCGCGTATGTGAGCAATGGAGAGGACGAGCCGACGTGCCTGGCGACGAGCGCCGACCTGTTGAGCCAAGAGGCCGGAGTTAGCGACTTCCGCCAGGCTGAATCGGGCGGTGAGCCGTTGGCAGGCGTCGCCGCTTTCGGCAGTTGGGCGGTGTATGACTTCGCCTATGCGGCGCAGGGTGAGACGGTCGCCTATTCTGCCTTTCTGCTGTGTCGCGAACTGATCCCTGGCGAGACGATGTTACAGGGCGTTCAGATCGTCGAAACCGCCTCGTACAACGACGAATTGGACAGCGTCGTCGCACTCTTCGAGGCGGTGACGCTGACGGGCGATGGGCCGGCGCAGCCGGAAGGACCGGGTCAGGACGACCCCGCGCCCGACGATCCGGCGCCAGAGCAACCGTCCGGCGGCAGCGAGGTCGAGAACTTCCTGCTGCGCTCGGCGGAAGATATCGACGCCTACTGGGCGCGCATCTACCCAAGCTTGTCCGGTGGCCAGCCGTACAACCCGCCGGCTGAGTACGTGATGTTCTCGACCGACGTGACGAGCGCCTGTGGCGGCGCGGCTGCCGGAGCGATGGGCGCGGGCACCGGACCCTTCTACTGCCCGGCCGACCGAATGATCTACCTCGACCTGCTCTTCGCCGTGGACCAGGCGGATCAGTTCGGCGCGTTCCCGGTGGCGGAGGCGGTCGCGCACGAGGTTGGTCACCACGTCCAGTTCGAATTGGGGATGCAGGTCTGTGACATGTCGCCGTGCCTCGATCCCTCCGAAGTCACCTCGCAGGAGCTTGAGGTGATGGCCGACTGCTTCGCCGGCGCGTGGTCGCAGGACGCGGAGCGGCGCGGTCGACTCGGCGCCTTCGACATCGAAGCGAACATCGTCAACTACGTCATTGCCCTGGGGGACCATTCGAGCGGGGCGGGTGATCCCGGCGCCCATGGGCGCGGGGCGCTGCGCGTCTTCTGGTTCCTCAACGGCTATTACAACGGCGCGGCCATCTGCCTGGAGGCGAGTCCGGCGACGCTGGACATGATCGAGCCGCCGGACGAAGAGGCCGAGGCCGACGTTGTCGACGACGAGCCGAGCGCGGACCCGACCGAAGAGCCGCGCTCGCCCGACGATGCCGACGCGGCTGACGACGAGACCCAGCAGGACGGCGCCCTGGCCATTGAGGAGCCGTTCGCGATCGGCGGCCTCGACGTCATCGTGACGGGCACCGACTCCAGCCGCACGGTGGCCGAATCGGGAACGCGCGCCGAAGGCACGTATCTCGTCGTCTACTTCTCGGTCGAGTCCGCGGAGGGCGGTCCCTTCCCCTTCGCCGACTTTGTCGTCGTCGATAGCGCGGGCGACACGTATCAATACGATCCCGTCGCCACCGACGACCTGCTCAGGACGGGCTTGCCGGACGGGGCCGATACGGAGTTGGAAGCGGGCGAGACCTTCTACCTCGCGGTCGTCTTCGACGTGCCGCGCGATGCAGACGGGTTCCTCTTCCAATCCGCCGATGGCACGGTGACGGTCGAGTTGGACCGTTAGGCGCGGGCCAGAGCATTCAGTACGACGATCGAGGGGCGGTCCCATGGGACCGCCCCTCGATTGATCGCGAGCACATCTTATCGCATCCCGCGGACAATTTGATCAGCATGTGACGACCGTCTGATGCACTGCATCGCGCAGCTCGATGCCGCGAAACGTTGCCCGGCGTCGGATCGTTCTACGAAACGGTGGGAGAGAGTTACATGGCATGGCTGGCCGTGTGCATCGGTATGTAGGTGAGCGATAGAAAGGAAAGGAATCGATGAACCGAACACGGCTGGTTATCGCAATTGTCGTCCTCTTCGGCGTGATGGGTCTGATTACCGCCCGACCGGAGTCGGCCGCCGCCCTTTCGTGTGGCCCATGTCCGGCGAGCGCCACCGCCGACGTCAACCTGCGGGCCGAACCGAGCGTATCGGCGGCGATCCTCGACGTCATCCCGGCGGGGGCCGCGTTGGAATGGGATCCCTTGCAGGACAAGGTCGACGGTTTTGTTGCGGTCTCCTACAACGGGTCCGACGGCTGGGCTGACGGCGACTATCTGCTGCTCTTCCCGCTCGGCGCCACGACGACGGCGGCACTCAATGTCCACGCCGAGCCGAGCCTCGATGCGGAGATTCGGGGGGTGATCCCCGTCGGTACGCAGGTAATGGTCATCAGCGGTCCAGAGAATGGCTTCTTTTCGGTTCGCTTCGAGCAGGAGCAGATCTTCGGCTGGGCCTCGGGGGACTACCTGACGCTCGGTGGTCGAACAGACCCAGTTGAGCCGGTCGAAACGCTCCCGAACACAGGCGCCGGCACGACCACCGACACGTCGCTGAACGATTATCTCATCGCCGCGGCAGCTCTCGGCTTGGCCGGAGCCGCGGCCCTTACTCTCAAAACCCGCGCGACGAGTTGAACACGATCCGCCCTCCGGTCACTTCGTCCTCGATCAACGAGAGCGAGGGGCCGGGGGGCACGGTCTAATTCAACAGATACTGCTCGAAGAATTCGCAGGTGTCGCGGTAGGCCTTGAGTTCGTTGGCGCGTTTGGTGAAGCCGTGGCCCTCATCCTCGTAGACGTCGTAGCGGACTTCGACGCTGCGGGCGCGCAGGCGTTCGACGATCTGGTCGCTCTCCGGCTTGACGACGCGCGGGTCGTTGGCGCCCTGGATGACAAACAGGGGCGCCGTGATTTGGTCGACGTAGGTGATCGGTGAGCGTTCCAAGAGAAAATCGGCTTCGGTGTAGGGGTCGCCGACCCAATCGGCCATGAATCGCCGCCAGGTTGGGGGCACCGCTTTGGCGAAGGTGACGAGATTTGAGGGACCGACGATGTCGACGGCGGCTGCCCAATAGTCGGGCAAGCGACTGACGCAGGAGAGGACGGCGAAGCCGCCATAGGACCCGCCGAAGACGCCGATCCGCTTGGGATCGACCCACGGCAGGGCGCCAAGATACTGGACCGCCGCCTCCATGTCCTTGAGGTCGCCGCCGCCGAAGTCGCGGTGAATCAGCTTCTGGTAGGACTTGCCGAAGCCGGTCGAGCCACGGATGTTCGGCGCCAGCACGGCGATGCCGCGGCTGAGTAGGTACTGGTAGAGATAGGAGTAGTTCGGTCGTTCTTGGTACTCCGGACCGCCGTGGATGGAGAGAACTGCTGGGAATGGGCCGTCGCCCTGTGGCCGATAGAGCCAGCCGGGAATCTGTTTGCCGTCGAAGGTGGGAAAACGGATCAGTTCCGGCTCGATCAGATCCGCCTCCTCTAGGCCACCGAGGAAACCATCGGTGATCGGCGTCGTCGTGCTCTGCCGAAGGTCGAGGACAAAGACCTCGGCGGGATGGGTTGCCCGATTAAGGAGGAGGCCGATCTTGCTGCCGTCCGGCGAGACGGTGAGGAGGCCGATGACGCCGCGTGGAATCTCGGGTAGAAACACGGGTTGGCCAGATGCGGTGTCGCGCGCGTGTAGGCGCGAGATGCCGTCTTCGTTGACCGACCAGACCAGGAGGCGGCCGTCCTTCGACCCGTCGAGCTGCTCGATGTCCCAATCGGGAGTCTCGATCCATTCGTAGCTGTTTTTGGCGAGGTCGTAGAAGGCGAGGCCGATGTACTCCCGGCCCTCGTCGGTGAGCAGCCAGAAGCCGGAGCCGTCGGACGCCCAGGGGCCGGGATAGAACTGGGCGTCCGCATCGTCGGCGGTCAATCGGCGCGCGGCGCCGTCGGCGACGGAGATGAGGTGGAGGTGGTAGCGGGTATTGGAGAGGGGTTCGACGGCGGTCAGGAAGGCGGCGTCCGGCGACCAGGCGATAGGAAAGAAGCTGCCGTCACCGGCGAGGACGCGCTTGAGTTCGCCCGTTGTGGCATCGCGGAGGATGACGTCCTGGTCGGTCGCCTCGCGGTCGTTGCCGGCGTAGGCGATCCAGCGACCGTCGGGTGACCAGGCGCCGTAGCCGCCGAGGTAATGCTGGACCTCGGGCGCGGACGGGAAGGGTTCGGGGCGTCCGCCGCGGGTGGGGATGAGGTGTGGGCGGTAGAACTCGTTGCCCTCGCGGTCGGCGGTGTAGAGGATGGTCGATCCGTCCGGCGACCAGGCGACGTCGCGCACGGCCTCGTCGGCGTAGAGGGTGAGCTGGCGGGGGTAACCACCGGCGCTCGGTTGTCGCCAGAGGTTGAACTGGCCGGAGGTGTTGGTCGAATAGGCGACCTCGGCGCCGTCTGGGGAGAAGGCGAGCGCCGATTGATAGCGGCGGATGGCCGCGAATTGATCAAACGTCGGTCTGTTGTCGTCGTGACGAGGCATGCAGGCTCCTTTGCCCGTGCGCCCGGCAGGCGGTCCGAAGCGATCCGGGGCGCAGGATACCCGAATGGAGGGCGGCGAGGGCGGCAAGGACGGCGAGGGCGGCAAGGACGACATCGCTGGGCTTTCACAATGCCCGGCCGGCGCTGGAATGGCGTTCGATGTCGTCGGCTTCGTGAGGTTGAGGCAGGTTGAGGTAGGCGACCGTGGTCGGTCCGAGGACGCGAAGGGTCTTCTGCCCGCCTTTGGGCGAGCGGTTAAGGTGTCCGCTTAGGTCGGTCGGCGCGGTCGCCACGAAGAAGAGGTGTTGCTTACCGATCCACTCGGTGTCGTCCCTTGAGTATCCGACGAAATACCAGACTTCTGGTATGGCCCTCGCCGGCTGCATGCCGCATTGTGGACGCCGGCGGAAGAGCACGCTTACGTCGATCGACGTTGAAGTCTACGCAATCGTGGCGGCAAGAAATACAGCCAACGACAGATGTTGCCACACGGGGGGAAGTCCAAGATACGTCAGTCGCCAGGGGCGGCGGCGCGATGGCCCGAGAGAAGTGACGGGCATTGCTTGGTGAGTCCGGCTCTGGCGCGGGCCACACTCGCTCATGGGTCCGGGTGAGGCGGCGGCCGATGTGATTCGTCAGATGGTGGACCCGAATCGGTTACACCCTTTGTGGAGTGAAAAGATGGTCTGTGAAGTTCTCTTCATAGTCGATGCGCCGAGATTCAGCGACGAGACCGTCTGGCGCATCCGCGTGGCGATCTGCTGACGCCGAGCGACGAGGGTTTTGAGACGGCGTGGCATTCCAAGGTGCCGAGGACGATAACGCCTACCCCTTTCGGGCGAATCACAACATCGAGCCTAATGAATATTCACTACGCGGTAGGCGGAAAATGGGTAGTTTTCCCCATAGACGGGAGACCGTTCGGCGGAGACATTAGTCCTGTGTCCTACGTTGATTGGGCTCTAGAGTCTGCCATGCATTCGGTACGCGTTCGGCATGGATTCGCAATCCCGCAACTGGAACCTTTCTGGAACAACGGCTTGCTAGGATCGTGGCGACGGTAACAACCCGAGCGGCTCTAATGGCACCGAGACCGGATCACTAAGTGGACGACGGGCCGGTGGGGAGCGAATGTGATGCGAGGTCTTTCCGAGATGCGTGTGAATCTGCACCGGCGGGACGGGGTGAATGCCCGGCTCGCGCGATGGCTGGCTGGCGCGGTGGTCTTCGCGGTGATCGCGGGCGGCTTCGCCTGGCTTTGGCCGGACACCGCGTCTGGCGACGCGGAACCACAGACCCGCGCGTTCACGCTGACGGCCTCCGAGTTCGACTGGGAGATTCAGCCGGGGACAACCGTGCGGGCCTGGGGCTACAACAATCAGGTGCCGGGACCGGAGATCCGGGTGCGCGAAGGCGATCTGGTGCGGATCACCCTCCAGAACGAACTGCCGGTGGCGACGACGATCCACTGGCATGGCGTCCATTTGTCGCCCGAGATGGACGGCCCGGCCGGACTGAACCAGGCGCCGGTCGTGCCCGGCGACACCTTTACCTACGAGTTCATCGCCGACCCGGCCGGCAGCCGGATGTACCATTCGCACACCGACGTCGCGACCCAGATTGCGCTCGGCCTCTACGGCTCGTTGGTGATCGAGCCGCGCGATGGCGGCGTCGAGTATGACCGCGAGCTGACCTACATGCTCTCCGAATGGGACCTGGAAATGACGCCGGACGTGGCGACCGGCAGGGTGCCGCGCGGCCCGCGCGATGCGCAACTCCGGGGCGGGGAGCTTGGCGCTGACCTCTTCTTGATGAACGGGCACACGCACGAGGCGATCAACCCGGTCGCCGTCAAACCGGGCGAGCGGATCTTGCTGCGGCTGATGAACATGGGGTCGCTGGCGCATCCGATCCATATCCACGGCCACTCGTTCAAGATCGTGGCGACGGACGGCAACGCCGTGCCGCCAGCGGCGCAACTGACCAAAGACACGGTGCTAATCGGTCCCGGCGAACGGTACGACATCGAGCTGATCGCTGATAACCCCGGCGTCTGGATGGTCCACTGCCACATCGAGAGCCACGCCGCCAACGGCATGATGACGCTCTTGCACTACGAGGGCGCTGAGCCGACCGGTCCACTCAAGGAGATCTGGAACCTGCCGGTCAGCCCCGGCGGCAAGGAGGGCTCGCTGTCCGCCGATGCTGGGATGCATAGCAGCCACGATGCGCCGGCCCAGCAGCAGACGACCGAGCAGCCGTCCGCGACGGCGACACCCGCACCCGAAGAGGCATCTCAAGCGCAGCAGGTGACGACCGACACAGCGGCGGAGGCGACTGAGGTTGTGATGCTCGATGCGCGCTTCGTGCCGGGGGAGCTCACGGTGGCGGCGGGCACGACCGTCGTCTGGGTCAACCAGGGCGCCGATTGGCATAGCGTCGCCGCGGTCGATGGCAGCTTTTCATCGGGCCAGATTGCCGCTGGCGACCGTTTCTCCCACACCTTCGACACGCCTGGGACCTACACCTACCTCTGCAAGCACCACGCCCGTCAGGGCATGTTCGCCACGATCGTGGTGACGTAGGCGGAAGGCGGAAGGCGGAAGGCGGCTAACGACGACGACTCATCCGCCTTCCGCCCACCGAGAAAGGAGGCGCCAACCAAGAGAGCGGTTCAGAAGCGCAGAAGATTGGGCGTTGGATAGAACGGTACGCGTTCAGAGGAGACAGGGAGAAGGACGATGACGTTCGACATGCGAAATCAGGTGCTGGTCGAGGCGATCGCGCGGTACGAGGCGGGGCGGATGAGTCGCCGCCAACTCCTGCGGACGATGGGCGGCCTGGGCCTGGGCGCCGTGGGGGCGCTCGCCCTCGGCAAGGTTGCCAGCGCCGCGCCCCACGGTGGGCACGCGGCACTGGCCCGCAACCAGGAGGGCGGCACGCCGCCGGCCGTCGCTACCCCGGAGGTCGGTCCGCGCGCGGACGGCACCACGCTGTGGAAGGTGCTGGTCGGCGGGCACGACATGGAGAACAAGCTCGATTTCCAGGGCTTTTTCCCGGGCGAGATCACGATCAACGCCGGCGACAGCATCTGGTTCGACTACGGCATGGGCGGGTTCCACACGGTGACGTTCCTCGGGGGCGCCGAGCCGATCCCGCTGATCTTGCCGGATCCGGAGGCGACACCGGCGGCCGGTCCGCCGCCGGTCATCATCAACGGGCAGGCGCTCGTCCCGTCGGGCGGGACCATGGTCGACGGCATGCAGATCGTCAACTCGGGCGCCGACGTCTTCCTCGAGGGCGCGCCGATCGTCTTCGACTTCCCGACCGCTGGCACCTTCGAGTACCTCTGCCTCCCGCACGGCGCGGTGATGAAGGGCACGGTCATCGTCCAGGAGGCCGGAGCCGAACTGCCGCACGACCAGGCCGGCTACGACGCCCTGGCCACCGAGCAGGTCGAGGCGTTGCGCGAAGAGGGACTGGCCGAGCGGGAGAAGTACGCGGAGGCGGTGTCCACGGCACGCGACGATGGGACGACGCTCTGGGAAGTGGCCGCCGGCTCCGGTCCGAATCAGGTCCGCGTGATGGCGTTCCTACCCGAGGCGATCGAGGTCTCAGTGGGCGACACGATCAAGTTCATCAACCAGTCGCCGGGTGAGCCGCACACCGTTTCCTTCATCGGCGAGGGCGAGGCGCCGCCGGAGGATCTCCTGCCGGGCCAGTTCGCCGACGGCTCGCCGAAGTTCGCGATCAACCCGCTGACCTTTCTCCCACAAGGCGGCAATGTCTGGAGCGGCACGGGCTGGGTCAACTCCGGCTACATGGGCATCCCGGAGGTGGGATTGCCGATGGAGTGGGAAGTCACCTTCGATACGGAAGGCGAGTTCATCTACTACTGCATCCTCCATGGCGACGCCGAGGGGAATCGCATGGCCGCGACGGTCAAGGTCAACCCGAAGGTGTAGGCGGGAGTAATTTCCGCGGGGTTTCCAATCCGGGGAACTCCCGGCCGAACTTTCCCGTGTGCCATCATTGCTATGGGCCTTGTCCCATTTCGAGTTCGGGCGTTGACGACTCGGAGCGACCTCATAGATGTGGAACGCCGCACAACTACGCAGCGGCTTGCTCACCGATCTGTATCATGTGGACTCCGCCTACGTGAGCTGGCGGACGGGCCGGGATGGGCTGACGACATTTGATCTTTATACCCGATCCCATCCGTTTGGCGGCGGATTCCTGCTCGTTGCCGGGCTGGAGCTGGCCGTCGCCTTCGCCCGCGAGTTTCGGTATAGCGACGACGAGATTGCCTATCTTCAGCGGATACGGCCGTACGACGACGAGTTTTTTGCGGAGCTGCGCCGGACGCGGTTTACCGGCGAAGTGCTGGGCATGGCGGAGGGGGAGATCGCGTTTGCCTTGGAGCCGTTACTGCGCGTGACCGCGCCGTTCCGCGAGGCGTTGCTGCTCGAAGCGGGGTTGTTGCACGCGATCAGTCTCTCGACCCTGCTGGCGACGAAGGCGGCGCGGGTCGTGGAGGCGGCCAAGGGTAAGCCGGTAATCGAGTTCGCTTTTCGGCGGGCGCAGGAGCCGTACGTCGTCGCCCGCTCGGCGTATATCGCCGGGTGCGCCAGCACGTCGTTCCTCGCGGCGGCCCATGCGTTCGACATCCCGACGAGCGGGACGATTCCGCACGCGCTTGTTCAGGCCTTTCCGACGGAGGAGGAGGCATTTCGGGCGGTGGCCGATTCGCTGCCGCGCTACACGCTGCTGCTTGATACCTACGATGTGCGGCAGGCGATCCAGACCGCGGTCGAGGTGGCGCGCGAAGCGAAGCGGTGGCACGGCCACGAGATGGTCGCGGTGCGGCTTGATTCCGGCGACATCCTGGCCGACAGCCGGCATTGCCGGGCGGTGCTGGACGACGTGGGGCTGCAAACGGTGCAGATCCTCGCTAGCGGCGACTTGGACGAGTACCGGATCGCGGAATTGGTCGCGGCCGGAGCGCCAATCGACGCCTACGGGGTGGGCACGAGCATCGGCGTCGGCGCGGGGTCGGTGGAGCGGGGCGTCTCCGGCGGCGCGTTAGGCGCGGTCTACAAGTTGGTTTGGTACGACGCCGACCTCGACCGCACGGCCGACGAGGACGAGACGCCGATCAAGGTCGCCGGTCCGAAGAGCACCTGGCCCGGCAAGAAGCAGGTCTCCCGCGTCGGCGCTTTCGAAGGCGACGTGATCCATCTCGAAGACGAATCGCCGCTGCCGAATAGCCGTCCGTTACTGCAAACGATTCTGCGAGACGGGGAAGTTCTGCCGGGCGCGTTGCCGCCGCTCGGCGAGATACGCGAACGCGCCCTTGCCAACCTGGCGGCGCTGCCGGATGCGCTCAAGGCGCTCGATCGTCCGGCGGAATACGACGTTCGGTTTTCGGATCTGACGCGGGCGATGCGTGAGCGCGCGATGAGGGTGCATCGGTGATTTCGTAGGGGCGGACCGGGCGCCCTCTGGGCGATGTCCGCCCCTACCTGAGAACACGCTCCAGATTCTTTAGGCTCGTCTCGACGTTGGCAATGGGGTCTTGCGGGCGGTCTTGCTCGGAGATGTACCACTCGACGCCGGCCTCGCGGCAGGCGGCGAAGATGGGGTCCCAGGCAATGGCCCCCTCAGAGAACGGCGCGTCGACGCGCTCCGGGCCGGCGGTCATATCCTTGACGTGGACCAAGGGCACGCGGCCCGGCAGGCGGCGGACGACGCTGGCGGCGTCGACCCCGGCGTATTCGACCCAGCCGAGGTCGACTTCGAGATTGACAAGGGACGAATCGGTCGATTCCACAATGGCGGCGAAGAGTGTCGATCCGTCGACTGGCTCGAACTCGAAGGCGTGGTTGTGGTAGCTGAGGCGAAGTCCTTCGTCCTGGAGGCGTGCTCCCCATTCGTTGAGGATTTGGCCGAGCTGGCGCGCCTTAGCGACGTCGCGCCACTCCTCGCCGACAACCGGGATGACCGCATGCTCACAGCCAAGGGTTGTCAGATCGGCGATGACGTCGCTCAGGCGCGTTTCGGCGTCGTTGAACGGGACGTGCGCCGAGATGGCGCGGACGCCGCTCTCGACGAGCGTGCGCCGAATCTCCGCGGCCGAGACACCGCCGAATCCCGCGAACTCGACCGCGCGGTAGCCGATGTTCGCCACCCGCCGTAGGGTGCCGAGCATGTCCCGTCCGGTTTCCTCGCGGATCGTGTAGAGCTGAAGGGCGATGTTGTTGGTCATGATACTCCTGATAGGACCGTTGGAAGGGCGCGATTCACCGCGCTCGCGTCCGAATGTTGGCGGTTCGCAAGCGAACCAGGGTGCGATGAAGGCGCGCCCCGCGGGAAGAGTTTTCGTCAGAAACTAGTCTCCAGGTCCAAGGCACGGCCGTCTTTGGCCGATTTGATTGCCTTCAGGATGATTTCGAGGACGTGGCAGGCGTGCTCGGCGGTGAGGATCGGTTGGGAGGCGCCGGTGAGGCAATCGAGGAAGTGGCGCGGGCCGGCGCCGATCAGGTGCTCGACGGGTGGGGCGTCGGGTGGGCGGATGCCCATCAGCCAGCCGTCGAGGCCGAGGAAGGACTCGTCGCGCTGGTAAAGGTTGACCGGGCCGTTGCCGTCGTACCAGGCGGCCATTTCGATGCTGATCGTGCCCATCGAGCCGTGCAGCTCCATCGCCGGCGACTTGCTGGCCGGGACCGCGAAGCTGGAGAGGATCTGCGCGTAGCGGTTGCCGCCGAAATCGAGGTGGACGAGCATGATGTCGTTGGCGCCGACCTCGATCTCCTGTCCGGCAAGTCGTTCGATGAGGACCTTCCGCTTCGGGATGGCGACGCTGCCGAAGGCCTGGACGCGCTTGGCAGGGCCATAGAGGCCGGTGATGCCGTGGAGGACATAGACACCGGTATCGAGCAGCGGGCCGACGTTGGCGCTGTAGAAGACGCCGGGGTCGCCGGTGTAGCCGCGCCACCCCGCCGGACCCATGTTCGCCATCTGTGCGGTGGCGAGCGTGGGCTGCCCGATCTCGCCCGCGTCGAGCACCTTCCGCAGCCACACGAAGCGGTTGGTCGCCATCACCGCCGGAGCGACGAGCAGAAGCCGGTCCAGCTTCTTGGCGTGCTCGATCAGCGCCATGCCTTCTTCGACGGAGGCGGCGATCGGCTTCTCGGAGAAGACGTGGAATCCGGCGTCGAGGGCTTTGGTCGTCGTCTCCCGATGGAGAGGAGCGGGCGTCAGGTTGAAGACCGCGTCGAGCCCAGGGTGGGCCAGAAACTCGTCGTAGGCGGTGTAGGCTTGCGCGCCGGGAAAGAGGGCGGCGGCCCGCTCGGCGCGGTCGGCGATCACGTCGAAACAAGCGGTGACCGTCGACCGGTCGAGATGTGGTTGGATACCGGGGAAATAGGTGCGGAACGCGACGTCGCCGCACCCAATAAAGCCGAGGTTGATCAAGGCGCTCGTTGCTCCTTCGCTCACCACGAGAGCGCGCCAAATCAGGCGCGCGTTTCAAGCCAGGCGATCATATCAATTACTGGCCGGGGCCGTAGAGATGGCATCGCACCCAATGCCGGGGCGCGACGGTCGCCACACCCGGCATTGTCTGCCGGCAAACTTCCATCACGCTCGGACAGCGGGCGGCGAAGGGGCAACCGGGGGGAGGGTCGATCAGCGATGGCACCTCGCCGCGGGCCTCGACGCGCTTTGGCCGGTTGGTGTGGGGATTGGGCACGGCAGAGAGGAGGAGTTTCGTATACGGGTGGGCCGGTTGCTGGATCAGTTCGTCGCTGGGCGCACCCTCGACCATCCTGCCGGCGTACATGACGATCGTCTCGTCGCCGATGTAGCGGGCACTGGCGATGTCGTGGGTGATGTAGAGGTAGGCGAGCCCGCGTTCCTCTTTGAGTCGCTCCATGAGGTTGAGGATGCCCATTCGAATCGAGACGTCGAGCATGGAGACTGGCTCGTCGGCCAGCATCACCTCGGGGTCGACGGCCAGGGCGCGGGCGAAGGCGACGCGCTGACGCTGGCCGCCGGAGAGTTCGTGCGGGTACTTGTCGGCGAACTCGGCGGGTGGGCTCAGTCCGACCGTGTCGAGCAACTCCTCGACGCGTGCCTTGGTCGCGCGACGGCCGCTCGTCTTGTGGTGGACGTGGAGGGGGCGGCTGAGGTGGTGCCCGACGGTGTGGACCGCGTTGAGTGAGCCGAAGGGGTCCTGGAAGATCATTTGCACCTGGCCGCGATAGGCGAGAGAGGCCTGCCGCCGCTCCTGTTTGAGGACGTCGCGGCCCTTGAAGACGATCTCGCCGGCGGTCGGCGGCATCAGCCGGGCGATTAGCCGGGCGGTCGTGCTCTTGCCGCTGCCCGACTCGCCGACCAAGGCGACGACCTTGCCGCGGTCGAGATTGAAGGAGACATCCTGGAGCGCCTGGAGTTGCCGCTTGACGAAGAGCCCACCGACCGGGAAGTGTTTGGTCAAGTGGCGGATCTCGAGCAGCGGCGTGGCGGCGCTCGGGGTCGTCGCGTGGGTCGTTTGCCCGTTGGTCGTGCTCATACGCCCTCACTCGTCACCAGGTGACACGCGACAAAATGGTCCGGCCGCACCTCGCGCAGGTGAGGTACGACCTGGGTGTGCATCGGCCGCACCAACTGGCAGCGGGGGTGGAAGCGGCAGCCTGATGGAGGGTGGAGCATGTTTGGTGGGCTGCCGGGGATGCCGGTCAGCTTCCGTTTCTCGCCGGTCAGCGACGGGAAGGAAGTCATGAGGCCCCGCGTGTACGGGTGGAGGGGGTTATTGAAGAGCTCGCGCGCGGGAGCCAGCTCGACGATCTCGCCGGCGTACATGATGGCGATGCGGGTCGAGAGCTCGACCAGGAGCGAGAGGTCGTGCGTGATGAAGAGGATCGAAAAGCCGAGCCGATCCTTCAGTTCCGCGATCTGCTGGATGATCTCCTGTTGCACGACGACGTCGAGCGCGGTGGTTGGTTCGTCCATGATCATCATCGGTGGTTGCAGGGCAAGGGCGATGGCGATCACGGCCCGCTGGCGCATGCCGCCGGAGAGCTGGTGCGCGTAGGCGTCGATGCGGCGGGTGTCGATGCCGACGATGGCGAGAAGCTCGGCGGCGCGTTCGCGGGCCTGGCGGTTGGAGACCTCTTCGTGCGCCTGGATGGCGTCGATGATTTGGTCGCCGATCGTCATCACCGGGTTGAGCGCGTTCATCGCGCTCTGGAAGACCATCGAGACCTCGCTCCACCGGAACCGTTCGAGCTCCCGGCCGTCCATGGCCAGCACGTCTCGTCCGCGGAATGACACGTCGCCGCCGGTGATGACGGCGGGCGGATGCAGCACCCGCATGATGGCGTGGGCAACCGTCGACTTGCCGCTGCCCGACTCGCCGGCCAGGCCGAAGACCTCTCCAGGGCGGATGGCAAAGGAGACGCCGTCGACGGCCCGCACCGGGCCGCGCTCGGTCAGGTATTCGACGCGCAGGTTGCGGACGTCGAGGATGGGGGCGGTGTTGAGCGCGGTGATAGGGGCGCTCTGTTCGGGTTGGTCGAACCGGCGGGCAATCATCGAGGGTCTCCGTCTGGCCGCGGATGAAACTGATTCGCGGTGACCAGAATGCGGTCTGGGCGCTGCTTGTTGCGCCCGTATGGGTGCAATGCGCCGTGTGAAGACCGATCCGTGTAGGGGCGCTGGTTGCTGTCATCGAAAGGTAGGGGTGCCATCGTGATCCAACACTTGCTCTGCCCCCTCGGCCTCCGCCCAGAGCCAGGCGGCGGTCAGCCAGGGCAGCGCGCGCTCGACGAGCGCGGTGTCCTGCTTGTCGCGGACCACGGCCACGCGGCGCGGCGCGTCGAAGGTCACCACGACCGGGCGCAGCGCCCAGCGGCGGCCGACCCGCAGGGGCCGGTCCCAGACGCTCCGTTTGCCCTGCGCATCGACGCTCCGCGTCACCCGCCCGCGCGCCAAGCCGGCCCAGACCCGCGCCAGATCGAACCCCGCCCGGCCCTGGTAGGGGAGGGTGGTCCCCGCGCCGGCCTTGCCGTGATTCCAGACGGCCCGCGGCGCGGCCAGGCCGTCCGGCTCGCCCGTCCAGCTGTGCTCCACCGCTCCCTGGAAACGTTCGACCGCTCCGTTGCGCCACGGTTTGCCGGGCGGCAGCACCCGGTGGGTGATGCCCAAGCCCCACAGCCACAGCGTCAGCCGCCCGGGCAGCGCCCGCCGCTCCCCGCCCTCGGCGCCGACGAAACACGGCCCTCGATCGGTCTGCAGCACCGCCGGTTGTTCGCCACGCTGGCGCATCAGCCGGTGCAGCGTCGCCAGCACGATCGCCGTGCGCTCGCCCGCCACCGGCTCCACCGCCAAGCACAGCCCGCCGTGTGGCCCCGCGACCACGCTCATGGACCACGCCCCCTTTTTTGCTTGAAATCCGTTTGCCAGACCGGGATGGCGGGGGTGGGCGGCGGACTCGCCCACCCGAGCGGCTTGTGGCGCGCGGGACGCACCAACGGAAAGCCAAACCGCCCCAGCCACTGGTGGATCGTGACCTCCGAGGGCACGGCGGCCACCCCGTCCAACTCCAACTGGCGGCGGATGAGCCGCGCCCCCCAGCCGGGATGCGCCTGGCGGATGGTGCGGATCTGCTCCTGCACGGCCAGTGGGGTCGTCTGGGGATGCGGCGTGTGGGGCCGGCGGTCATGGTAGGCCAGCGCGGCGTCCCCGCCGGCGGCGTGGGCGCGCACCCACCGACCCACCGTCCAGCGGCTGCACCCGAGGTGGGCGGCGATCGCCGCATACGTCCAGCCCGTGTGATGCAGCTGCACCATCTGCTGCCGCTGCGCCAGCGCGGTCTCACTGCTGGTTGGCTTCCTCGACCGCGGGTCCATCGTCCGCTCCCTCCGTCGTGCGCGCCCTGTGGCAGCACAAGCTTGAGCATGCGGCGGCAAGTCTACCTTTCGATGACAG
>JBOGUF010000168.1:0-3370 GCA_050696075.1 Thermomicrobiales bacterium
TCTTCAAAGCCGCCGGCTGCCAAGCGACCGAAAGCGGCGCCGGCTGCTGCGGCATGGCTGGCTCCTTCGGCTACGAGGCCGAGCACTACGACGTCTCGCGGAAGATCGGCGAAGAGCGCCTCTTTCCCACCGTCAACGCTGCCTCCGAACAGACCGAGATCGCGGTTGCCGGCGTCTCCTGCCGCCAGCAGTTGGAACACTTCACCGACCGCCACCCGCGCCACGTGGTGGAGGTTCTCGCCCAACGCATCCGCCCCGGCCATGCCTACCAGGCCGCCATTTCTGAACCGCCCGCCGCCGACGTCGAACCGACCACCGAAGCGGAAGCCCATGCCCGCAACGCGCCCGAAGGCGCGGCGTAGAATAGGAGCGAGCAAGGAGCGATCGCGATGGCACAGCGCACAACCATCGATGCAACCAAAATGCCGGAGCTCAGGCGCGTCGCCGAGGAAGCCCGTGAAACGAACGAGCCGATCGTCATCCAGACCAACGGCGAGGATATCGCCGTGATCACGCCGATCGACAGGCAAGGTCAGCCGCACCGGCGCCCGCCGACACAGGAACAGATCGACGCCGTAATGGCAGCGGCTGGCTCCTGGAAGGGCCTCATCGATGTCGATGAACTGAAGGCGCAGTGGCGTGCTGCCCGTGGCTCCAACCGACCGCCGGTTGAGCTTTGAGGTACGTGATCGATTCGGTTCTCATTGAAGACCACCTTGTTGGATAATCAGAGCGGGCCGAGCGAAGGAGTTTTGAGATGGTCAGAGTGAGACGCAATGATGATACGATCGACATCGAAAATCTTGACGACCTCTATCGAGTGGTCAAAGAGGTGCGCACGGACGACGAACCGCTGATTCTCGTCATCAACGGCGTCGAAGAGACGATCTCCCCCGCGCCGAAGCGGCAACGTCGCCAGCGCCAAATAACTGAGGAAGACTACGAAGCAACCATGTCCACGTTCGGCGCCTGGAAAGGGCTTGTCGATACTGATCAGATGAAACAGGAACTCTATGCTGCACGTGGCTCGAGACGACGCACGGTCGATCTGTGAGCTTTCTCCTGGATACCGATTGGACCATCGACTTCCTTGGTGGCCGACCAGCCGCGCAAGCGCTCGTCGCTCGATTGCTGCATCAAGACCTGGCGATTAGCATCGTCACTTACATGGAAGTGCTCGAAGGCATTCGCGGCAGGCCGGGCTCGAAACGTCGAGAGCGTGATTTTCGGCGATTCCTCAAGAGCATCCGCGTCATTACAATTGGGCGGCCAATCGCGGTGCAAGCGGCCGATATCCGCGTCGACCTCCGACAGCGCAAGCGACCCGTCGACGAGCGCGCGCTCGACATCCTCATCGCCGCCACCGCAATTGAGCGAAATCTTATCCTGGCAACGCGCAATACCCGTCATTACGAAGACATCCCCAGCCTGCGCCTCTATGAAGAGGTAAACCAGTAATCGGAAATCAATCGAGCTTCAACCGCGGGTCGATCGCCTCGCGCAGGCCGTCGCCGACGAAGTTGATGCTCATCACCGTGACGGTAATCAGCGCGCCGGGGAAGATCGCCAGCCAGGCGGCGCCGCGGACATAGCGCTGGGCGTTGAAGAGCATGTTGCCCCAGGTCGCCGTCGGCGGCTGGATGCCGAAGCCGAGGAACGAGAGCGCCGACTCGGCCAAGATTGAAAAGGCAACCAGCAGCGTCGCCGCCACGATCACCGGCGCCAAGGCGTTCGGCATCAGGTGGACCAAGATGATGCGCCAACTCGGCACGCCGACCGCCCGCGCCGCCTCAGTGAACTGCGCCGCGCGCAACGCCAGGAACTCGCCCCGCACCAGCCGGGCGACCGTGGTCCAGGCCAGCACCCCCAGCATCAGCGTCAGGTTCACCGCCGTGATCTCGATGAAGGCGCCGATCACCAGCAGCAACGGGATAAGCGGCAGCGAGAGGATGACGTCGATGAACCGCGAGATCGTGGCGTCGACCAACCGCCCGTAGTATCCGGCCAGCGCTCCCAGCAACGACCCGATGACAACGGCGATCAGCGAGACGATCACCCCGACCGAGAGCGAGATCCGCGCCGCGTAGATCAACCGGCTCAGCACGTCGCGCCCCAAGTCGTCGGTGCCGAGCCAGTGGTCGGCATTGGGCGATTGCAGCGCGTTGCGCGGCGCGACCGCGTCCGGGTCGTCGGGCGCAATCAGGGGCGCCGTCAGCACGACGAGCGCGAGCACGCCGAGCACGACCAACCCGAAGATCGCCAGCGGATTCTGCCGGAAGCGTCGCCAGACCAGCGACCGCATCGTCCGCGGTTTGGTATGCGCCCGCGCGAGGGCGAGCGATCCCGGCCGAGCGCTGACGGCATCAATTGACACGCTGCATCGCTCTCAATCGTACCGAATTTGCGGGTTGACCAGGCCGTAGAGCACGTCCGCGATCAAATTGCCGACGACGACCATCACCGCGGTCAGCATGAAAGCGCCCATCAGCACGGGGTAGTTGCGCCCAGTAATCGACTCGGTGATCAGCCGCCCCAGGCCCGGCCACGAGAAGATCACCTCGGTCACCAGCGCCCCGGAGAAGAGTTGCGGCAGTTGCAGCCCCAAGAGGGTAATGATCGGAATCGAGGCGTTGCGCAAGGCGTGCCGCAGCACGACCGCCTGCTCGACAAGTCCTTTCGCCCGCGCGGTGCGGATGTAGTCGGCCTGCATCACTTCGAGCATGCTGGAGTGGACATAGCGCGCCCACCCGGCGATGCTCACCACGCCGAGCACGATTGCCGGGCCGACCAGATGATGCAGGCGGTCGGCGACCGCCCAGTCCTCGCCCCCACGCCCGCCGGTCGGCAGCCAGCCCAATCGGACGGCGAAGATCAGGATCACCATCATCCCCGTCCAGAAGGTCGGGATCGAGATGCCGAGCATCGTCACGGCGTTGACGACGTAGCGCGACCAGGTCCGCGCTCGCGTCGCCGTGAAGATCCCGATCGGGATGGCACAGGTTATCGCGATCAACGCCGAGGCGCCCATCAACTCTAGCGTCGCCGGCAATCGCTCCCGGATCGCCGCCGTCACCGCCCGCCCGTCCTTGTAGGAGTTGCCCCAGTCGCCGACGACCATCCCGCGCAGCCACTTGACGTATTGCACCGGCAGCGGGTCGTTTAGCCCCAGGTTCTCCTGCATCCGCGCCAAATCTTCCGGCCGCACGGTCGG
Source organism: Thermomicrobiales bacterium (assembly GCA_050696075.1). GTDB lineage: Bacteria > Chloroflexota > Chloroflexia > Thermomicrobiales > UBA6265 > JBOGUF01. The sequence continues at coordinate 3,212 of JBOGUF010000168.1, forward strand.
ATTGTCAGCGTAGATGTCGGCCGGTCCCCCCGGCGCCAGGTGGATCAGCGTGAAAAGCACGACCGACACGCCCAGCAAGAGCGGCACCGCGGTCAGCAAACGCCGGACGATGTAGCGAGCCACGGGCGAACTCCGTGCGTGGGGGTCAGGAGTCAGGAG
>JBOGUF010000169.1:0-6782 GCA_050696075.1 Thermomicrobiales bacterium
GCGCAGCACCTCGGCGGCCCCGGCGAGGCGCAAGGCGCGCTCCGCCGCCCCACCCGCCGCGGCCAAGCCGGCCGCCGCCTCCAACATGGTGGCGACCCCCCAGGAGTAGCCCAGTTTTGCGGAGGCGGTCAGGGCCTCCGCAATGGCGGCGCGGGCGCCGCCGGTATCGCTCTGGCTGATTGCGGCGTGGGCCACGCTCTGCAAGGACCAGATGATGGCGATCTCGTCCTCGATCCGGCGATGAATCGTCAGACTCTCCTCGGCGAGACGACGCGCCTCGCCGCTGTTGCCCTCGTGGTAGGCGACCCGCCCCAGGACGAGGAGGGAGCGACCGATCCAGGCGTCGTCGCCGAGGTCCCGCTGCGCGGCCAGGGCCTCCTCGAGTAGGGAGCGCGCGGCAGGGTAATCGCCGGCGGCCAACGACATCCGCCCGAGTTCCGTCAACTCGGCGGCAGCGCCGGGGCGGTCACCAATCTCGCGACGGATGGCAAGTCCCTCCACGCGGTGCTCGCGCGCAAGATCATCGTCGCCACGGCGACGGGCGAGGTCCGCGGCGCCGGTCAGCGCCTTCGCGCGCTCGGCGGTGGGCGTCGAGGCTGCCGGCAGGGCCAACGCCGCTTCCAGCCAGGATGACCCCTCGATCAGGTGCCCACGCACCATCCAGAACCGCCAGAGCGTCCCGCTCAGGCGCAACGCGGTCTCGACGTGCCCCCCCGCGATCGCCCATCGCAGCGCCGCGCGCAGGTTGTCGTGTTCGACCTCAAGCCGGTCGAGCCACGCCGCCTGCTCCGGCCCCACCAGCTTCGGCTCCGCCCGCTCCGCCAGCGCCAGATACGCCGCGGCGTGGGCATGCTCGGTGGTCTCCAGTTCGCCGGTCGCCGCCAACTGCTCCAAGCCATATTCGCGAATCGTCTCCAGCAGCCCGAACCGCGCCTCACCCTCCCCATCTAGCCGCTGCACCAGGCTCTTGTCGACCAGCGACGCTATACCGTCGAGGACGGAACCGGAAGACGGGAGGCGGAAGGCGGGAGGCGGATGACGACGGCCCTCGTTCCGCCTCCCGCCTTCCGCCACGGCGTCGGCCGCCTCCAGCGAGAAGCCCCCGGCGAAGACGGCGAGGCGGCGGAAGAGGGCTTGCTCGGACTGGGTGAGCAAGTTGTAGGACCAGGCGATGGCGTCACGCATCGTCTGGAGCCGGGTCGGCTGGTCCCTGGCGCCGCCGGTCAGCAGGGCGAGCCGTTGCCCGACCCAGGAGAGCAACGTCTCGGGGGGCAAGACCTTGGCGCGGGCCGCCGCCAGCTCGATGGCGAGGGGCAGACCGTCGAGCCGGGTGCAGAGCTCGGCGACGGCCGGGGCGTTTCGCTCAGAGAGGACAAAGTCGGGTCGGACCGCCCGCGCCCGTTCGACGAACAACGCCACCGCCTCGTAGCGAACCAGGGCGGCGACCCGTGGTAGGTGCGACGGGTGGGGCAGGGCCAACGGCGGCGTCGGGAACTGGCACTCCGCGCGCAGGTGCAACGGTTCCCGGCTGGTGACCAGCACCTTCAGCCGCGGGGCGCCGGCCAGCACGTCGGCGATGGCTGGGCCCGACTCGACCACCTGCTCGACGTTGTCCAGGACCAGCAGCAGCTCCGCGTCGCGCAGCGCCGCGCGGAGGAGCTCGCCGATGGGGCGACCGGGGCTCTCCTCGACGCCGAGCGCGCGGGCGACCGCGGGCAGCACCAGGTGGTGGTCACGAATCGGCGCCAGGGGAACAAAGCAGACCCCGCCGCTGAAGTCCGGCGCCGCCTGGGCAGCCACCTCTAAGGCCAGCCGCGTCTTGCCGATCCCACCAGGCCCAGTCAGCGTCACGAGGGACACGTCCGGCCGCGAAAGCAAGTCGAGGACGGCTTCAATCTCGCGCCCGCGGCCGATGATCGGGTTCGGCGGCGACGGCAGGACATCGAGGCGCGTCACGACCGGCCGGCGCGGGGAGGCGGGCGCATCGATCGCGACCGCGGGAGCCAACCTGATCTCAGCCGCCAGCGCCCGCGTCTCGTTGCTGGGATCGACGTCCAGATCGACGCGGAGCGCCTCCACCGCGCCCTCGTACCGGCGCAGGGCGGCGTCACGCTGGCCGGCAGCCGCGAAGGCGCGCATCAGCGCCCGCACGGCCGCCTCGTCGGTCGGCTCGTCGGCAATCAGGGCTTCGAGGAACGACGCGGACGCCTCCCCCGCGTCCAGGTCGAGCCGGGCGAGATGCAGCACCGCCTCGCGCCGCGCCCCGCGCAACTCCTCACGCCGCGGATTGACCCAATCGACCGCCGGTTCCGCTTCGAGGAGGTGACCGCGATACAGCGCCAACGCCGCCACCAGACCCGCCCGCCGCTTGGGCAACGGCGCAACCCTGGCGGCGGCCAGCGCGGCCTCGAACGCATCGACGTCGACCCAGAGGCCGGTCACGGGACAGATCGCGACGGTGTCGGCGACCGCCTCGACATACCGCGACGCGCGGCCATCCGTCAGATTGGGCTCCAGCACCCGGCGCAGGGTATGCACCGCCTTGCGCAGCGCGGCTTCGGCCGCATCCGGGGTCGCCTCCGGCCAGAGCCGGTCGAGGATGCGCTCGCGCGGCAGGCGATGGCCGGGGGTGAGCAGCAGCAGCAACAAGAGCGATCGCGCACCGCGCCGGGACCGGACATCGTCGAGGATCGGCCGTTCGCCCACGGTCAATGCAACCGGGCCGAGAAGTGCCGCGCGCAGCGGAGGCGAATCCAAGCCGGTGGTCATCGGCAGCCCCGGGTCCCAAGTCCCGCGCACATCGATCCAACGCGTGTCGTGTGACACCCATGGTAGGCACACATCTCGTCAGACGCAAGGTGCGCGCGTAGCAATTACCCGCGATAGCGGGGCGTGACGGTCGTCTCTTCCTTCGCGAAGACCTCGGCTTGCTCGATCACCAGCAACGTCGCCGCTTCCTGCTGATCCGGCGGGTAGCCATAACGGCGGAGCACGCGCCGGACAAGGCGGCGCAGGTCGGCGCGGGCTTGCTCGCGGTACTGCCAGTCGATGCGCGTGTTCTTGCGGACCAGATCCGCCACCTCGCGCGCGATCACGCGGAGCTGGTCGTCGCCGAGCACCTGGACGGCGCTGTCGTTGGCGCCGAGCGCGTCGTAGAAGGCGACTTCGTCGACGGAGAGGCCGAGACGCTCGCCCCGGCTGTTCGCCTCGCGCATCTCGCGGGCGAGGTCGATCAACGCCTCGATGATCTGGGCCGTCTCTAATGCGCGGTTGTGGTAGCGGGTGATCGACTCGGTCAACTTCTCCGAGAAGCGACGCGACTGGACGACGCTCGTCTTTCGCGTCGCGCCGATCTCGTCGTTGAGCAGCTTCTTGAGCAGTTCCAACGCCAGGTTCTTTTGCGGCAAATCCCGGATGTCGGCCAGGAAGGCGTCCGACAGAATCGAGATATCCGGCTTGTCCAGACCGGCCGCGGCGAAGATGTCCACCACGCCTTCGGGAGCAATCGCCTGATCGACCAGTTGCCGGATGGCGTAGTCGAGGTCCTGGTCGCGCTTGCCGTTCTGGCGGCCGGTCGTCTTGCTCAGGGCAGCCCGCACCGTTTGGAAAAACGCGATCTCGGTCTTGATCTTTTGCGCCTCGTTCGTGGCGCTGGCGAGGGCGAACGCTTTGCGCAAGGCCGTCGCGTGGTCGAGGAAGCGCTCGATGACGCCGGCGCCCCGCTCCATATAGTCGCGGTAGATGAGGAACTCCTGCGCCTTGGCGATGAGGGCGAGCCGCTCCGACGGCGCGCCGGTCAGAAAAACGCCGTAGTCGAAGCCGCGGAACGCGTCGCGGCAAATCTCCAGTTCCCGCAGCATCGCCGCGATCAACTCACCGACGTCGAGTCGCTCGTTCTCGATCGGTTTGCTGCCTTCGCCGGCCTCGCGGATGTACGACTGGAGCGCCCGCTTCAGGTTGTCGGCGACGCCCAGGTAATCGACGACCAGGCCGCCCGGCTTGTCGCGAAAGACCCGGTTGACGCGGGCAATGGCCTGCATCAACCCGTGTCCGCGCATCGGCTTGTCGATGTACATCGTGTGCAACGACGGCGCGTCGAACCCGGTCAGCCACATGTCGCGCACGATCACGATCTGGAAGGGGTCGTCCGCGTCCTTGAAGCGATCCGCCAACCGCTCCCGCCGCTCCTTGTTGCGGATGTGCGGCTGCATGGCGAGCGGATCGCTGGCGGAGCCGGTCATGATTACCTTCAGCGCCCCGGACTCGTCATCCTCCCCCTGCCACTCCGGCCGCAACGCGACAAGCTGCTGGTACAAATCGACGCAGATGCGGCGCGACATGCAGACGATCATCACCTTGCCGGCAAGTGCCGCCTGCCGCCGTTCCAGATGCTCGATCAGATCGCTCGCCACCTGAGCCAGGCGCTTTGGCGTGCCGACGACCGCTTCCAGTTGCGCCCACTTCGACTTGAGACGGTCCCGGCGCGACTCCTCCTGGTCCTCGGTCAGCTCGTCGAACTCCTCGTCGAGCAGCCCCGCCTGCTCCGCCGGCAAATCGAGCTTGATCAACCGCGACTCGTAGAAGATCGGCACGGTGGCGCCGTCGGCGATGGCGCGACCGGCGTCGTAGATGTCGATGTAGTCGCCAAAGACGATCCGCGTATCCCGATCGCCCAACTCCAGCGGCGTGCCGGTGAAGGCGACGAAGGTCGCGCCCGGCAGGGCGTCGCGCATGTGCTGCGCAAACCCGCGCACAAACTTCCCCGTCTCCCCCACCCGCGTCCCGAACCCATACTGCGAGCGGTGCGCCTCGTCCGCCATCACCACGATATTCCGCCGTTCGGAGAGAAGCGGATAATCCTCCTCGTCGTCGTTCGGGAAGAACTTCTGGATCGTCGTAAAAACCACCCCGCCCGCGTTCACCCGCAGCAACTCGCGCAATTCGGCGCGCGACTCGGCCTGCACCGGGTTCTGGCGCAGCAGGTCCGCGCCCGCCGCGAAGGTGCCGAAGAGTTGCTGATCGAGGTCGGTCCGGTCGGTGAGCATGACGATGGTCGGGTTGGCCATTGCCGGGTGGGCAATCAGCTTGCCGGCGAAGAAGAGCATCGTCAGCGACTTGCCGGCCCCTTGGGTATGCCAGAGGACGCCACCCCTGCCGTCGCCGCCGTCCGTTGCGGCCCGGAGCGCGGTGCTGAGCGCCTTCCGCACCGCGTGGAACTGGTGGTACTGCGCCACCTTCTTGTTGATCGTCTTGCCGTCGTCCTCGAAGACGACGAACGACCGGATCAGATCGAGCAACCGCCGCGGCTCGAACACCCCTCTTATTGCCACGTCGAGCGTCGCGTTCGGCAGCAGTTCGTCCCCGTCGACCGTCTTCCAGGCCGCGAACCGCTCCCGCGGCGTCGTCACGCACCCAATCTCCGTCTTCGCCCCATCCGAGATGACGACACCTCATTGAAATGAAACAATCGCGGAATCTGGGCCATGTACGTCTGCAACTGGTTGTAGGCGTGGTCGATCGTCGCCCCCTCGTCGGCCATGTTCTTCAACTCGACCACGCCCAGCGGCAACCCATTCACAAAGAGCACCACATCCGGCCGCCGCTCGATCTGCCCTCCGGCCAAGCCCTCGACCACGGTGAACTGGTTGACCGCCAGCCAATCGTTCTTCGCCGGGTCCGCAAAATCGACCACCTGGACCAACTCGCCCCGCGTCTCCCCGTCTCGCAACACCTCCACCGCAACCCCATTGACCAGCAGATCGTGAAACGCCCGGTTCGCCTGCACCAGCGACGGCGACCCAACCCGCGTCACCCGCCGCAACGCCTCCTCTCGCGCTTCCCCCGACGCCGCCGGATTCAGTCGCTCAAGGGCATCATGCAGCCGCCCCGCCAGCACCACCTCCCGATAATCCACCCGCTCCGGATTCGCCCCATCGTGCGCAATCTCCGGCCCAAACCGCACCTCGTACCCCAGCTCGCCAAACCAGGCCAGCGCGGCTTCCTCAACCACCGATTCGGTAAATGCAGCGGGCATGGGTAGGGCTTCCCTGGGTAAGTGGATCAACGTGGTGGGGAGGAGCGTTGCCGAACGCTGACGTTGTTGCCTTCGCCGCCCGGCGCTGAAGACGCCGGGCTGACCCAATAAGGACCGTGAACGGCCCTCGGGGGTAGAGGCGCGGTGGGGTGTCAAGGATCGGGGGGCAGTTGGTCGCGATCGGTCGTGCGTTCGAGGCGATCCCAGGTCGTTTGGGTGGCGTGGCGTTCAGGTTGGTTGTGGAGATAGGCGACGACGTCGGGCAGGTTCCGTTCGCCGAACGATTCGACGCCGTACTCCTTCTGCCAGGCGAAGGCCGCCTCGCGGGCGCCGGCCTGGTTGACGGCGTGGGACGAGGCGCCCTTCATCTGGCCGACGAACGGACCGATGGCGATGTTCGGCGGGATCGAGACCGCGACGTGGACGTGGTCCGGCATCCAGCCGACGGCATGGACAATGCCGCCCAAGTCGCGGCTCTTCGTCCGCATCGACCGCTCGATCACCCGCGCCGCATCTGCCTCGATCATCGACTCCCGCCCCGACGTCGCCCAGACCACATGGTAGAAGAGCCGCCAGTACGGCATACCGCCGATACCCCCTCCGTGCTCGCGATCCGAGCCGACCTTCCCCATTTCTCAGGGCGCTTCAGCGTCCTTATTGGGTCAGCCCGGTGCCTTAAGCGCCGGGCGAGGGCGACGACACCTCCCGAGTTTCACCGCCAACTTCAAAGTCGGGTCACCCGTCACTC
>JBOGUF010000170.1:0-14432 GCA_050696075.1 Thermomicrobiales bacterium
GGTCCCGCCCCTACGACGGACGGGCGGGCACAGGTCCCGCCCCTACGACGGACGGGCGGGCACAGGTCCCGCCCCTACGACGGACGGGCGGGCACAGGTCCCGCCCCTACGACGGACGGGGCCGCGGCTCGATGAAACCGTCTGTGATTGAAACTCGTTAGCCGTAATGCATGCCCGGATGGGTGGCGAGGGTGCGCTTGCCGCTCATGGGTGTAGGGTGAATGGGTCCTTGACGCGCCAGGCCCAGGCTGGCAGCATGAGAGGGACACCCCGCGAGTTCTCGTCGCATCGCTCCGGTCTCCCGCACGGACCGTGTTCCCCGCACCCAAGTCGGCGTTTGCTGGGTCACTCGGGAAGGGTCCTACCTCGGTGTCGCGCCACTATTACTCACCATACGCAACTCGCCGAAGCCCGTCGCGCTGGCCGTGGGTCGTCATGTTCGTGTTGCTCCTGGTTTTTGCCGGGGCGGGGAGCGTCGTCTTTGCCCGCGACGCGGTCGAGCGGGTGATCGACGTCGATCGCGCGCTGGAGCGGGTCGGGTTGGCCGATGAGGATGATTCGGCGCCGGATGAGCCGGCGGCGGTCGCGCAAGACGATTCCTCGCCGATCGGTGAGGCGGACGAGGCGACGGCGGTAGCCTCTCCACAACCCGACGACGGCGAAGTTCAGCCCGGACTCGATGTGGCCGCGGCGCCGGATCCGGACACCGAGGGCGAAGGCGATGAGGCGCCCGCGACTGCCGTGGCTGACGCGCGGGCCGCCGGCCAGGCGAGTCCCCAGGCGACTGAGGTTTCCGAGGAGGACGTGGCGGCGGCGCTCGCGTCGCCGAACGATCTCATCGACCTCTACGGCGCGTTGTGGGCCGCCGGTGACTACGACGGTCTGTACGACCTCATCTCGGTTGAGGCGCAAGAGGCGATTAGCCGGGAGGACTTCGTCGCCCGGTATCAGGGGATCGCCGCCGAGGCCGGGTTGACATCGGTGCAGATGGCGCGGACCGGGGAGCCGAATCTCGAGGCGCGGGCGCCGATCCACGTGGCGATGGAGTCGCGGCTGGTCGGTCCGATCGAGCAAGAGAACACGATCCAACTGGTCAAAGAGGAAGATGACTGGCGAGTGGCTTGGACGCCGTCGCTGATCTTCCGCAACTTGGATGACGGCTGCATCCAATTTAGCGGCGAGGAGATGCGGCGGGGCAGCATCCTCGACCGGGACGGCGACCCGCTCGCCTACGACGGTCCGATCAGCCAGGTCGTCGTCGTGCCGGGCGAGATCACCGACGAGCAGAGGGTATTGCGCGAACTCAGCGAGCTCCTGGACATGCCGCGGGACGAGATCCAGGAGAAGTACGAGGGGCGGGCGCCGGACCAGTTCTGGGTGATCAAGCGGATCGCCGAGGCGGACACGCGGGAGTTGGTCGAAGTGTTGGGCGAACTGGAGGGCGTGCGCCTGCAGCAGACGACCGGACGCGTCTATCCGCTGGGCCCGCGGGCGGCGCACATTACCGGCTACGTGACGGTCGTCACCGCCGAGGATGTAGAGGAGGACACCGAGGGGATATTGGGGCCGGATGACGTCGTCGGCCGGGCCGGGATCGAGGCGGCGGCGGACGATCTGCTGCGCGGGGTGCCGGGCGGCGACTTGCAGATCGTGCATTGCGGGTCGCGAAACGAACGCGAGGTGATCGCCAGCAAGCGGGCCGAACTGGGCAAGGACCTCACCTTGACGGTCGATATCGACCTGCAAGAGGCGGTCGACGCGGCGTTGGGCGACGTCAAGGGGGCGGCGGTCATCGTCGATCCGCGGTCCGGCCAGGTGCTGGCAATGGCGAGTCGACCGAGCTTCGACCCCAATTGGTTCGTGCTTGGGTTTGCGGACGACGATTGGGCCTACGTCAACGACGAGGACGAGCGGCCGTTGCTCAACCGGGCGACGCAGGCGGCGTACCCGACCGGTTCGATCTTTAAGGTGATCACGGCGTCGGCGGCGATGACGGAACTCGGCTACACGGACCAATCGCAGATCGACTGCCCGCAACAATGGAGTATTCCGGGCACGTCGCAGGTGTGGCGGGACTGGACGGACGACGAAGGCTTGCCGGCGCAGGGGATGTTGTCGCTGCACAACGCCATCGTCCAGTCGTGCAACACCGTCTTCTACCAACTCGGATATGAGCTTGACGAGAAGGACAACGAGTTGTTGCCGCGGATGGCGCGGGAGTATGGGTTAGGCGAGCCGACCGGTATCCCCTTCTTGCCGGAGATCGCCGGCACGGTGCCCGATCCGGAGTGGAAGCTGGAGGTCGTCGGCGACTACTGGGCGACGGGCGACTCGGTCAACTTCGCCATCGGGCAGGGGTACATCGAGGCGACGCCGTTGCAGATGGCGATGGTCTACGCGACGATCGCGAACAACGGGTCGCTGTTGCGGCCGTACATCGTCGAGTTCGCCAAGGAGCCGGGGGGAGGCTCGGAGGTAATTGGGGAGCGTAAGGGGCGCAACAGCATCGACGTCAGTCGGGAGAACATCCAGGCGTTGCAGCGCGCGCTCCGCGACCAGACGAGCAACGGGTTCGGGGCGGGCTCAACGCGGGTTTTCGGCGACTACCAATACCCGATCGCGGGCAAGACGGGAACAGCGGAGAACCAACTCGACCGCTCGGGCAAGCCGCACTCGTGGTTCGCGTCGTTCGGGCCGTACGGGGAGCGGGCGACGATCACGTCGATCGTGATGCTGGAAAACGTGGGCGAAGGGGTGACGTACGCGGCGCCTATGACGCGGGAGATCTATGATGCATATTTGGCGACGGATTTGATGGAAGCAATCGATTCTGGATAGATCGCGCTTCACACAGGGCTAATTCGTGACGATCGTTGCGCGGCAATCCGTGCTCCTATAGACCTGCCAGGGCAAAACAATCTTGCAAACCTTGCCCGCGTTGGCGGACGGGTGTAGGGTGATACGCGGGTAATTGCAACTGCATACGCATTAGGGGAAGGAGACGTTGATGCGGCGCGCTGCCACGATCGGGTTGTGGTGGGCCCTGGTTATGCTCCTGCTGCTGGGCGGGAGCCCGGCGGTTGCGTTCGCGCAAGAAGTCGCGACGCCGGAAGCGCCGGGCGCCCAGGAGGAAGACGCGGGGGACGCGATCGACCGCTGGCGCGTGCAAGCGCGCCTCAGCCCGAGTCTCTTCGGGCCGGAAGCGGGAACGATCGACCACGACCCCGAACGCGTCGGCTTGCGCCCCGCCGACGTCAGCACCAAGAACTTCTACGCCCGCGCGACCTTCCTCAATCCGTACGACGCGGCCGAGCAACCGTTCGACTACGGTTTTTCGTTCCGCCGCGGGCGGGACGCCGCCTTCAACCTCTACCTCATCAGCGGGGAAGGCTGGGTCTTCGACTACGGCGGGACGACGCTCGATGCCGGACCGGTGGATGGCCTCGAAACAGGCGCCGGAGCGACAAACGAGCTCGAAGTCGCGGTTGTCGGAGGCGAAGCGCATTTCGCCCTCAACGGGGATCAAATTGCCACGGTTGACGTCTCTCGTCGAGACGTGAGCGGAGACGTGGCGGTCGGCACGGCGTTCACGAACGAGGGCACGCAAGAGGGTGCGACGACCCCGTTCGAGGCGTTCCAGGTCTGGTCGCTTGACGGGGCGGTCGAGGAGGATAGCGTTGCGCCCGATCCGGCGGGGTCCGCGCTGCTCGACGCGGGACGAGCAGTCGCGCAGCAGGAGCAGGCGACCTATGGGCCCCTGAGCGGCAACTTGACCGAAACCGGGCTGGGCGAGAGCGTGCAACTGGAGTCGGCCGGGGTTGACGTCGCCGACTTCTACCTGCGCCTGCGAGTGACGGCGCCGCGCGACGTCACCGAACAACCGTGGGACGTCGGGATCGGTTTCCGCGACGCCGGGGAAAACAATCAGTACCGGCTGACGATCGCCTCCGACGGCACCTGGTACTACTCGGTCGGAGTCGAGGCGGCGAGACGGGCGGGCACGTTCGCGGGGCTGGAGACGGCGGCCGGCGCCGTCAACTTAATCGAACTGGTAGTCGAGGGGACATCCGCGGGCTTGGCGGTGAACGGTTCGCACGTCGCAACGTTCGTGCTCGAGGGTGGTCCGGCGAGCGGGAACGTGTGGATCGCGGCCGGACTCTACCTGATAGATGCGGTGTCGGGCGCGACTACCGCCTTCGAGGATTTCACAATCTGGTCGCTGGGGGCGGTCCAACCCGAGACGCCCGAAGCGGAGGAAAGCCCCGAGGCGGAGTTGACCGAGGGCGACGAGGCAACCTTTCGGCAATTCCTTGATGCATCGCGAGCGCGGGCGAGCATCGCCGGGCCGGACGCGGGCGAGATCCCGCACGACGCGGAGCGGGTGATCATCCGCGAGCTCGACGTCGACGTGCAGGACTTTGTGGCCCACGTGAGCTTCACGAATCCGTATCCGACCGACGAGGGATCGTGGGACTACGGTATCGAATTCAGACTGACGGACGAGGCACACTACCGGCTTTACGTGACGTCGAACGGGGAATGGTTCCTGGCACTGGGCAGCCAGGAGATTCTCGACCAAGGGGAGGTGACGAACCTCGACACGACCGAGGGTGGCACGAACGAGCTGGACGTGGTCGTCGCCGGGGATGTGGCCTCCTTCGCGGTCAACGGTGAGTTCGTGGTGGCGGTCGACGTCTCGGGGCACGCGGTCAGCGGAAGCGTTGCCGCCGGGACGGCGTTCCTTGAGGGGAACTTCGTCGACGGCGCGGTGACGCCGTACGAGGAGTTCGAGGTTTGGGCACTGGTCGAGGGTGAGGCTGGCCCGGTCGAGACCGAGGCAGCGCCGACCGAAGTGGTCGAGACACCGGAGGCGTCGCCGGTGGCCGGCGAACCGACCTACACCAGCCCGGCCTACGGCTTTTCGGTGCGTTGGGACGAAACCTGGACCGAGGTTGCACGGAGCGGCGAGAACGAGGTCGACACGGTTCGGATCGACAACGGCGTCAGCACGGTCGACTTCTACGGCTACAGCACGACGCAGACACCGGGGCAATGCGTCGACGCCGAGTTCACGCTCTTTGAGACGACGGAAGGGTACAGCGACGCGCGGGTGATGGTGGACGAGAACGGCCAGGAGTTGCGGGTCGAAGAAGATGGCCGCGCCTGGGGCGTCTTCGAGTTCGTGTTCACCACGGAGGGGGGCGCGCTGACCGACTACACGGCCTACGTCGAGTGCCGGCCGATCGTGGCCGGTGAGTCGATGGTGCTGGTCGTGCAGTACGTGACGTCGGACCAATTCGCGGACCAGGAGGATGCGCGGGAGGAGCTGCTCGCTACGTTGCAAACGGGCGCGGAAGCGCCTGTCGAGGAGACGGCGACGGTCGAGCCAACCGAGGAAGCGACCGAGGAGCCAACCGAGGAGGCGACGGCGGAGACGACCGGCAGCACGGTCAACGTGCGGATCGGCCCGGTCGGCGATTCGGGCGTGAATGGTCTGGCAACGTTGGTGGCGGTGGGCGATCAGACCGAGGTGACGGTGCTCGCCATCGGGGCCGAAGCGGGCGCGGTCGTGTTGATCCAGGAAGGCGGCTGCGACAGCCTGACACCGGCGCCGGCGCACCTGCTGCGCGGCTTTGACGCGACGGGAACGAGCACGACGACGGTGAATGCGCCGCTGGCCGACTTGCAGGGCGGGTTCTCGATCACAATCCACGCCGACGTCTCCGACTTGTCGCGGCCGGTGGCGTGTGGGGAGATACTGTAGGCGTAAGGCGTAAGGTGTAAGGCGTAAGGTGTTAGGCGTTAGGCGTTAGGCGTTAGGGGCTTCGTCGTTTTCCCTAACGCCTAATCCCTAATCCCTAACGCCTCGGGTGCGGTAGGATGCCACGTGCCGGGGGCGCGCCGCCTGGATCGATGGTGCACACGATTCACCGGCCGTCTCCGGCGATGAATTGTTGTGGCGATGGGTGGTGGAGCCGATGGCATCCGCGGAACCGATGGGGCAAGGCGCGGCGCGCGTGGTGCGGGTGGTGGATGCGGGTGTCGCCGGGTTCGTGCGGCACTGGCTGCTGGCCGTGAACGCGATCATGGCCGGGTACGTTGGGTTGGCCGCGCTGGCGCCGCTGCTCCGCGCCGCTGACTATGATTTGCTGGCGCGGCCGATCTACGCGGCCTTTGGCTTGATCTGCCACCAGCGGCCGGAGCGCAGTTTCCATCTCGCCGGCCACCAGATGGCCTGCTGCGAGCGCTGTGCCGCCATCTACGGGGCGCTCTTCCTCGGCGGTCTGGCCTTTGCGCTGGTCCGCGCGCGCTTTGCCCCGCTCTCCCTCGCGATGCTGGCGGTGCTCTTCCTGCCGATGGCGGTGGATGGGCTGACGCAGGTGGTTGGTTTGCGAGAAAGTACGTGGGAGTTGCGGGTGTTGACGGGTAGTCTGTTTGGATTTGGATTGGTGTGGTTCGTCTTTCCGCATTTGGAACGCGGCTTCAAGACGGAAACGACCTCCTACAGCGCGGTGCGACGTTGTTCGACGCCGGGGGCAAAGAGGTCGTGGTAGAGCTCGGCGAGTTGGCGGCGAGTGGTGGGGGAATGGGCGTCGAATTGGGCTTGTGCGGTCGGGGAGAGGCGGAGGCGGAGGGACCAGACGAGGCGGGCCTCATCGCGGGTGAAGGCGTCGGTGACGTGGGGTGAGGCGCTCCAGACGCGACAGGTTTCGGCCAGGGCGTCGTCGTCGAGCGGCAGAAAATGCTGCTCGATAAAGGCGATGGCGGGGTCGGCGGGCGCGGTTGAGCTGTCGCGGTGGGTGGCGCGGAAGGTCGGTAGCGAGACGAGGGCCGCGCGGGCCGGGGCGATGGCCGGTGGGGCCGCGGGGATCGGTGGTTCCTGCCTCGCCGGATCGGAGCGGCGGGTCTGGAGGTAGCCGGCGAAGATGGTGGCGACGCCGATCGACATCGGGATGTAGTAGTACTCCTCCTGTCCAAAGCGCGTGGCGGTGCCGCCGGCGGCGACGATGAGTGTGCCGACCGCGATCAGGATGCAGCCGACCACGCGGTGGCGCTGGCCGCCCATTTGGCGGAAGCGCCACGCCGAGTAGAGCACCCCCCCAACGAGGACGACGGTGCTGACGCTGTTGAGGATGGCCGCGAGCGCGCCGAGACCGGAGCTGCGGTCGATCGCCTCCCAGCCGTCGGCGGGCAGGCGCGCGTCGTCGATCGCGGCGTTCCAGACGACGGTGACGGCGAGGGCCGTGAGGAGGAGCATCGTGCCAGGCAAAACCGCGACAAACCGCTTGTTGGTTCCCGCCAGCAGGTAGAGCTCGCCGATGGCGAGATAGGCGACGACGAGAACGGCGCCGAAGAGATAATAGGTGCGGGCGAGGAGGGGGGTCCACTCACCAATCATGGAGGCGGTCTTGGCGCCGGCGGCAAGGGCGAAAATCGCGAAGGCGATCGTCCAGACGACCTTGTGCGGCCGGGTTCGGCGCAGCGCGTCGTGGCCGATGACGGCGGCGCAGGCAGCGCTGATGAGGGTGGCGAGGAATGGAAAGACAACCACGGCTGGCGAAGACTCCGGTCGAGACAAACGCGCGAGCGGCCGGGGGAATGGTAGCAGCTAGGCGTTACAGGGTGTCTGGAAAGGGGGTGTGCCCCTAGAATAGGAGGATGGTGATCCACTTCATGTGCAAGCGCCTGGTACCGAAATGGTGCGTTTTCAGACAGGCTCTCATAGAGGAGAATCAATGTCGTCAACCAGTGACAACTGCATCATGGTCGTCGGGGGGCACTCGGCGGACGCGGAGATCATGGGCGGGGCGGCGGTGCTGAAGCACGTCGATGCCGGGTGGCGGGCGGTCATGGTGCACATGACGCCGGGCGAGAAAGGGCACCCGACCCTGTCGTCGGCGGAGTACAAGCTCCAGAAGGATGCAGAGGCGCAACGCGCGGCGGAGTTGCTGGGCGCCGGTTGCGTCATCATGCCTTGGCCGGACGGAGAACTGCCGGTCAACGAGGATGTCCAAATGGCGCTCGCGGACGTGATCCGCGAGTACCGGCCGACGATTATCCTCACCCATTGGAAGGGGAGCTTTCACCGCGACCACAACAACACCCACGACAATGTCCTCGCCTCCCTCTTTTTCGCCGGGCTTCGCACTTTCGAACGCGCGCATCCGGCGCATCGGGTGCAGAAGGTCTATTTTGCCGAGAACTGGGAGGACGTAGAGAACTTCCGGCCGGAGCTCTACCTCGACACGACCGACGTCTTCGACCGTTACATCGAAGCGATCCATGCCTATGGCCTCTTCCGCGCCGAGTGGCCGACCTTTCGCTACGAGCAGTGGTACCGCGGCGCGAGCACGATGCGCGGCGCCGAAGTAGGCGTCGAGCAGGCCGTCGCCTTGATGCCGCACAAGAGTTTTTTCGGCGAACGGCAGACAATCGAGCTGTTGGGCCAGTAACCTCGTCAAGACTTGATCTATTCTTGTGCCAGTTAGGTGAGCGCCGGCCGTGCGCCCCAACGGTTGGGCATTGTCGGTGCGCACGGTGGCGCGCCCACGACCGGCGCGGATTGGACCACGAGATCGGGATGCCTCCAGATACCTCAATCAGACTCGATAGGCTCGAAACGGAACAGGTGAGTGCGCGCACTGCCGACATCGACCGCATGTCGCCGTTGGAGATCGTCGAAACGATCAACGCGGAAGACGCGACGGTCGCGCTCGCGGTGCAACTGGCGCTGCCGCGGATTGCTGAGGCGATTGAGGGGATCGCGGAGCGCATGCGGCGAGGTGGGCGATTGATCTATGCCGGCGCGGGCACCTCCGGCCGGCTTGGCGTCCTTGACGCGTCGGAGTGCCCGCCGACCTTTAATACGCCGCGTGGGTTGGTCGTCGGTCTGATCGCGGGCGGCAACCGGGCGCTGACAGAGTCGATTGAGGCCGCCGAGGATTCTCAGGATGCGGGTCGGGCGGACGTCGCCGCGCTCAATGTCGGTGAAGCGGATACGGTCGTCGGGATTGCCGCCAGCGGGCGCACGCCATTCGTTCTGGGGGCCGTCGCGGAGGCGCGGGAGCGTGGAGCACTGACCGTCGGCGTCGCCTGCACGACCGGCTCGCCGCTGGCGGACCGGGTGACGATCCTGATCGCCCCGGTCGTCGGACCAGAGGTGATCACCGGCTCGACGCGGCTCAAAGCTGGGACGGCGCAAAAGATGGTGCTGAACATGCTCAGCACCGGGACGATGATCCTGCTTGGCAAAACCTTCGGCAATCTGATGGTCGACATGAGGCCGACAAACGCGAAGCTGCGCGCGCGCGCGATCCGCATCGTCGGATTGGCAACTGGGCTCGACGAGAGCGAGGCGGCCGCGTTGCTGCGCGACTGCGACCACGAGGTGAAGACGGCGATCGTGGCGGCGCTGACGGGCGTCGACGCCGTGACGGCGCGGGAGCGACTGGCGAGGGCGGGGGGCGTTGTCCGGACCGCCATTCAGGAGCATGCCTGATGCCGAACCTCTACGCCGGCATCGACGGGGGCGGGACGAAGACGCTGGCCGTGGTTGTCGACGAAGCCGGGCGCGAGCGCGGGCGGGCGGTGGCCGGCGGGTCGAACTTGGCGGTGGTCGGCGTCGAGCCGGCCGCGGCCGAGATCACGACCGCGCTGCGGATGGCGGTTGCGCGGGCGGGGGCGGCGCTACCGGTCACGGCGGCATGGGTCGGCCTCGCCGGGGTGGACCATGTCGGGACGCGCGACCTGATGCTGCCCCACTTGCGGGAGATGGCCGGCGACGTGCGCCTCGGTAACGACGCCGAATTGGTGTTGACCGCGCTGCCGGGCGCGACCGGCGTCGCCGTCATCGGCGGCACCGGCTCAATCTGCCTCGGCCGCGACCCGAGCGGGAAGAGCTACCGGACCGGCGGTTGGGGTCATATCATCGGCGACGAGGGGAGCGGCTATGAGTTGGGGCAGCGCGCGTTGCAGGCCGCGTCGCGGGTCGCCGACGGGCGAGGGCCGCAAACGGCGCTGCTCGACGCGATCGTGAAGCACTGGAACCTGGAGACGCCCTGGCAGATGATCGAGCGGGTCTACCTGCATGGCGACAAGGCGAGCATCGCGGCGCTTTCTTCGCTCGTCTTCGACGCGGCGCGACAGGGAGACGCGGTCGCCCGCCGTTTCGTCTCGGACGCCGCGGGCGAACTCGCGATTGCGGCCGTGGCAGTGGCGGACAATCTCGACTTCGGAGGCGAATCGTTTGCTCTGGCCCTCGCGGGCGGGCTGCTCACCCATGAAGCGACCTTCCGGCAGATGGTGGCACGCCGCATTCGCCGGAGGCGCGCGGTTGGCCACGTCGCGGTCGTGACGGATGTCGCACTGAGCGCGGCGCGTGCCGCCAAAGGCATGGGCCGGCCGTGAGCGCGGTGTCGATTCGCCGCGGCAACATCCTTCTCGACGGCCGATTCCATCCGGGCGCCGTCGCTTTCGCGGGAAACGCGATCACGGCGGTCGAGGTCGAGTCGGGCGGCGAGCTGTTACCCATCGCGCCGCACATCGCTCCGGGACTGATCGATCTTCAAGTCAACGGCGCGTTCGGGGTCGAAGTCGGCGACGATCCAGATGCGATCCGCCTCTTGGCGCGGCGATTGCCCGAAAGCGGCGTCACGGCGTTCCTGCCGACGGTCGTCACCGCACCCGCCGATTACTACGAGCGTGCGTTCGCCGCCTTCGAGGCCGCGCGGGACGCGGCGGGCAGCCGGCCGCTCGGGTTGCATCTCGAAGGGCCGCTGCTGTCGCCCGCCCGCAAAGGAGCGCACCGGCTTGAACTGATCGAGGTGGCCGAGCCGTCGCTGCTCGATCAGTTCGCCGCGTCGGGGCTCGTCAAGATCGTGACGTTGGCGCCGGAGCGGCCAGGCGTCTTGCCGGCGATCGGGCGGCTGCGCGAGGCGGGGATCGTTGTCAGCCTCGGGCACACCGACGCCGCGATCGACCAGTTCCGGGCGGGTGTCGACGCCGGAGCGACGATGGCGACCCACCTCTTCAACGCGATGTCGCCGTTTCATCACCGCAAGCCTGGCGTCATCGGCGCCGCGCTGATCGAGGATCGGGTTACGGTCGGGCTGATCCCGGACGGCATCCATTGCCACCCGGCCGCTTTGCAACTTGCCGTCCGGGCGAAGGGGTGGCAACGGATCGCGATTGTCACCGACATGATGACCGCCGCCGGGATGCCGCCCGGAACCTACGGCCTGATGGGACAGCAAGTGACGGTCGATGAGGAATCGGCACGGCTATCGGACGGCACGCTGGCGGGATCGATCATCATGATGGACGAAGCGGTACGGAACATTGTCCGATGGACCGAGACGACGCCAGCTCAGGCGCTATCGATGGCGAGCGAGGTCCCGGCGCGGGTGCTCGGTCTCGAACGAACTGGTCGGTTGGCCGTCGGCTACGATGGGGATTTGACCATCTTCGACGAGCAACTTCGGGTGATCGAGACGATCATCGGCGGGCAGACGGTCTACCGGCGGGAGGAAGCATGAAGGGCAGCGTGATGGCGGCGGAGATCGCCGAGCAACCGGCGGTGCTGGAGCGCATCCAGCGCGACGGTTGGCCGGCAATCCGCGAGGTGGGCACAGCGATTGCCGCCCGCGATCCGCGGTTCGCCCTTTTCGTCGCCCGCGGCACCTCCGACCACGCCGCGCTCTACGCCAAGTACCTGATCGAGACGCGGCTGGCGTTGCCGGCCGGGCTGGCCTCGCCCTCGACGATGACCGTCTACGACGCGCATCCGCGGATGGAAGGCGTGCTGGTCGTCGCGGTCAGTCAATCTGGAGCCTCGCCCGATTTGGTCGAGCCGGTCGCCCGCGCCCGAACGGGAGGGGCGATTACGGTTGCCGTCACCAATTCGGCTGACTCGCCGCTGGCGCGGACGGCCGAGTTCCACCTCGATGTCATGGCCGGGCCGGAGCAGGCGGTTGCCGCGACCAAGAGTTATACGGCGCAACTGCTGACGCTCTACCTCTTCGTCGAGGCCCTGGCCGGTGGGGACGGCGCGGTAGCTGACGCCTTGCCGGAGCAAGCGGACCGGCTGGTGGCGCGGCAAGAGGAAATCCGGCAGCTTGCCGTGCGCTACCGCTTCGCCGAACAGCTCGTGACGACCGCCCGTGGCTACAACTATCCGACGGCGCGCGAGGCGGCGTTGAAGCTGATGGAGACGAGCTACCTCGTCTGTCACGCTTTCTCCGGCGCCGACTTGCTGCACGGGCCGATGGCGATGATCGACCGCGGCTTTCCGGTCGTTGCCGTCGCGCCGACCGGCCCTGGCGGCGAGGCGCTACGGCCAGTCCTGGAGCGCCTGCGCGAGCTTGGCGCGGACACCTTGGTCCTGGGCGACCCAGATGCCATCCGCTTTGGCACCCGCGGTTTCCCGTTGGAAACCGCGGCGCCGGAGGTCCTCTCGCCGATCCTGGCGATCATCCCCCTGCAATTCCTCGCCTGGCAGCTCGCCCTGGAGCGTGGCGGCGACCCCGACCAACCGCGCGGGCTGAAGAAGGTGACGGAGACCTGGTAGTCCGCCGCGCCGGTGCTGGAGGCGCTCGTTCGAGGATAGAGGCCACGCTACGTATTCAGCACGGTCGCTAAATCTGTGACCGAAGATGTGGGTGTGTTTCGTGGCTTCCCCCGTCTTGACCGCGCAGACTCGAATCCATCGCTTGATCCGCCGCTCGCCCCGCTGGTGGCGCGAGGTGCAGGCGGCAGGCGATGGGGCGATGCATGGCGGTCACGGCGGATCTCGCAAAACCGAAGGATGCGCCGGCAACTGCCCACGCGGAACGTGCGCCGGCTGCCGGTGACGCGCGACTCACCGGCAGCCCGCTCCCCGCCCCCTTTTCGCCGGCGATAGCTCCCGGTGCGCTCAAGACCGGACCGAGTGCGCCGAACGTTCCGGACCTGCTGGGTCGCGTGCCTACCCTTGGCGCGCGGCGATCGCTGGTCGCGCACACGCAGCAACTGCACGGCAACCAGTATGCGCAACGGATGATTGCCCGCAACAGGGGGAGCGTTCGCCAGTCGGTAAACGGGCCGCGCTCGGGCGCCGCGATCAACGGGAAGGCGCCGGCGAGCCAAGCGCCTCCGAGCGCCGGCCTCCCTCGGGCGCCTGCTTCCTCAGCAACGACCGCGCCGTCGAACGGCGTGAACGCCGCGGGTGAGTTCACCGGTGGGCTTCCCGTGACCGCAACCGGAACGGACGAGCGAGCCGTCGGCATCGCCGAGCTGGCGCCGATCGTCGATCAGGTCTCGGGGAGTCTCTCATCTTCCATTGCTGCCTCATTCGGTCAGCAGATCGCGGAGGCCGAGCGGGCGGCGAGCGCGGCGGTGGGCCAGGTCCAGGACGCGGCCGGCGGTCTCACGGGACGGATCGAGGCGGCCTTCACCGAGGGGCGTTCGACGCTGACCACGGCGTTTAACAGATCGCGCGCGGATGTCGAAGAGTCGAGCCTGGCGGCTCGCACCGAGGTCCAGCAATCCGCCGACGCCGGATACCAGCAGGTCGAGACGGGCAAGCAGGAGTCGCTCGGCCAGGTCGATGAGGCGCTCGGCCAGGCCGAATCGCGGGTTCAGTCGCGGGTGGAGACCGTTCGCGCCGAGGTTCAGCCCGTCGCTGGCCAGTCCGCGGTCGACGAACAGGCCGCGGCGGTCGCGGCCAGCTACCAGGGTGTCGACGGCGGTGACGCGGCGCAAGCGGCAGTAGAGGAGGTTGCCGGCCGCTCGACCGCCGAGTACGCAACCCAGGGCAGTGCGGCGACTGCCGAACTGGACGGCGTGTCCACGGAGGCGACGAGGGTCTGGCAGGAAGAGGGTCAAACGGCCCGTCAGCACGTCGACGACGCGGCCCAGGTGGCCGCCAGCGTGATCGACCAGGGCCGGGCGCAAGCGGAGGAAGGTCTCACCGCCAAGGTCGACGAGCAACTGGGGGAGCTCAGCACGGGAGAATCCGAGACCCTGACCCAGTTGGAGACATCGCAAGCGGACGTGGCGCGCGATGCCGAAGCGAACACCGAAACAACCCTCAAAGCGGCGGCGGCGGACCTCCAGACCCAACGGCAGGGTCTCGAAGAGGCACGCGACGAGGCGTCCGCCGCGAGCGACGGGGCGAACGCTGAGTTCTCCGCGCTCATGCGGGAGTACCCCGACGCCACGGCCGATCCGGAAGCCGTCCGGTCGTACTTCGAAGAGGCAGCGGCCACGCGGATTCAGGGGCTGGAGGAGCACCTTCGAGGCTACCAGGCTGAGTCCGAGTCGGCCTGGCAACAGGAGGCGGAGAACGTCGCCAGCCAGACGAGTGCGGCGGGCGACGACATCATCGCGTCGGTCGAAGCGGGCAAGGTGGCGACGACCTCGTCGCTCGGCGGCATGGTCGCGGAGGCCGACGCGGC
>JBOGUF010000171.1:0-27088 GCA_050696075.1 Thermomicrobiales bacterium
AGCAGCCGCGTGCTGCGCAAGGTGCTCAGCCATACCCTGGTGACCCTGATCAGTGCCACCCTGGGGCATCCCCCCTTGCAACACGCCCACCTCCTGACCTGAAATTACCTGCACACGGGGTTAGCTAGGCGTTAGGCGTAAGGGAACGAAGCGGAGTGAGCGACGGCGGGGCGCTGCCCCGTCGTCGGTGTTTGCGGAGGGAGCGACGGCCATGGAGCATGGCGCCTATCGCGAGCGCATCATCCAGGATCCCGCGATTATGGTTGGCAAGCCGGTGGTGAAGGGAACGCGCATTCCCGTGGAGCGCGTGATCCAGCACCTCGCTGAGAATCCCGACTTGCATGACCTCTTTGCCGCATTCCCGCACCTGTCCATCGAGGATGTTCAAGCTTGTTTGGCGTATGCGTACGAACGGCTTGCGGTTGATTGGAAGCGCGAAAAACGCGCGCGGGCTCCCCGCCCCCGTTCCGCTCATGTATGAGATTCCTTATCGATGAGAGCGCGGACGCCCGGGTTGCTGCCTACCTCGATTCTCTTGGCCACGAAGCGACGACAGTAGCGCGTGCCCACGGACCGGGATGGAGTGATGAGAGTGTTCTCGCGCTCGCCTTGAATGAGCGTCGCATCCTCATCACCGATGATCGTGATTTTGGCGAGCTGGTGTTCGTCGAGCATCAGCCGCACGCGGGAGTCATCTATTTTCGGCTCGGAACCTCGGTTCTCTCCGTGCGACTCGCGCGGCTGGACGTTCTCCTTGCTCGCTACGTCATCGTCACACGGCATCTGGTACGCGTGCGCGGTATAGATTCCGCTTCGAGCCGCTTGCATCGTGGCACGAAATGTGTGGTAGGATGGGTAGGTTGCCAGGCGCAACAGGGCAAGCCGCGCCTGATCCCGCGTGAGCGTAACCTAGGCAACCGACACGGTCCCGCACGCTGGTATGATCGGCGGGGGAGATATCCGCCGTGGGCCGGTGGACGTACCCTACGTGGCTCACCGGCTAGCTAGCTGGCTCGCTGTCCGGATGGCACAGGGATGGGGAGCCATCTACGGAGCAATGGTCCGAGAGCCGGACGATCGGTTGGCCACATAGGGCCAAATAGCGCGTTTTACGTATATCAGTTAACGGGGGCGTATTCGCGCCGACCCGCTTAGTAGCACCCCGCATTCTAGCAGGGTGAGGACAGAAACGACCATGACAGACCCGCTGCAGACCTACGACGTGGGGAAGATCGACGAACTGGTCGCCGAACGAGCCGGCGATAAGGAAGTCGACGTTCCCGAAGAGATTCAGACTCAGCTGGCCGGTGAAGAGGTCGAGCCCGAGGTCGATCTGGAGCGCGACTTGGACGTGCTGCAGCGCCTCGACCCGAACTTCATCAACGACCCGGTACGGCTGTACCTGCGCGAAATCGCGGAGACGCCGCTGCTGACGCACGCGCAGGAGATCGAGCTGGCGCAGCGCGTCGAGGCGGGTGATCTTTCGGCCACCCAGCTCTTCGTGCGGGCGAACTTGCGCCTCGTCGTCTCGATCGCCAAGCGCTACGTCAATCGCGGCCTGACGCTGCTCGACCTGATCCAGGAGGGCAACATCGGGCTGATGCGCGCGGTGCAGAAGTACGACTGGCGGAAGGGTTTCCGCTTCAGCACCTACGCCACCTGGTGGATTCGCCAGGCGATCACCCGCGCCATCGCCGACCAGAGCCGCACGATTCGCCTGCCGGTGCACATGGGTGATTCGATCTCGCGCTACCGCAAGACGCTGAACATGCTCGCCCAGGACCTTGGCCGCCAGCCGACGCCGGAAGAGGTGGCCGAGGCGATGAGCGTGCAGCCGGAGAAGGTGCACCAGATCGTGCAGGCGGCGCAGCGCACGATTTCGCTGGAGACGCCGATCGGCAGCGAGGACGAGACGAGCCTGGGCGACTTGATCGCCGACGAGGTCTCCGAGACGCCCTACGAGGCGGCGAGCGAGTCGATGCTGAAGCGCGACGTCAACGCCGCGCTGGACACCCTCTCCCCGCGCGAGAAGCTGGTGCTCCAGCTTCGGTTCGGGCTGGGGAATGGGCACCAGCACACGCTGGCCGAGGTCGGCGAGCAGCTCCAGATCAGCCGCGAGCGCGTGCGCCAGATCGAGAACGAGGCGCTGCAGAAGTTGCGGCGGCTTGATGGCGACCGCCTCTTCGCGTACCACCAGGAACTTTAGACGGCAGTCGCCAGACGGCAGACGGCAGAACAAATCGAGGAGGGACGGCCATCATGGCCGTCCCTCCTCGCTTTCTCGGATCGATCCAGGCTCCTGGTCACGTCATCGCGGCAGGTAACGGGCAGCGTCGGCCCGTCTATGGATGATCCGGACGATCTGGATCGCATCGGTTTCGATTCGGTAGCAGACCACATGCCGTTCGACGGGGAGAAAGCGGCAACCGGCGCAGAGGTCGTCTCGCCGCTCACCGAACTCGGGATACTGGACCAAATGGTCGATCGCTTGGTCGAGGGCGATTTGGTATTGCCGCATCTGATCATCGCCCCAGGTCAGTAGGCTGTAGAGCAGGATGTCGTCGTAATCCACCTGGGCTTCGGGCGAGAGAACGACCGCGCGCTTAGGGGCAGACATCAGGGCTTGGCGTTTCACCTGCCCGCGCACGCCGGGCAGCCACACGGAGCCGCTCGGCGCGCCACTCCGACGTAAACGGCACGCCTTCTCCCCGGTCGAGCTGGTCGATGCCGACTTGCAGCTTTGCGCGAAGCTGCTGCAACTGCTCGCGCTCCTCCAGCGCCTCCAGCGCCTCTTGGATTACTTCGTCAGCGGTGCGGTAGGGGCCGGCTTCGACCTTCTGCCAGACCAGCGCTTCGAGGTGGGGCGCGAGGGTCACGGTCATCGGCGTCTCCTCCTTTCCCAATCATACGAGATGCCGATCGGCGATTGCGCGTTGTTTCCTTTGTAGCATGCCGCGCAGACCCGCGCGGTCTACGGCATCGGCCGGGAGCGGGTGCGCCAGATCGAGCACGAGGCGCTACAGAAGCCGCGGCGCCTCGACGGGGATCGGCTGTTCGCCTATCACCAGGAACTCTGACGAGCCGTCAGCCGTCAGCCGTGATGAGAGGGCCGGGAAGCATCGCTCCCCCAGCCCTCTCTATCCGTGTTCTTGACCGCGAAGGACATGACTGCTTGACAACGCTGACACATGTCAGTAGTATCTGACACATGAATGGTGGCGCTGATACCGAACTCGCGACCCCATCCGGTGACGAGCTGCTGCGCGTGCTGGCGGCGCTGGCGAATCCGCACCGGCTGCGGATTGTCGGCGCCCTGGCCGGGGGCCGCAACTACGTCAGCCAATTGGCGCGTGAGCTGCGGATGAGCCGGCCGCTGTTGCATTTGCACTTGCAGCGGCTGGAGGGGGCGGGGTTGGTCTCAGGCACGCTGGAACTGTCGGAGGATGGCAAGGCGATGAAATACTTCGCGGTGACAGCCTTTGTGTTCAGCTTGACGCCGGAGGTCATCGCCGAAGCGGCGCGGACGTTGCGGGACGGCGAAACCGGCGAGGCATCGCCGGGCGCGAGTGACACGCGGGAGGAGGGCCGATGAGCGGCGCCGGTTGGGGGATCACCATCGTGCTCGGTCTGTTGTTGTCCGGCACGATCATCTCGTCGGTCCTGATCTGGCAGATCTTCCGCACGGTCCAGATCAGCATCGAGAACGGCGGGGCGCCGGCGCGCGACCGGATCTGGCGCGCGTTGGTCGGACCCTACGAGCGAATGCCGCCGGCGGTCGAGCGCCGGCCGCAGTGCAACGGTCGGTCGAGCGCGCGGGGCGCGGTGGAGGGGGAGCAGTGAGTTGGGCAGAGGCGGCCTTTATCAGCGCCGTCGTGATCGCGGTGATGGCAGCTATCTCGGTGACGGTGTGGCAGGTCACCATGACGATGCGAACTCGCACCGCGGCGAAGTCGGCCATCGCCCGCGACGAGGCGTACCGCGGACTCGCCGAGCAGGTCGCGACCGCGCTCACCACGACCGCCGACGAGCAGGAGCGGATTGCCGATGAGCTGACCGATCTGCGCGGCCGGCTGGGCGCCATCGAGAAGCTGCTGCGCGAGGTCGAATGAGCGCCGCGTTAGCCGTTAGCCGTTAGCCGTCAGGAGTTCGACGTTCGATGGAGTGTGTGGCGGGGGCGGTACTCCTGTGGTGACGGCCCCGGACGCGTCGCATCCGGGGCCGCCTTTCTTCAGGATTCCTTCACGCCGACGCCGACGATCATCTCGCAGGGGCCGACGAAGCCGCTGGCGGTCTCGAATTGCGAGAGGTCGCGGGTAATTTCGTCCCAGGCGGCGGCTTGCTCGGTCGCGGGCAGGCCGCTCAGCATCTGGTGTAACGCGCCGAACGACTCCCGCTCGAAGCGGACGCACTCGGCGGCCGAAGCCATGCGCACGGGCGAGGGCACCACTCGCGTTTCGATGCGGGTGAAGGCGGCGCGGGCGAAGGCATCGGCGAGCGCGCCCTCGCCACCGAGGCTGAAGGGGCCAGGCTGGCCGGGCAGCGGCGGCGGGAGCTGCGCCCGGCGGCGGATGATCCCGACCGGGATTGAGAAGAACTGGTTCTTGTCGGGCGTGGTATAGACGATCGCGGCGACGCGGCCACCCGGCTTGAGCACGCGCCGTGCTTCGCGCAGCGCCTGTTGCTGATCGGGGAAGTAGATGAGACCAACGCGGGAGATGACGGCGTCGAACGTGGCGTCGGGCAGTTCGAGGTGCTCGCCGTCCATCGCCCGCGTCTCGAGATTATCGACGCCCCGCGCCCGCGCCGTCTTGCGCGCATAGTCGAGGATGTTGGCCGAGATGTCGGTGGCGAGGACGGACCCGCCGGGCGCGACCCGTTTCGCCGCGCTGATCGACGGCTC
Source organism: Thermomicrobiales bacterium (assembly GCA_050696075.1). Taxonomy (GTDB): domain Bacteria; phylum Chloroflexota; class Chloroflexia; order Thermomicrobiales; family UBA6265; genus JBOGUF01. Next base: position 4,901 of record JBOGUF010000171.1, read on the forward strand.
GCCCGCGCCGGCCGCAACGTCGAGCACGTGTTGTCCGGGACCGAGCCCTGCCAGGTCGAACATCACCTCGGTCGCCGCGCCGAGCCAGTCCTGAATCGCCGGGGTCCAACGGTGCCAGGCCTCGGCGGCCACCTGCCATTGGTCATGCGTCGTCTGCTTATACCGAGCCGGATCGAACGCCTGAGGTTGCACTTGCACGACGGTTTCCGTTGCCATACCCACGCTCCTTTTCTTTCTTGCCTCGAATGGACGTCGCAACCAGGCTACGGGCCAGGGGCGGGTCGACACATCAGGGATATCCCTGGGTTCCACGCGAGGCGATCCCTGGGATCGAGGCGACAGGCGACAGGGATTCTCTTCGCGCTCCTGACGCCTGCCGCCTACGGCGACGGCGCGAGGCGGCGGGCAACGGCCCAAGCGGCGAGCGAGGCACGGGAGGAGAAGTCGAGCTTGGCGAAGCAATGGCTGACGTGCATCTCGACCGTTTTCTCGGCGATGAAGAGCTGGGCGGCGATCTCCTTGTTGCTCAGACCCTGACCGACGAGGGCGGCGACCTCCCGTTCGCGTGGCGTGAGGCCGTCGGGCGATCCCGCCGCCCGAGGGGGCAGCCACGGCCGGATCTCGGGGGCGTTCAGGAACGCGGCGCCGACGGGGCCGTCCGGCAACTCGGCGCGCAACGTGGCGACTTCGGCGCGGGCCGTCTCGGCCTCCTGCCGGGCGAGCGCGCTGTCGCGACCTTGCCAGAGGCGTGAACGCGCCGCGGCGACCCGCCAGAGAACTGAGCGAGGGCCATGGGCTGTTGCCAGCCGGCGGGCTTCCTTGAGGAGATCGTCGGCTTCGGGCACGCGACCGAGGGCGATCAACGACTCGGCACGCGGGAGGAGAGCGGCGGCAGGCCGGAACGTGGAATCGTCGAGCAGGCGATCGGTGATCGACAGCGCCTCGTCCGGGCGTCCCCGCGCAAGTGCGATCTCGGCCAGGGTCGCCAGGGCGCGGCGTTGACCAATCGACGTCGGCCGTCCCGGCGGGGCCAGCGCGCGGGCGGCCGGCTCCGCGCCCGCTATGTCGCCGAGGCGGGCGCGACAGCGCGCGATCCAGGCATCAAGCCGCTCGACCCATTGGGCGGCGCCGATCTCGCGGGCCAGATCGGCCGCCTGATCGAACTGGGCCAGCGCCCCCGCGTCGTCGAGGGCGTCGGCGTGGATGATGCCGATCGTCAGGCGGGCGATCACCTGCCATTGTCGATGCTCGATCTCCTCCGCGATCGCGAGGGCGGCGTCGGCTTCCCCCAACGCCGCGCGATACCGCGCCTCGCCCAGGAAGGCACAGGCCAGCGCCACGCGGGCATAGGACTCGCCGGGGCGCCAGGCAAGCTCCTGGCAGAGCCGCAGCCCACGCGCGGCGTCGGCGCGGAACGCGGCCGGATCGGCGTCGGCCGGGCAGTGTCCGTCGACCACGGCGAGGTAGAGACCGCGGCTGGTGAGGGCGGAGGCGAGGCGCTCCACGTCCCCGAGCGATTCGAAGACAACCGCCGCGCGCGAGAAGGCGTCACGCGCCGTCGGCACCTCGCCGCTGAGGTAGCGAGCCATCCCAATCAGATCGAGCGCGTCGGCGGTGCCCGACCGGTCGCCAAGCGCCTCGAAGCGAGTCAGCGCCTCTTCGTGCAGCGCCCGTCCTTCGGCGAAGCGCATCTGGTTGACGATGACATTGCCGAGGCGGTTGAGCGCCCGCGCTTCGCGCCGAGGCTCGGCGATGGCCCTGGCAAGTCCCAGCGCCGCGGTCGCGTGCCGTTCCGCTTCGCGGTAGTCGCGGCTCGCGTAGAGGCCGGCGAGGTCGAAACGAACGGCCTGTTCGACGGTGCGATCTTCCCGTTCACGCGCCAGATGCAGCGCTTCGGTCAGATGTGCCAACGCCGGCTCGAAGGCGCCGAGGATGCCGAGCGCGTGGCCACAGCGCCGGTGCAGTTCGGCCGCCGCGGGATCATCGATTGCGAGGGCGGCGTCGAGTGCCCGGCGGTCGTGGCCGAGCGCCTCCATCGTGGCGTTGCCTCGCCGCGCGGCATCGCCGGCCTCCTGAGCATAGGCCAGCGCCGGCTCCCAGAGTTCGGCGGCGTGAAAGTGATACCCCAGATCGCCCGCCGGTGGGGCGTGGTCGGTCCGACGTTCGATCTCCCGCGCGACCGCGGCATGCAGCGTCCGGCGCTGGGCCGAACGAAGGTGGTCGTGGATCGCGTCGCGGGTCAGAGCGTGACGGAAGAGGAGCGCGGGGCGACTGCCGGCGTGCGTCCGCCGCAACCAGTGGCCCTCGATCAGCCGATCGACCGCGTCGGTAAGGTCGTCCTGGTCAAGCTCGGACGCGGCCCGGAGGATGTCGACGTCGACGCGCTGCCCGGCGACGGCGGCAAGCTCCGCGACCGACCGTGTGCGTTCGTCGAGCGTGGCCAGGCGTCGCCGGACCGCCTCGCCGACCGTACGCGGCACCGCGGGCTCGGACGCGAGCCAGGCCGCCGGCGTTGCGCTGGGAATCGACGCGACCAACTCCTCGACGAAGAACGGATTGCCCCCCGTGCGTTGATAGATGGCGGCCGTCAGTCCCGGCGAGGGTGGTGCGGGCAGCATCGCCTCGAGCATGCGCGCGACATCCGGTTCGGCGAGCGGTTCGAGCGTCAGTTCGTCGAGGAGGCGGGCGCGACGCAGCGATGCGAGACAACGCCCGAGACCGCTGTCCGGTTCGTCGCCGCGGGCGGTGAGAAGGATGAGGATGGGCGCCGCGGACAGCCGCCGCGGGAGGAGCTCGATGAGCTCCAGGCTCGTCTGATCGGCCCAATGCAGATCTTCCAGGACGAGGAGGAGGGGCTGATCGGTCGCCAGGCGCAGCAGCAGCGCCACGATCGTCTCGAAGCGCTGCCGTTTCGCGTGCTCCGGCGAGGCGGTGGCGTCCGGGGCGGCGCCGGACCGGGTGGCGCGTGTTTCGGGGAGCAGGTCTGCCAGGGAGGCGCCGAGTCCCGTGATCAGAAGGGGCGCGTCGGCGGGTGATTGGGCCAGCAGTTGGCGCATGGCGTCGACGAAGGGCGCGAAGGGAAAGTCGAGGTCGCGTTCGGTGCAGCCGCCCGCGACGACGCGGCATCCCGCCGCCTGGTGCGAAACCTCCGCGGCCAGCCGGCTCTTGCCGGAGCCGGCTTCCCCCAGGATGGCGACGAGCCGGCGGCGGCCCTGTCGCGCCTCAGCAAGGAGCCCAGCCAGGTAGGCCAGCTCGGCGTCGCGCCCGACCGTGATCCGACAGACCCGTGGCGACGTGATCGGCACGCCCCCCTCCTCGACGAGATGTCGAGGCATTCTGGGCGTCGGATTACCTGCCTGTCAACGCGCCCGTCATTCCGAGCCGCGGCGAGGACTCGTCCCATCGTTCTTGGTACGGGCGGATTCCTCGACGAACTCCGAAGCTCGGAATGACGGCATGTGTGGTCAGAATGAGGGAGGATGCGGCCTAGTCAGCCGCAATCGCTGCCTGGCCGCGGACGTAGTCGGCGACCCGGCGTAGCTCGTCGGCGAATTGCGTCTTGTCGATCTGCATGCCGTTGAGGTAGGCGCTCCAACCGGCGCTCGACTTGGCGTAGTGGACCGCGTCCTCAAGTTCGGCGTCGGTAGCGCCGTTCAGCTTGGCGACCTCAGTGTGGTAGAGGATGCAGTACTCGCACTTCGTAGTGGCGGAGATGCCGAGGCCGATCAACTCGCGGTACTTGTTCGGGATCGGTCCCTCGTCGAATTGGACGGTCTTGAAGAGTCTCCACTCGAGTTCGAGGGAGTTGTCGGGCACCAACCTGAAGAAGCTGGGGACCAGTCCGAACATCTCGGACATCTCGGTGTAGACCTCATCGCGGGTCATGGCCATGGTGACGACTCCTTTCATTGGTACCGAGTACCGAGTACCGAGTAGCGAATTCCGAGTTCTGAACGACGCGTGCCGGTTGCAGGGTGCTGGTGGGGGCACCTCCCTTCTTTGGGAATTAGGTGGGGACCGCGCGATCTGGGATGTACGGGACGCGGTCGCGGAAGAGGGCGATTTGGGCGGTGTGCTCGCGTTTGTGGCCGTAGTACATGTAGGTGGTGAGGTCGTCGAGGTCGTACTCGGCGCCGTACCAGGGGAGGATGCCGGGCTGTCGCCACATTTCGGCGGGGATGCGGGCGGCAAGCGCCATGGCGCGCTCGGCAGCGTCGCGGTACTCGGCGAGCGTCATCTCGGCGGTCTGGACGGAGCGCTGATCCACCTGGCGGTCATTGAACTCGGCCGGCGCGGCCAGGAAGTCGTCGAGGAGGGGCGTCGGACCGCCGTCGACCTGACTGGTCAGGATGTCGACCAGGACCAATTCGTAGGAAGCCACGTGGGCGACGATCTCCTTGACCGACCACCGGCCGCAGGCGCCGGGCCTCTCCCAATCCGGCCCGGCGAGGCAGTCGACCGTGCCGAGGACCGTCAGGTGACCATACTTGAGCACGTCGGGCGCGTTCATGGCTTACTCCGTCTCCTGGTCCTGTCATGCCGCGTGCCGGCCAATTGCTAGCCCTTCACGTACGAGAGTTTCTCCGCGACTTTGCCGTCGCGGACGCGAAAGAGGTCGATGCCGCGAATGTGGCCGGATTGACCGGCGGGGTCCACCCAGGTGTAGCGCCAGCGGACCGTGCAGCGGTCGCCGTGGTCGACGATCTCTTCCGTATCAAAGCGGGCGGCGGGGGAGGCGGCGAAGAGGGCTTCCCAGACGGCGCGGACTGCCGCCTGGCCTTCGTGCCGCTCGCCGTCGGGGGGAGGATAGGTGTTCTCGAAGGCGCAGTCGGCGGTCATCAGCGCCATGACGGCGTCGACGTCGTGCCGGTTGAACGCCTCGTTGAACTGTTCGACGACCGCGTGCGTTGCCGCGGATGTCGCATCGAATAGCATCTGTCTTTCCATCTCCAGATCCGAACCGACAATGGTCATAGGGTGCCTCCGCATCGTTGTGGTGTTACCGGCAGCGGTGGTTCAAACAGGCTCCGCTGCAACAGTAGCCGTCGTCGGGACAGAGGTGGCCGGCGTCGAAGCAGCCGCAGCGGCCATGCATGGTGCAAACGCCGCTGCAACACGCCGCGTCGATGGCGCAGGGCGCGTCGCCCGGCAGGCAGACGGCGGATGACGCGTCGATCTGGGTACCTGGCGCCGCCACCATCGCGCCCGCCACGAGGCCGATGAGCCGGCGTCGCGTGCCGCGGGTCGCCAGGGACTTGACCAGATCGTCGAACCGCTCGCCGCGCATCGTCCGCTCTCCCGTGTCGTCGTGCCGTGATTCGGTACTGGGTCAATAGTGCGCCCGACAAGCGGTCGTGCCATCGGGTGAATCTCTCATTCCACGCCGGTGGGATGCTCCAGCGAATGGAGGCGGCATGGGAGGCTTCTCCCATGCCGCTCCCTTCCCTGCTAGCGGGGCTCGATCGTGAACCGAAAGGTGTAGTTCCAGGCGCTGACGGCGACGTCCGGCGCGAGCTGGATGAGCGTGTCATTCTCGCCGCGCAGGGTCTGGACGACCTCGCCGCGTGCGCCCGCGTACCTGCCAAAGCCGCCGGCAACCGGCCGCGGCACCTCGTCGACGCCGCCCTCGACGCCATCGATCAAGAGGCCGTCGAGCGCGGTGTCGAGTTGCCGGCTCGCTGCCGACAATCCCTCGCCGAACGCGAACAGGACCCCTGTGGCGACGTGGGGCGTTGCGCCGGACGCGACGTCCACGATGAAGGTGCCACGGCAGACCCAGCAGCCGATCGCGCCCGTCTGGTCCGGACCGGCCAGCCCTTCATCGATGGTGCCGGCGGGATAGATACTGCCGAAGACGACGAAGGTGTCTCCGATCATTGGCGGGTTGACCGGTTCGGTTGGGTTCAGGCGGTTGATCGTCATCGTGCGGCCGTCGAGGGCGACGTCAAAGGTCACTGGCTCGGCTGCATACGCGGTGGGGGCCGCCGAGAGGAACGCCGTCGCGCCGGCCAGGGCGCCACCTTTGATCAGTCCACGACGGTTGATTGCCGGTCGGTGACGTGCGATTGGCATGGTCTCCTCCTTGGTACTCACGCTCGTCTTCGGGGCGGTCGACCGCTTGGAGGAGAGCGTAGAGGGCCGTACCACACGCGGCATCGGGAATATCTCTCAATTGGGAATGGCTGGGAGCTAGCCGGGCGTCTTCCAGCGGTAGGAGGTTTGTCCGGTTGGGAGCGAACGGCGCCGCGCCCGGCAGATTGCGCTACCCAAATCGGGTCTGCTTTGCTACCCTGAGAGCGTGGAGAAACCGCGATGACCGTGCACGTGACGCCGCAGATCGAAGCCAAGATTGCAGAGATGGTCGCCAGTGGGCGCTACTCTGACGCGGATGCAGTGATCGACACGGCGATCCGCCTCCTCGAGGAGCGGGAGCGCAAGCTGAACCGACTCCGTGCCGAGCTCGCCATCGGCGAAGCTCAGGAGCGACGTGGCGATCTGCACGATCTGACCCCGGAGCGGTTCGAGGAGATCAAGCAGCGGGCGCGCGAGAACGTCCGCAACGGGAAGTCGATCAAAGATGCCGTCAAGCCGTAGGGTGACGCTCACTTCCGAAGCGGAAGACGACCTCGCGGCCATATGGCAGTACACCGCCGAGACATGGGACGAGCAGCAAGCGGACACCTATGCTGAGTTCATCCGCTCCAAGCTGGCCGACTTGGCTCGTTTCCCTAGAATCGGCCGGCCGCGGGACGAATTGTCTCCTGGATTGCGTAGCCACCCCATCGGCCAGCACGTCGCCTTCTACCGCACCACCAACGACGAACTGATCGTCCGCCGCCTGTTCCACGGCCGGCAGGACATCGACGACGAGCCGGGCTTGTGAATGCCCTGCGGATCACAAAAATAGTCGCGGTCAGGCCAAGCCGTGGCGGTGGGCAAAGGAGACGGCGGCGGCGCGGTTCTCGACGTTGGCCTTGGTGAAGATGTGGGTGAGGTGGTTGGTGACCGTCTTCTCGCTGATGAAGAGGCGGTCGCCGATCTCGCGGTTGGTGAGCCCCTGGGCGACGAGGCGGAGGACGGCAACCTCGCGCTCGGTGAGGCCGGCGGGGTAGTCGCGCGGGCCGGGGAGGGCTACCGCGAGGCGGGCGGCGTCGCCGGTCATGTCAAGCGTGGTGAGGCGGAGGATGGCATCGCGGAGTTCCTGTTCGGTCGAAGCGCGGTCTGCCGGAGCGGCGGCGCGCAGGCGCAATGCGGAGCGCTCGGCGGCGACGAGGGCCAATTCGGGGCGGATGCCTCCTCTGAGGGCGACGGTGCGGGCGGCGGCGAAATGGCGATCGGCCGCGGCCGCATCGCCGATCGCGGCGGCGAGGACGCCAAGGACACGGTCAACCAGGATCCAATGAAACTGGCCGGCATAGGGGAGCAGCTCGTCGTACCAGTGCCGCATCGCCGCCGCGTCGTCGATCCGCGCCGCGTAGAGGCCAAGATCGGACAGGGCGGGAACACGGGGTAGCGAGGGCGCCGGGAGGGCGGCGACGAGTTCGGCCGTCTCGGAGGCGACCCGCTCCGCGCTCGCCTCGTCGCCGGCCGCGAGGTATGCGTGCGCCAGCCAACCGAGATACCAAGGGAGGGCGGCCGCACCGCTGACGCGGAAGCCGGCGATCGCTTCTTCGAGCAGGCCGACCGCCTCGTCGTAGCGACCGCGCCGGAAGGCCAGGACGCCCGCGACCTGACGGAGAAAGGCGCGAGGCTCCGGGCTATCGACGCGGGCGACATCCGCTTCGGCCTCCGCGAGCAGGCGCTCGGCATCCGCCCAGTCGCCGCGCGCCAGGGCGATCATCGCCAACCAGGGGAGGGTGTGGCGGAGGGCGAAGGGGTCACCGCTAGCGACGGCGAGCTCACGCCGGCGGCGGGCGAATCGCTCCGAGGCGTCGAGATCGCCGGTCCAGTAAGCGTGACTCGAAAGCGCGCCAGCAACGTCGGCCGCGAGGTCGGTGGCGGCCGCCTGGAGCGCGATGGGCAGCGCCGGGGCGAGCATCTCCCTGCCTTCGGCCAAGTTGCCAGCGCGCAACAGCGTCTTGCCCAGCGCGAGCCGCGCATTCGCTTCGCGCGCCGGCAGGGCGCGATCCCGTGTGCTCAGCTCAAGCGCACGCCGCCCGACGCGGATCGCGTCATCGTACCGGCCAAGGCCGGTGCCCAGGATCGTCCCGATCTCGACGAGCGCCTCAGTTAGGGCGTCGGCCTCCGGCGCGCACCGCTCCAGCGCCGTAACGGCGGCCTCGAGATAGGCGACCGCAAGATCGAGCTCCTCACGTCGGGCGTGGGCGGAGCCGAGCCCATGCAGCGCCCGGGCGGCTCCGTGGTCGTCGCCGTCCGCGGCGAAGGCGCGCTCGGCGGCGGCGTAGGCATCGATCGCCTCCGCGGCGCTCATGGCGAGCGCCGCGTCGCCGAGCTTGAGCAAGAGGTCGCCGCGGGAGCGACCCGCGGCGTGGTCAGTCGCGGCGGGGACAAGATCGACAGCCAGACGGTAGGCGCGGGCGGCTTCGATGTAGGCGTGGGCACGGATCGCGGCATCGCCGAGCAGTTCCGCGAAGCGCGCGGCACGCTCCCCCTGGCGGGCATGCTGCCAATGGTGGGTAAGCGCGGCGAGGCGAGCCAAGTCGTCGTCCGCGCCACCGCCGGCTTCGAGCGCGGCGGCGAGGCGAGCATGCACGCCGCGTCGACGGACCGGGTTGATACCAGCGGCGATGCTTTCCCGGACGCGGTCGTGGAGGAACTCGAAATCGATCGGCAGGCCGGTACGGGCCGCGGCTGTCTCATCCGGCATGACCAGGCGGACCAGCGCGGCGCGCACCGCCTCGTCGCAGAGATCCGCGACAGTGTCGGGCGACTGCTCCGTCGCGGCGGCGATCAGATCGACGGAGATCGCGCGGCCGGCAAGCGCGGCGCACTCGAGCACGGCGCGGCACGAGTCGCCCACGCGCTCCAGCCGGCGCTGGATGACGGCGACGACGCCCTGGGGCAAGGGGATCACGTCGGTGGGCAAGGCAGTCGATGCGTCCGCGGGGTCCAACCACCCCTCGTCGACCAGGGCACGGACCACTTCTTCGACGTAGAAGGGGTTGCCGTCGCTCAGGCGGTAGATCGTCGTGGCCAGGTCGCGGTATCGCGGTCCGCCGAGGGCATCCAGCAGCTGTTCGGTCTCGTCGGCGGTCAGCGGCCCAACGCGAATGGTCGTCAGCAGTCGACGGCGGTTCATCTCCTCGATGGTGCGACTCAGGCCGGGGTTGGCGGCGGTCTCTTCGAGCCGGTAGGTCCCGACGATCGCCAGCGGGATGGTCGGCAGGTGCAGCGCGACGTAGCGCAGGAGTTCGTTGCTCGCTTCGTCCGACCATTGGAGGTCGTCGAAAGCGATCAGCACCGGCGTCGCGCGGGCGAGATCGGCGAGGGCGCGGGTGACGCGGTCAAACAGGCGAAGCTTGCGCTGCTCCGGCGACGGCCCGCCCGCGAGTCGTGGAGCGTCGGAATCGACATCGGCTTCGAGCAGCAAGTCTTGCAGGCGGGCATCGGATGACTGGCGACCGGCCCGGTCGTCGAGGTCGGCCAGGGCGTCGATCCAGGGGAGATAGGGCGGCATGCCGCGCTCGTCGGCGCAGCGGCCGAGCGCGGTCCGGCCATCGGTCACCAAACGCATCACCTCGTCGAGGAGGCGCGTCTTGCCGATGCCCGCCTCGCCGGCGAGCAGGACGACGCGGGGGCCGCCGGCCATTCCGGCGTCGACCGCGCTCCGCAATCGCGCCAGCTCGTCCTCCCGGCCGATGAGCGGCAGGCGACCGGCACGCGGCGTCGGCGGCAGGTGGGCCGGTTGGAGGCTGTCACGACCAGGACCGCTCATGGCAGGCATTCCGTCGGAAATATGGGCGGCATGATGTTGATGCATGCACGGTACGTGGTTGGGGGCGTGGGGTCAATGGGGACATCTTGTCATCCCGAGCGAAGTCGAGGGATCTGCCTCTACTGAATCGCATTTATTGATAGAGCCGGATTCCTCGACAAGCTCGGAATGACAGGAGGAGGACTTACGACACGACTTCGATGTGGGCAGTCATCTCCGGGTGGAGGCCGCAGAGGTAGTCGTAGGAGCCGGGTTGGTCGAAGGTGAAGTCGTACTCGTCGCCGGCCGCGAGGATGTCGGAGTCCCAAACCTTGGCGCCGCCATCGAAAGCGACGGCCGTGTGGTCGGTTGGGCCGTCGTTGACCCAGGTGACGTTCGTGCCAACCGGGACGGTGAGATCGGCTGGGTCGAAGGCGAAGTCGACGATCCGCACCGTCACCACCGCGGCGACCGGCGAGGCCGCGGGCGCGGCCTCCGGTGTGGCGGGCGCTTGGCAGGCGGGCGGAGTCAGGTTGGCGGCACCGGCGTCGAGCGGTGTGCCGGCGGTCGGATCGATCCTCAGCACGAAGCCGCCACCGGGTTGGGCGCCGAGGGCCGGGACCGAGGTGTAGAGCGCACCATCAGGTCCGCGATCGAGCGAAATCGGGAAGAGCAAGCCGGTGGCGATCTCCTCGGCGCTGTCGGGGCCGATCTGGCGCACAACCGAGCCGGAGCCGGGAACGAAGAAGGGCGGCTCCGGCGTGTTGCCGGTCGACATTTGGCTCGCCCAGAGCGTGCCATCTGGATCGACGACAAGACCGGTGACGGTCGTGAGGTTGGTCCAGATGTCGGTCATCGTGCCGTCCGGGGCGATTTCGACGACCTTGGCCGCGCCGTTCGGAAAGGGTACTGAGCTGAGGAAACCGACATAGATACCGCCGTCCGGCGCCGGGGCGATCGCGGTCGGGACCTGATCGGTGATCGAGAGGTCGGCCACGCGCGACACCGAGCCATCGGGCGTGACGCTGATGACTTGCTCGCTGTTGCTCTCGACGATCCAGAGGACGCTTTCGTCGGGGGCGGCGACCATGGCAAAGAAGTTCCCCTCGGGGTCGAAATCGCCCGCCGGCACATTGGCGACCGGGTCTTCACGCATCCAGGCGCTGAGGTCGGCGACGAGGGTGGTCGAGCCGTCGTCATTCACGGCGTAGACGCCATTCGGGGTATCCGGGTTGCCGTGGCTCTCACCGCCGCCGGCGACGAGCACATAGAGCTGGTCGGCGAGGACGGCGACGTCGGCGGCGCCGATGACGCCCATCGTCGCGTCGATTGCCGAGGGCAGTTCGCCGCCGCCGACGACCGGGCAGCCGTTGTCGATGCGGGAGACGGCGGCGGTAGGGCCGCCCATAAAGGGACCGATCGGCGGCGGAATGGGAGTGCCACTGGCCGGGGTCTCGCCGCCGAGACCGGCGTCGGCGACGTACATAGCGCCGCCGGCATCCCAGGCGACACCGCGCGGATTGTTCAGGCCAGCGGCGGCGACGGTGATACCGCCGGCCGAGGGCGTCGCTTGGCCGACCGGCGTGGCGTCCCGCGCGGCTACGCCAGCGCTGCTGGTGATGGCAAGAAGCGCGATGCAAAGGATGAGCCTCCGCAGCATACACCATCCTCCATTCGATCAAACGCCAATAGCTGCCACGATTGTGGCCCCCGCTGTGTAACAACGGATCAGAGAACTGTCAACAGCACAAACCATTCCGTCTTCCCCACCGTCATGCCGATCGCGGAGCGGCATCTCTCCCGTGGAACGAACGCACGAGATTCCTCGTCACCTCGGAATGACGGATGGGGGTGCGAGGGACGACGGGAAGAAGCGCGGTAGGAGAGAAGGGCGGCCTACCAAAACGCCTCACGTGGTTGCGAGCGGTCTTCGGTGGCGACAAGGATGTCGAGGAGGAAGCGTTCGAGGTCGGCGCGGATGGTGGCGGCGGCCGCGTCGTCCCAGCGGTTGTGCAGTTCGTTCGGGTCGGCGGCGAGGTCATAGAGCTCACCGGTGCGGGAACGGTCGGTGGCGGGTGGGCCGTGGTGGACGCAGATTTTGTGGTTGCCGCGGCGCAGCATGGTGACGTGGACGGGCGGGTCGTAGGGATGACCGCTGTCGCGGTACTCGCAGAGCGCCCAGCCACGGCCGGTCGCGTCGTCGCCACGGGCGAGCGGCAGGAGGCTTTCGGCGTGGGAGCCCGGCAGTGACGGCAGGCCCGCGACGTCAAGGAACGTGGCACAGAGATCCATCCATTGGACGAGGTCGGCGCGACGTTCCCCGGCTGGGAGGCGTCCGGGCCAGCGCAGGATGAGCGGGACGCGGACGGCGCCCTCGTAGAACATCGGGCCTTTGAGCAGGAGTTCGTGGTCGCCGAGCATCTCGCCGTGGTCGCTGGTGAAGATGACCAGGGTGTTTTCGGCCAGCCCAAGTTCGTCGAGTTTGGCGAGGATGCGCCGCGTTTCGTCGTCGATGAAGCTGACCATCGCGTAGTAGGCGGCGACGATCTGCTGGATCTCGTCGGACTCGTAGGTGGCGAAGCCGCGGGCGTGACCGGCGTAGGCCGCTTGCGAGATGTCGGCCTGGATTGGCGGTTTGGTGGCGAGCGCGCCGGGGCGGTTAATCGGTGTGGCCAGCGACGCCGGGTCGTAGCGGTCGAGGTACTCCTTGGGCGCGATGAAGGGATGGTGTGGATCGTAGAAGTTGGCCCAGAGGAAGAAGGGGTGGTCGGGGTCGCGCCCACGCTCGAGGAAGTCGATTGCCCGGTCACCGACCCAATGGCTATAGTGTGCCTCGGTCGGCATGTTGTCGAAGGTGATCGCGCCGTCGCCCTGGTCGCGGCCCCGGCTGACGGCTTCGGCGTAGAGTTCGGGGTGATTGGCCTCCAGCCAGCGGTGGTACTGGTTCTCCGGGGAGCGGTGGGACGGGTCGTGCGCCCACTCGAAGACGCGGAAGCCGTCGTCGAGACGCTTTTCCGTGCGCCCGCCGAAGGCTGAGCCAAGGTGCAACTTGCCGATCAAGCCGCAATCGAAGCCGTTGTCCGCCAACGCTCGCGAAACGAGCGGGGCATCCCGCGGCAACGAGACGCCGTTGGCCCAGAGTCCGTGATTGTGGACGTATTGTCCGGTCATCAGGCTCGCCCGCGCGGGCGAACAGACCGGGTTCTGCACGTAGCACTGCTCGAAGAGCACGCCCTCACCCGCCAGGGCGTCGATCGCCGGCGTCTGGACGTGCGGATTGCCATAGCATCCCAGCGCATCGTACCGCTGCTGGTCGGTGCAGATGAGAAGGATGTTTGGCCGGGTGTTCGCTGACATCACGTTCTCCGCTGAGGCGTTAGGCGTTAGGCGTTAGGGAGAACGACGACGTAACCCCTAACGCCTAACGCCTAACGCCTAACGCCTAACCCCTTCATGATTTTACTGCTCCCGCGACGCCTTCGATGAAGTAGCGCTGCAAGAAGATGAAGAGGAGGACGACGGGGATCAGGGAAATGGTCGCCGCCGCGGCTAAACCGGACCAGTCGGTCGAATGCTCGCCGCGGAAGGCGAGCATGCCGACGGCGAGGGTGCGCAACTCCGGAGCGAGTCCTTCAGTGAGGCCGAGAGGTGCCAGAAGAAGGGATAGTCCCCGAGCAGGCAGAAGGTGGCAAGGATGATGAACCGCGCCGTCAGGCTCCACTCCGGGCGTCGCGCAGGCCGTCGTAGACGGCGTCTCAGCGACGCCGCCGCGCCGAGGCGCGGGAGGTCGATGGTAGGAAGCGTGGAGGTGGGGTGGTCCATGCCGGCGGATCTTGTTTCCAACATTCCATTGAATGTTGGAACTTTAACGCTCACAGTCCGTGAATGCAATGCGTTTGTAGTGGTGACCGAGGGAAGGGGCGGTATGATAGGGAGTGTCTGAATGCAGAATGGAGTGGAACGAGATGCGGCGGTGGCAGCGGGTCGGATTAGCGACGACGATTGCGGTGGTAGCGGTGCTCCTACGGCCCCGGCGAGCCGGTGAGCTCACCGGACCCTATCGCGCACGCCGACATGGGGTGGGGAGCAGAGAGGATGACCGCAATGGGTGATTCGATGGTGCGGCGCCGGGTCCTCCTGACGGCGGCGGTGCTGGTGGCGCTGTCGATCGGGGTGGTAGCGGCGCGGCAGGTGGCGCCGGTCTTCCAGTCGCCAGCAACCGGGCACGCGCAGGTGGTGACGCAGGGTATCGCCCGGCTGCCGGACCGGGAGGTGGTCTGGCGACTCGTCGAGCGCCGGGCCCAGGCGCGTGTCGACGCCGGGCCGACGACGCACGAACTCGGCTTCGTCCTGGCGACCGACGAGCCGGTCTTGCTCTCAAACGAGACGGCCGAGGGATCACTACAGGATGTGGCGCTGCTGGCGCCGGGTGAGGCGTATCTGGTCGCGGATGGCACGCGGCAGGCGCGGGCCAGTATGGGCGACGTGACGATCACCTACCTGGCGCTGGAACTGGTGCCGGCAAACATCGCCGACCGGGTTGGCACGGGCACCCTCCTCTTCACCAGCGATCCCTTCGTCCCGCCGCCGGGCGCGCGCGACATCGACTTGGTGCGCAACATCTTGGTGCTCGGCGAGTCGGGGTTTCTCCCGAATACCGGGCAGGACGTCGTCGTGCTGGCGACCGAGGGCGCGGTCGACGTCGTGCCGTCGGGCGGCGGTGGGCGGACCTTGCAGGCCGGGGAGTCGGCAATCTTCTCCGGCGACTTGCAGATCACCGCGGTGCAGCCGGTGGTGGCCGCACGGCGGGCGCCGGTGGCGGCGCTGACGGCACCATTGGCGCAGGAATCGGGCGTGGCGGCCTACGTGGTGGCGGTGATCGGTCCGGAGATTCCGCCGGTTGGCGGCGCAACGCCCGAGGCGACCGCGACGGCGACCGCCGCGCCGACGGCGACGCCGGAACCGACCGCGACGGCCGAACCAACCCTTGAGCCGTCGCCAACCGAGGTTCCGCCCTCGCCAACGCCAGAGCCCACCGCCACGTCGCGCGGCACTCCCTCCGACCGGGACGGCGATGGGCTCACCGATGACCAAGAACGGGCCATCGGCACTAATCCTGGCAACCCCGATACCGACGGCGATGGGCTCTCGGACGGGGATGAGGTGAATAAGTACGGGACCAATCCGCTCGATCCGGACACGGACGGCGACGGCTGGACAGACGGGCGGGAAGTGGCGGCGGGGACCGATCC
Source organism: Thermomicrobiales bacterium (assembly GCA_050696075.1). Classification (GTDB taxonomy): domain Bacteria; phylum Chloroflexota; class Chloroflexia; order Thermomicrobiales; family UBA6265; genus JBOGUF01. The sequence continues at coordinate 20,027 of JBOGUF010000171.1, forward strand.
ACTCGATCCGGAGGACTTTCCGAGGCGGTGATGCGGCGGGCCGGGGGGCTTTCCTCCAAACGGGGGCGGCGCCCCGGTTGCCCGGAGCGCCGCTGCTGAGGGGAGAGGCCGCGCCGCCTAGAGCGTGGGGCAGCGGGGCGGCCGAGGAAGATTGGCGGGTTAGGCGCGGATGACGGCCCGCGCCGCTCCCAGGATGAGGTCGGGGGAGAGGCCCATCGCCCGGAGTGAGATGAAGGACGCGGCAGTCAGCTGGAGGAGGCCGAGCAGGATGCCAGGGCCGTGGAGGATGATCGGGTCGCCCTCGGGGCCGGTGGTCGTGCCGCTGCCGGTATTGGGAAGATCCGTGACCGGCGGCTCCTTCTTTCCGTCAGGGCCGCAGTTGAAGACGTAGACCTCGGCGGTGTGGCCGTCGCTGACGACGATGTTGCCCTCGGCGTCGACGTCGTCCGACTCGGCGCGGCACCACTCGCGGTCGATCTCCCAGAGGCTCCAGGTCGTCGCCGGCAGGTAGAGGACCTCGATGCCATCGGCGCCGGTGTTGAAGACGATCGGGTCGCCTTCGCCGCTGGTGGCTTGCAGGCCGAACTCGGCGCCGCCTCCATAGAGCTCGCAGGCCTCGATCGTGTAGATGTGGCCGTCGCACCAGAACTTGTAGACGATCAACTCGCCGCCGTCAGGTTCGTCGGCCGGGACGTTGTACCAGTGGCAGACGATCTCCTCGCCGCTGAGCAGCGAGAGGTCGATGCCGCCGTCGATCACGTCTGGTTGGAAGTAGGCAAGCGCGGGGCCGAGCATCGGGTCGTCGCTGGGCACGGCGCTGGTGCACTCGACGAAGAGGGCGACGATGCCGGCCGGGATCGACTCGACGAGGTAGTAGTCGCCCGTGCCGAGCCCGCTGAAGAAGACCATACCGTCGCCCGCGTCGCCGGTAACGCCCTCGCCGACTGGATTGAATCCGTGCCAGAGCGAGAAGGCGACGCCGTTGGTCAGGCTGGGGCAATCGACCTCGGGGTCCGCGCCAACGGCGTTCAGGTCGTAGCCAGGCGGGCAAGTGTGCTTGTAGACGGTGATTGAGCCGTCGTCGTCGAGCGGGATGTTGAGCCAGACGCAGATCAGACGCGAGCCTGCCGGCAGTTCCTGGTTGACGACGCCGCCGGTGGAGTCGGTCGGGGCGGGGCCGTCCACCGGCTCGTCCAGGATTTCGACTTCGACGACCGGTTCGATCTCACCGCCGTCGCCGTCGTCCACCGCCTCGATCAGCTCCGCGCCACCCTCGGGGACGATGAAGCAGAAGACGATGGGGTCGCCGTAGCCGGCCGGGATCGTCTCGGTCAGGGTGATCGGACCGGCTGGGACGTCGGTCCATTCCGCATTGCCGTCGCCGGCGTCGCCGGTGGTGGCGGAGACCTCGTAGCCATCGCTGGCGGAGAGGTGGAAGCCGACGCCGTTCATCTTGGTGGTGCACTGCACTTCGAGGTAACCGAGGTCGGTATTGGTGGGATCGGTGCCTTCGAGGCAGTCGTACTTGATGACGGTGACCTCGCCGTCGTCGTCACCGAGCGGGATGTTGAACCAGAAGCAGCCCATCGTGATGCCGGGGTACTCGGTGACGAGACTGACGTAGCCGCCCGGCGCAAGCTGAAGCGGGACGACGCCGTCGATGGCGACGCCGTCGGTGATGGTGCCCCAGCCGCAGTAGACGAGCGGGTCGCTATAACCGGCGGGAACCTCTTCGATCAGGTCGAAGGCGCCCATCGGGACGTCGGCCCAATAAGCTTCGCCGCTGGCGTTGGTGATCTCAACCCGGTCCTCGAACTCGGTGGCGAGGTGGAAGACGACGCCCTCCAACACCGCGGTGCATTCCGCGAAGAGTTCTTCCTGGCTGACGAATTCAAGGTCGATGCCGGCTGGACAGTCATATTTGAAGACCGTCACGTCACCGGGGGCCGGGTCGCCGGGGAGTTCAACATCGGAGATCTCATCGAGTGCATCCGGGACGATCTCCGGGCTGGCCTCGATGACGAGATCGGGGATTTCTTCGAGGGCGTCGGGGTTGATCTCGGGTTCGCCGAGGGGATCTGGGTCGACACCGAGCTCGACCTCGCCGATGGGGACGATCTCGACGATGGCGGGTTCGTCCTCCTCGGCGGCGACGCCGGGGGAGGAGAGGGGCAGCAGCGCCATTGCGACGAGGAACGTCACGAGCGCAAGCGCGCCGAGGCGGGGCAGGGCGCGGCGCCGCGTCCGCGTGTGCCGAGACCGAATACCGGTGGTTGCAACGTTGTGGGTGCTTGACCGCGTCGTCATGGCCGTCTCCTTCGGATGGTGCGTTCCACCTGAACACAGCCTTATGGTGCCCGCTGGCGGTTAAGCGAACATCGAGGGGTTCACTGAGGTTTAGGGAGCGGGGGTTAGCTGGGGTCTACGTGAAGTTACTGATGGGAAGGCCGACGCTCAGGCCAGCCCGTTGCGGACGGCGAAGGCGGCGGCGGTGCGGGAGTTGACGCCGAGCTTGTTAAGGATGTTGGTGACGTGGGTCATCGCGGTGCGATGGCTGATGAAGAGGGCTTCGCCGATTTCCTTGTCGGAGCGGCCCTCGACGATCAGGCTGAGGACATCGATCTCGCGTTTGGTGAGGCGGATGCCGGGTGGGGCGAGGGCGGGGGCGGCGGGCACGGAGGAAACGGCCTCGATGACAGTGGCAGCTTCGGCCAGCGAGGCGGCGATCGAGAAAGCGCGGCCGGCGTCCCAGGTCGCGTTGAAGGCGGCGGCGGTGGTGCCGGCGCGGAGGGTGGCGATGGCGCGGTCGATCTTCTCCCGGTCGGGTGGCGGGAAGGGAACGCCGATAGCGGTGCGGAGCGCATCGGCGGCGGCGTAGAGGCGGATCGCCTCGGCGCCCTTGCCGGCTTTGGCGGCGATGGCGGCGAAGCCGGCGATGCCTTCGGCAATGCCGGCACGGTCCCCTTGCTCGGCGCGGAGGTCGAGACTCTCCTGGAGGAGGGCGGCGGCGCGGGCGAGGTCACTCTGATCGCGGACCGCCTCGGCCAGGTTGTTGAGCGAGAGGGCGATGCCACCACGGTCGTCCAGCTCCCGCCAGACGGCGAGCGCCTCCGCGTAGAGCGCGACAGCGCGGGGGAGGTCGCCGCGATTGTAGGCGACGACGCCCAGGTTGTTGAGCGAGAGGGCGACGCGCAGCCGGTCGCCGAGTTCGCGCCAGAGCGCAACACTCTCCTCGTAGAGGGCGGTGGCGCGGTCGAACTCGCCCTGGCGGCGGGCGACGATGCCGAGGTTGAGCAGGGTGGCGGCGACGAGTTGGCGATCGCCGAGCTGGCGGGAGGCGGCCAGGGCCTCCTCGTAGAGCGCGGTCGCGCGCGGATAGTCGGCCCGGTCGTGGGCGATGACGCCGAGGTTGTTGAGGGCGCTGGCGATCCCGGCCGCGTCGTCGAGTTCCCGCCAGATGTCGAGGCTTTCCAGATAGAGGGCGACGGCGCGATCGTGGTCGGCTTGCTTCCGGGCCAAGGTCGCCGCGCCAAGGAGGGCGCGGGCGCGGGCAGCGCCCAGTTCGGCGGCGGGAAGGGCGAGGGCGCGGTCGAGCCAGGTGCGACCCTCGCTGAGGAAGGCGCGAATCTCCCAGAAGCGGCGCAGGTTGCCGGCGAGCAGCAGGGCCTCGGTCGACTGCCCCTGTGCGATCGTCCAACTGAGGGCCGTACGGAGGTTGACATACTCGGCTTCGAGCCGGTGCAACCAGGTCCCCTGGTCCGGCCCAAGCAACGCGGGCTCGGCCTGGCCGGCGAGATCGGCAAAGAAGGCGGCGTGCCGCCCGCGCAGTTCCGCGTCCTCGCCGGCCGCGGCGAGTTGTTCGGCCGCGTACTCGCGGATCGTCTCCAGCATGACGAAGCGCGGCTCGCCGTCTGGTTCCTCGAATTGGCGGATCAGGCTGTGGTCGAGGAGCGAAGCGATGCCGTCGAGGACGGAGGCGGAAGGCGGCAGGCGGAAGGCGGGTAATGAGGCCGCCTCGGCCGCCTCCCGCCTTCCGCCTTCCGTCACCGCCTCGGCGGCGTCGAGGGTGCAGCCGCCGGCGAAGACGGCGAGGCGGCGGAAGAGGGCTTGCTCGTCCGGGGTGAGGAGGTCGTAGGACCAGGCGATGGCGTTGCGCATCGTTTGGAGGCGGGCGGGGAGGTCGCGGGCGCCGCCGGTGAGGAGCGCGAGGCGATGGGTTAGGCGGGGCAGCATGGCTGCCGGCGGCAGGAGCTTGACGCGGGCGGCGGCCAACTCGATCGCCAAAGGTAGGCCGTCGAGTTGGATACAGATCTCGGCGATGGTCGGCGCGTTCTCCGCGGTCAGGTCAAGATCGGGCTTGGCGGCGCGGGCGCGGTCGAGGAAGAGGGCGATGGCCGGGTTGTGGGCGAGTTCCTCTGGCGGTGGGAGACAACGGGGATCGGGCAAGGCGAGCGGTGGCAGCGGGATCTCGCGCTCTCCGCGAACGCGCAGCCCGGACCGGCTGGTGACGAGCGCCGTGACACCGGGACAGGCGGCGAGGAGTTCGGCGAGGGCAGGCGCGGCGGACGCGAGCTGCTCGAAGTTGTCGAGCACCAGCAAGAGGTTCTTGCCGGCGAGCGCCGCCTGGAGTTGCGCATCGAGCGACCGGTCGCCGGCTTCCCGCAGCCCGAGCGCCTGGGCGATGGTGGGGAGGACGACGGCAGGGTCGATGACGGAGGCGAGGGAGACGACGTACACACCATCCGGGAACGCATCGTGCAATTCGGCGGCGACCTGGAGGCTGAGCCGGGTCTTGCCGGTGCCGCCGGGGCCGGTGAGGGTGACGAGGCGGACGTCATCCTGGCGCACCAGGTCGCGGACGTCAACCAACTCCCGCTCCCGCCCAACGAGCGGCGTTAGCGGATGCGGTAGGCTCCCAGGGGCGCTCATGGTCCCGGTCGTCATTGGTCCGTTCCGGTCTCCTCGGCTGGCGGGGCAGCACTCATTCCGCGCCACCCATGATGATTGGCGACGGTGGCGGCGTCAACTTTCGAGGAGCGAGGAGTGAGGAGAGACGGCATGCGTGTCGCGGTGATGTCAGATATTCATGGCTATGACCTGGCGTTGGAGACGGTGCTGCGTGATCTCGACGAGCGGGGCCATTCGACGAGGTGGTGGTGGCCGGAGACCTGTGTGAGGTGGGGCCGGGGCCGCGCGAGGCGCTTGATCTCTTGCGAGGACAGGAGTTCACGGTGTTGCAGGGGAACACCGACGCCGACGTCGCGGAGGCGGGCGTGCGGGGATCGGCGAGCGAGGCGGTCCGGTATGTGATCGAGCAGATCGGGCCGGCCGGAGTGGCATATCTAGCCGCCCTCCCCTTCTCGCGGCGGATCACGCCGCCGGGCGGCGCGTCGCCCGCGGACGATCTGCTGGTCGTCCATGCCAATCCCCATAACCTGCACGACAAGTTCCGGCCTGAGATGAGCGACCGGGAGTTGCGGGAGGTGATCGGCGACGTGGCGGTGGCCGCGATCGCCTTCGGTCACCACCACGTCTGCTACTCGCGGGAGGTCGACGGGACGCTCCTCGTCGACGTCTCGGCGGTCGGCAATCCCAAGGACGGCGACTTGCGCTGCAAATACGGGATTCTGACCTGGGATGCCGGGACGCGCGGATGGTCGGCGGAGTTGCGGAAGCTGGCATATCCGCTGGCCGAAACCGAGGCGAAGATTATGTTTAGCACTTTGCCCGATCGGGAGAAGGTGCTGCGGTCGCTGTTGCGAGCGTCGTATTAGGATCGCCCCGCCGTTATGCCGAGCGATTCCCGTCATGCCGAACCTGTCGAGGCATTTGGCTCTCATGGGAGCGTGCGGTTGGCAGAGGCGGATTCCTCGACGAACTCCGAAGCTCGGCATGACGAGGTGCGTTCAGACCAACGAAGCGGCGGCGCGGGCGCGGCGGATCTGGTCGGCGTGGTCGTGGGCGTGGGCGGCGTAGATGCGGAGCCAATCCTCGACGCGGTAGCTGCCGCTTTCGACGTGGGCGCCTTCGCGTGACCAGTCCTCCGGGGTCATGCGATGCAGGAGCGGGACAGTGCAGTCGCGAGCGGCCCTAAAGGCGGCGAGGGAGGGGGCGATCGGGCGGTCGTAGTGGAGCACGCGGGCGTATTCTTCTTGGTCGTAGGCGGTGATGGTGGGGCGGTCGGCGACGAGGAGCTCGCGCAGGCGGAGGGCGGAACGCATCTCGCTGTCGGCGAGGTGGTGGACGACCTGGCGCGGGGACCACTCACCGGACGCCTCGCGGGCGTCGAGTTCGTCGTCGGTGATGCCATCGAGGGCGTCGGCGACGGCGCGATAGCCGTCCTCGTATTGCGCGATCAGCGAATTGCGGGTGGCGTCGTCGAGCATCGTCGTCTCCCCTCTCCTGATGAACTTCTCTGACGAAAGAACGCCGACGGGCGGCGAATGTGAGGAGGGCGCGTCGCGGTGGCGGTGCGCTATCGTATCTGCGGACAGCATGCGTGGAAGGAGCGGCGCGATGGTGCGGTACTGCCCGGAGGGCGACGGCGCGTTCGAGGATTGGGTTGTCGAATGCCCGGATTGCGGGCGGCCGTTGGTGGACGAACCGCCGGCGGACGACGAACCGGTGCGACCGCGTGTGGAGGAGACAGGCAGCGGCCCCGTCGTCTACCTGGCGACCGCGCCGAACGAATTGGTCGCCGGGATGTGGGCCGATGCCCTCGGCCAAGAGGGTATACGGGCGATGACGCGCGCCTTGGGTCCCGGTTTCGGCGGTTGGGCCTCCAGCTACAACCTGCCGCACGAGGTCCGGGTTCTCGAATCGCGGCTGGACGAGGCCCGTGAGGTGATCGCCGCGCTTGAGGGCATCGACTTCGATGAGGACGTGGAAACGCCGTTCTCATAGACGGTTATCGCCCCGCGGGCGATGCGTGCCAGCGGCACGCGGGCGCGGCAAGCGGTCATCGAAAGGTAGGGGTGCCATCGTGATCCAACACTTGCTCTGCCCCCTCGGCCTCCGCCCAGAGCCAGGCGGCGGTCAGCCAGGGCAGCGCGCGCTCGACGA
>JBOGUF010000172.1:0-26319 GCA_050696075.1 Thermomicrobiales bacterium
CGTGAGTCGTGAGAAACGACGAACGAGCTACTCACGACTCACGACTCATCGTTGGAACTTGACCCGCGGGTCGATCAAGGGCAACGCCAGGTCGATGAGCAGGTTGAGGGTGAGGACGAGGAAGATCAGGAGACCGACGATCGCCTGAGCCGTGTTGACGTCCTTGATCGAGATCGCGTCGACCAGCAGGTTGCCGAGACCGGGGTAGCGAAAGAGGCGCTCGATCAGCACGTTGCCGTTGATGACGCTCCCCATGACGATGCCGAGCGCCGCGATCTGCGGCAACCAGGCATTACGCATCACGTAGCGGGTGAGGATGCGCCAGGGCGAGAGCCCCTTGGCTCCGGCGTAGGTCAAATAGTCCTCGCCCAGGATGTTCACCACCAGGGCGCGGGTGCCGATCAGCCAGTTGGCGACGGCGACGATCATCGTCGCCAGCACCGGCAGCGTGCCGTGCTTGATCACGCTCCAGATGAAGTCGAGGCTCCACCCCGGCGACAGGCTGGCGTCGTAGGCGCCGTTCGCCGGAAAGATCGGCGCCCGGTAGGCGAGCATGACGACGAGGAAGAGGGCCACAAAGTAGGCGGGTACGTGCGAAATCACCAGCGAGAGGTTGGTGATCCAATTGGCGACGCGGGAGGTTCGCGCCCAACCGACGAAGCTGCCGGCGACGATGCCAATCACCCAGCCGAGCAGCGTCGCCGTGCCGATCAGCCCGAGCGTCCAGGGCAGGGCGCGCAGCACGAGGTCGCTGGCCGGACTCGGATAGCTGAGGACCGACGGGCCGAAGTCCTGGTAGAGGACGACCCGCTCCAGATACCGGACGTACTGCTGGAAGAGGCTGCCGTCAAGCCCAAAGGCCTTCTCGTAGAACTCGACGAGCTGCTGCGATTCGTCCTGGGCGGTGTACTGCCCGCGGGACTCGAACTCGGCGATCATCGCGGAAATGGGGTCGCCCGGAATCAGGCGAAAGAAGAAGAACGAGGCCGAGATCGACCCCCAGAGGGTGATCAGGTACAGCCCAAAGCGCCGGGCGACGTAGGCGACGGTCGGACTGATCCGCCGTCGCCCCTCGACCAACTCCGCCAGCTCCGCCTCTTCAAATGCCACCGCCTCCGCGGTCGTCGTCGGTACCTGGATCGACATGCCGGTTCCTTGCGAGGCGTTAGGGCTGAGGCGTTAGGCGTTAGGGGCTACGTCGTCGTTCCCCTAACGCCTAACCTCTAACGCCTAACGCCTAAACCCTAGCGCCTATTCCGTCGCGGGCTGCAAGCTCCCGATGACGAAGAGGAACTGCGCCCACCAGTTGACCGGGATGTTGTACAAGTTGTCCTGCGTCGGCCACCCGGTCCAATAGGCCGTGCCGAAGGTGAACGGGAAGACCGTCTGGATGCTTGGGATCGCCGGCAGGTTGCGCATGAAGATCTCGAGCCCCTGGTCAAAGAGCGGCTGGTTGGCCGGGTCGTCCGGGCTGACGACCGAGAGTTGGGCGACGATCTCGTCGAGTTCGGGGATCTGCATCCGGCTGGCATTGCCACGGGTGGCGCGCGTCTCGAGCGGGACGGCGTCTTCGCTCTCGAAGTTATCGTAGAGCTCGTTGGGGTCGAAGGCCAAGCCGCAGACCCAGTGGCTGCTGACGTCGTACTGGCCGAACCCCAGGGCGTCGGAGTGGGCCGGGAAGGTCAGCCCGGTCAGCAGTATATCGAGCCCGATGTCGGCGGCGTTGTCCGCCAGCGTCTGCGCGATCTGATACTCCTGCACCGTCGTCCCGCCGGGGACGATGATGTTGATTTGCAGATCCTCGCCGTTCATCTGCCATCGGTCGTCGCTCTTCGTAGCGCCCGCGGCGGAAAGCATCTCTTCGGCCCGCGCCGGGTCGAAGGTCAGCGCGTACTGCTGCTGAATGTCGGCGTTCGTCCACTTCTCGTTGGAGGCGTAATCGGCCCAGGGGTAGAGAGCCGGCCGGGAAGGCGGCAGCCAGACCGAATCGGCGATCGCTTGCCGGTCGATCAGATAGGAGATCGCCCAGCGACCCTCCGCCGTCTTGAAGAGGCCGGAGGGTGAATCGAAATTCGGGAAGAAGCAGCGCGGGCAGGGATCGACGAACTCGATCGCGATCACTTTGTCGTAACTCTCGACGATCACCTGCTGGTTCAGGTAGCCGATCGCGTCGATTTGGGCGACGTCGATGTTGCCGCGCGTGAACTCCTGCACCGCCGCGTCCGGCGGCAACGCCTGCCGGAAGACGGCGAACTCCGGCCGCGGGTCCAAATTCGCCTTGTTCCAATAGTCGGGGTTTTTCCGCCAGACGAACATGAACTGGTCCGGGATCGTGCGGTCGAGCACGTACGGGCCGGTCCAGACCGGCGGGTTGTTGGCGAAGGTCAGAGGATCCTGCCCCTCCCAGATATGCTTCGGCACCACCCGCAGACCGTCGAAGACGATGCCCGCGATGAAGACGTAGTGAAACCGCGGCCGCGTCCCGTTGAGGGCGAAGACCACCGTTTGCGGATCGGGCGCCGTCTCGCTGGCGATGTTCTCGACCACCGTCGCGTTGCCGGTGAGACCCTCGCTGGCGCGCAGCATCTCGACGGAGAAGAGAACGTCGTCCGACGTGAACGGTTGGCCGTCGCTCCACCTCGCGTTGGGGTTGAGCTTCAGCGTCAGCTCGGTGAAGTCGGCGTTGTAGGTCCAACTCTCTCCCAGCCAGGGGATGATTTCGCCCGTCTGGAAGTTGGCGTAGAACATGCACTCGCGGCAGAGCTGGTTGACGCCGAAGTGCCATGCCTCGCCGTTGGGAATATACGGGTTGAAACTGTCGTAAACGTTGGTTTCGGTCGTCTCGACGATGACGGTCTGCTCCCGCGGGGTCGGGATGTTCGCCGCGCCGCCTTGGAACCGCATCAGCGTCGGGCCGCCGTGATGACCGTCGTGCGCCCTCGCCCCACGCCCGGCCAGGGCGGTGGCCGCGATGCCCGCCGAGGCGCCGGTCAGGAATGTCCGCCGCGGAAACCGTCGTCCAATCTTCGCGTTCATGAGCTGCTCCCTTGCTTCTCGCTACGAGCCGCTAGCGGCTAGCCACTAGCTCCCTAAGGCCTGCCAACAGCGCCAAGCTCTGCTCGTCCGTTCCACCTCCCTTGCTCCTGGTTCTTGCTCACCCCTTGATCCCGGTCAGCGCGATCCCCTGGATGAAATAGCGCTGGGCGATGAAAAACAACATGAGAATGGGCGTGATCACCATCGCCGAGGCGGCCATCAGCAGGTGCCACTCGGAGGTATAGAGGCCCTTGAACTGGGAAAGACCGAGGGCCAGCGTGAATTGCCGCTCGTCGGTCAGGTAGATGAGCGGGTTGAGAAAGTCGTTCCAGGTGAAGAGGAAGGAGAAGATGGCGACGGTAATCAGCGCCGGGCGGCTGAGCGGGATGACAATGTCCCACAAGATGCGCAGCGGATTGGCCCCATCGAGCATCGCCGCCTCGTCGAGGTCGCGTGGGATCGCCCGGAAGAACTGGCGCAGCAGGAAGATGTAAAAGATGTGCCCGCCGCACCAGGCCGGCAGCGTCAGCGGCACGATGGTGTTGGTCAGCCCCAGTTCCGACCAGAGGATGAAGGTGGGAATCAGGGTGACGGCGTAGGGGAGCATCAGCGTCGTCATCAGCACGGCGAAGACGACGTCGCGCCCCGGCCAGCGCAGCCGGGCAAAGCCGTAGGCCGAAAGCGAGGCGGTGATGACCGTCCCGGTCACCACCAGCAAGGCGATGCGCAAGGTATTCAGGAAATAGCGGACGGCGGGCACCGTCTCGAAGACGTCCGGGTAGTTGTCCCAGCTCCACGGCTCCGGGAGCCACTCCGGTGGGAAGATGAATATCTGCTCGATCTGCATAAAGGAACTGCGCACCAGCCAGGCCAACGGCAGCAGCATGACCGCGCTGCACGCCAGACAAAGGAGATAGGTCAGCGTGACGCCGATCCGGCGCCGTCCGTGCTGCCCGACCCTTGGTCGCCGCCGCGCTTGCGCCCGCGCCCGCGCCTCAACCCGCGTCGTCATCGCCTAGGTCCCTCCTTCGTAGTAGACCCAGCGGGAGGACGAGCGGAAGACGAGGAAACTGAGGACCGCGATCAAGACGAAGAGGATCACCCCCAGCGCCGCCGCGTAGCCCATATCCCCCTGTTGGAATGCCTTGCGATAGAGGTAGAGGCCGTAGAACAATGTGGAGTTGTTCGGCCCACCGTCGGTCATGACGTAGGCTTGGGTGAAGGCTTGCATCGAGTCGATGATGCTGAGCACCAGGTTAAAGAGGATCGTCGGCGTCACCATCGGCACGGTCACGGTCCAGAGCCGCCGCCAGGCGTTGCCGCCGTCGACCGAGACCGCGTCGTAGAGGTGCTGGGGCACGCCCTGCAATCCCGCGAGGAAGATGATCATCATCGGTCCGACGTCCCAGAGGCTCATCATGATCAGCGACGGCAGCGAGGTGTCCGAGGCGTAGATCCATTGCTGCTTGGAGACGCCGAGCGGCTCGAAGAGCGCGTTGAGCAACCCGAAGTCGGGGTTGAACATCCAGAGCCAGACGACGCTGCTGGCGATCAAGGGCACAATCGAGGGCAAATAGAAGATCGTGCGGAAGAGCGGCAGCGCCTTGATGCGCTGGTTGAGCAGCATGGCCAGCGAGAAGGCGACCACGATCCGCAGCGGCACGCTCACCACGGCGTAGGTGATCGTGACCCGGAGCGCCTTGCGGAAGATGGCGTCCTCGGTCAGGATCTGGTCGAGGTTGGTCAACCCGACCCAACTGGCTGACCCCGCCACGCTCCAGTCGGTAAACGCCAGCGCGATGCTGCCGACCATCGGCCCGAGGTACCAGAAGAGGAACCCGATCAGCGCCGGCGCGACGCAGAGCAGCCCCCACATCGCCTCTGATTGGGACCGGGAGAGGCGGGCGCGGGGCCGCTCCTTCGTGGCCGTGGCGGTGAGCTCAGCCATAGGGAACAGCCCTCACCTCGGCGCAGCCCTCACCCCGGCGCTTCGCGACAACTCTCTCCCGATGCGCGGGAGAGGGGACGAACGAGAGCGGCGCCACGCGCCGCGACTCCCCCTCTCCCTCCGTTAAGAGGGAGAGGGGGGCAGGGGGGTGAGGGCTGTTCATCCCGCCTACTGCTGTGGCGCCGCCCAGCGCCCTTGCATCATCGGGGTTGCCGCCTCGACCGCCGTGTCCATCGCCTCCTGGGCCGTCGCTTCGCCGGTGAAAAGGCTCTCCATCGCCGGCGTCACCGCTTCCTGCATGATCTGGTCGAGATTTCTCACCCAGTACTGCGGCGGCTGCTTGCCGGGGTTGTTCAGGGCGTAGTCGATGAAGACGTCGCGCGATTCGGGCGGAAAGACGCCGTCGATCGCGTCGATCCAGGCGGCGATCTTATCTTCCTCCGTGTAGTGGGTCGACTGGATCGGCATCCAGAGGCCCTTGGCGTAGAGGTCGATCCGCTCGGGGCTATAGCGCCAGCGGTAGAATTCGTACGCCTGGTCGGGGTATTTGCAGGCCGCCGAGACGATGATCGGGATGCCCCAGCGGATCGTCGTGATCTCCTTGAAGTAGGGGAGGACGCCGACGCTCCAATCCAAATCCTCCGTTTGGCTGTAGTCGAGGACCTTCCACATCCCGTTGAGGTCCATCGCCAGCTTGCCGGTGCGCAGCAGGATGTCGGTCGCGGGCAGCGACTGCGACTGCGCGGGCGTCGGCGCGACGTGGTGGACGTAGATCAGGTCCTGCATCTTCTGGAGCGCGTCGACCGCTTCCGGCTGGTTGAGCATCAGCTGCATGCCGTCTTCGCTGGCGAAATCGCCGCCGTTGCTCCAGATGAGCGGAATCCAGCCGCCCCACCATTGCTGGAAACTGACGCCGTAGGTGTCGATCCGCTCGGGGTCGAAGTCGGGCGAGGTGGCGTTGTTGCCGTTGGAGTCCTTGGTCAATCGCTTGGCGATCTCGACGAATTCGTCCCACTGCCAGGCGTCGGCAGCCTTCGAGGGCGGCACGTCGATGCCCGCCTCGGCGAAGAGCTGCTTGTTGTAGAAGGTGAGCATGATGCCCGTCGCCAGGCTGGTGCTCATGATCTTGCCGTCGTCGTAGTAGTAGTTCGTGTTCGGCAGCAGCGTCGGCGATTCGGGGTCCGCATCGACGTAGGGCCGCAGGTCGAGGGTCTGCCCTTCCTCCGCCCAGGCGAAGGCGAGACCGGCGTCCATATAGGCGAGGTCGGGCGGCGTGCCGCCCGCCAGCATCGTCGTCACCTTCTCGCGGTAGCCGTCATTGGGAATGTACTGGGGACGAACGTTGATGTTTTCGTGCCGCTCGTTGAAGTCCTCCGTCATCACCTTGACGGCTTCTTGCTCCTGGGGCGACCCCCAGTAGGCGAAGACCAGCTCGGCGTTCTCCTGCGCCGCACCCGTCGCCGGCCGGCCGAGCATCCCGGCCGCAACCGCGGCCGACGCCCCGCCCACCAATTGCCGCCGGGTGAGCGCCAAAGGATCGCGCGCCGCCAGAGTCCGAGCCCGTGAAATTCGCGTCATCGCCCTGCTCCTTACAAGGGGTTAGGAGACACGATCCGTTGTTCCTAACGCCTAACGCCTAACACCTTCGTCTTCCCGGTGCAAATGCCCCGGACGCTGCTGCCCGCGCAGCTCGTCCTCGATCCAGAACGTTCTCAAGGGACCCTCGATGATCTCGAGGATGTCGTGCTCGTCGCCCATGCGGGTGCAGAGGATGTCGCCGGGGCCGATGACGTACTCCTGCCCCTCGCTCATCACCCGCGCTTTGCCCTCGAAGACCAGCCAGTACTCGTCGGCGTCGTGGTAGTGGCGCTCCAACTCCTTGGCGTCGTGGACCACCCCGACCCCGAAGCCGCTCCACTTCACCCACTCCGGCTTGTCCTGCATCCCCCGCGTGACCGGCATACGCGATCTCCTTGGAGCCGTTAGGCGTTACGGACTGCGTCGTCGTTCCCCTAAGCCCTAACGCCTAACGCCTAACGCCTCCGTCAGCTTTGCCCGCACATCCACCACCCGCCGCGTGCGCGACGCCTCGACGGCGGCGAAGGCGAGGGCGGCAGTGCGGATGTTGTCGGGCGCGGCGGTCAATGGCGCCGGGCCGCCGTCGAGCCAGTCGAGGAACTCGGCGATCACGGCCCGGTGATCGGCCGGCGTCGTTTCGTCCGGGGCGACCTCCGTCACCCGCTCGTACCCCTTCCCCAGGTGCTCGGTGATGCGGACGACGTCGTCGGCGTCGACCGTCACCGTGCCCTTTTCGCACTCGATCCGGTAGTGCTCGTGGTGCCAGCCGGTCTCGTGGCCGCGCGTGATGTGGGTCATCTCGTACTGGCCGACGATCCCGTTCTCCATCTCGATCAGGAACATGGCGCAGCAGTTGTTGCCAAAGGTGCTCCAGGGGCGGTTCCACTGCGTGCCGGAGACCCACGCCACGTCGGAACCGGCGAGGTGGCGGAACATGTCGAGGTGGTGCTCGGCCCCCTCGTAAATCATGGCGTCGGGGATCTGGTGGCGGAAAGCGCCGCCGGCGGTGTCGATGGTGTAGTCGGCGGCAAACCGGCAGACGACGTAGTTGATCTGGCCGAGGCGTCCCTCGTCGAGGACGCGCTTGAGGGTGCGGATGCGGGTCGTGTAGCGGTAGTTCTGGACGACCGAGAGCTTGATCCCGGTCTCCCGCGCCAAGCGGTAGATCGCCAGGCTGTCGTCCCAACTGTCGGCGATCGGCTTCTCGCAGAGGACCGGCAGGCCGCGCGCGGCGGCGAGCTCGATGGCGCGCAACCGGGCGCGGGGCGGGGTGCAGAGGAGCACGAGGTCGGTGTCGGTGTGCGCGAACGCGCGTTCGAGATCGGTAAATCGCCGCGACGCGGACAGGTTGAGGAGATCGCCCGAGCGATTGAGCGCCTCCTCGTTCAGGTCGACGAGACCGGTGATCTCCAGCCGGTGCTGCATCGCCGGGATGAAGGTGCGGACCCAGACGCCGGGCCAGCCGCCGGCGCCGATCAACAGCGCCCGGCGCTTGGCCCCATCCAGCCGAGGGGAACGCGAAATCGATTTCTCGGTCTGCGCGGCAACAGCCATACGACGGACGACATCCCCTGCGAAAAGCGATGGGCCGATCAGGTGAGGCAAGCGGCCGGCACGGAGCCCTCGATAGGAAACGACCCCCGACCGGCGCTGGTCGATAGGCGAGCGTTCGCCTGATGGGATGGCGACAGCCTAGCGAACCCGCGGCCGATTGTCAATGGTTCACGAAGGCGGATGGCGACATCGTGCAAGCGACATAGACAAGCCCGCTGCCGTAGCGTACGCTCCATGGAGGCGAGCGCTCGCGCAAGGAGAACCCGATGTCGCACGTCTCGCTCCGCGACGTGGCGGAGCAGTCCGGCGTCAGCTTTCAAACAGTGAGCAAGGTGCTGCGCGGGACGGGGAGCGTGGCCCCGGCCACTCGCCAGCGCATCCTCGACGCGGCGGCCGCGCTCGGCTACGTGCCGAACACGCTGGCGCGCGGCCTCGCCACGCGCAGCACCCGCTCGATCGGCTTCATCGCCTCGGGCCTGGCCTCATTCGTCCTTGCCCCGTTGCTCCTCGGCGCGGAGCGCGAGGCGCACGCCCACGGCTATTTCATCGTCTTTGCCCTGGCGACCGGCCACGAAGACGAAGCCGATCGGCTAGTTCGGCAGTTGGTCGAGCGCCGGGTAGACGGTATCGTCAATGCCGCGCTGACGCTCCAGCACGACCAGCGCTACGGCGAGCTCCTGCGCACCCTGACGCCGAGCGTGGGCATCTTTCCGGTGCGCGGCGGCGGCATTCCGCTCGTCGGCGAGGACCCGGCTTTGACCGGGTACATCGCCACGCGCCATCTCGTGAACCTGGGTCATCGCCGCATCGCCACCATCCTCGGCGATCGGGACCCTCGCGCGCCGAGTGGACGCCTGCGGGGATATCGGCAGGCCCTAGAGGAGGTCGGCGTCGAACCGGACCCGAACCTCGCCGAACTCGGCAGTTGGACGGGCGAAGGCGGCTATCAGGCGATGCAGCTCCTGCTCGACCGCGCGCCGGACCTGACGGCCGTCTTCTCGCAAAACGACCACATGGCCATCGGCGCGATCAGCGCCCTGCACGACCGCGGGTTGCGCGTGCCCGAGGACGTCGCCATCGTCGGCTGCGACGACATCGACCTCGCCCGCTACACCATCCCGCCCCTCACCACCGTCCGCATCTCCTTCGAGAACGACGGCGCGGCGGCGGTCCGCCTCCTCCTCGACCGCATCGCCAACCCGGAGACGACGCCGTCGCGGATCGTCTTGCCGGTGGAACTGATCAAGCGATCATCGTGCGGGCATCTGGCGACCGCAAAGGATGGGGGGCGGGGCTCGGATAGCCGGTGAAAGTGTGCAATAATGGGCATGCCCTGCTCAGCGACAACCCAGATTATCCGATCGGTCCTTGGTGTTTATCCGAATAGACCCATTCGGAGCGAACTTCGCGGCGCTCGTCGTGCGTTGGGAAGAGTGCCACCTGTTAGATGGTCGGATTGCAACTGGGGCGCATGAGGAGGGACCCGCCATGTCTTGGGCTGCACGTACCCAGCGGACGACGAAACGGATCGGCGTAGTTCCCCGGCTGGTGCAGCCGGGCGTGGCGTTTGCCTTGGTCGCGGCGCTGGCGGTGGGCGTTCTGGCCCCGCTGGCGTCGCCCGCGCGTATCGCGGCGCAGGCGATCGACTTCGCCCCCGGCGACACCGTCGTGGTCAATACCGACGCGCTCAACATGCGAACCGGACCGGGCACCGCAACGACGGTGACCGACGTCCTGGTCACCGGTACGGTCGGGACGGTGACCGACGGCCCGGTGGTTGGGCCGGACTGGACGTGGTTCGAGATCAACGTCGCCGGCGTCGGCACCGGCTGGGTCGCCGGAGAGTATCTGGCGCTGTCCGGCTCGCCCGGCGGCGCGTTCCCGGTTGGCGCGAACGTCTTCGTCGACACTGACGCCCTGAACTTCCGCGAGGGACCGGGCACCGACGAGGGTGTGATTGCGGTCCTGCCGAACGGCCGGCAAGGGACCATTAACGACGGTCCGGTCTCCGCCGATGGCTTCGACTGGTACGAGTTACTGACCGGCTTGGGTGGGGATAGCTTGACCGCGGGTTGGGTTGCCGGCGACTTCTTGGCCCTCGCCGACGACGGGAGCACCGAGTTCCCGATTGGCGCCATCGTCGCGGTCAACACCGACCTCCTCAACGTGCGGGCGAACCCTGGCCTTGGCGGACGTGTCGTGGACAGGATCGGCTTCGGCGCCACCGGCGAGGTCAGCCGCGACCCGGTCGTCGCCGACGGCTACGTCTGGTATCGCCTGCGCCTCCCAAATGCCGCCGACGGCTGGGTGGCTGGCGAGTTCCTGGTCGAAGCATAAGCGAGCCAACGTCGCTCAACGCGCGCCCGCCACCAGTCTGGTGGCGGGCGTGTCGTGCGTCGTGACGTACTCATGCGGATTCGCGGACAATGCTGCCCTCTTCTCTCGCATGGGTATGACTGGAGCGAGCGCCACGATGGGAAGTCCCAAGCGGACGCGGCAATATGCACGGACCCTGGGTATCAGCGGCGACGCGGTACGGGTTCGTCTGACGACGATCAGGGGTAGGGTTACGGCCTTCACGGTTCAGTACGAAGGTCTGATCGAGGAGAAGTGGATGCCAGTGGTACGCTATGACACAGTGCACGGTCGGCCTCATCGTGACACGCTCGATTGGCACGGCCGGGTCGTCGACAAAGAGTGGCTAACGGTCGATATAGACCTCAATACGGCTGCGACGCTCGCCGAGCGGGACATCATCAGCAATTGGCAGACCTACCGTGCGGGGTTCATGCAAAGGAGACCAGCATCATGGCGAGAACGATAACAGCACCAGCAGAGACCGTGGACGCCGCGTCGGACGACGTCGTCGAAAAGAACATCGCTTTGACCTTCGATTTTCTTCGTGCTCAGATTACGGATCCAGCGTTGGTCGATGAAATCCCGGACGGCGCCACCTTGATCCTCTTGCCAATCGAAGCCCCGGGCATGATCGAGGCGAACATCGAGATCGGTCTCGCCTCTCTCCGCCGCGGGGAGAACGTCTACTTCCGCTACGTCCCGGAGGCGCCGGCGCGGTCACGCCGCTAAGCGTCGTCCAACGCGCTCGCCTCAACTCCCAATCTCGACCACGACGTTCTGCCGCTCGATCGAGACTGGATACGTCTCCGCGACGTACGGTCCCTTCTCCATCCCCGGCGCTGGCGATTCGGTATCGCCGGCGGGTTCGACCGTCACCTCGTACCGGCGGACTCGTACCTTGCCGGGGTTGAACCAGGATTGTCCGGTCGTGATATCGAACTCCCAGCCGTGCCACGGGCAGCGCAGGATCTGGCCGTGGCGGTCGACGCGATACTCCCCCGGCTTCGTCGCGGAGACAAACCCCGAGATGGCGCCCTGACAGAGGGGACCGCCCTGGTGCGGGCATCGATTTCGCAGCGCAAAGTACGCCCCATCGACGTTGAAGACGCCGATCGACCGCCCCGCCACCTCGACGATCTTACGTTCCCCCGGCGGGATCTCGTCCACCGTTGCCACGACGTGTTTGGGCATGAGCGTTTCCTAGGTGTTAGGCGTTAGGGCCTGTCTGCACCCCGTCATGCTGAGGCATCGAAGCATCCCCGCGCGAAGCGCGGCGGCGGCACGACGGACCGGCGTCGCCGGGGGATGCCCTTCGGTTCCTCAGGGCGTGCTTCGGCTTCGCCTCAGCATGACGGAGCTTGGCAAACGCCGCCTAGGCGTTAGGGGCTACGTCGTCTCTCCTAACCCCTAACGCCTCACAACCGGTACAACGCCCGCGCGTTCCCGGCCATGAACTTCGCTTCCAGGTCGGGCGGGAGCTTTTCGGGGAAGGCCTGGTCAGGCGAGTCGAAGTCCCAGTGCGGATAGTCGGTGGCGAACATCAGCTTGTCGTTCATGGCGAGTTGGTCGAGGAGACGGCGGAAGTGGCCGCGCACCGGCGGTTCTTCCATCGGCTGGGTCGTCAGCCAGAAGTGGTCGCGGATGTAATCGGACGGCAGCCGTTGCAGGTGCGGCGCCTCCGCTTTGAGTCGTTTCCAGCTCATATCCAACCGCCACATCAGCGGCGGCAGCCAGGCGAGCCCGCCCTCGATCAAGACGATCTTGAGGCGCGGGAAGTGCTCGAAGACCCCTTCGCAGACGAAGCTGATGACTTGCGCCTGAAAGGTCTGCGGCATGCCGCAGTGGTCTTCGAGGTAGAAGGAAGGCCAGCTCGCGCCCGTGATCGGGTTGCCGCTGAAACCGCCGAAGTGGATGCCGATGGGGAGGTTGTGCCGCTCGGCCGCTTCGTACATCTTCCAGTACTTGTGCTTGCCCAGCGGTTCTTGCGTGCGCGCGATGAGCAGGATTTGCACGAACCGGGGATCGTCGCCCAGGCGGTCGATCTCGGCGGCGGCCAGCTCACCGTCCTCGTAGTTGACGATCATCGAGGCGCGCAGGCGTGGTTCTGGTTCGACCCAGTGGCGGATTTGCCACTCGTTGAGGGCGCTGGCCAGGGCCGCGCCGTACTCGCGGTTCGGCTGCGCCGCCGCGCCGTCGTCGATCAGCGGGTTGAGGACGCCGATCTCGATCTCCCAGGCATCCAGCAACTGCTCCTGCATAAAGGCGAGGTCGGCCCCCGGCGGCAGGCCGGAGGGAGGCCAGGCGTCGGTGCGGGCGGCGTTCGGGTTGACCCGTGGGTAGGAGCCACCGCCATAGCGGCAACTCCGCCAGCCGAACGTCTCCAAATGCCGCCGCCACCTCTCCGGCAGATAGGGCGCGATGATCTCCTGCGATGCCAGCGCGTTATGGATGTCGCAGTCGATCGTCGCTGGCCGCGTCTTCGCCCGGATGGATGGTCTGACGAGGGTCTCCGTCATGGCACTGTCTCCGTTTTCTTAAGGCGGAAGGCGGAAGGCGTGAGGGGCTCCGTCGTCTCTCCTAACGCCTAACGCCTCATAGCCGATACCACGCCCGCGCCGTTTCCCGCATGATCTTGGCCCGCGTCTCATCCGGCAGGGCCTCCAACACTGCTTCATCGGGCGTGCCGTCGTGCCAGTGAGGATAATCCGTGGCGAACATCAACACGTCGAGCAGGCCGTCGTCGTCCATCTGATCGAACAGGGACCGAGCCTCCTCGGGGTCTGCCGGCGCGTCGAAGGGTTGAATGGTGAGGCGGACGTGCTCGCGGACATACTCCGAGGGGAGCCGGCGCACCCAGGGCACCTCGCGCCGCAGCCCCTTCCACTCTTTGTCGAGCCGCCAAAGGAAGCCGGGCAGCCAACTGAAACCCCCTTCGACGAGGGCCACCCGCAGCGTCGGGAACTGGTCGAAGACCCCCTCGGCGATCAGGCTGAGCAGTTGTGACTGAAAGACGTGCGCCATCCCGGCGTACTCTTCGAGATAGTAGGTGGGCCAGCCGACCGGCGTCGGCGGGTAGCCGGGGCAGCCGCCGAACTGGATGCCGACGACTAGATTGCGCTCCGCCGCCGCGGCGTAGATCGGGTGGTAACGCCGGTTGCCGTAGGGCGCGGCCGAGCGCGCGGGCAGGAAGACCTGGACGAAGCCGGGGTGATCCCCAACGCGCTCGATCTCCCGCGCTGCCATCTCCGGCTGCTGGCTGGGGACGACGACCGAGGCGCGGAACCTCGGTTCCACGTCGAGCCATTCGGCGATTAACCAGTCATTGACCGCGCTGGCGAGGGCGGCGGCGGCGTCCGGGTTGTGGATGCTTTCGATGGCGTAGTCGCAGTTGAGGATGCCGACCTCGGCGTTGCCGGCGTCGAGCGTACGCGCCCGCACCGCCGCCGGATCCGATGCCGGCGGAGGGCCGTCGCCCGGCCGGAGATCGGGCCTGAGCGTGGTCGCGGCGCCGCGTGGGTAGGCGGTATCGACCGGCCCCTTGAACGCCGTAACGCGCGTGACCTCCTGCCAGTGTGCCGAAAGGTAGGGTCGCAACACCCCGATCGCGGGCACGCGCGGATGGATGTCGCAGTCGATCACACTGTTCGGCGGTTTCGCGTTTGCCCCCATCGCCACTCCTTGCCCCCTTGTCGTCGCCGGCGGTCATCCTACCGCGGGGTTGACCGGTTGGGAGAGATCACCGCCAGGGGCGAAGATAGTGCCCCTCGAAGCTCTCGATGGACAGGCCGAACACCGCGGCTGCTTCCAGCAAGCCAGGATCATTGGGAAAGATCGACACTGGCATCCCAGGCGAGTGGCGCATTCGATTGGCGAAGACAGCCCAGCATTCCCACGCGCCATGGAGGCGAGAGAGATACCTGACGCCGGCATACCGCGGCTGACCCGACTGATCCATCTGGTCGTAGATGTAGCGTGCGCAGGCTTGAGTCAGCCGACGGTGCGAGCCGGTAACCGCGCTGAGATCGACGTCGGAGAGACTGAGTCGGGTGGCCGTTGAAGCTAGCTCCTGTCGCAACTGGTGTAACGTGCGAGCGGATGCAATGTCGACGAACCGGAGGTTCGGATCGAGGACGGTTTCCGCCAATCGCCGCCCGAGGCGCCAATCCGCCGGGACGACGCCTCGTGATGGAGCTTCTGGATCAACAAGACCTTGGAGACCAATGGCCACCGGTTCGGGATCATCAATCTCCGCAAGCCCAGCAATAACACGGACGGCTGGACGAAAGCGCGCGATCGTTTCGGCAAACGCCGCGGCGCGCTCGGTTGCGCAATAGATCATTCGAAAGCGGCGCGACTCCGGCTAACCTTCACCCTGACTTGGATCGTCGAAGCGACTCCCGAACGTGCCATCAGGTCCGGCATGCTCCCAGGAAGGGGGCGTGAAAGGATCGGAGCCGCGCCGTGCGACGCGGTACACCGGCGTTCGAGGCGGGTTTAGCTCTTCAAGAGGAACCTCTGCGCCTCTCCTACCCATGAGCGAGGAATGCTCGAGCGGCCGAGAATGCCTCCTGGAGCCGACCGGCACGGATTGCTTCGGCCGGAGCGGTATCGCCGAGAGCGGGATCCAGTCCAATGAACCAGACTTTGACTGTTTGTGGTGAGTCGTGGCTCAAGAGCAGTTGCGCGATCTCGTAAGCGGCGCGCAGCCGTTGTTCGGTTCCATGATCGCGGATTTCAGTTACCTCGCCGTTGGCCCAACGCGTCACGGTCTTGCCATCCTTGACGCCGGCGATATATGCCGTTAGGCGTCGGGACAGCAACTCTTGCAACAGTCCCGCCACCTCGCTGACCGATGCGGCAACGGCCTGGTGGTGGACCGATGCGGCAACAGTCTGTTGGCGAAGCGTCTGTGTTGGATTCGGCTCGATCATAGGTGATGCCCTTGCGATGTCTCTTGAATGTCCATTTGAATCCCATGTTACATGACCCGTCAAGGCCGTAGGAAGGTCGGACACTTGGTACTTGATGGACGTCCCTTTGTGCGTGGGCGACAATAGCATGGATAAGCTTTGGCACAACGCTTGATGGGAAGGAACACTCCATGGCAATGACGCAGACATACAACACCGCCGATTTGGTGCAGAAGGACAAGGCGAATATGCTGCACCCGGTCTCGAACCTGCGCCAGGTGCAGGCGCACGGGCCGCTGGTGTTGGCGCGGGGCGAGGGGGTCTACCTCTGGGACACCGAGGGTAAACGCTACATCGACGCCTTCGCCGGATTGTGGAACATCAACGTCGGGCACGGCCGCCACGAGCTGAGCCGGGCAATGGCCGAGCAGGCGGACGAGGTCGCCTTCGTCCCGACCTTCTTCGGCCTCGCCGCGCCGCCGGCGATCGAGCTGGCGGCAAAGCTGGCCGATCTCTTCCCCGACCCCATAAGCCACTTCCAGTTCACTTCCGGCGGCGCCGAGTCGAACGAAACGGCGATCAAGATCGCCCGCTACTACTGGCACCTACAGGGCAAGCCGGCGAAGGTGAAGATCCTCTCTCGCCAGATGGGCTACCACGGTATCGCCATGGGCGCGCTCGCCGCGACCGGCATCCCCGCCTACCACCAGGGCTTCGGACCGATCCCCGAGGGGTTTATCTATCTGACCGCGCCCTATCAGTACCGCAACGGCGAGGGGATGAGCGAGGATGAGTTCGTCGCCAAACTAGTGCAGGAGCTGGAGGAGACGATCGCGCGCGAAGGGGCGGAGACGATCGCCGCCTTCATCGGCGAGCCGGTCCAGGGCGCGGGCGGCGTCGTGCCGCCGCCGGCCGGCTACTGGGCGGCGATCGCGCCGGTGCTGAAGCAGCACGACATCCTCCTCATCGCGGACGAGGTGATCTGCGGCTTCGGGCGCACCGGCCGCATGTTTGGCATGGAGACCTACCAGTTCAGCCCGGACATCGCGGCGTTCGCCAAGGGGGTCACGTCCGGTTACGTGCCGCTGGGCGGCGTCGGCGTGACGGACGAGATCTTCGAGGTGCTATCCGAGCCGGACCAGATGTTCATGCACGGCTTCACCTACTCGGGGCATCCGGTCGCTTGCGCCGTCGCGCTGCGGAACATCCAGATCATCGAAGAGGAAAACCTGCCGGCCAACGCCGGGGCGATGGGCGACTACCTGCTGGGCGAATTGCGCCGTCTGCTGGCCGACCACCCGCACGTCGGCGACATCCGCG
Source organism: Thermomicrobiales bacterium (assembly GCA_050696075.1). Taxonomy (GTDB): domain Bacteria; phylum Chloroflexota; class Chloroflexia; order Thermomicrobiales; family UBA6265; genus JBOGUF01. The sequence continues at coordinate 16,705 of JBOGUF010000172.1, forward strand.
GCAAGGGGCTGATGCTGATCGTCGAGCTGGTGGCCGACAAAGCGACCAAGGCGAAAAACGATCCCGCCCTGAATATCGGTGGCAAGCTCCAGGCCGGCACCCGATCCCGCGGCCTGATTGTGCGCGCCAACCACGACGGCATCGCCATGGCCCCACCCCTGATCATCACCCGCCAGCAGTGCGACGAGGTCGCCGGCATCATCGCCGAGACGGTGCGCGAGGTGTGCGGGTCGTAACGGGATCGCTACAAATCCGGCGTGGGCAGGCCGTGCATGCCGAGGGTGAGGAAGAGCTCGCCGCCGTGGTGGATGTCATGCTCGAGGACGTGCCAGATGACCCATTGGCGGGTGCGGGTGCGCCCGCGTGAGGTGGTGAAGGTTGCGTCCAGATCGGTCGATGTCCAGCGGTTGAGGCAGTCCTGGACCATCTGCCAGGTTGCTTCGAGCCCTTCGACCAGCTCGGCGGCGGTGCGGGGTGCGGCGTCGTCCTGGTCCCAGGGGTCGTAGACGGCCAGCGCCGGATCGCCCTCACCCATCACGGTCTGAAACCATCCGAATCGCGTCCCGATGATGTGCGCGGCCAGCATCCAGACCGGACGGAGCGCCGGCGCGGCCTGGAAGGCGAGCTGCTCGGCCGATAGCGGGCTGATCGCCTCGGTCAGCAACGTCTGATAGCGCTCCCACCCGTTGTAGAAGGGTGTCAGGGTCGTTCCGTTCCGCTGCACTTTTTTGCTCCTCTGTTGGCATTGATTGCGCACGTCACGTGCACTGAGCCTAGCACCAAATGCGGTCAGGTTTGGCCCTAACCAGAACGGGGACTCCATTGGGTGGCCGGGCGACGGCGCGGGAGAGGAAGGCAATAACGCTGCCGAGGCCGACGACGATGACCAGGCCGCCGCGCGTCGGGCGGCCGTAGCTGGGACCGCCGCGGGTGTTGTAGGTCTTGACCCGGTCGCGGGCCGCCCCGCCCAGCAGTTGCCAGGCCGGCATTCCGCCCGGTTGGATGGGACGTCAGACAGCGAGAATGCCGTGCTATGCTGCAATAGCAAGCGAGTTGCCGCTCATAGTGGAGAGATAGTGGAGAGACGGAGTTTGTCCCATGGCCAGCCTGCCAAGAGTGATTGACGTCGAGAGCGCGCCCGATCTCTTGCGCCTTGTTGAAGACGTGCGTGAGACGCATGAAGAATTGGTCATCCGCCAAGGCGGCGAGAGTGTTGCGGTGCTCTCGCCTACGAAGGCTGAACTTAGAAAGCGATCCGGGCGCGTCATCACCGAAGATGACATCGAGGCGGCCCGGTCTGCCGCGGGCAGTTGGGAAGGGCTGATCGACGCGGACAAGTTCATCGAAGACGTCTACGCGAGCCGCTCTCCGATCAGGCGCCGTCGGCCGAGGCGCGCAATTACCGAGGCTGATATCGAAGCCTTTCGGTCAGCCGCGGGTGGCTGGAAGGATGTCGACACGGACAAGCTCCTGGAAGACATTTATGCCGACCGTGACCTCGGCGATCGCCCGCCGGTCATTTTCTGAAGTACCTCGTCGACACCGACTGGGTGGCGGACTATCTCAAAGGACGCGCCCCCGCGGTTTCGTTGCTCCAACGACTCCGCCCCGATGGCTTGGCTATGAGCGTCATTACCTTTGGCGAGGTATATGAAGGCATTCACTACGGGACCCAACCGGACCGTGAAAAAGCTGCCCTTGCCCAAACGCCGCGGGTCATGGCAGTCCTGGACGTGGACGTTGAAATCGCGCGCCGGTTCGCACTAATCCGGGGAGACCTCCGCCGGCGTGGGTTGTTGATTCCCCAACCTGACATCCTGGTCGCTGCCACGGCCATCGACTACGACCTAACGCTCGTTACCCGCAACCTGCGCCATTTCGAACGTATGCCGGATCTCAGGATCCTCCCCGCTGAGGATCAGGCTTAGCTCGCTCCGTGGATGAGTTGGCGTCGAATCTCGCTCGCAAAGCGATAGAGATCGGTCAAATCGGGGCGGCCGCCGGCGTGGTGCTTCGCGGTCGCTTCGGAGATCTGCACAGCCTTGACCGCCACGACTTGCTCGCCGTCCGGTGGGTTCGTCGGCGCACCGATCAACGTGACGTCGCCGTAGCCGACGAACCGGCAGAAGTGGGGATGGGGTAGGTGAGGCCGGTATGGTTGGGTGGCGGAAGTTTTGCAACGCCAGCAGTCGACAAGAATGCTATCCTGACGCTTCAGCATACGCGCCGGATGCGAAGGACTCATAGGCTGTCGAGAGGCGACGATGGTAAGCGAACCGAAAGTGATCGACATCGACGAGCCAGTTGACCTCGACCACGTCGTCGATGAGGTTCGTGAGACGAACGAGCCTCGGATTCTGCGGCGGAATGGTGAGTACGTGGCCGTGGTCACGCCGATCAGACCGGCCGACGATCATAGTCCGGGAAGAGTCAAGACTCCAGAGGACTACGAAGCATTTCGTCGTTCGGCGGGGGGATGGCAAGGGCTCATCGACGCGGATGAGTTCATCAAGGAAACCTACGAGCGCCGCTGACGCTGGATTGCCCCATCGCACGAACTGTAGGTCGTGGTCCATGACGGCCAAGGCCCACGCGGCAACGAGCAAACATGTAAAGGAGGCGACCCATGGCCGCCACGTCTAAGGTCATTGACGTCGAGGAAATACCTGAACTTGATCGCGTCGCTCAGGAGGTGAGCGGAACTGGTGAATCGCTTCTGCTCCGCAAGAAGGGCAGGAATCTGGCAGTCATTCATCCTGCCGACTGGATCCACTCCGCCGGCTCGAAACGGATCAAGACGGCAGCAGATTTGGCGGCATTTCTTCGCACCGCGGGCGGATGGAAGCTTGTCGATACCGACCGCCTCAAGAAGGATATTCAGGAGAGCCGCAAGCTCCAGACACGCCCGCCGGTTGAGCTTTGAGCTACCTCATCGACACTGATTGGCTGGTCGATTTTCTCAAGGGAAGACCGGACGCCGTCCGCTTGTTAGGTCGACTCGCGCCCGATGGCTTGGCAATCAGTATTGCGACGTTCGGCGAGATCTACGAAGGCGTCCGGTACGGTCGGCATCGTGCGGCTGATGAGATGGCCCTTGCGGCGACGCTTGAATGGATCCCGATTCATGGACTCGACGTCGAGATCATGCGTCGCTTTGCCGAGATCAGAGGCGATCTTCGCAAACGACACCAGCTCATCGGCGATTTCGACACCCTGATAGCGGCGACGGCACTTCACCACGACCTGACAATCGTTAGCCGCATTCGCGACCATGATGAACGAGTTCCGGGTCTCAAGCTCCTCACAGGAAACGATTGACTCGCGGATCGCCACGCATTCCGAGCTTGTCGAGGGACCTGACGCCGCCAACCGGGTTGGTCGACCAAAGCCAGATGCCTCGGCAAGCTCGGCATAACGGTGTCTCTATGCCGGCGGGTTGACCGAGATCACCACCGGGGCGCGGTGCGGGGCGAGGAGGCACTCCTCCAGGCCGTTGCCCATCGTTTGCAGCAGCGATTCGAGGCGGTCGGTCAGGTCGCTCAGGGTGAACGACGGGCCGCCGCCGAACGGGACCGTCACGACGTGCAGCGCGAGCGAGGTCGGGAAGTCGCCGTCGGCGACGATGCGGTGCAGCATCAACCCGCCCAGCTTGCCCAACTCGCTCGGCGTCTCGTACGGATAGATGCGCTGGTTGCGGGCCGCCAACGGCTTCTTCAACGTGATCCCCGGCAGGCCGGCGCGCAGCCGGGCCGACGTCTCCTCGTGGTAGCGCTTGGCGTCCCCACTCGAGTTGAAGAAGTTGGTTTGCCCCGAATAGTAGAGGCCGTGACCGGCGACGGCCGGCGCCGACTCCACGAACGGTCCTTCGATGTGGCTCTGGAACCGGACGCTACTGGCGAGTTGCCGGCGCAGCGCCAGCGTGTCGACCGTGTCGTCCGCCGTCGGGATCGGTTGCCCGTCGCGAATCACGGGCCAGGAGAAGAAGGGCGCGCCGGAGCCGAAGGTGAAGCCGGGGGTCCATTGGGCGTGGAAGGCGGAGGCGAGGTCCCAGCGCCCGGCGTCCACCAACCGTTCCAACTTCTCGGCCTCGACCTCGGCCAACGCGAGCGCTTCGTCGATCGTCGGCGTCTTGCCGGTGAAGTCGGCGATGGCCACCGTCACCAGATCCGACTTCGAGCGCGAGGTGAGCACGACCGCGGCGAACTGGTCGGCGTCGACCGAGGCCAGGATCGCGTGCCGGCCGCTGACCGAGAAGACCTCGATCACGTCGAGGGAGCGGATCGTCGCGCCCTCGTTTACCGCGTCGCCGCCGGTGCCGAGGGCGGTGGTCAGGCTGAACCAGGCGACGTTGGCGTCGTCCGACGAGGGGAATCCGTGGTGCAGGCAGACCTGGACCGCGCGCCCGGCCGCCCGCGAGGCATGCTTGGGCTTCGCCAGCGTCGCGGCGTAGCCGAAGGCGAAACCGGAGACGCTCGCTTGTAGGCTGGAGGACCAGCCCGGCGTATCGCCCGCCGCGAAGAAGACGGCCGGCGGGCCGGTCAATCGGAAGTCGATGCCAAAGTCGGTCAGGCCGGCATCGCCCGGCAGCAGGACGCGCGCGGCCGGGTTGCCGAGCCCAACCGGGGAGATCGTCCGCGCGGCGGGGCTGATGGCCGCCACCGTGGAAGATGGCGCGAGGTGCGAGCCGGCCAACGCCGCGGCGAGGCCGCCCGCCAGGCCGCGCAGCGCCCGGCGGCGGGTGATCGGCACGGCCAGCGAACGGACAGCGGTTGGAAAGCGAGGACCGTCCATCGAGGTACCTCCAGGGATTGCGCACGAAAGCCGTCGCCGCCGGCAGCGGCGGACGGGGAAGGCGAACGGTGGGCGGGCGGCACCCCCTTTCCGATGCCCTACGGGGACGGAGGCACGACACAGACCTGCCCTGCCTGGTGGCTGGGTACCTTTGTCAACGCACGGAGTGGGTGAGTGGTTTCATCGGGCAGCCGAGCATGGTAGGTCCCGCCAATGCGCCGGGGTATACTCCTTACCGGATTTGCCGTTTCGTTGCCTCGGGAGGACCGATCTCGCATGTCGTCCAGTACAGACACGACCGATACCGCCGCGCCGGTGGCGCGCGTCCGCTTTGCCCCCAGCCCGACCGGATGGCTCCATATCGGCGGCGGGCGGACTGCCCTCTTTACCTGGCTCTACGCCCACGGGCAGGCCAAGCGCGAAGGGAAGGCGGGGGCGTTTCTCCTCCGCATCGAGGACACCGATCAGAAACGGTTCGTCCCCGGCGCCACCGAGGGCATCATGGAGATTCTGGACTGGTTCGGCCTGACCTGGGAGGAAGGACCCGACAAGGGCGGCCCGCACGCGCCGTATGTCCAAAGCCAGCGGACCGCAATCTACCGCGAGCACACCGAGCGGCTTATCGCCAGCGGCCACGCCTACCGCTGCTTCTGCACGCCTGAGCGCCTGGAGCGCGTCCGCGAGGAGCAGCGCGCCCGCGACGAACCCCCAGGCTACGACCATCATTGCCGTAACCTGCCTCCGGAGGAGATCGCGGCGAAGCTGGCCGAAGGGCTGCCCTATGTCGTCCGCTTCAAGATGCCGCTCGACGGGGAAACGCTGATTCACGACGTGGTCCGCGGCGAGATCGTCTACCAGAACGCCAACCTCGAGGATCTCGTCCTGCTCAAGTCCGATGGCTTCCCAACCTACCACCTGGCCAACGTCGTCGATGACCACCTGATGGGAATTACCCTCATCACCCGCGGCCCGGAATGGATCCCGAGCGCGCCCCTCCACATCCGCCTCTACGAGGCGTTCGGCTGGGAGCCGCCCAAGCTGGTGCATGTGCCGCTGATCCTGGCGCCGGACGGCACACGGCTGGCGAAACGACACGGCGCGACGTCGATGGAGGAATTCCGCGCCCAGGGCTACTTGCCCGAGGCGCTGATGAACTACGTCGCGCTGCTGGGTTGGAGCTACGACGCGACGACCGAAATCTTCTCGAAAGCGGACCTGCTGGAGAAGTTCACGATCGAACGCATCAGCCCATCCCCAGCCAAATTCGACCAGGACAAGCTGACCTGGTTCAACCAGTACTACATCAACCACATCCTGACCCTCGACGACCTGACCGCGCGGGTCATCCCGTTCCTGGCGGAGGCGGGTCTGGTCGAATCAGGGGCGACCGAGTCCACCCATCCACAACACGCGGTGGTGCGGGATGCGGTGGCGCTGCTCAAAGATCGGCTGGTGACGCTGGCTGAAGCGCCGGAGTTGATAGGCTACTTTTTGACCGAAGAGCTGGAGGCGTACGACCCGGCGTTGCTGGTGCCGAAGAAGCTGACCGCCGAGGAGACATCTCAGGCGCTCTCCGCGGCCGAGCGGGCGCTCTCCGGCGTCAACATCGAGGACGAGGCGGCAACCGAGGCGGCGTTACGGGCGCTGGCCGACGAGTTGGGCCTGAAAGCCGGGCAGCTCTTCATGCCGCTCCGCGTCGCCGTCACCGGCCGCACCCAGTCGCCCGGTCTCTTCGAGACGATGCGCGCCATCGGCGACCGCCGCTGCCGCGAACGGCTGGCGCGGGCAATTGATCTGTTGCGCGAACCGGCGGTCGCTACGTCGTAGGGGAGGGATCCGCGCTGTATTCCGCTTCCCGTCGGGCGCGGATCCCTCCCCTACGACGACGGTGTATGCGCACGCTAGAACCAACAGGGGAATGCCGTGATTATCCTCCTCGTCGCCATGCTTGGCTTCTTCGCCTTCTTTTCGGTTGCCACAGGTGAGTCGACGGAATCATCGGTCGTAACCGCCGTTGAAGCACCGCCCGCTGTCGCGGTCGCTGCCACGCCCGAGGAGGGCGGCTACGCCCGTCCGGAGTGGCTGGCCGAGCCGGATTGGCTGATGGAGCACCTCGGCGATGCGAACGTGACGGTGATCGCCCTGACCCCGCCCTCCAACTTCGGGAGCGGGCACATCCCCGGCGCGGTGCAGATCGACTGGCAGGATTTGGAGATCGTCGATACCTCCGATCCGGCGATCGAGGCGTGGCAGGGGGAGGTCGAGGCCATCCTGACCAACCTCGGCGTGGAGCGGTCCGACACGGTCGTGATCTACGATGGCGGCACCCTCTTCGCACCGCGCCTATGGTGGGTCCTGCACCAGCTTGGGCACGAGGACAAGCGGGTCCTCAACGGCGGTCTCGACGCCTGGAAGGCGGCCGGCGGCGAAGTTGAGGAGGGCGAGGTCGCCGTCGAGCCGGCCGCCGATCCCTACCGGGGCACGCCGGACGATGCCGCCCTCGCCACCCTCGACGAGGTACAGGCGTCGCTCGACGACCCGAACGTGGTCCTGGTCGATGCCCGCACGATCGAGGAGTACGTCGACGGCCACATCCCCGGCGCTTTGAGTATCCCCTTCACCGACAACGCGGTCGCCGACGACCCGAAGGTCTGGAAGTCGGCCGAGGAGTTGCGGGCGATGTACGACGCGGTCGGCGTCACCGCCGACAAGCTGGTCATCCCCTATTGCACCACTGGCGTTCGCTCGGCCACGACCTACTTCACCCTCGGCCTGATTGGTTACGACAACATCGCCCTCTACACCGGCTCCTGGGAGGAGTGGAGCAGCCACCCCGAGTTGCCGACGGCACAAGGGCGGCGACCGTAGCGCCGCTCTATCCCATCAGAATGGCGCGTATTACCGCTGGTTGAGGTTGGTCAGGTTGGTCAGGTTGGCCAGGTTGGCCACGTGGCCAACCAAGGCCGGGTGGTTTGGCAACGCCGGGCGGTTCACGCACCGCCCCGACGGCGGTAGTCTGGTTGATGCGGCCGGATTTAGCCCTCGGCCGTGGCGGTTTCAACATCGTAGCTCCAGATCCCGTCGAACCGGGCGACGGGTGCCTCCGGGTCGGCGCTCAGCCGCGCGTCCCGTGCCTGGACCTCCGCCGGGTCCGTCAGTTGCACCAGCCGGCCGGCGTCGCGCGACGCGGCCTGGATGGCGGCGGTGCGCTCCCGGCGACGGGCTGCGTACGCCTCGATGGCGCGCCGCGGATCGTCGCCGTCCGCCGCGAGGCAGCGTGCCAGCACGAACGCGTCCTCGATGCTCTGGCTGGCACCTTGGGCCAGGTACGGCAGCATCGGGTGGGCGTCGTCGCCCAGCAACGTCACGCGCCCGCGCGTCCATGTCTCCAGCGGCGGCCGGTCGAACAGCGCCCACTTGAACACCCGCTCAGTGCCCGCGATCAGCGCGCGCACCTGGGGATGCCACCCCGTGTAGCGTGCCAGCAGCTCGTCGCGGTCGCCGCGCGCCGACCACGACTCCTCTTGCCAGTCGTCGTCGCTTTGCGTGTTGCCGACCCAGTTCACGAGCCGTCCGGCCGCGACGTAGAAGCACACGAATTGCGCGCGCGGCCCCCAGAACGAGTGGTGGCGCACCTCCAGCCCGAGCTCGTGCCCGACCGCCGCGGGCGCCAAGCCGCGCCAGGAGATCTGTCGCGACCAGATCGGTCGGTCCGGTCCCGCGACGTGCTCGCGCACCACCGAGTGGATGCCGTCGGCGCCGACGAGCAACTCGCCCGTCACTTCGCGCCCGTCGGCGAAGCGGGCCGTCACGGTGCTGTCGCGCTGCTCGGGTGGATAATCCCTCCGCTAGTCCATGGGCACTTCCCCTCTCTCCCATGCGCGCGGGCAGGCTCCGGGGTTGGGGAAGATGCGCACCACTGTCGCGATCCCAGTACGCTCGTTGTGTGCCATCGTCCCCTTCCTTCGATCCGGTCTGTTGCCACCCGACGATGGCCGCGGTGACGAGCGGTCCCGCCATTTACAGAACGTTGCAGACACCACCCAGGAGACGCCCCCTCTATCTATTAAGGCAGCGATCTAGGGCCAAAATGGGACTCAGATTTCGATTATTGATCATCGTCGTATCATGTCTGACGTATAGCTAGAGTGGTTTGGGTCTGATTCCGCCGCCACAGCAACACCCTCTTCGTCGTGTTGAAGGCCGCGCGCTATCTCGATCCGCAAGAGATGGTCGACTTCTCGGAGGTGCATGTCGTTGTCGGCGACGACTTCGTAGTGACGGTCCGGCACGGAGACACGCCGAGCCTGGCGGCGGTACGCCGGCGGATGGAACAGGACCCCGAGCTGCTGCGCCGTGGCCCGCAAGCGATCCTCTACACGATCCTGGACCGGATCGTTGACGACTACGGTCCGGTGGTCGCGGGGTTGGAGAACGACCTCGACGAGATCGAAACCGAGGTTTTCAGCGGCAACGCGGGCGTCTCCCGCCGCACCTACGAGCTTTCACGCGAGGTGATCGAGTTCCAGCGGGCAGTCCAGCCCTTGCCCACGATGCTGGGCAACCTGAACGCCGGGTTCGAGAAGCACGGGGTCGATCCCGCATTGCACCGATACGTGCGCGACGTGCAGGACCATGCCATCCAGGTCCAGGAGCAGGTAGCGTCGTATCGCGAGTTGTTGCAGAACATTCTGAGTCTTGAGTTTGGACAAACGGAGGTATGGACGGGGAAAGCGCGCCGGAATGCGGATCATCGCGGGTATGGACCGCACTCCTCTCCGCCCGCTGGCGCGCTTTCGCGCCGCACTCGACCAGAGCGGCCGC